>NZ_JBIVTK010000001.1:0-387894 GCF_044756725.1 Paenarthrobacter sp. NPDC091669
TTATGCCGCCGCACCCACTCGTTGTTCTGCCGACGCCGGTCATCCTCGTCCCGCGCCTCGGAAATCATGGTCCCCACATACCCGGCCACCGTCCGCAACGCCGCAGCCAGGGACTCCGCGTCCCGGGACGCCGTCACCGCGTTCGCCGCGAACACCTCCGAAAAATGCCCCCGGAAATCCTCCCCCGCCCCCGTCACCAACGGCCCACGCGACCCCGAATGCTCCTGCACCCGCGACGCTGCGGACTCAAAAGCACCCTTCACCGACTCAGCAACCCCATACACAAACCGGCCACCATGGGCACCATCGGAATCCGGCAACAACGGCATCTCAACGAACTCGGTCACAACCACAGCCCCCCACAGAACAAGAACGCGAACAAAACCCAACAACCCACAAAACCCGCACCACAACAGGGTGGACAAAACCCGCACCACAACAACACAGTGCAACGGCCGGGCAACCACACCACGCATCAACGCAGCACGATCACCCGGCCCCCACACTCACACCAAAAAAAGAATCAGGCCCCGCCACCAGCAGAGAAAATATCCTGCGAAATCTTCTGCAACTGACCCCGCAACTGCTCCAACTCTTCCTTGGCCTTATCCAACGCAGCCTTCGTCTCCGGCCACGTCGAACCACGGAACTCAGCAGCCAACGGACCATCCCACACATTCGGATCCGACAACACACGACCCTGCGCATCCAACGCCGAAATCTGATCCGTAAACCCACCAGTAATAATCGACTGCACCTGACCAATAGCAGCCTTGGCCTGCTCAGTAGACAACACACGCGACATAGAACTTTCCTCCCAATAAGAACAATCGCAACACCAGGAACAACCCCCGGCGACCAGACGGACACCAAGCTACCAGCACCCCGCCCAATTAATCCAACAAAAATACAAACCGATGCGGCTTGTGAGACTGTTCGTGACCTGCACGGATGCCCAACAGGGTGAGATTAGTCCATTCGTCGGTGCAATCCTCTATGATGCTCAAGGCACCGTGAACGGAATGAGGGGGACGATCCATGCCCAGGCATGCAACTTTTAGGCAGCACCAACCAGGGCGTCGCATCCCACCGGGCCGCGCACTGGGCATCGCCCTGATAGCACTGGGACTGATCGCGACCACGTCGTGCACCCAGCCACCTGAGCCGGAGCCGGTGTCCAACCCGGTCAAACTCCTGCAGAGTGTCCGCGTGGGCCTGTCCCCGGCCGCCGGAGTGCAGAAGATCGAGGGCACCACCATCTCGGTGTCCGCTGAGGGTGACTCCTCGGCGGAAAGCACCACCTATGACACCGCCCAGGTAGTGGGCGAACTCCCGGTTCGCGTGAGCCTCCAGTACCGCGCCGGCGAGAAATCAGGTTCCGACCTCGCCGAGTTGAAAGGCCACACCGGCCCGGTCGAGATCAATCTGACACTTGAGAACCTCACCGTCAAACCACAGACCATCCAGTACGACGCCGCCGGCCAGGCCCGCTCTGACACCGCCCTGGTGGGCGCCCCGCTGACAATCGCCGCGTCCACCAAGCTCCCCGGCATCCGGGCGGATGACGTAACACCCGGCTCGGCCGACGGCACCACGGGTACCAACGGAGTCCTGAGCAGTACGGAAGACGGCGCCACCGTAGTCCAGTGGGCCACCGTCCTGGCTCCCCCGCGTTCCGGCGCCAGCACCACGCTGCGTCTCGCCGCCGACGTGAAGGACTTCCAGGTTCCCGAATTCGACGTCGCCGTCCAGCCCGGCCTCAATACAGACCTCAGTGCCAACGGTGTGCTCGCCAGTGCCTTCTCGTCCGGAACAGGCTCGGAGATGGAGTTGCAGCGCCGCACCATTTCGCTGGTCTCGGATGTCAACACCGTCTTGGCGAAAGCAGGATCCACCATCACCGATGTCCGTCGGAACCTCCAGGCAACCTCGCAGACCCTGGGCGCGAAAACAGCCGGTGAACTCCGGGACAACTCCAAGGCCCTTGCCGCGACGATGTCGGACCTGAAGCAGCAACTGCAGGTTCTCGGCTCTGACCTGGAGTCTTCAACCACGGCCACCCAGTCCACCACCATGTCGCAGCTGAAACTGACGGTCTCCGCCGTGGATGCGATGCTGGGCGACACTTCCGCCACACCGCCGGTCACCCCCATCACAGGCGACGGCTGCACCGCTGAGGTGGCCAAGGCTGCGCCCGCAGCCACCGTGTATTCCAGCGTTCTCACCATGTCCTCACAGTTGGATGCCTATGCAAAGGTCAGCGCTGGTTGCCGTGACACCGTCGCCGGCGCTCTCAAAGCGACCATGGGACCCGAGAACCCCACCCCTGCAGAGTGCGCTGAACAGGGATCAATGACCTGCTCCCTCTACGGTTCCGCCGTCACTGTCACCGGAGCGCTTCTGGGTCTGGTCCAAGAAGGCGACAAACTCGTCTCCGGCCTTCAGCCGCAGGTCGTGGAAAATGCCATCAAAGACCAGGCGACGTCCGCCGTCGCACTTGAAAAGGTGCGCACGGACCTCGGTGCGATGCTTGACGGCTCCGGAACTTCGGAGGATTACAGCAAGGCACTCGCGGCACTGGATACAGCCATCAAGTCAGCCGAGGACTCTGCAACCGCGACCCGTAAAGCAGCCACCGCGGCACAGAACAGTGTTGACACCCTCCGGCAGAAACTCCTCGCCATCGCCGCCAATGCCAAGGCAGCAAAGGGCGAACTCGGTCAGGGAACCTGGCTGAACGGCTCCATGCTGCAGCAAAACCAGAAACTGGCCGACGAACTCTGCAAGCTGTCCGACGACGGACTCATCCCGGGCAAAGGCAAACTGTCCGCCAAGGACGTTGACAGGCTGCGCTCCTACCTGACGTCAGTGCCGTGCGAACCGACTGATGAAGACGGCAACCCCTCACCCGCGCTGAATCCGCCGCCGGGCTTCAAGGAGCCCCTGGACGTTCGGCTCGAAGCTCAGTCAGCTGCCTGGGACGAAGTGCTCGCAGCGACTGACACCACCGCCGCCGACCAGGCAATTGGCCAGGCCTTCACGGCCTTGGAGGCAACGTTCGACGCCAGCGACAGCAAATTGGAAGCGATCAAGACCGCCGTCAAGACGCTCGACGGCGCCGCAACAGGAAACGTGAACGGAACCAAAAAAGGACTCGAGTCGCTCGACACTGCCCTCGCTGACGCGATTGAATCTTCCGGCACGGTGACCAAGGCACTTGCGAAGTTGAAAGAGCAGCAGGACATGCTCGGCGACAAGATCAAAGAATCACTCCGCGACGTTTCGGCCGAAACTGCTGCCGAGGTCTACAAAACCGTGGACGAACAGGTGAGGCAGGTTGCCGACATCGGCGATGCCAGCTCCGAAGCCGTGACTACAGCGTTCAACCGGTCCATTTCCGGGCTGAAGTCCACCTCTGACGACGTTGTGAAAGACGCCGAGGGAACGGTCAACAAGCAGCGTGACGAGCTCCTGGGGCAGAGCGGTGACCTGACCTCCGCGCTGTCCAAGAGCACCCAGGCCTCCTTGGACAACATCGCAGCCAGCACGTCGGGCTCCACCCGCGACGTCGAAGGTGCCAGCGCGCTTCTCGCGTCCAGCCTCAACAAGGTGATGCTGGACCTCGGGGACAGGGCGGTGAACGGTTCAGGCCTGCTCGGCTCGATGGCCACCAGCGCGGCAAAAGCAGACACCGCGGACTTCCAATTGGCCCTTGCCTCGCAGAACGCCGAAGGCTACGCAAACATCCGTTCCCGGGACGTGGCAGGACTCCTGCTGCGCCAGGCCCAGTTCAAGGCCTCGCTCACCGCGGTGGATGAATTGCCGCCGTTCCAACTCGAAGTGCCGGCCGGCGCTACCTCTCAGACGCTCTACACACTGAAGATCGGCGGTGCAGCATGAGCCCCCGCGCACGTCTCATCGCCCTGATTGCTGCCGGAGCCGCCGTCGTGATTGCCGCAGCGGCAGTCCTGGTGATGACGCTGAACCGTCCTACGGAAGCTCCCCGGCCCGATCCTGTGGCGGCAACAGTTCCTGTTGCCCTGAAAGCTGACGGCCTGCCGGCGGACTTTTCGATCGGCGTCGTCATGACGTTCGGCCAGTCCGGCGAGCCAGGTACCGAATACAACCGCGCAGCGCAAGGCGCCGTGGTGGCCGCGCAGCGCTTCGCCCAGAGCGGCGCAAAGGTCACCCTGCCCACCCAGAACGACCAAGGCACTGAAGACGGCGCACGTGCAGCCGTCGGCGCCCTTGCTGAGCAGGGTGTGTCAGGGGTCGTTGTTGCAAGCACCGGGCCCCAGGCCCTTGCCGCAGCGAAGGCGGCCGAGGAGCGCAATCTCCCGGTCATCCTGCCCTACGCCGAAGCCTCCGAACCCACTCAAACCACGTGGACCACCGGACCCACGGCAGCTTCCATCCAGGCCGCCGTTGGGACCGCACTTGCCGGCAAGAGCCGGGTGCTGCTGGTCAGCGACGGCGGTCAGGCCCCCGCCTCGGTGACGGTGGCGGACACCCTGTCCCTCGAAGGTTTCACTGAGGTAGGCGACCTTGCCCAGGAAGCAGCCATCCGTACAGGCGACCAGCTCCGTCCTCCGGCCAAGGACGCGCCGGCAGATGCTGAAGGCATACGGATAGCCAACCCGGCTGACGCCGTTGTGGTGTCGGCGGCAACGCCGCAGCGCCTCGCCCGCCTGGTCCAAGCCCTCCAGTCACGCGATGTGTCAGTTCCGCTGGTACTTCCCGACGGCGCCATCACCCCCGCGTTCGCATCCTCGCTCGCGGAGCTGGACGGCACCGCTTCAGGACAACTGGTCAGCGTTGCCCCGGCCACCGGAGATGCAATCGCACTCCAGCAGGATGCCCAAGGGCGGGGAATGTCCGCATTCCTCTCCGGCATCAGATTGGCTGGAGGGAATCCGGAGGTCAAGAACCTGACGGACGATACCCCGTTCTCCGCCGAGGCGTGGGCCGCGGACGCCCGCAGCCACGACGCCGTGGTGGCTCTGGTCCGCGCGGCTGCACTGGCTGGGAGCAAGGAACCGTCGAAGGTCGCGGCGTCGCTGCGCACCCTGTCCTTTGGCCCCGGGGAAGGCCTCGCCGGACCCCCGCTCGACTTCACGCAAGCCCAGGCACTGACCGCTGACGCGATCCCCGTCTTCGCGTCGCCACAAGACCTCGGTCTTCGTCCGGCAGACGAAAACGCCCCGCGGCTCGTCTGGGTTCCGGCGCCTGCCAGCCCCTAACAACCTTTCTGTCCCCACGCCTGAGGGGAACAGTTCCACTACAGGAGGAGCGCCCGGTGCGTGTGCTGATCGACCTGGACGATCGTCGTTTCGAGTGCGAGGTTGCCCACGCCGCGCCCGCCATCACGTTGTCCGACTTAGTGGAAGCCGCCGGGGGACCCCGTGTTGGCCCTGAGGAACCTGTGTTCGTCAATGAGACAGAGGTTCGTGGAGCCACACCGCTGTCCGAGCTGATTCTGCTGGAAGGCAGCCGCATCTCACGTGCACCGTGGCCAATGCCGCACCGCGTGCGTGATTGGAGCCTCACATTGGCCGGCGGTCAGCGTACTGGGGGCGTGGTGGACGTTCCGCTAGGCCGCGACATGCTCATCGGCAGGTCACCCAACGCCGATCTCAGCCTCCCTACTGAAAGTGCCTCATGGGATCATTTCCGTCTTCGCCGTGAAGAGGAGGGGCTCCGCGTGGTGGATGGCGGTTCCACCAACGGCACTTTGGTCAACGGGGAACCTGTGGGCGAGGACGGGGTTCTGGTCACCCAAACGGCCACCATCACGGCAGGCGGCACGGTCCTTCTCCTCCGCCCTGCCTTGGACGAGACCCCGGCCCCCGCGCCAGGCAGCCTGCACAACCTGACGCCAGCAGCCACTGCTCCCTTTAACAGGCCACCGCGTCCAGGGCGTGCACCGGCCGGGGATCCTTTGGTCCCGCCGAGCCGCAAGGACGTTCCCCCGGCCAACAAGTTCAGTTACATCACGGTGCTGGCTCCGCTGGTCATGGCGGTTGCGATGGTGATGATTCTCCGTGACATGCGCTTCGCCATGTTCGCCATGCTCAGTCCGGTGATGGCGGTGGGCATGTGGTTCGAGCAAAAACGCCGCCATGCCCGTGGCCTGAAGGAAGAGGCCGAGCGCTTCGACGGAGCGCTCAAGGAGTTTGAGAAGCAGATCCGCACTGCCGCCGAGGTGGAAACCGCCCGCCGGCACAGGATGGTCCCCGATCCCGCCACAGTGGTCCGCCGGTCTGCGCTTCCGGCAACCTCACTGTGGCAGCGGCGTGCGGACTCGGACGACTTCCTGGCCCTGCATGCAGGCACGGGTGATGTGCCGTGGAAGCCTGAGGTGGACCGTGCTGCGGGCTCGCGCCCGGACGAAAAGGTCAAGGAAACCCTCACTGCAGCCCGTCTCCTGGCGGCACCCGTACTGGTAGACCTGACCGACGCCGGAGTAGTGGGCATTGTTGGCTCGCGGGAAGGAGCCTTGGCGTTGGCCCGTTCCCTGGTGGCCCAGGCCGCCGTGCATGTTGGTCCGGCAGATCTGACGATCGGTGTCTTCTGCGACGCCGGCCGGGCCGAGGAATGGGAATGGGCCTCGTGGCTCCCCCACACGCGCCAAACCGGCAGTAGCACGGGCGATCGCTGGATGTCCGCGCACCGTGAGACCAGCCTGGCCATGCTGCGCATGCTGAAGGACTCAGTGGAGGAATTGCCCACCCCGGCGCTCATGGTGGTCCTCGATTCCGACGTACTGACAGAGGGCAGGGATGCCCCGGCACGGGCCTTGCTCGGCATGGGGCGTTCCCTTCCGGGCGGCCACGTCAACCCCCAGCAACGCCCACCCCGCGTGGCGGGCATCGTCATAGCGACGTCCGAGGAGCAACTGCCGGCCTCCTGCACCACCATCATCAGGGTTGGCACGGATGCTGCCGCGACCGTTGACCAGCCGGAGGATCTGACCCGTGTGGAGGACGTCATCCTGGCAGGCCTCGACCACGAAGAAGCCCTGCGCTGCGCCACACGACTGGCACACTTCGATGATCCTGAGCTCAGCGTTCCCGGGGCCTCCCTGCCCGCCCTGGTGCGGATGCCGGGTCTTCTTGGCTATGAGCGCCCAGATGCAGCGACCATTCGCAGACTGTGGCAAGCCCCCACCGGGGTTTCCACACCCATAGGCACCGGTGAGAACGGGCCACTCACCCTGGACCTGGTCAAGGACGGCCCACACGGCTTGGTGGGCGGCACCACCGGATCCGGAAAGTCCGAGTTCCTGCGTTCCCTGGTGGCCGGACTCGCGGCCCGCAACGATCCCACCCGGTTGAACTTCATTCTGGTGGACTTTAAGGGCGGGGCCGCTTTCAAGGCCTGCGAGCGCCTCCCGCACACCATCGGAACCATCTCCAACCTGGACGAACAACTGGCTGACAGGGCCCTGATCGCCCTGGAAGCAGAGATGGAGCGTCGCCAGCGGGTTTTCGCAGAGGCAGGCGAGGGAATCGACAACCTCAATGCCTACTTGGCCACGAACCCCGCCGAGCCGATGCCGCGCTTGCTGCTGGTGGTCGATGAGTTCGCCATGCTGGCCAAGGATTTCCCGGATGTCCTGACGGCCCTCGTCAGCATTGGCGCCGTGGGCCGCACCTTGGGAGTGCACATGATCCTGGCAACGCAGCGCCCCGCCGGTGTGGTGAGCGATGACATTCTCGCCAATACCAACCTTCGAGTGGCGTTGCGCGTCCAGAGCCGCGATGACTCCAACAATGTGATTGGCGTGCCCGCTGCCTCGGCCATCGGCAGGGCCCAGATGGGCCGCGCCTTTGTGAAACTCGGCCAGGACGACATCACGCCCGTCCAGACCGCGCTGGTCACCGGACAGGCACAGCTCGACGGCGGTCCCGCCGTCGATGTCCGCGACATCCGGCAGTTCGGTGTCCCGGCCCCCGTACCTGCGGTAGCCCGGTCCGCTGCTGTGGACGAGAACGACCTGGACCTGCTCATCGACGCAGTGGTCGATGCCAATGCTGAAGCCGGATACGCCCCTCCGAGGCAGGTCTGGCCGGAGGCGTTGGGCGAGCGGGTGGAACTGGAGGGATTCCTGACGGAGGGGTCTCCGGAGGACGCCGCTGCAGCCAGCCATCCAACTGTCGGCAGCGTGCAGGGGTCTACCGTTCTGGTGACCTTGCTGGACGAACCTGAGCTGCAGCGCCAGTCGCCCGCCGGCTGGGACCTGTCCGTGGGCAACCTGATGCTCATGGGCGTGGCGGGCTCAGGTACGAGCACCACCTTGGCGACCATCGCGTTGACGCTTGCGAAGGACGCAGATCCGGCCGATTTGGACCTCATGGTTCTGGACATGGGTTCCGGTGATCTTGAGATGCTTAAACGCCTGCCGCACACCGTGGCCTATGTGGGAACCGGTGCCGGCGCCAAGGAGCAACAAGCGCGGTTCCTGCGGCACCTGAACACAGAGTTGGAAAGTCGCAGGGCAGCACCGGGTACGCATCGCCGCACTGTGGTCCTGCTTGACGGCCTGGCCTCCCTGCGCGATGAATTCCAGGACTTTGAAGGGCAGCAACTCCTTGGCCTGTTGTACCGGGCCTATGCCGACGGGCCGGCGCTGGGGCTCTCCTTCGCCGTGACCACGACCCGTGCCAAAGCAGTTCCTTCTGTGATGAATGAAGTTACGCTGCAGAAGTGGCTGTTCCGGCTTGCCGACACCTACGACTACTCGTCGCTCGGGGTGCGGGCAAAACACGTCCCGGCTGCGCTCCCGGGACGTTGCGTGGATCCGCGGACCTCCCTGCAGATGCATGTCGCGACTCCCGGCATCGGGTTGGAAGCCGCTGTGGACCGTGTCCGCCAAGGCTGGGGAGACGCGCCTGCCAAGACCACGGCAATCAGGAGCCTGCCCACAGACGTCACCATGGCGGATCTGGGTGTGAAGCCACAACTGGAGACCGAACCGTGGCACATCCCCGTGGGAATCCGCGAAACGGACCTCTCACCGGCCTTCCTGGAAATTTACGAGGGCGAGCACGCCCTCATTGCCGGCCCGGCCCGTTCCGGTAAATCCACCGTGCTGCTGGCTTTGGCCGAGGCTGTCCGTGGCGTAGCCACTTCCCGGGGACCGGCCCAGGTCTGGGGAATTTGCGACCGCCGCTCCCCGTTGGCCACCGCTGATCTGGACCGCGTAGCCGTAGGCACGGACGAAGTGCCTGCGTTGCTGGCCTCCCTGCGGATCGAGCGCGGCACGGTGTTCCTGCTGATCGACGACTCCGAACGCTTCGAGGACACCGATCAGTCCATTGCGGGGATTATCGCTTCAGGGCCTCCGGGGCTCTGCATCGTTGCCTCGGGACGGGCCGCTGACCTGCGTGGACTGTACAGCCACTGGACCAAGTCCATCCGCAAATCGCGCCTGGGCGTGGTGCTCCAGCCCGACGTCAATTACGACGGCGAACTGCTGGGCGCCACCCTTCCACGGAAGGCACCCGTGGCGCTGACCGCCGGTCGAGGCTACCTTGGCGTCGGCGGGCAGATGTCACTGATCCAGTCCCTGAGCCCCGGGAGCTAAACCAACCAGAGATACTTTGCAGGGGACCGCGGGATGGCCTCGGGAATCAGATCGATAGCTTTGGAGAGTACGGACATGCAATTGGCACAAACCGGTCAGGCGCTGGGCGCGTCATACCGCTTCGGCGAGCGCGTGGGCTCTGGCGCTGTTGGTGAAGTCTGGACCGTCACCTCCACCGATGGCCGCATCCTGGCGGCCAAAGTGCTGCGCCCGGAGCATGCCGATGACCCCTCCTTGGTGGAACGGTTCGTTCGCGAGCGATCCGTCCTGCTTGGTCTGCAGGACTCCGGCATCGTCACGGTAAGGGACATGGTGGTGGAGGGTGAACGGCTGGCCATCGTCATGGACTACATCGCGGGTGGCTCGCTGCGCGACGTCGTCAAAGACAGTGGCCCTTTGCCGCCCGGAGATGCCGTAAAAGTGGCCGCCGAGATTTTCGATGCCCTCGCTTTTGCCCACTCACGGGGAGTGACGCACCGGGACATCAAGCCGGACAACGTGCTGCTGGCCCGCCCGTGGGCCGAGTCAGAAAGCGGCGACGTACGGGTCTCCGACTTCGGCATTTCCGACGTCGTGGGTGAGAAGATCCGTCAAACGACCGGCCTGATCGGCACCCCGCAGTACATGCCTCCCGAACTCATCAGCCAAGGGCGGTCAGGTCCCGCCGGAGACATCTATTCCACGGGTGTCCTGCTGTACGAACTCCTTGCCGGGCGCACTCCCTTCGCAGGTCCGGGCACGGACTTCAGCGTGGCTTACCGCCATGTCTCATCCCGCCCTCCCCGTATTCCCGTGGACGATGCTTTGTGGGACGTCCTCGAACGGATGTTGTCCAAGGACCCCAACCAACGCCCAACAGCCGGTGAGGCGGCTTCGAACCTCCGGCGCTTGGCGCCTGGACTTGCCGGCAAGCCTGCTCTCTCCCGGGGGACAGCGCCTGAAGAGTTCGACGACGTCGAACGCCCGGCCACCGTTGTTCGCGGCGCCTTTACCGATGACGAACTTACCGCCTTTGCAGCGGCGCCATCTGCCGGCGTCGATGTGGTTGCCCCGGATCTGGGGCAGGCAGGCAGCGCTACCATCGCCCGTCCCATGCCGCGCCGCGAAGTCCGCCCACAGGCGGAGGAACGTTCAGAGGAAAAAGACGCGACCCCGTTCTGGCGGACACGCAAAGCGTTGCTTCTGGGCGCTGGCGCGGTCTTCCTGATCGTGGCGATGGTGGTGGGTTTCATCCTTCTATCCCCCACCAGCACTCAGGTAGCTCCCACGCCGCCTGGACAACAATTGTCGGCCCAGTTGCAGGACCCTGCCCTGCCGACCGGCCTGACCATTTCACGAAACGCCATGTACGAGCCTTCTTCCGGTCAGGTCCGTTTGACGGTGTCCTACTCGGCGCAGAAAGCGCCGTTGTCCGGTGAGTTCCTGGAGGTCATTCCCGGTCTTGCCGATGGCGAAGCCTGCCCGGCTGTGACGTGGGATGGCGGCACTGTGAGCCGTAACCAGGCTTCCATCTCCGGACTGGACGTTGAGTGTGGCTGGAAAGTCTCCGGGGTGGAGATTCCTGCCGGAGGAACTGTGCAACTGACCGCCAAGGTGCCTGTGCAGCCCGCTGACCAGAAGGCAATGGACGCCTGGATTCGCAGCGGATCGGCTGCTACCACGGCTGCCACGCAAAACTCTGCGGTCAAAGGCACCGCGTACCCGGTGCAACGACTCAAGGGCGTAGAGGTCCGCACCCCTGCACGCGTTGTCACGCCCAGCCCCCTGAAAATCACGCTGGTCCCTGTGTGGGCCGGCGGTGCCGATGAACTTAATCCCCTCTACGTCAGCCCGGCCTCAGGTAAGGCATCCCAGATGCTCGCTGCCGTCACCGGTGGTGAGCAGGGAGTAAGGTTCGCCGATGGCTGCGGCGGGGCGCTGGCAGTGGACAGTTCGGGGCTTACCGTCACAGCCCTGCAAATCACGCCGCAGTGCACGGTCCGGGCCAGCGTGGGAAACTTCACCGAGCTCAAGTCAGCCCCGTTCGGCATCACCTCGCGGGAGAACTCGGGCGAGTAGCTCCCCCTTCGCCTCCGCCGAGGGGCGGGATCTCACCCCTTTCACGCGCTCAAAGGGGCGAGAGCTAACCCTTCGGCGAAGCCAGGAGTAGATTGGCCCCGGATGCCACAAGACACCCTCGGAACCAGCACGGACCGCGGAGGCAACAATGGCCGGGACCACCAAAAGAACCAGCAAAAGCACCGATTACGAGTTCGTCACCGTGTGGCGTGTAGCGGGAACCCGCCAGGAAGTGGTGGACATCCTTGGTGATGCCGCGACTCTCAGGCACTGGTGGCCCTCCGTCTACCTGAAGGTCACCCCCGTGACGCACGGCGGTCCCGACGGCGTTGGCGCCACCTTCGACCTCCATACCAAGGGTTGGCTCCCGTACACCTTGCGATGGCGACTGACCGTCACGGAGCCCGTAAGCCTCGACGGCTTCGCCCTCACCGCCGCTGGCGACCTCAATGGAACAGGTCGCTGGACATTCGAAACCGACGGCCCGGAAGTTGTCATCACCTACGATTGGCGGGTCAACGCTGCCAAGCCCCTCCTGCGCAGGTTGAGCTGGCTCCTGAAACCCGCATTCTCGGCCAACCATCACTGGGCCATGGCGCGCGGCGAGGAGAGCCTCAAACTGGAGCTCCGCCGTCGTCGTTCCACTTCCACAGCAAAAGTGCCTCATCCCCCACAACCAACCTTCGTCCGGCGCGCGAGGGGTTAGCTCTCACCTCTTTCGGCGCTGCCAAAGTGCCGAGAGCCAACCCCTCGGCGCACCTATCCACATAGCCACCCATCCGGGGCCAGACCGGCGCCGAACTCCCGATAGAATCAAGACGCCGACAATCAATCAGCCAGAGAGACAAGGGAGGACCACGTGCGCACATCGCGGACCCGGGCTCCCTTCCATGCGCTGCGGTCGGGCACGGTCTCTCTTGTGGTGGTTCTCCTCGCAGCAGGTGCCCACATTGCGGGCGGCGGGACGCTTCCCACGGCCCCGGTTCTGTTGGCGCTCGTGGTGCTGACGGCTCTGGTGGCCACACTGGCTACCCGTTTCAAGCTGAACCTCGTCTTCATGGCGGGACTCTTGGGCGCGGGACAATTGGCGCTGCACGAGGCCTTCACCGCCTTGGGGCCCATCACGGCCACGGGTCCGGCAGCAAACCACCACCTCGGCGGCGATTCCTTGAGCCCCGGCATCGATATTGCAGCAGCGCACACCCATGAGCTCGGATCGGCTTTCGGCACCCTGATGCTGGTGGGCCACGTCTTCGCTACCTTTGCGTCTGCGATCGTCCTCACCAAGGGTGAAGATGCGCTCTGGCAGTTGGCGGCCTGGCTACGGCCGCTGCTCGCGCTGCCCACCTTGGTGTTCAGGCCCGACGCCGGTGCCTCGCCTGCCGCAGTTGGCGCGTCCGGTGTCTTTATCCCCCGCCCCTGGCGGAACCTCAGGCAAGACAGTCGACGCGGCCCGCCCGCCGTCGTCGTACTTTCCTAGTTCCGCCCGGCACCAAGGCGACGCAACAGCGCGCCGCAAACGCACAGCCTTTGCATGGTGACGGGCACTGACCCGTACCCCCGCGCCGCCTCAGCCGGCGCCCCCGAAAGGCAATCCCATGAACAAGTCCGCCATCCGTCGCACCCTTTCCGCTACCGCCGTCGCCGGTGGAACCGCCGCCCTGATGATGGCAGGTCTGGCCGGAGCCTCTGCCCACGTATCCGCCGATCCGAACAAGACCGCTGCCAACTCGTACGCTTTGGTCACCTTCGGCATCCCCCACGGTTGCGACACGTTCGGCACCACAAAAGTTGCCATTTCGCTCCCCGAAGAGCTGAATGACGCACAGCCGACCGTCAACCCGAACTGGACCGTGGAGAAGGTCACGGAGACCCTCGCCGAGCCCAAGAAGCTGGATGACGGCACCACCATCACCAAGCGCACCAGCCAAATCGTCTACACGGCCAAGGCTCCGCTGGACCCGCACTTGCGTGACGCGTTGGTCCTGTCGGTCAAGCTGCCGGACGCCGCCGGTAAGACCCTCTACTTCCCCACGCTGCAGACCTGCGAGCAGGGTCAGACCGATTGGTCCGAGATCGCCAAGGAGGGCCAGGACCCCCACGATCTCAAGGCTCCGGCGCCGTCGGTCACCATCACCCCTGCTGCTGCGGAAGGTGACCACCACGCTGCAAACGCCGTCTCCACCGAGCAGGCTTCCGCAGTGACCTCCGATGACGGTTCGCTGGCACGCAGCTGGGCCGGCCTGATCGCCGGCATCGCTGGTTTGGGCCTGGGCGGTGCTGCCTTCTTCCGCAGCCGCGCTGCCAAGCCTGCGGTGGTCAAGGCTGATTCCTCCAAGTAGTTGACCCAGGGTTGGCGCTCGGAAGATCACGATCCGGGCGCCAATCCAGGCACTTCGCCGTGGCTCAATTGACTCACCTCACAGCCAGGGCAAAGCTGGTGCCCATGTGGACTCAGCGCATTAGAACCGGACTTGTGACGACGACGGCAGCCGCATCACTGCTGCTCCTGGCAGCCTGCGGGCCAAGCCCCAGCCCGGCGGGAACCAGCAGTGCCCCGCCCACTTCTTCAACTCCGTCGGCGTCGTCGACCCCCAGCTCACCGTCGGCAACGGCCACAACGACGCCGTCGCCGTCTGCGACGTCAGCTGCTCCGGAAGCCACCCTGTGTAAAGCAGCGTCCCTTACTGCGTCTACCGACTCAACCGGCGGCGGAGCGGCAGGCAGCATCTACGAGAAGCTGATCTTGACGAACTCCGGCACCGCGCCCTGCATCCTGGAAGGCTTCGCCGGTGTCTCGCTGACCGCCGATGCCAATGGTGAACCGATCGGCGAACCGGCAACCCGCGAAACCACCACCCCGGTCACCAAGATTGAACTGGCCGCAGGCAAGTCGGCGTGGGCCGAAATCCGCTACACGCAGGCCGGTAACTACGGCGATTGCACCAAGGTCCCCGCTGCCGGTTTCCGTATTTACCCGCCGAACGACACCGCATCGCTGTTCGTCGCTGAGCCGCACGATGCGTGCAGCAACGCCGGTATCAAACTCCTGACCATCACCGCATTCCAGGCAGTCTGACACTGTCCCCCACGGCTCCGTCTTATTCTGTCGGGGCCGTGGGGCATGATGGATGAATGCAGGAGCCGCAGGCGTCGGATGGCGCCATCAGCCGTTTCAGCCAGGCAACCAGAGAATGGTTCCTCGGCGCTTTTTCCGAGCCCACCCCAGCGCAGGACGGGGCGTGGAACGCGATCTCGTCAGGTTCCCATGCCCTGGTAGTCGCTCCCACCGGTTCCGGTAAGACCCTCGCAGCGTTCCTGTGGGCGCTGGATCGGCTGCATTCCACCCCGTCGGATACCCTCCCCGGGATGGAGAGCGTTCCGGCCAACGGCAAGGGCCGGGCCAAACGCCCCAAGACCAAAACCCGCGTCCTCTACATCTCACCGCTGAAGGCTCTAGGCGTGGATGTTGAGCGGAACCTCCGGGCACCGCTGATCGGCATCACCCAGACCGCCAAGCGTTTGGGACTGCCTGCACCGCTTGTCACGGTCGGGGTCCGTTCGGGAGACACGACGGCGGCAGATCGCCGTACGCTGTTGACCAACCCACCGGACATCCTGATCACCACACCCGAGTCCTTGTTCCTCATGCTGACCTCCCGTGCCCGGGAGACACTCAGCGAAGTGGACACCATCATCATCGACGAAGTGCACGCGGTTGCGGGCACCAAGCGCGGGGCTCACCTAGCTGTCTCACTGGAACGTCTGGATGCCTTGCTGCCCAAGCCCGCGCAGCGCATCGGTCTCTCGGCTACCGTCCAGCCGCGCGAGTTGGTCGCGCAGTTCCTGGCAGGCCAGGCCCCAGTGGAGATCGTGGCTCCGCCGTCCAAGAAGAACTGGAACCTCACGGTCACGGTGCCTGTGGAGGACATGTCAGACCTGCAGGGCGCCGCCGGTGCCTTCGATTCCGGCCCGGCTTCCGGCCTGCAGCCCCAAGCGTCGATCTGGCCACATGTGGAGGAGCAGATTGTTGACCTGGTCCTGTCCAAGCAATCCACCATTGTGTTCGCTAATTCCCGGCGCCTTTCAGAGCGCCTGACGGCCCGGCTCAACGAAATCTACGCTGAACGGCAATTGATGGCTGTAGGCGGCAGCGAGTGGGCAGCACCGGAGGCAGGCCCCGGCGCGTCGGGGTCCATAGCTCCTGTGTCCACAGCTCCGGCATCCACAGTTCCAGCCTCCACCGCCACGCCGGCCCACATGATGGCGCAGGCCGGCAGCACGACTGGCGCCGACCCCGTATTGGCCCGCGCCCACCACGGCTCGGTGTCCAAGGACCAGCGCGCCATGATCGAGGACGACCTCAAGTCCGGCAGGCTCCGGTGCGTTGTAGCAACCTCCTCACTGGAACTGGGCATCGATATGGGTGCTGTGGACTTGGTTATCCAGGTGGAGTCTCCGCCGTCGGTAGCCAGTGGCCTCCAACGGGTAGGACGCGCCGGACACCAAGTGGGTGAGATTTCCGAAGGAGTGCTGTTCCCCAAGCACAGGGCTGATCTCCTGCACACGAGCGTCACGGTGGAACGCATGCTCAGTGGGCAGATTGAGCGGTTGAGCATCCCCACGAATCCCTTGGACATCCTGGCCCAGCAGACGGTGGCGGCAACTGCGCTGGGGAGCATCGACGTCGAAGACTGGTTCAGCACCGTCCGGCGGTCCGCACCGTTCGCCAGCCTGCCGCGATCCGCGTTCGAGGCCACCCTGGACCTCTTGGCAGGCCGGTACCCCTCAGACGAGTTCGCCGAGCTGCGGCCGCGCATCATCTGGGACAGGCATGCAGGAACCATCGAAGGCAGGCCCGGGGCCCAGCGCCTGGCAGTAACCTCCGGTGGCACCATCCCGGACCGTGGACTGTTCGGCGTCTACATCATCGGCACAGAGGTTGAGGGCTCAGCTTCCCCGGGCAGCGCTGATGGGAGTGAACCGACCGCGTCAGCCCGCGCGGCCAAGGGCGGCCGCCGTGTTGGTGAACTCGATGAGGAAATGGTGTACGAATCCCGGGTCGGTGATGTGTTTGCGCTGGGCGCCACCAGTTGGAAGATCGAGGACATCACCCACGACCGCGTATTGGTTTCCCCTGCCTTCGGCCAACCGGGCAAGCTCCCCTTCTGGAAAGGTGATTCGCTCGGCAGGCCCGTAGACCTGGGCCGGGCCTTGGGCGCTTTCATCCGGGAACTCTCCGCAGCGGACGAGGCTCCCGCCATGGAACGCTGCCAAGCCAGTGGCCTGGATGCCTTCGCGGCAAGCAACCTGCTCCAGTACCTCAGGGAACAGAAGGAAGCCACGGAGATTGTTCCCAGCGACAGAACGCTGGTGGTTGAGCGCTTCCACGACGAGCTGGGCGATTGGCGGGTGGTGCTCCACAGCCCCTTCGGGATGCCCGTCCATGCTCCGTGGGCGCTGGCCGTCGGCCAACGGCTCCAACAGCGCTACGGTCTGGACGGGTCCGCGATGGCGGCCGACGACGGCATCGTCCTGCGCGTGCCCATGATGGAAGATGAGCCGCCCGGTGCTGAACTGTTCCTCTTCGATCCGGAGGAACTGGAGCAGATCGTCACCGCAGAAGTGGGTGGCAGCGCACTGTTCGCCTCACGGTTCCGCGAGTGTGCGGCCAGGGCGCTCCTGTTGCCACGCCAAAACCCGGCCAAACGCCAGCCCCTGTGGCAGCAACGTCAACGCTCAGCCCAATTGCTGGACGTCGCCCGGAAGTATCCGTCCTTCCCCATCGTGCTCGAAACAGTGCGTGAATGCTTGCAGGATGTTTACGATCTCCCCGCGTTGAAAGACATTGCGGCTTCCGTGGAGCGCCGTGAACTCAGGATCGTGGAGACCACAACCCAGCAGCCCTCCCCTTTCGCAAAGTCGCTGTTGTTCGGCTACGTGGCCCAATTCCTGTACGAGGGCGACTCTCCTTTGGCGGAACGCCGCGCTGCTGCCCTGGCGTTGGACTCCACTCTCCTCAACGAACTCCTGGGGCGTGTGGAACTGCGCGAGCTCCTGGATGCGGCAGTCATCGACTCCACGGAAAGGGAGCTCCAACGCCTGGCCCCCGACCGCCGAGTGCGCGGGATGGAGGGCGTCGCTGACCTGCTGCGGTTGTTGGGTCCGCTCAGCATTGAAGAAGTGGCGGAACGGCTTCAAGGAGTGGAGCCAGTTGGAACAGTGCAGCAGGATGGAAAGCTGGAACAGCTTGTCAGCGCAGATCATCCGGACGCCACAGAACATCTGGACGAAGCTCCGCCACCCGCGCCACCAGGCACCGTCACCGACGCCGGATCCCACCTCGCTGCCCTGCAGAAAGCCAACCGTGCTCTCAAGGTGACAATCGGCGGCGTCGAGCGCTTCGCTGCGGTGGAGGATGCCGCGAGGCTCCGCGACGCAATTGGCGTTCCCTTGCCTATGGGTGTTCCGTTGGCGTTCATTGAACCGGTCAATGATCCGTTGGGTGACCTCGTCTCCCGGTATGCCCGCACCCACGGACCGTTCACGGCGTCGGAAGCAGCCTCAAGGTTGGGGCTCGGTGTCGCGGTGGTCAACACGGCCCTGAAACGCCTGGCCGGGGACGGCCGGGTGGTGGAGGGGGAGTTCCGTCCACACGCTGTGGCCGAACCCCAGCCCCCGGCGGAAGGCGCAGATCGCGAGCTCATGTCGCTGGACGCACCGCCGTCCAGCGAGTGGTGCGATGCGGACGTCCTCCGCAAGCTGCGTCGCCGTTCCCTGGCCGCCCTCCGCGCCGAAGTGGAGCCCGTGGACACCGCCGCCTACGGGCGGTTCCTGCCGGCTTGGCAAAACGTCACTGCACCGGGCAAGTCGCGGAGCCAGGCGTTGCGCGGACTGGACGGCATCATCACGGCCGTTGACCAGCTCTCCGGCGTACCAATCCCCGCCTCAGCATGGGAGCCTTTGGTGCTGGCGAGCCGTGTGGCGGACTACAAACCCGCCATGCTGGACGAACTGATGGCCGCCGGGGAACTCCTCTGGTCCGGGGCGGGGTCGCTCCCCGGAAACGATGGCTGGATCAGCCTCCACGTGGCCGATTCTGCCGAGCTCACGCTCAACCCCTCCCCCGAGTTCGAACCCGGCGATGCCCAGCAGCGGCTCCTGGAGCATTTCAGTGCAGGTGGAGGCTATTTCTTCCGGCAACTCACAGACGTGGCCGGCGGGATGGACTCAGTGTTGAGTGATGACGCCGTGGTCTCTGCGCTGTGGGACCTGGTCTGGGCCGGCCGGGTGACAGGAGATACTTTCGCTCCGGTGCGCGCCATGATCGCCGGTGGTAAAACCGCGCACCGGCAGGTGGCCAAGGCACCCAGGGCGCGGGCTCCGCGCCTCAGCAGGCTCGGCCGCTCCCATGGGTCAGGTCTGCTGGGCTCGCCCGGGCTTACCGGTGGACGTTACGGATCGGTTTCAGGCGGAGTTGCTGCTGCACCACCGTCTGCTGTGGGCCGCTGGTCCGCCCTGCCTGCCCCGGAATTGGATCCCACCATCCATGCCCGCGGCACGGCCGAACTGCTGCTGGACAGGTACGGCGTGGTGACCCGCGGTTCAGTCATGGCGGAGAACATCATTGGCGGCTTCGGGCTTATGTACAAGGTGCTGGCCCGGTTGGAAGAGGCAGGCCGGTGCCGTCGCGGCTACTTCATCGAGCATTTGGGGGCTGCCCAGTTCGCGGTCCCGGCAACGGTGGACCGGCTGAGGTCCTTCACAGAGGATGCCCGCATTTCCAAGGCAGAACCGTTGGCTCTGGCCTTGGCCGCAACGGATCCGGCCAACCCGTACGGTGCCGCCCTTCCGTGGCCTGCTTTGTCAGTCGACGCCGGGTCCGGGCACCGTCCCGGACGGAAGGCCGGAGCGCTGGTAGTGATGGTCGACGGCGCGTTGGTCCTTTACGTGGAACGCGGCGGCAAGACGTTGCTCACCTTCAACCAAGACGAGGCCCTCCTGACACTTGCGGCCCAGGCGTTGGTGGATGTGGTGCGCCGCGGGGCCGTGGACAAGCTCTTCATGGAGAAGGTCAACGGCCACGACCTCCTCGAAACCCCCATCGCCGTTGCCCTTGCCGCTGCCGGCGCCTACTCCACCCCGAAGGGACTCCGGATCCGTGCCTGAGGGTGATTCCATTTGGCGCGCTGCGTCGCGGCTGAACGAGACCTTGGCCGGGCAAACCATCACGGCCTCCGACTTCCGCGTGCCACGCTTCGCCACCCTTAACCTCGCAGGGTGGACCATGACCGAGGTGGTCCCCCGGGGCAAACACCTCCTCATGCGCCTCGCCGGCCCAGTGGACAAGGAACCCGGCGCCAGCAAAAGGCCGCGTGCCCTGACCATCCACTCCCACCTGAAAATGGAGGGGAACTGGATGATCTATCCGCCGGGTGGTCGATGGACCAAGCCCGGCCATACGGCACGGTGTGTGCTCCGCACAGCCACGGCTGACGCGGTGGGGTTCTCCCTGGGCATCCTTGAAGTGGTGCCCACCGCCGAGGAAGACAAGATAGTTGGACACTTGGGGCCGGACCTCCTTGGACCTGATTGGGACGAGGACGAGGCCTTGCGCAGGCTCCGGGCCGAGCCGGACGTCACCGTGGGGTTTGCGCTGTTGGACCAGCGGAAACTTGCCGGCATTGGCAACATCTATCGTTGCGAAGCCTGCTACCTCTCCGGGATCCACCCCGCCCTCCCGGTGGGAGAGGTTCCGGATCTGGCAAAGACGATCAACGATGCCAAACGCCTCCTCGGCGAAAACCTTGGCCCAGGCCGGCGGACCACTCTGGGCCCACGCGCCTTGAGGCCCGGGTATTGGGTTTACGGCAGGGAACGCCAACCGTGCAGGCGCTGTGGCGCCACGGTTCGGCGTGGCCTTTTGGCCGGCCCGGACGGTACCGAAGAACGCGACATCTACTTCTGCCCGCGATGCCAGCCGGCACCGTAATGCGGAAACGGCAAACACTCCACCGGAAAACCAGCCCCGCCGTAGCCCGCCGGCCGGGTCCGTGACAACCAACCCGGCCGGGCGAACCACCAACCGCCGCGACGACGACGCACACCCACGGCTCCGGCCGACTACTCCAGGAAGCTCCCCAGCCGCCCCAGCAATACTCGACCAAGCCCCGCAAAGGCGCGCGCCGCCGTCGGACGCTTTCCTACGCCATCCGCCACCACTTCTGGTTGGCAGAACCAGCGCAATCCCATAATTGCAACCGCGCACCGTTGGTAGAACCCCAATCGGCCACGTCTACACATTTGTTGGCCTGTGGATTAACCAGGTCCCCGGCGTCGTTCAGGACGAACTTCTGCGCCGCGTTGCCGTTGCACCCGGTGAGTTGGATGCGTGCGCCGTTGGATGTGGATCCCCAGGCGACATCCATGCATTTGCCCAACGAGCGCAGCGTTCCGTCGGCCGCGAAAGTCCACTGCTCCGAGGCTGCTGTGTCGCAGTCCCAGAGCTGCAGCTGAGCACCGTCTACGGCTTGCCTCCCGGCGACATCGATGCACTTGCCCGCATAGCCCTGGATCCGGGTCCCCGCGGTGCTTGCCGGCGGTGACGGAGGGGCAGCGAGTTCATACACGCGGACGTAATCAACCAGCAGGGACTGGGGGAACGCTGTGCTTGAATCGGGTGATCCTGGCCAGTTGCCCCCCACGGCAAGGTTCAGCAGAAGGAAGAAGTTGTGATCGAAGACCCAAGGGCCCGGAGTTGTTGCTTTGGTTTTCCGTGAGTAGGGAGTGCCGTCGATGTACCACGTGATGGATTCGGGCCCCCAGTCCACGGTGAACGTGTGGAATTCGTCGCCCACGTGTTTGCCGTTCGGCAGGGTGTAGCCGGCGTTGACCGCGTTGGCCCCGGAGTATCCGGGACCGTGGATGCTTCCCCACACGGTTCCGGGTTCCTTGCCGACGTTTTCCATGACGTCGAGCTCGCCGCTCTCAGGCCAGCCGTCGCTGAAGACGTTCTCTCCAAGCATCCAGAACGCGGGCCACATGCCCTGCCCCTTGGGTAGTTTCATCCGCGCTTCGAACCGGCCTTGGTTCCGGCTGAACTTTCCGGCGGTCAGCAGGCGCGCGGACGTGTACTGGCACGTCCCGTAGTGGCACTGGAGACCTGGAGGGTTTTCCTTTCGGGCCGAGATGACCATATTTCCCTGACCGTCCGTGGCGGCGTTACGGACATCGCCGGTGTAGTACTGAAGTTCGCCGTTGCCCCAACCGGATCCTCCGGTGTCGTAGGACCATTTTCCGGGGTCCGGCGTGGTGCCGGCGGGGCCGTTGAATTCGTCACTCCACACCAGCGCACCCGGGGCCGGCATGCCCGCGGCGGCCGTTGCGGACGGCTCCGGAGCTATGACAGCAGCTGCGAGGGTCAGGCCGGCGACGAGCATCGTCAGGGGCATGAGTCTTCGCGTCATGGTTGCCACTGTGACGGCGCGGCAACCCGCGCGCAAGCCTTTTAAGGACGACACACAAAATGTCACGGCAAGGAAATAATCACCGCGACTTTACTTTTCTTTTTCGTAACAGCGATGAAATAGAAGAAGGGGAAAGTGGAATCAGGAACCATTTGGCTTGACTCGAACGTCACCCCGGATGGCATAGGGAAATTCCGTTCGCAGCCGAATTCCTTCCTCTGAGCATCGACGATGCATGCTCCAGGCGCGTCGGCCGTGTCCTCCCAGCCTTCAATCCGAGGGTGCTCGGGCATGCTGCCGCGCCTTGGCCTTTTCCCCAGCAGTTACCGGAGGCTAAAGATGGGCATTTACAGACAAATACTGGTAAGGATTCTTGCAGTTCTGGTGGTTTCCTTTGGATTGATCTACATCAGTTGGCGATGGTCCGGCACGGTCGCATGGGATGCGTGGTGGATTTCGCTGCCGCTCGTGGCCGCGGAGACTTACAGCCTGGGCGAATCCGCGCTGTACGCAGTCACCATGTGGAACGCACGACGACGGCCGCCTCCCCCGACTGCCCTTCCGGGCAGGACGGTGGACGTTTTCATCGCCACCTACAACGAGCCAATGGACCTGGTCCTCAAAACGGCCATCGCCGCCAGGGATATGGAGTACCCCCCCCCAAACCTGGATTCTGGACGACGGCAACCGCACCGAATTCGCGACGGCAGCGGGGCAGATCGGCGTCGGGTACATCACCCGCGGACCCGAGTGGGATGGGAGGCAACGCTTCGCAAAAGCAGGCAACGTCAACAACGCCCTGTCCATGACCACCGGTGAGTTCGTGGCGATCCTGGACGCCGACCAGGTCCCGGAACCCCGCTTCCTGGACCGCGTCCTGGGCTATTTCGATGCTGAAGAGGTGGCCTTTGTCCAGACACCGCAGCACTTTTGGAACGTCACAGACCGGGATCCCCTGGGCAGCCAGGCGGAACTGTTCTACGGCCCCATCCAGCAAGGCAAGGATGGCTGGGACGCGGCGTTCTTCTGCGGCTCGAATGCTGTCCTGCGCCGGGAAGCCCTCATGGCCTTGGGCTTGACCCGCTACACCCGCACAGCCACGGAACAGACGTGGAGTTCCCTGCGTAAGGGCCGCTCAAGGCTGCAGGATCTCCTGGGTGAACTTGGCAGGCGCCATCCCGCGGCAATGCCGGTGGTCGAACAGGCGTTGGAAGCGATGGCGCGTGCGGAGCGCCAGCTCCGCACGGGCGATGTCTTGGCGGAGATCACCTTCGAGCTCCGCGTCGCTTTCCATACGGCCGCATTGTCAGTACCCGACGCCATGGATGACGTGGTGCCCGAACTCGACGCCGTCCTGGAGTCGGTGGATGTGGCGCACACAGATCAAGCACTGGCCATCCACCCCATGGACACCACCACCATCACCGAGGATATGGCCACCGCCATGCACCTTCACGCGATGGGGTGGGGCAGCGTTTACCACCACGAGGTCCTGGTCCACGGCCTGGCGCCTGAGGACGTGTCCACCATGCTTTCCCAGCGTCACCGCTGGGCAGCCGGAACCATGCAGGTGTTTTTCAATGACAACCCGCTGTTACTTCGTGGCCTCACGGTGGCCCAGCGCCTGATGTATCTGGGTACCATGACCAGCTACCTCAACGGATTTGCCGCCCTGAGCTACATCGCAGCGCCGGTGGTTTTCCTCTTGGCCGGCACCTATCCGTTGACGGCCAGCCCTGTGGTCTTCTTCTGCCTGTTCCTTCCCTTCTTCATTTCGTGCCAAGTGCTGTTCCAGGTAGCGGGCAATGGCGCGAAGGGCCTGTGGCGTGGCCAGCAATGGTCTTTCGCGCTCTTTCCCACCTGGATCGCCGCCACCTGCTCAGGAGCGGCGGCCGTTTTCCTCGGCAAGCACCTTACTTTCTCCGTCACGGCCAAGAGCAAACAGGCCACGGGACGTGGTTTCCAGCACGTCAGGCTGCAGGTGGCGGCCATGGCGTTACTGGTCATTTCCGCGGTCATTGGCCTTGCCCGCGTAACCACCGGGGAAGCTCCGCTGTATCCCACGCTCATCACGTTGGCCTGGGTTGCTTTGGACCTGGCGCTTTTGAGTGTGGTGATCGGGGCCGCACGGTACCGCGGTCCCGGCGAGGAGCTGGTGGGCCCGGTTCCCGACCCGGATGAGCTCACCCGCGTCCTCGAATCCGCTCAGGGTTCACGCCCAACACCTCACTGACAACCAACCTGAATAAAGCCGTTCCAACCCCCAGCCAGGAGCGCCCCATGTCCGTTCTTTCCCATGCCCCGAATTCCATCCCCACCTTGCTGACATCAATCGATCTGACCATCGCGGGCCCCCTGGACGCTTTGAGCGTCCTGGATGTTCGCCACCTCTGCGCGGAAGCCGCGGCCGACGGCCCCATAGTGGTCCTGCTGAACGTTGCCGACGTGACATCAGTAGGCGCGTCCGGCGTCGTTGGCCTGCTTGAGGTACTGCATGTGCTCCGCGCCCGCGGCGGCGATTTACGTCTTTTCGGCACGTCCACCGCCCTCGACCAAACACTGCTCCAAGCCCATCTGGGGCACGTGGCCCGCATCTACGCCACCCGCCAGGAAGCGCTCGACGCCGGCACGAACCTGGCGGGGGCACGTCACCTCGCGCCGCAGTCACGCTGGCGTGGGCTCTTCGGGCGTCCGCGCCGCACCTTGGGATGGGGATGACAGTGGCCCCGGCACCTCCCACCTTTAGCGGCCACCCCAATCGAAAGCGCCGACGGGCCAGCCTGCTCATCCCTTTGGTGGTGACGGCCCTCGCCGCCACTGGACTGGGTTTCGCGTCCAAGGAGGTGGTGCCGGTGGTCCAGGCGCTCTCCCTCTGCAGGGCTGTGGATGCTTCCACAGTGGTGCCCAAGGACGGGGTCTTGCTGGGCGTCAACCTGGACTGGAACTCTGAAACCCTGGCGGAACACCAAGCCAATCTGGGGCATGATCCGGCGGTGGTGGTCCAGTTTTCGGACATCCCGTACGACGACGAAACATGGTCCCACACCACCAACGCCGTCACCCAGGTCCGTCCCACAGGTGGCGTCCTGCTCCTGACGCTGGAACCACACGGTGGCCTGGCAACCATGAGCGACGAAGTGATCGCGAAGTTGGCCACCGACTTACGGGCAATCAATGATCAGGGGACGCCCGTCGTCGTGCGCTTTGCGCATGAGATGAACGGTTCCTGGTATTCCTGGGGCCAGCAGCCGCTGCGTTACGTGGAGGTTTTCCGAAAGGTGGCAGCGGCCGTGCATTCCCAGGCGCCGGGTACGTCCATGATGTGGGCACCGAACTACGGCGGCGGCTACCCGTTTACGGGCGGCCAATTCGCCGCCAGACCGGGCACCCCGGACTTCGCCACCCTGGACACTGACCATGACGGTACGCTCACCATGGACGATGACACGTACGCCCCCTATTACCCCGGGGACGACGCCGTGGATTGGGTGGGCGTGTCGCTGTATCACTGGGGCAACCAGCGACCCTGGGGCAACAACGACATCTCCGAGCCGGGCAAATTCCTGGCCATGCTGACTGGAACCTACAACGGAACCGCCGGCGATGACAGCGCCGTCCCGGACTTCTACAAGGTCTACGGAGTGGACCACCAGAAGCCGGTAGGGATTCCGGAGACGGCGGCGATCTTCACGCCGGCGCGCGGTGGAGCGTCAGAGCTGGACGTCAAACGGGCCTGGTGGCGGCAGGTCTTCTCCCCCGAGACCCACCAACAGTTTCCGCAACTGAAAATGATCAACTGGTTCGAGTGGAAGAAGTATGAGATCGAAATTAACGACGACGTGGATTGGCGTAGCGCTGGAACGCCCGCCATCCGCGATGCCCTGACGCAGGACCTGCCGGACTGGTTACGGTACGGCGAGGATTTGGGTGTGTGCCGGTAGGTTCCGCCGGTCAGGCGGCGGGGCTTAGGCAGCGGGTGCTGTCGGCACGGCTTCCAGAGGTTCCGTTGCCGGACCGGAAGCCGTGCCGTCCGTTGCCTTGGCCCGTTCCGGAACCATGAACCTGGGCAGCAGCACTTGCACGATCGGGCCAATTGCCAAGGCGTAGACCACGGTTCCCACACCTACGGAGCCTCCCAGGAGGAAGCCCACGGCAAGGACAACCACTTCAATGCCGGTCCGAACCAGTCGCACGGACCATCCGGTGCGGCGGACCAGGCCTGTCATGAGGCCATCGCGGGCGCCTGGACCGAGCCGGGCGCCAATGTAGCAGGCAGAAGCGATGCCGTTGAGGATCACGGCTCCGGCAAGCATGGCGATCTGGCCTCCAAGGTGGGAGAACTCAGGGATCAGCCACAGTCCAAGGTCGGCAAAAAGTCCCACGAGCACTGCGTTGGCGATGGTTCCGATCCCGGGCATTTGCCGCAATGGAATCCAGAGGAGCAGGACAAGGAAGCTGACCGCGATGACCACAACGCCAATGCTGAAGCCGGTCTTCTGGGACACACCTTGGTGGAACACGTCCCAGGGGTCCAAGCCAAGGCCGGCCCGGATGAACATGGCCAACGAGATGCCATACGTCGCCAGGCCGATCAGGAGTTGTGTGATTCTTCGGGTCATCATGATGTCCATCATCCAAGACAACTGGCCTTGCATTCCATAGCCAGTTTGGAATACTGGTCTTATGTCCGGCTCACTGAATGCCACTGCACTCGTCCGCCTCCTGGGCTCCTGGAACTCCGGCGCCCTGCCCGCCTACCGCGAGTTGGCCGACGTCGTGCGTTTGCTGGTGATGGATGGGCGGATCCCACTGGACGTCGCGCTGCCCAGCGAGCGGGCGCTCGCCCAGACGCTTGGACTCAGTCGCACTACGGTCACCGCCGCCTATGCGAGCCTGCGCGAGCAGGGTTTCCTCACTGCCGGGCAGGGCAGCCGCGGCAGGACCTGCATCCCGCACCGCACGGTTCCAGTCAGCGCCCCAGGGCTTGCCGTTCCGGACGGGGTGCTGGACCTCGCGTATGCGTCGCTTCCCGCCGCCGGAGAAGTGGTGCACAGGGCATTTGCGGAGGCGCTGACCGAACTGCCTGCACTCTTGCCGGGTTTCGGGTACGACGCCGTCGGCGTACCCGCCCTGCGTGAAGCCATCGCGGAAAAATACACCGCCGAGGGCGTGCCCACCACAGCCGGCCAGATCCTGGTCACCTCCGGCGCCCAGCATGCCCTCAACATTGTGTTGCGGACGCTCGCCGGAAAACAGGATCGGGTCATGGTGGAACACCCCACCTATCCCAACGCACTGGACGCCATCCGCGCCGCCGGCTGCAAGCCGCTGCCAGTCGCGCTGCCCGTAATACAGTCGAGTACGTCTCCTGCCTGGGACATTGACTCGATGATCGCCACCATGAACCACCAGCGACCCGCCATGGCCTATCTCGTGCCGGACTTCCACAACCCAACAGGGCGCATCATGTCGGATTTGCAGCGTCGACGCCTTGCGCGCGCGGCAGCTTCGTCCGGGACCGTGCTGGTAGTGGATGAAACATTGCGGGGTTTGAACCTCGACGGCGTCCGCACGGCTCCGATGTCGTCCTTCAGTCCCGCCGTGGTGTCCATTGGGTCGCTGAGCAAATCGCATTGGGCAGGTCTCAGGACCGGGTGGATCCGGGCCCATGAAGCGATGATTACCCGTTTTGTTGCGACCAGGACCGTCATGGATTTGGGCGGCCCTGTGGTGGAACAGTTGGCGGCTGCGCGCTTGGTCAGGTCATTCTCGGAGCCTTTGGACGCCCGGCTGGAGGAACTGCGGCACAACCGCGAATCGTTGTTGGGGTTGCTGGCGGAGTACTTGCCATCGTGGGAGGTGGAGCGGCCACAGGGCGGACTTACCGTCTGGTGCCGGCTCCCGTCGCCGTGCAGCACGGCGCTGACGGTGCTCGCACCGAACTTCGGGCTCCGCTTGGCCGCCGGTCCGCGCTTTGGAGTGGGCGGAGCGTTCGAGCACTACCTGCGCGTGCCCTACACCTTGCCGCGCGCGAAGTTGGAGTTTGCCGTCGGTGCGCTCCGCGCCGCCCAGGACAAGCTCGACGCCGCGCCCCACCTGCGCCGCACCCTCAAGGCCGCGCGACCCGCCGTCGTCGCGGTTGCCTAAGCCGCTGCACTCCGGGTCCCGCCCATGCGCTGCTTCGCCGTGTTGCTGCCAGGGCCCACTGGGACATGCGAGGTTGCCTTGGCCAGTCCGAACAGCGGCATCCCGTTGTACACCACTTCAATGCCCGACGCCGGAACCTGATACGTTTCGTGCCACACGCCAACGTCGCCGCTGCCCGCAATCTCCTTCATGAATTTCCGCCACGGACCCAGATGCGGCGAATCCTTGTCAGCAGCAAACTTGCGCAGATGCCCGGGGCTTTCCCAGTAGCTGAGCAGCACGGTGGTCCGCCCGAACCACTGCTCACTGCCGAGTAATCCAGCCCCTGGGTTTTCTGCAAGGTGCCGCATCATGGTGGGCATGGCCGAGGCAACCTTCGCCACGCGGCCCATCTTCCACCACCTGTTGGCGCGCATCCCGATGAGGAATACGGTCACGGTGTCGCGCCCGATGTCCGCCGTGAAGCGACCGGGGAAAATCTCCTGTGCCATGTGAAGCCTTCCTGACTGCTGTCCTGACCGAGGGTTTCGTAACGTTGTTATGAAACAATGTTATGAAACACTTGGAGGTATGGCAAGACCCATCGTTCATGATCAGCACGTCCAGCAGCGCCTCTTGGCCGTCACCGCAGACCTCGTCGACCGCGAAGGACCTGCCCGCGTCACCCTTCGGGACGTCGCCGCCGCGGCAGAGACCTCCACCACGGCCATCTACTCCCTGTTTGGCGGCAAAGCCCAACTGCTGACGGCCGCCGTCGACGACGGTTTTCAATCCTTCGGCGAGTCCCAGAAGGCAGCCGCCAAGGGCGGCCTGCTGGAGCTTGGGCGCGCCTACCGGGTGTGGGCCTTGGAGCATCCAGCGTTGTACCGGCTCATGTTCGGCGGCGCATTGGCAGCCTACGTTGATTGCAGCCCGACGCCGGACGTCGCCTCGGATTCCATGCTCCCCTTAGTGGAGGCGGTGGTGGCGGCCCAGACAGCCGGCCGGCTCCGAAACGACGATCCCACCATGGTGGCGATGGCCATTTGGGGGCAGGTCCACGGACTGGTCAGCCTTGAGTTGGCACAAATGAATGACCCCGCCACGGACTGGGCACGAATCTACGAGGCGGCCCTGGACTCCGTGGCACGGGCCTGGGCCGCCTAACCCGGCACGCCTACGAGTAAACCTTCTCCAGGAATCCGCCCCAGGCCTTGGCCGTGAGCTCCGAGTCCCCGGAACCGCTGAACTCGTGCACGGTCATGCCCACCGGGGCGCCGAAAGCATTACGCCCGAAGAAGCGGTAGAGGGTGTCGCCGGTCCGCAGTCCCAGGAAGTTCCCGTTGGAGAAGTCCACCTCGCCACTGAGCCGCCCCACGCCGTCGACGTTCAGGTCGAATCGCGAGCCGGCAGCAACATCCGCCACACCCAAAGCCTTCTTCAGCTGCACAAATCCTTCGGGGGTCTGTGAAGCGGCAGGTGCCTGAATGTCCGTGAACACTACGGGCCTGCCATCGAAGTACTGCAGGTACTGACCCAGCGTGTGGAGGTAGAACTCGGTGTGCTTGCTGGCACCGTCGTACTGTTCGTCCCAGTTGTCGGCGAAAATGCCGCTGTGGACGTAATGCAGCTTGGCGCGGCCACCCTCGAGCGGCTCCAGGACGTGCTCCAGCTGGTTGAACCAGCCGTCCGGGCCATCCATCCGGGACACCAGATGGGTGGGGAACTCCTCAGTGGTCTTCACATCGGGCCACTGATCCGTGGGGAACATCCAAGCCGCGGTGTCCGCAGTGACGGCATTCCATACCCGCTCGGGAGTGCCGGGCAGTTCCGTGTCCGCCACGATGTCGAATCTCCGGTTGTCAGTCATTGCCTTGGTCCTTTTCTGCTGTTTGATCTGTTGAGGGCTCTTGCTGCGGGGGCGTCTTGAGTGCGGGGTGAAGCACGACGACGAGCCGGTGCTTGCGCGCCCCACCCGCCTCCGCGGCAGCACCGCCGTCGTGGTACTTATCCACCAGTTGGGTCACGGCCACGCCGAGCTCTTCGGCGAACGCTGCGCGTTCTGCCGCAGAGCGGAAGGTGATCTCGCCGTCGATCGCGAAACTTGCCAGCTTCTTTTTCGCCACGGCCGCGCCGGAGATGAGCTTGCCCATTTCCTGGACGGTGCGTGAGGCAAGGGAGAGAAGCCAAAATGCGGAGAAACGGTCCGCGAAGCGTCGCGGATCCGGCGCCACCGACGCCAGGGCGACGGGCGAGATCAGGTACGAGGCCGCCGTCGCACGCACCACGCGCTCGGTGACGTTGCCTTTTCGCCGCTCTTCCACCAGCTCAACCAAACCGTGGCGCTCGAGCGCTTTGAGGTGGTAATTCACCTTCTGCCGCGGCAGGCCGACTTTGAGGGCCAACTGCGTGGCGGACGCGGGCTCGGCAAGCTCGTGGAGGATGCGGGTGCGGATCGGGTCCAGCGACGCTTCCGCCGCGGCCGGGTCCTCGATCACTTCGATGTCCAACATGCTTCAAGTATGGCTACCGACAACTTTTATTGTCAAGAACTTTTTTATCGTCGGTTGCCTCCCTCGTTGCGGGGCCCACTCTGCGCGCTCCAGCGCAGCCACAGCACGCAGAGCGGGCCTCACAACGCGGCGCCGGTAGAAACGTGGCGCCGGTAGAATTGTCCGGTGATGCAATCCCCTCTTCCCGTGCGCGACGGCGTGAACGCGACCCGTCTGCGCCTTCCGGACGAGGGCCCGTGGACCACCGCCATGGACTACATGATGCATCGCTGGGGACACATCGACGCCCAAGGCATTGAGGACCGATTCGATGCCGGCGAAATCGTGGGCGAAGGCGGCGTGCCGCTGGACCGAACCACCAAACTGGAGGACCACACCTTCATTTGGTACTACCGCACCCTGCCGCCGGAGACGCGCCTGCCCGTGGAAATCAACATCCTTCACCAGGACGAGCACATCCTGGTAGTGGACAAGCCGCACTTCCTCCCCACCACGCCCGGCGGGACCTACATCCAGGAGTCTGCGCTGGTCCGCCTCCGGAACCTGCTGGACCTCCCGGACCTGATCCCCATGCACCGCCTGGACCGCATGACCGCCGGGCTGCTGCTGCTCTCCACCAACCCGGAGACCCGCGGGAAATACCAAGTGCTTTTCGAGAAGCGCCAGGTCCAGAAGGAATACGAGTGCGTGGCCGCCGCGGCGCCCGCTGCAGGCTTTCCCGCCGTCGAATTCCCCGCCGTGGTCCGCAACCGCATGACCAAGTCCCGCAGCTACCTTCTCGCAGAAGTGATCGACGGTGAGCCGAACGCGGAAACGCGGATCGAACAAACAACAACGTTCGACGCCGGGACTCACCAACGCGCGCTGTACCGCTTGGAACCCCACACCGGAAAAACGCACCAACTTCGCGTCCACATGGCCTCGTTGGGCCTGGGCATCATCAACGATGCCTTCTACCCGGACCTGCTGGACAAGGCACCGGACGATTACAGCAAACCGCTCCAACTCCTGGCCCGCGGCATCCGGTTCGTGGATCCGATCACCAAACAACCCGTGGAGTACCGCAGCGAGTTGGAGCTCAGCGAAGCCCACGCCTGACCCTCCCCTGAACGTCAGTCCCCCGGCGTCAGGTGATCGAAGACCAGGTTGGTTTGCGTGTTTGCGATGGCCGGATCCGAGGCCAGGTGAACCGCAATGAAGTCCCGGAGTTCCTTGGGCGTCCCGCAGGCCACATGCATGAGGAAGTCCTGGTCTCCGGCCAGCAGGAAGACGCTCTGGACATTCGGAAGCGCCCGCAACCGTTGGCCGATAGCCAACATCTTGTTCCGTGCCTGCGAGTTCACGCGCACTGAGATCAGCGCATAGACCAAAAACCCCAGAGCTTCCAGGTCCACCGAAGCGTGGAAGCCCCGGATGATCCCGGCGTCCCGCAGTGCCCGGACCCGTCCGAGGCACGTGGACGGGGCGATGCCCGCCTTCGAGGCGAGCACGTTGTTGGGGATCCTGGCGTCAGCCATGAGTTCTTTGAGGATCAGCCGGTCGGTTTCGTCGAGCCGAACCCGGTTCGGCACAGCCCCCTGCGAACGGGCTGCAGGTGAATCGGACACGAACGCACCTCCAATATTCTCGTGATGCTTCGAAATCCTTTGTTCTGCCTTGAGTTGGATTCTATCTTGAAGCGATTTGCAGAATCGACAAGGAGGTCGGGATGGGCAGTTTCGACAAGATCCAGGCACGTGAAGGTGGGCTCAAACGGCAGCTCACCTCACGCCAGATGACAATGATCGCGCTGGGCGGTGCTATCGGCACCGGACTGTTCCTGGGCAGCAAGTTTGCCATCGGCCTTGCCGGTCCCAGTGTGATCATCAGCTACGCCATTGGCGGGCTGATCGCACTGCTGCTCATGGGCAGTTTGTCCGAGATGACGGTGGCACACCCCACGTCTGGCTCGTTCGGAGCTTTCGCAGAGCACTACGTGAGCCCGCTGGCCGGGTTCCTGGTGAAGTACATGTACTGGTCCTGCATAGTGCTGGCGGTGGGAACTGAGGTGACCGCTGTGGGTGAATACATGAAGCTCTGGTTCCCTGACGTGCCGTCACTGCTGTGGGTGATCTTCTTCTCCGCGGTCCTGATCGGGGTCAACACCATGAACGTCAAGGTGTTCGGAACACTGGAGTACTGGTTCTCCAGCATCAAGGTCTTCGCGATCATCGCATTCATTGTGCTCGGTGCGTACATCGTGTTCGGCGCCCGCACCGAGGGCACCGGCTTCCAGAACTACACCGCCGAGGGCGGCTTCTTCCCCAACGGCTTATCAGGCACGTGGTTCGCCGTGATCGTGTCCATCTTCAGCTACCTCAGCATTGAAATGATCGCCATCGCGGCGGGCGAAGCCAAGGACCCCGCAACAGCCGTGAAGAAGGCTTTCCGCACCACCATCGCCCGATTGCTCCTGTTCTACATCGTCACGCTGGCGCTCATCCTTGCGATTGCACCCGTCAGCCAAATCCTCGCCGGTGGCAGCCCTTTCGTCACGGTAATGCAGAACCTCGGCATTCCTTTCGCCGACAGCCTGCTGACCTTTGTAGTGATCATCGCTGCGCTCTCCGCCATGAACAGCCAGCTCTACATCTCCACCCGCATGATCTTCAGCCTCTCCCGCAGCGGCGACGCTCCGGCCGTATTCGGAAAGCTGCGCTCCAACGGCGCCCCCGTCAATGCGCTGGTCCTGTCCACCGCCGGAATCGCCATTGCCACGGTGGTCTACGCGATGTTCCCTGAGACAGCCTTCACCCTCATGATGGCCATTTCCATGTTCGGGGCCATGTTCACCTGGTTCATGATTTTCGTAACCCACTGGTTCTTCCGCCGCAGCATGAAACGCAGCGGCACGGAGCTCTCCTACAAGACCCGTTTCTACCCCGCGGGCACCATTCTTGGCGCGGTGCTCATGCTCGCCATCGGCATCAGTACGTTGGGCACCTCGGCCTTCAATATGACCTTGGTCTTCGGCCTGCCGTCGTTGGCGGTGGTCACGGTCCTGTTCTTTGTGGTGCAGCGGCGCAAACGTCAGGCATCCGACCCCGGTGAGGAACCGAACACCGTCCGGAAGACCGCCGTCGTATCCTCCGAGAACAGCACGAACTCCACCACCTCAAGCGGGCTTTCTGCAGCCGAAGCCGCGGAAGACGACGACGAAAACGACCTCACGGCGTCGAACGCTACCTCGGCAACCTGACGGGCATCCCATCCGTATATTCCGGCGCTGATCGCGGGAAAGGCGACCGTCCTGGCACCAAGCCCGGCCGCAACCTTCAGGCTTTCGCGGAAACACGAGGCGAGCAGCGCCGGATCCGTCTGCCCTGCGTGCCGGTTGGGACCCACCGTATGCACCACCCACTGTGCGGGGAGCCGGAACCCGGGGGTCGCGACGGCGGCGCCCACCGGCAGCCCGTCCGGCAACTCCGTGCGCCTCAGTTCGCGGCACGCGGCGAGGAGCTCCGGGCCGGCAGCCCTGTGGATGGCACCGTCCACTCCCCCTCCACCAAGCAAAGACGAGTTGGCGGCGTTGACAATCGCGTCCACCGGGCGGGTGGTGATGTCCCCGCGCAAAATGTCGATTCGCATGGCGCCAGTCTCGCGCCGAAGCGGCGGATGCGGCAAGTGCGGTACCTTGTGCCCATGGACATCACCGCCCCGGAGACGTGGGGATCCGCGATTTACCTGTGGATCGTCCCCATTGTGCTGGGCGACGCCATCTTCCCGCCCATCCCCTCGGAAATGGTGGTGATCACCGGCGGTGCCCTCGCCGCCGACGGCCACGCCAACTTCTGGCTGATCTTGTTCCTCGCCGCCTTGGCATCCTGGCTCGGCGACATGGCGGTGTTTATCCTGTTCAAACGGCGCATCAGCCATGTCCTGGATCGGTGGTCGTGGGGCCGCCGTATACACCGCGGAATCCACGAGGCCATCGCCAAAGCCGGACGCTCCTCCACCTACGGCGCCATCATCGGCGCGCGGTTCATCCCCGGGGGCAGGCTCGCAACATCCTCGGCGGCGGGCATCGCCAACGTCTCCGTCCGCGGTTTCAGCCTCTGCGCCGGCTTGGGCGCGGTCCTCTGGGCGGTCTGGCAAGTGGGCCTCGGATACTTCACCGGCTCCACCACCAAGCTGCCGTTTTGGGCCAGTTCACTCATCGGCGTGGGCGTCGGCCTGGTGATCGGCGTGGTGGTGGGACTGATCGTCACGCGGCGCCGCGGCAGCCGCTCACCCGTGGACGAACCGTTCGACGCCGACAAGCCCGGGGACGTACCCCAGCCAGAGTAGCTTCCCCGATTCAGGCCGGAGTCCGGCGTCGTTAGACCGGAGACCAGCGTCCGCGGCTGCGGCGCAGGACGTAAAGGCTGCCCGTGATGGCCACGCGTTCGACGGCGTCACGCATCATCGCTGCCGACGTCCGGGCTTCGTCGTTCTCACCTGGGTAATCGCGGTCGCCCACCGTGAAGCGCAGGCTGATCTGGGGGACGCCGCCCACGATATCGAGCTGGTTCGACTCCACGTGGTGGCGGGTCTCCAAGGCTTCCACGGCTGCGGCCATGACTGACTCAGGCGCATTCCCCGGTTTGAGGCCAGTGATCTTCAACTTGGTTTGGAACGACGGCATCCCACCACCCTAACCGTCTCTCACATCCCGCGCCCTTGGGCAGATCCCTCTCTCACCAGCTGAGAGAGGGATCCTTTGGACCCCGAGGAACGTGAGTGAGCGTTTGTTAGCCGGTGTTGCGCAGGCCCGCGGCCACACCGTTGACCGTGATGAGCATGGCCCGCTGCAGCCGCTCGTCGATCTCGCTTCCGGAGACGGACTCTTCCCGCACGCGGCGGAGCAGTTCCACCTGCAGGTAGCTGATGGGATCCAAGTACTGATCGCGGATTTCCAAGGAACGCTTGAGCGTGGGCTGGGCATCGAGGAGCTCGATCTCGCCTGTAAGCCGCTCAATCTCGGCCACGGTGAGCTCGTACTCGTCACGGATCATGTGGAACAGGCGGTGAAGTTCCTCCGGGACCAACGACGACACGTAGTGGCCGGCAATTTCCATGTCCGTCTTTGCCAGCGTCATCTCCACGTTGGAGATGACCGAGCGGAAGAAGTGCCAGCGGTCCATCATCTCCAGGAGCTGGTCGGTGTTGCCTGCCTCACGGGCAGCCTTCAAGCCGGAGCCTACGCCGAACCAGCCCGGAACGATCTGCCGGGACTGGGTCCAGCCAAAGACCCACGGAATGGCACGAAGACCCCCGAGGCCTGCGCCGGAATCCGGACGCTTGGACGGTCGCGATCCAATGTTCAGCGAACCCAACTGCTCTACCGGGGTGGAGGCGAGGAAGTAGGCCGGCAACTCCGGATCGTCGATCAGTGTGCGGTAACGGTCGAAAGCTGCGTCCGAGATGGTTTCCATGACGTTCGCGTACCGCTCGCGCTCGTCCTCCGAAGTACGCGGAGTCCGGTGCAGGGCCGAACCCTGCATCACCGCGGCAAGGGACAACTCAAGGTTTTCGCGTGCCAGTTCGGGCAGGGAGTACTTGTCCGAAATGACCTCACCTTGCTCGGTGAACTTGATCTCCCCTTCAAGGACACCATTCGGCTGCGCCATGATGGCGTCGTATGTCGGTCCGCCACCGCGGCCCACGGAACCACCGCGGCCATGGAACAAGCGGACGCGCACACCATGTTTGGCGGCTACATCGCGCAGTTTGCGCTGGGTTTTATGGATTTCCCACTGGCTGGTCATCACACCTGATTCCTTATTGGAATCGGAGTAGCCCAGCATGACCTCCTGGACATCGCCGCGGAGACGGACGAGTTCCCGGTAGGACGGATCGGACAGCAGTTGGTCCACGATCTCAGCAGAAGCGCGCAGTTCTTCCACGGTTTCCAGGAGCGGGGCAAACCCGATCTTGGCGTGCGGCTTGGCCCCGAAGAGGTCAATCAGTCCGGCCTCACGGGCCAAGACGGCTGCGGCAAGGACATCATCAGCGCCCCGGGTCATCGAGATGATGTACGTCTCCACTACGTCCGGCCCGTACGTGTGGAGCGCCTGCCGGATGCTCCGGAAGACGTCATACGTGCCGTCGGCAGTACCCTCCAGCTTGATGGGGTGCCCGGAGAGCGGGCGGTGGGAGGCCAGTTCTGCGCCCAGGAACGTAAAGCGCTCCTCACGGCTGAGGTCGCCGTATGGCTTCTCCGTACCGAGTCGGTCCACAAGCTGGCCAACAGCGTCGTGGTGGTAATCGGCGTGCTCGCGGATATCCAGCGTTGCCAGATGCAGGCCGAAGGCAGCGATTGCCCGGCGAACACGGGCCAGAGCACCATCTGCCACCAGCGCGGCTGAGTGGTTCCTCAGCGAGTCCTCCAACAGCCCGAACTCTGCCAGCAGCTCAGAGGTGGTGGCGTAGTCGCGGCCAGGCTCATGATACGTCGACGCGGAAACGCGGCGTCCAGTGTTGATGAGCTTGGCCTTGATGCATGTCAGCTTGAGCCTGTAGGGCTCCTGAGCGTTCAGTTCAAGGATGCGCTTGTCCAGCCCAGGGAGGTTCTTGAGGTCCTCGGTGATCGAGTCCAGCAGTACCTGGTCGGCCCCAAAAAGCGCCGTGGAGTTGGACAAAACAGAAATAAGTTCGTCGATCAACGCAATGCTGATGCGCACGGCGTTCTGGTTCTGCAACTGCAGGATCTCCCGGGTGACAGCGGCGGTGACATTGGGGTTGCCGTCTCGGTCACCACCGATCCACGAACCGAACCGCAGCGGCGCGGCGGCCACGGGAAGCGCGACACCGTGCTCGGCCAGAAGCTCAGACAGGTCCGTCAGCATTTCCGGCATGGCGTCGGTCAGGATGCTGTTCAAGTAATAGATGGCGTTTCGTGCCTCATCCACGGGCGTGGGGCGGACCTGGCGCAATTCATCGGTCTGCCACATCTGGTCGATGATTTCGGCAAGCTGCCGGTCCTGTCGACGACGCATGGACGTGCCCTCCGCCGTGGGCTCGGCAAGGACATCGGAGAGTTTGCGGACCTTGTCCAGTACGGACCGGCGTGAAGCCTCCGTGGGGTGAGCCGTGAAAATGGGCCGGACATCGAGTTCGTTGATCACGTCCTGCAACACCTGGGGACCCGCTTGGCCGGCGATCTCGGAAACGGCTTTGGCCAACCAGCCGTCTTTTTCCTGCCGGGTGCGGAGACCACGGACACGGTGGACCTGTTCCGCCGCATTGGTGAGGTGGAAGTAGAACGCAAACGCCCTCACCAAATCCGTCGCCTGGTCCAACGGCAGGGAGGCGAGCAACTCGCGGACCTGGGCAACGACGTCGTGCGCGCTCCAAGGCCCGGTGGCATCAGCACCGCCGCGTGCGGCTTCCTTGGACTCCTTGGTCAGCAGGCGGACCTGCTCCACGAGGGCAAGCAATTCCGGTCCGTGCTGGCGAACCAACGATTCTCCCAGGAGGGTGGAAACGCGGCGCACGTCGGCGCGCAATTCGGCAGCGAGATCGGTGTCTTGAGGGGCAGTGTGAACCATGGATGCATACCTTCGGGATCTGGTTTTGGCCCGTACACTGCGCTGGATACTGTGAGCCGGATTACTAGGGTTTCCTACGGGATCTTACCCGCCCCGAACTCGACCCATGGAATGCGTCTCAAATTTTGGCATCACGTTTTGGATCGGCCCGCCCGGGCAGGACCACCTTCCCGCTCATCAGCTCGTCGGGCAGCAGGCCGGGCCCCGCGGAGAGTTTCTCGTGCCTGCGCTGCCGCATCTCTTCGATCGCAGCAGCCGCCTCTACCCTGGTAGGCGCACCGGTGGCGGGTTCAATCATGGAGAGGACACTCCCCAGCGTGCCTGTTGCACCTTTCGCTGGAACGCCCCGTTTAACAAGTCCCGCGCCGGCCCAAATTGAGCCGAGTATCAGGGCACCGCTGACCACGATTGCAACCACTGTGTCCATCCCCATGCGGTCAGGGTACTCCCCGGGGAAGCGACTCAACAGTCCTCACCTACCCAACCCAGGCCTTCCTCAGTTCCTCCCAGTGCTGGGCCTCCATGAGGCTGGCAGGTGTCACGGACACCGAAGTGGCCCCGCCGAGCGCCGCCTCCCTCAAAGCTGTACCGAACTCTCCCGGCGATATTCGGCCCTCATTGGACCAGAGTCCCACCGACAAGGACATGCGGGAGCCCGCGCGGCGGTTTATGGATTCAGCCAATTCCCGGGTCTTCGGGGACCGTTCGCTGTTGAGCCCCACGTACTCCCACACGTGAAGCCGGTCCACCTGCTTGAGCAGGAGATCGTAGTCATGTCCGCTGTCCGCCCGGTCTCCGGACGGTGAATCGCCCGGCGAGCGCACGTCCATGTCCAGATTGACACCATAAGGTTCGACGGCGGCACTCACCTTGCGCACAATGTCCGCCATGGCTTCGCTGCGCCAAGTATGGATTCGTGGGTCTGAAGTATCGATGGTTCCGTCACCATTTCGGGGCCAGTCCGTGGAACCGGTGGTGACTTTGAAGTCCTTGAGATCGTTGCCGCCGAAAGTGAAGTCGTCGAACATGAGCTCTGTGAGGTTCACTGCCGAGGGCTTGTACTTCTTGGCCACAGCAGCGGCGAGGGAAGCCAGGCGGGTACCGGCCGCGCCGTGCCTCAATGACCACACACTCGCAAAGGCATCGGATGCCGCCCCGTCAACGTTCCTCCCGGCAAGGGCAGGATCCTCCTTCAGCGCGCGGTCCAATAAGACGTCGATGGTCAGGATGACATCGCGCTTGCTTCCGTCATCCGCAGTCTCCAGCGCTGTGATGGCCTCTGCCACGAAGTCCCGTCCTGACCGGGAGACCTCACTGGATTCCGCCCCGGATTGGTCCGGCCACGGGAAGGCTGTCCAATCGGTGCGTCCAACGGAGATGGACACCGCCGTGGCACTGACTGAGTCCAAACGTTCTGAGAGTTTCCCAAGGTAGCCGGGCTCACTGTTCACCACGTCCTCAAAGCCCAGGTTGACCATGCGGTCTGCAGGCTTGGGAAGTGGTTCCCCGGCGCACGAGGCCATCGTCAGGGTCAAGGCCAGCAGGGCGCCTGCGATGGCTGAGGCTGCGCGTTTCACGCGCTCACCTCTTTCGGGAGTTTGGCCTCAGCAGCAATCACGCTGATGACACCGGTTCGTTGTAACTTGTTCCATTTGGCCGGGGTGCCACGGATCTCCTTGACGATTGCGCTGGCCAACGCCAGTCCAACGAACACCGAATAGAAAGGCCATAACGGCAGGGTCCAAAGAAATCGCAGATCCTGCCATGACCGGTTAAGACCAATGGAAAAACACACCAAGGCCAGAGACACAAAAAGGCCCAACCATCCAAGAATCGCGAAGACCTGGCCCGGGACCGGACCTTCACCGGCAATATAGAGGAAGGGCAGGACCGCCAGGATGGCCAGTTGCAGCACGGGGATCACCACCATGGTGATGGCGTTGAACACCAGGAACATGCCAAACAGTCCGTATCGCCGCCGCCCGAGCATCCCGACGTGCATCCGGAGTGTTTGCAGCAATCCGCGCGACCATCGCACGCGCTGGCGCCACAGACCTCCCATGGTGGAGGGTGACTCAGCGTAGACCAGGGCGCTGGGCTGGAAGCGAACCCGGTAGCCGGCCTTGTAGACCCTCCACGTCAGTTCGAGGTCTTCACCAAGGGTGTCCTCGTGGAATCCGCCCATTTGCCGTACGAGTTCGCTCCGGAAGGCGCCAATGTTCCCGGAAACGATGGGCAGGCAGTGCAACAAGGAAAGGGCCCTGCGGACCAGACCCGTGCCAACGTGGCTCAGGACGGCAAGCATCATGGTTTGGACACGGTTCAAGTTCACGGGCCGGTCATCGCCGCAGACCGCTCCCACTTTTGGATGGTCGAAACCTTCCAACATGTTCATGAGTGTGTCCGGTGCAAAGATCCCGTCAGCGTCAACAAACATCAGGATGTCGCCGTGCGCTGCGTCGATTCCATAGTTGAGGGCTGCCCCCTTCCCGGCGTTCGTCTGCGAAAGAAAGCGCACCCTGTCATACTGCTCCGCCAGTCCCGCCATAATGCATGCGGTGGAATCGGTGGAACCGTCGTCTACCAAAATGACCTCAAGCCGCAGATACCTGCTCGCCAGGATCGACTCGACGCATTTAGTGATGACCACGGCTTCGTTGTAGCCGGGGACGATGACAGACACCAAGGGCCGCTGGCTGAGAACGGAGTAGCGATGCTTTGGAGGTTTGGAGCGGTGGAACCAGTTGAAATACAAGGCCAGTGGAACATAGGCGATCTTGACCGCTCCGAAACTCAGGATCACCAAGCCGCCACACTGGACGAACACCCTGGCCGCGTCAACCAAACTCACACAGTCCGTCCCAGCATTGGCCCGCGGGCATAACTCCGCAGGACCCGTTCCAGGAGTTCCGGGGCGTAGGCACTGTTGGCACCAAACCTGGCGTTGACCTCCAGAACTACCGGAGTTCCGTCCCACATGCGGCGGACGTCAACGTCGACGGGACCGGCCAGGCCCAGTGCGGCGGAGGCTGCTTCCGCTATCCGGGCGATGTCGGGAGCTTCCGGCGTATGCACTCTCCTTACCGAGAGCGCGTTGCCGACGCGACCGTGTTTAAGCTCTGTCTTCTCCAGCACCACCACAAGATCGTCCTGTTCCGACTCCTGCCAGGGCCGATAAACCACAGGTGCGTACTCTGTGCCCGGTGCAAAGCGCTGCACGATCCAGGAATCATCCAATGAGGACCATACGCGCGTGGCGTTTCTTCCGCCGTCGGCAGCCCTTTCCAGGACCTGGACTCCGCGTCCACCGCGTGATACCCGGGGCTTGACCACCAAGGAGCCGCCAAAACGGGCCATTGCCTCATTGATTGAGCTGAAATCCCCCGGCAACGCGAAATCCGGAACACCCACATCGGCGTTGGCAAGGCATTTCATGGTGAGGTATTTGTCATTCGCGATCCGCACGGGCGCCGGGTCCGCGATCACGGTCTCTACTCCCGGAGCGAAATCGTCCCTGGCCTCCGCCACCAACACAAGCTCGTCGCTGACGGTTGGCACCACCAGTTCTACCTCATGAGCGGCTACGAGTCCGCGAAGTTCCCACAAGTAGCCGGGTGCATTTGAGGGTGACACCACAGACACGGCGTCCGCCACCGAAGAATGGACCTGATTCATATCGACGCCCAGAACCCAATGTCCTTGGTTCACCAACTGACGTGCCAAGGAATACCCTGCCGGCCCGCCAACCCCCGTCACCAGAACGCGTACCATTAGAACTCCCCTACGGCAGAGCCGAGCAATCGAACAGGTTCAAAACCTTCTGCATAAGTGGTCTTGACCTGTGAACCCCGGAAGGCCGCGAGACTGCGGACCCTTTCAGCGCTCATGTACGGCTTGCCCTTTTGATTCCGGTGCATACCCACGGCATGGATTTTTACGTCCACGTACCCGGCGATGTCCACGAAAACGCTGGGATCGAACTGCCGGGTGGATGACGGACTCTCAAAACACAGAATGGAGGAGTGCCGCCGCGCCGCCCGCATAGTCGCACTATGGACCGCTTGGTGGTCCTGGTGGTAGTCATTGCGGGAATGCGTGATGACAACGTCCGGACGGAAGTCCTCAATGGCTTCCTCGATCGCTTTCACCATCTCCTGCCCATGCTCGGACAAGTTGGTGTCTTGGAAGTGATGGACCTGCACTGCAGTGGCGCCCATGAAGCCCGAGCCTGCAGCAGCCTCCGTTACGCGGACTCGGCTGTCTCCGCCCTTGCTCCCGGTACTCATCACCATGGTCCTGACGTCATGGCCGGCGTCGGACAACTTGGCCAGCGTGGCGCCACAGGCCAATTCCAGATCATCAGGGTGCGCACCGATGGCGAGCACCCTTCTAGGCTGGGCAGCCACCCTATATCGGATCCGAAACGCCGGGGCAACAAGGCACGCAACGATCAGCCCTGCGCCTGCAAGCACAACCACGGTATTCAGCCAGGAAGGATGCGTCCGTCCCACTGCGCACCCCGCAAGGGCCAGCAGCAGCAAACTTCCCAAACCGGCCAACGTCCAACGGAGCCTGTTCGGTGAACTGAACTTCCGCGCGAACCAGTTCCGGCCAGCTGGAACCAAAGCCCAGACGGCCACCAGAATCCCCAACAAACCAGCAACGGCGAACAGCGTTGCTTCCATAATGCCCCCATAATGCGTAGCGAATTAGCACGGTTCCCATCTCCGGAGACCGCCGTAGAAGTAGTGAGCAGGGACGGAGATTCGTGACGCTGCCTAAGAATTCGGTTTAGTAGCGGTACTCAAACTCCCCGGTGGCCAGGCCATTCCCGCTCAGCGAGTACCTCAGTACGCCGTCGGTCTTATGGCGCTTGGATTGCACAGTCACATGGAAGTGCAGATCGCTGCGCTGGACGGAATCCGTGGTGCACGTTACTTCTGTGCCACCCGCCATGGAACACGACCAGCCTTCTGGTGCCTCGATGGAGCTCTCCACGATCCGTGAATCCCGGCCCACTGCAAACACCGCCGTACCTGCCCCTAAGGGCCGGGTGCCTGAGGCACTGAAGTCGACTTCCATGGCAGCGCCGCGGAAGTAGCTCTCAGAGGTGCGCTTGGCAGTACCGGAGACCTGTGCCCGTCCAGATTGGGTGGGCACCGCAGAGGGAACTGGTACAGGCGTCGTGGGGCTGGACGTCGGAACCGGAACCGGAACGGGATCCGGCTCCGGGACTGGTGGCGGCACGGGCTCCGTTGACGGCTCCGGCACTGACACCGAAGGTGTGGTTTCCACCGGCGCCGGCTGGACCAAGGCCGATGGGGCAGGGGCCGGTGTACTGGTTCGGGACGCTGAAGGTGTTACGAGTGCTGTGCCCTTATCCAACGGAGGGGCGCCGGTTTCGACGGCGCGCTCTTCCATATAGGCGTCAGGGGTTAGTTGGTCCACTATTCCCACTGCTCCCAAGACCAGTCCCACGCTTGCCGCTGCAATGACGGCCATCACGGCAGGTTTCGCAAGGGTGGGAACAACCAGCACCGCCTTTGCCGGCGCCATCCCGCCAAGGATCCCCAGCCCGCCCCCTTTTGCCGCCCACGCAGCCACTGGGATACCCGTCACCAGCGGAAGAAGCACCACCCGCATGCTGTTCTCGACGTCCTTCAATTCTGCAAGGGCTGCCGTGCATTTGGAGCAGCCGTTCAGATGCTCGCGAACCTTGCGCTCCGTGGCACTGGAGAGTCCGCCCCGGAGGTAGTTACCCAGTTTCGTGACGAACGCGGCACATCCGTCATCAGGCTGATCTGCGATATGGAATTGGAGGTAATGCCGCCTCAACCCCTCACGTGCTCGGAGCGCCAGTGCAGAAACCGCGTTGGCGGACAGCCCAAGAATGGGAGCGACGGCCGCCGGCTTCATGCGCTCGACGTCCAGGTACCACAGCACAGCTTGCCAACGTTCCGGCAAGGCACGGAACGCTTTGGCCACTGTTCGTGATTCGAAGGCGCTGACTGCTGTATCGGAATCTGCCAGAGTTTGGTCCAGGACAGATTCGTCACTGCTTGGCAGGACCTTGCCGGCTTTTCGATTCCGTTGGTGGGACAGCCGGGTTACCGTGGACAACAAGTACGCCCGGAAGAAGGTATCCGGCCCCTTCCCTGCCACCAGACTTTGCAGGACAGACTGGAACGCCTCCGCAACTACGTCCTCGGCATCGCTGGGATTGTCCACGTTGCGCTTGGCTACGGCGGAGGCGATGGAAACGTGGCGCTCATAGAGCCCGTCGAATGCCGACATCTCGCCGGCACGGACCATCCCAATGAGGTGCCCGTCGCTATCGATGTCGACGCCCACTTGACTGTCCACTTGTGACCTTCGTGCCATCTAAGGCACCCCCAAACCGTAAATAATCCTGCCCATATCTATTGAGTGGGGGTCGGAGGCCAGACGTGACGCGGTTTATACACTGTCTTTAGCAACGATTTTGCCGTCCGCTTCGTCACGAAACGGCTTTTCCGCACACTCTTCGGATATGACATCGTTCCGGACTAAATCATTCGCGGAGTGCACGTTCTCGCGGCACCTTTTGCTGCGTAGATGGCAGACCACCAGTTACCAGACAGGCTGGCGATTCCATGCTGACTGGTTCTTGCCCGAAGTCCGGACCGTCGTCACGTCACTGGCGGCCAGCGCATCCGTTCCGGCACCTGCAGCAAAATCGCTCGGTGCCGCGCGGGCCAGGAATGGCGTAAGCATCGGTGAGACCATGACTGATTTCCGGGCACTCTTTTCAGCCGCGGAGAGAACCCTGGACGTCGATGCCCTGCAGTCAGTGGCGGAAGGCTGGGCTGAGGTTGCAGAAACGGCGCCGCCGATCTCGTGCACGGATGTCTACACGGGACTGGCCACGCAAGCACACTTCCAGCGGCGGATCCATGAAGTCTCATCAATGGGGACCGGGCCCGATTGCCCGGACGCACACGCCATCGCCATCATCTCCATCGCCGGGCCCCGAGACAGCCGGAGCCATTGCTGGACCCTGTTGGCCCGGTTGGGAGAAACCGTCAAAGGGCAACTGCATGGCACCGGCGCAATGGCCATGTACCAAAACTCCGCCGTGCATGTGCTGTTCCCTTTCAGTGAAAGCAACCTGTGCAGGCTGATGGAGTGCAAAGCCGCACTGGAAGCTTTGGGGGATGGCGCCCTGGGCCCCGCTCGGCTGCGGTTCTACCCGCTGTCTTCCGCTGCCGCAGCGGTGGCCGCCGCCACGGCAACAGCAGCTCAGGACTCATCCTGCGAAACAAAATAGGCGGCTCCCGTATGACGCCGTCACGAACCAGCATGGCCCAACACTCATCTATTGACGGAGCATCTCACCACGGATTCTAAGGACCATCCAGCACATGAAAAATCAGATCCATCTAAAAACCGCGTCATTGGTGGCCGCCCTTCTGGCGGCTGTCATGGCCGTCCTGGGGCTGGGCATGTCTGCCATGCCCGCCAGTGCTGCAGAGCTGAAAGACGCGGAAATCACCCTTAAGACGGAATCAGTAGTTTCCAGTCAGTGGGACCAAGTGGATTTGACGTGTGAATGGTCCGTGCCGGACAACTCCCGGCCAGGTGACACCTTCAGCATCCAACTGCCACCGGAACTGCGCTGGTTTGGAGCCACCTCATTTGACCTGCAGAATCCTGACGGCGAAACAGTGGCCACCGCAATGGCAAACGACTCAGGTCTGGTGGTCTTCACGCTGACGGACTTTGTGGCCGCACAGCCCCTCAATGTCGGCGGAACGTGTTCCTTCAGCACCCAATACTCGGTTGATCCCGGAGACAGCGAAATTGAAGAACTGAGCTTCACTGTCGGCTCCACCGTGCTGCGCGTCCCAGTGGTTGTTCAGCCTTGCACATCGGAGTGCGGTCCGTCCCTCCCGACAGAAGCCGGCAAGGCCATGTGGTGGACAGACCCCGCCCAAACAGTCCTGGAGTCCGTCTTCTACATGCCGCCGATGCCCGCGAGGACCAACGATGTTGTGGTCACCGATACTCCTTCGGCAGGAATGGAAATCGACTGCAGCCGGATCACTCCCCGGGTTGGCTTCGTACTGAACGCCGACGGGAACATCACCGAGCCTTATGCCAACGAGCAGCACCCGGCCACCCTCGACTGCACTCCTGAGAAACTCACGGCCAGCTGGACCCGCCTTCCTGAAGGCCTTCACGTAGAGCTCTATGTCGTAACCCAGGTCACCGAACCGGCAATGGATGTCTACGAGAACAGCGGAACCGTCACCATCTCGGGGCGGGAGACACCCGTGACTGCCCAGACCCGCCGGAGCAGCGGAAGCGGCACAGGCAACGGAACCCCGACGCCCACGCCCACCCCGACGCCCACAGCAACGCCAACCCCGTCGGCAACCGCAACGCAGACCGCGACGCCCACGCCCACGGCCACCCCGACGCCCACAGCAACACCAACCCCGTCGGCAACCGCAACGCAGACGGCAACGGCAACACCCACGCCCAGCCCGAGCCCAAGCACCGCCACCCCGACTGCCACGTCCAGGCCCACTGAAACGGATGAGCCGATTGTCGTGACCACCGAACCCCTGGTTGTGGCACCCACAGAGAACCCGACGGAGCCTGCTGCAGAGGAGCCTGAGGAGCCGTTGGCAAACACGGGCACGCAGGGAGCGGCATTCGTCTTCATAGCGGCCGCTCTGCTGGCTGTCGGATCATTGCTCGCCTTCGCGGGATCACGTTGGTCCGGGCGGAGGTCTCACTAACAAGGCCCGCTGAGGGTTGGATCGACTGATGGGCGGGGCACCCGGTGCCTTGCCCATCCGTCGATTTCTTAGTCTCGGCCCGCGCTGGCATGAGTTGGGGGCCAGCGCGGGCCGTTCCACTGTAGCGGGGCTGCCCCGACTCGAATTCGGAGCCATGCCGGCCCCGACTCGAGTTCAGGGAATGCGCGCGCCCGGCGCATAGTTGAGCAAAGTGCAATCACGCCACGTGCCGCGCAGACAAGCCGAGGAGACCCATGAGCTCGCCCACCACAGCAACCGATGCCCAGCTGGCCCGTTGGGAGCGGTTCCGTGCGGGCCGGCACACAGCGCTGGCAACCGAACACGGCTGGCTGACCCTGACCTCGTTCCAGTGGCTGGAGTCGGACCCGGCCCAGGTCGAACTCGCCCCCGGTCTGTGGTCAACTGACGGTTCTACTGCTTTTCTTTCCGCGAGCGCAGCGGACGGCCTCACGTTCGTCCAGACCGGCGAGCCTGTGGAAGGGACAGTCAGTGCAGTCCTGCAGGATGAAGAGTCACTGATGTGGGTTCAGTACGGTGGCGACGACGGTCAACAAGTGGTGGTGGAACTTGCCATGCGTGCGGACAAGTATGCCATCCGCACCCGGGACAACAGCTCTCCCGTGCTTACGGAGTTCCACGGCGTCCCCAGCTACGACTACAACCCCGAGTGGGTCATCCAAGGACGCTTCGAAGCCTACGAGGAGCCTCGCGATGTTCCCATCGGCACAGCCAATCCGTTGGTGGACGGGGTCCATCGCTCAGTGGGAGAAGTCATATTCCGGGTACCGGGTGTCCCCCATGAAATCCGGCTCCACGCGGAGGAAGAGAAGCTGGGGGCCCTCAACGTGACTTTCCATGATGAGACCAACGGCGCCACCACGGACGAGTGGCGGAAGGTCTTCATTCCGAAACCCCGCCCGGACGGATCCGTGGTGATCGACTTCAACCGCAGCATCAACTACCCCAGCGCCTTCACTCCGTACGGCACCTGCCCCATGCCGGTGCGGGGCAATTCGATCGACGTACGGGTGGAAGCCGGCGAGAAACTTCCCCAAGACTGAATGACGGACCGCCAAGCCCACCCGGACTAGGTGATTGCTGAAACCCCCGTTACTGCGCGGCCAACGATCAACGAATTGATCTCGTAGGAGCCCTCATAGGTGTAGATGGCTTCAGCGTCTGCGAAGATTTTGGCGATCCTGTAGTCGGTGACAATTCCGTTTCCGCCCAGAATGGACCGACCCAGAGCCACTGTTTCCCGCATGCGGGCGCTGCAGTAGGCCTTGGCGAGGGCCACCTGGGCCATGTCGGCGCCGCCGTGCCGAATGCCTTGGGCATCCGTGGAGATGTCTTCCTGCAGCTGGGCGATCCTCACCATCATCCCCATGCTGGCTACCGCGTTTCCCAGCATGTCCACCAAGTGTTGCTGGATGAGTTGGAATTTAGCGAGCGGCTTTCCGAACTGCATGCGCTCGACGGCGTACTGCCGGGCAACGTCGAACGCCGCCAGTTGCTGGCCTACGGCTTGCCAGGCAACCATGATCCGGGAGCCTCGCAGCAGATGGTTGGTGTCGGAGAAGCTGCTGATCCCGGCGAAGCGATCCGATTCGGCGACTTCGACGTCCACGAACCGGATGTCGGCGTTCTGCACCGTCCGCAGCGCGATCTTGTTTTCAATGCGGCTGCGGGTGATGCCAGGCAGGGAAGCGTCAACGATGAACGCGCGGATTGCTCCGTCGGCTTCGTCTTTGGCCCACACCAGCATGTAGTCGCAGAATGTCCCGTTGCCAATCCAGCGTTTGGCGCCGTTGACCACCCAGTAGTCACCGCCGTCGGACGCTGCCCGTTGGACCCTGCGCGCTGTAGTCTCCATGCCGCCTGCCACGTCGGACCCATGGTTCGGCTCGGTGAGCGCGAAGGCGCCGGTGGTGCGCAGGTTTGAGGCGTCGTCGAGGTAGCGGTCCTGTTGTGAGTCGCTTCCAAAGTCGTACAGCGACTCAACGAAGAGGTCGTGGTGGACCATGAAGAACGTGGCGATCGAGGTATCCACCCGGGTCATCTCGGCGATCACCAGGCCGGCGAACAGGTGCGTGTACCCCCGTTGGGCCGGCGCACTGAGCCGCAGCGCCGCGAGCTTGGGCAGGATGTGTTCCGGGAACTCGGCCTTTTCCCACCATTGCCCGGCGTAGGGGGCGATTTCCGAGGCAAGGAAGGCCCGGAGTTCGTTGAGTTTCCGCTGTTCCTGGACGCTGAGCAGTGACTCGAAGTCGAAGAAGTCCGCGGTGGGCAGCCCCGCCACCGAGGAAGGTATCGCACCGGAGAAAGGCATCGTTCCTGCTGAGCCCGCAGGCACCGCCCCGGCAGCAGGGGAATCCGCACCGCCGTTGTAGTCGCCCATCATTTGATTCCCATGCGGATGGCGCCGTCCAGCCGGATGGTTTCACCGTTCAGCATGGCGTTCTCAACGATGTGCGCAGCCAATTGTGCGTATTCGGCCGCACGGCCCAGCCGCGCTGGATGCGGGACCTGCTGGCCCAGTGAATCCTGTGCGGCTTGCGGAAGACCGGCCATCATGGGTGTTTCAAAAATGCCGGGCGCTATGGTGGCCACCCTGATCAGGGAACGTGCGAGCTCGCGGGCCAATGGCAAGGTCATGGCCGCCACGGCACCTTTCGAGGCAGCATAGGCAGGCTGGCCAATCTGACCTTCGAACGCGGCCACGGATGCGGTGTTGATGATAACGCCGCGCTCGGGCCCGCCCAGTTCGGTGGAAACCGGTTCCGTCTCCACCATGGCTGCGGCGGCGAGCCGGACCACGTTGAAGGTTCCCACGAGGTTGATTTGGATGACTTTATTGAACGTTTCCAAGGGCAGCACGCCGTCGCGTCCCAGCACCTTGCCGGGAGTGGCGATCCCGGCACAGTTGACGACGATCCGCAGCGGGCCAAGGGCGGTTGCAGCGTCGACGGCGGCCTGAACCTGCGCTTCATTGGTGACGTCCGCTGGGACAAAGACAGCCCGCGGACCAGAACCTGCGCCCCAGGCGTTCAGTTCTGCGGCGTACGTGTCCCCTGCCGACTGCGGCAGGTCCACCAGGACCACCGACGCTCCGGCATCGAACAACCGCTTCGCGGTGGCGGCCCCCAGCCCTGATGCCCCACCGGTAATCAGCGCGACCGTGCCCTTGATGTCCATTCATCCTCCTTGATGCAGACCCAAATCCGTTAATGCATGTTAACTGGAATTGTGAGCCGGCGCACCCTCGGTAGGCTGGGGCCATGCCCGCCGACGCTTTCGCTGCCGACCAGCCACTCCCCCTCACCGACCCGAACGAGTGGGCAACGCGCGCCAACCAGGCCGCCCGATCAGTGACGCGGACCTTCGGGCGGCGCCTGCTGTTCCTTCCCGGAACTCACATCGGAGCGGTCAGCCTTCCCGCCAACACCCTCCGCAGCGTCGTTGGTCCTTGGCATTACTGGTGGCAGGCGCACTACGTCGATTGCCTGGTGGACGCCGGTCGCCGTGAATTGGCCACTGCAACAAAGTTCGACGGCGTCTCCCGCCCCAGTGCGGGCAGGCTCGCTTCGCGGCTGGTCACCACCATCCGGTTGCGGAACCTGCTGAGGTTCGAGAACCACTTCTATGACGACATGGCGTGGCTTGCCCTCTCCACGCACCGGCTGGAGATGCTGGCGGAGGAAACCAAGAAACCGGGTCGACGGCGTAACGCGTACGTCCGTAAGAAGCTATCCCTGCAGTTCCACTCGGCCTCCACGGACGATCTGGGCGGCGGAACGTTTTGGAGCACCCAACGGGACTTCAAGAACACCCCTGCCACAGCTCCCGTAGCGCTCTACTTTGCGCGGACCGGGCGCAGGGAACGGGCGCAGTCGCTGGTGGCGTGGCTCAACAGCAGGCTCTTCGACCCGCAACGGGGTGTGTATATGGATGGACTTCGCATCCGCAATGGCGAGACCGTCCTCGAGGAGGCCGTCTACACCTACAACCAAGGCCCCATCCTGGGTGCTTTGCTGGAACTTGGGGGCCAGGAGAACCTGGATCGTGCTGCACAGCTGGTGGAGTCGGTGTCCCGCGAACTGACGGTCCCCGGAACACGTGTCATCCATGGTGACGGCACTGGCGACGGCGGGCTTTTCACCGGCATCCTGGTCCGCTACCTGGCACTCGCTGCGCGGGACCGACGGTTGCCGGCAACGGCTCGGGACACTGCCCGGGCCTTGGTTCAAGCTACGGCTGAAGCATTCTGGCGGACGCGCCGTGGAGCGCCGGAACTGCGGCGCACCAAAGCCCCCACCGAAGCCCCCGCACTCATTTTTTCGCCCAATCCCCTGCGGCCGGCGGCCGAGACGTATCCGGTGGGTGCCGCCGTCGAACTTTCCACGCAGCTTCAAGCCTGGATGACGCTGGAAGCTGCGGCCACGCTCTAACCGTCGCTGGCAGGCGGGCGCTTCTTCTGCGGATACGGCGTTTCGTGCCGGGCGAGCATCTCCACGAACCCGGCAATCTTGCGGGCCCGTGTCTCTGCCCGTTTCACCCCGTTGGTGCGGTGGATCAGGGCGAAGCGGTTTTGGGAGGTCAGGACCTCGAACATCGCCTGCGCTTCCGGCACCGCGGCGATGGCAGCAGCCAGATCGTCAGGGACCACGGAGTCCGCGGGACCTGCATAGGCCGCTTCCCAGCGGCCATCAGCCTTGGCGGCTTCGACGGCGGCACGTCCGGCGTCGGTCATCCTGCCCTCGGATTCCAGCCGGGCAATGTGGCCTACGTTCCGGGCCGACCAGATGCTTTTGCGGCCCCGCGGCGTCATGCGCTGCATGTAGCTTTGGTCGTCGCGGCTCTTCGCTTGACCGTCGATCCATCCGAAGCACAGTGCCTCATCCAGGGCGGCGTCGTAGTCCAGCTCCGTGAGCGTGCCACCTTTCTTGTGCAGGATCAGCCACACTCCCGGGCTCTCGGCAGCGTGCGTCGAGAGCCAGTCACGCCATGCGGCGCCGTCTTTGAGAAGGAGTTCCGGAAGCTCAAGGGGCATGAGCCTATTCTGCTGTGCAATGGGCGGCCCCAGGCAAGGCCACGCGGCATAGGCTGGGAAGTGACGACCCAGCCCAGGAGGACCAATGCTGCGAGCCCGCCCTACCCACTACACGTCCCGCCCTGATCAGTGGTCCACGCTCCTCCAAGCGCTGGGGCTGGTGAAGACCGTGGACGACGACGCCTGGTGGGAGTTCGACGCCGGTTCGGGTCGCCTCGCGGTGGGCTTCGTGGAACACGGCCACCCGTTGGACGGCTCCACAATCTTCGGTGTGGAGGTGGGCAACCTGGCGGAATTTGCGCGCCGCACCGAGGAAGACGGCACCCAGGCAGACTGGAACGAAACCCAGAACGGACCCACCGTGCGGATCTCTGCCGAGGACGGTTTCGAGTTCTTCGCGTTCCCTGCGACTAGGGCAGCCGATGGCACCTGGGCCACGTCCACGGAGGCTGACCCAGCGCTGGCCGTAGTAGGCAACTGGATCAGTCCCTTCGTGGGCCTTGCGGCCAACGATCTGCGGAACATCGGCGCCCGGCCGCGCACGGAGGACGACGAATCAGCCACGTTCACTACCAAGAACGGCGGCATCCTGCGGGCGATCCACGGCGCGGACAGCGCCAACGGGGATCTCTCCTTCGAGTACGACGGCGGGTTGGAACGGTTGTTGCGCCGGCTCACCGAAGCGAAAATCGAGGCCCGGATCAGCGAGGACGTGCTGTACGTCGCCAACCCGGATGCTGCGGGCGGCGCAGCGCCGGCGTCGATCGTGATCGAACAATCACCAGCGCAGCCGAGGACCGTGTAGTAGGGCTGATTCCCGGCAGGGATGGGCTGGATGGCCCGAACCTGGTCATGGCGCTGTATTTTGCATAACACCCGGGAAGCCGCTCGGCTCGATTCTGGCCCTCTAATACCGCCGAGAGCGTAACCTCGCAGCCACCGGAACGCCACCAAGGAAGTTCGGCTGGGGATGGGGTAGAACTTAACCATGAGCGTACGTACACCCGACCCGTATCCAGGCTGGCTTTCAGATGAAGACCTCTTCGAAGCCCGCGGCCGACTCCCCATGGTCTATGTGGAGGCCGTTCCGGTCAGGTTGGATCCGCTTGGGTACGTGAACGAAGTTGGCACGCTTCTGCAGGGCGACGCCGACGGCAACATGGTCCGCTACCTCGTCTCCGGCCGCGTCCTCTACCGCGAGACCATCCGCGCAGCACTCCTGCGTCACATGGAGAAGGACCTCGGTCCCTTGGCCTTCCCGCAGCTCCCCATCAGCCCTGTCCCCTTCACTGTGGCCGAATATTTCCCGGCACCCTCCCAGACCGGCTTTACGGATGACCGCCAGCACGCTGTTTCCCTGGCCTACATCATCCCCGTGACCGGCGAATGCGAACCCCGGCAGGACGCACTGGAACTCACGTGGATGACGCCCCAGGAGGTGCTGAGCGAGAACGTCCAGCAGGAATTCGACGGCGGACGCGGGAACCTCGTGCGCCAGGCGCTGGCTTTTTCGGGCATCGTTCTCTAGCGGGTCCCCGCACCTGCACCAGCCGCCCTTTGTAGACTGGACGGCGGACCCCAAGAGAACCAAAGGACTTCCGATGACTCACAGCCCAGCCACACAGCAGTACAGAGAGAAGCAGGCTGGGGACCTGCGGCCCGGAGATTTTGTCTATCCACCCGGCGACGGGCCAGCCGCTGAAATTGCCGGCATCGAGGTGCAGAACGACGATTACGGCGTTGCCGCGTTGCTGCTGGTGACAATGGTCGACGGCGGCTCGGTGCGGATCGCTGTCGGGTCCAGTGTCCCTGTGGGAGACGGGGCTGATGCTGGCGTGGTTGCGGACAGCACGGACGGCGTAGGTGCTGACAGCGCTCCCGACTCCAGTACCTCCGCAGAAGGAGGCCCCGACGCCTCCACCGAACCCGCCGTCGTCGTGCCTCCCCGCCCGGAAACGCCGCCCACGTACACCCGCCCCAGCGCCGAAGAGTTGGCCCTGATCCCCGAACCGGATGGCACTCCGGAGGCCGTGGTGAGCGCCGCAGCGGCCAACCACAAGGGCAAGAACGGCGTCCAGGTCCTGGCGGACCGCCTGACCAAGGGCATCAACACCAAGTCAGGCAGCTGCCTCCGGGATCTCAGCAACCTGGCGTTCGACCTCTGCATTGTGCTGCGCGATCCGGACCATGCCCTGGCTGTTGCGGACCTGCTCAACGTGCTGCCCTTTGACGGCAACCTGGACCGCTGGGCGTCCATTGAGCGGGCGCTGGCACTGTCCAGTTTCATCTGCCGCGAAGCCGGCCAAAGTGATCGTGCTGCGGTTTACGAGAAACTGCTGCGGGCACCCGAGTCCCAGGAAGAAGACCCGTTCAAGGCCCGGATCAACGCCCGGGTGAGGCAGCGCTCGCTCAACGAACCCAACCTGTACGACAAGGAAATCTTCCGCGCGATCGACAACGGCAACCACGAGGCCGAACGTGATTGGCGGTTCCTGCGGCTCGAAGCGCTGATGTTCCTGCGCGCCCACGGCGGCTCCAAGACCATCGGCGAAGACGAGTTGGCCCGTCGGATCAGCAACGAACTCGAATCGGTGCGGGCCTAGATTTCCGGACCCACCGATTCGGGGTATTTCAAGACCTGTTATGTGGGCGCGAACGGCGGTAGATTCGGGGCCATGACGAACAATCTGAGCGTTGTGATTAATGCCGACGCGCAGCAGGTTTGGACAATGCTGCGTGAACCGTCGCTGGTGGCTCAATGGCACGGCTGGGAGGCCGATGATCTCACCGACGAAATCAAACAGATCTACTTCAACACCGATGTCGTGGAGGGGCCCGATCACACCAGCCTGACCGTCAATGGCGGCGATGTCTTTGAGCTCCACCCCGTCTCTGGCGGCACGGAAGTGCGCGTCACCAGGGCGGCCCTCGACCACGATTCCGAGTGGGCTGAATGGGACGAAGACATCACCCAGGGCTGGCTCACGTTCCTGCATCAGCTGCGCTTCGCCTTGGAGCGGCACCCGCATGGGCACCGCCGGACGCACTTCATTTCGCTTCCGGGCAAGGGCGGGCCGGCGATTGAGAAGCTGGGGCTCGGGGATTTGCCGCCCGTTGGGGAGGAATACTCGCTCACCCTTTCCACTGGCGAGAAGATCTCCGGAAAGGTTTGGTTCAAGAGCCGGCACCAAGTGGGGCTCACCGTCCACAGCTACGCCGAGCACGGGGACGGGCTGCTGATCGTCGCGGAGCAGCTGCCAATTCCCGACAAAAGGCCCGACGGCGGCTCCATGGTGATTGCCTCCACCTACGATCTGGGGGCCCACACCTTGGCAGATATCCGGTCGTCGTGGGACAACTGGAAGGCTGAGAGCTACGGGTCGTAGGGCTTTTTCGGCGGGTTGCTTCCGGTAAAGCTGGCACACTTGATAGCGTGCCAGCTTCCTCATCTGCCCCCGCATCTTCCCCTGCTCCCGCCCTGCCTGACTTGCCCGGGCTCGCTGCCCGGCAATCCGGGTTCTCCTTTTCGGTGGGCAAGCGCCTGACTGAAACGTGCCCGCCGTCGGACGCCCAGTTAGACGCCAACGGCGGCGCATTCCTGGGCCGTACCGGAACCATCACGACGCCGCACGGGACCATCCAGACGCCGGCGTTCATCGCCGTCGGGACCAAAGCCACCGTCAAAGCCGTCCTGCCGGAGTCCATCGCCGAACTCGGCGCGCAGGCTGTGTTGGCCAACGCTTACCATCTGTACCTGCAGCCGGGGCCTGAAATTCTCGACGCCGCGGGTGGGTTGGGCTCGTTCATGAATTGGTCCGGACCCACCTTCACGGACTCAGGCGGGTTTCAGGTGATGAGCCTGGGCTCGGGGTTCAAAAAAGTGATCGACATGAAGAACGTGGATTCGTCCGGGCCCGATGACGCAGTGGCCCCGGGCAAGGAACGCCTGGCCCACATTGACGATGACGGTGTCTGGTTCAAGTCGCACCTCAACGGGGACCGGCATCGCTTCTCCCCCGAGATCTCCATGCAGGTCCAACACCAGATCGGGGCCGACATCATGTTCGCCTTCGATGAGCTCACTACGTTGCAGAACTCCCGGGCCTACCAGGAGGAGTCGCTGGAACGGACACGGCTGTGGGCACTCCGATGCTTGGAAGAGCACGCTTCGTTGACGTCCTCGCGGGTGGGCAAGCCGTACCAGGCATTGTTCGGCGTGATCCAGGGCGCGCAGTATGAGGACCTGCGGCGCAAGGCCTGCCAGGATCTCGGCGCCATGCCTTTTGACGGGTACGGGATCGGCGGTGCGCTGGAGAAGGAAAACCTAGGCACTATCGTTCGCTGGTGCAACGAGGAACTTCCCGAGGACAAGCCCCGGCACCTCCTGGGGATCTCCGAGCCGGACGACATCTTCACGGCCATCGAGAACGGCGCCGATACCTTTGACTGCGTCTCGCCCACCCGGGTTGCCCGGAACTCCGCGTTTTACACGCCGTTTGGCCGCTTCAACCTGTCAGGTGCGCGCTACAAAACCGATTTCGGGCCCCTGCAGGACGGCTGCGACTGTTACACCTGCGTCAACTACTCGCGAGCGTACATCCACCACTTGTTCAAGGCCAAGGAGATGCTCTCCGCGACACTGATCTCCATCCACAACGAACGCTTCGTGGTGAAGATGGTGGACGACGCACGCTTGGCCATCGAAGCCGGGGACTTCTTCGAGTTCAAGGCGGAGACGCTGGGCCGGTACTACTCCTGACGGCTCGGCCGTTTCGATGGTTCGCTGCGCATTCGATGGTAGGAACCGTCTAATGCGCAGCGAGCCATCGAGATGGGCTCCCTTTGCAGACTAGACCGCCGCTACCCCGTAGCTGGGCTCGCGCTTCTTGATCCAGCCGACTACCAGAACGGTGACCGGGACGAACAGGAACTCCACGGCAGTCTTGTAGACGAAGCCAACCAGGGCGTAGTTCAGGAAGGAACCGAAGTCCGTGATGCCGATGACTGATGCGGCGATGCTGCAGAAGATCAGGGTGTCCACGAATTCGCCCACCACGGACGAGCCCATCAGCCGTGCCCACAGGGACTTCTCGCCGGTGCGGGCCTTCATCTTCACGAGGATCCACGAGTTGATGGTCTGACCTGCCAGGAAGGCAAGGAGTGAACCAAGGACGATCAGCGGCACGGGCCCAAGGGCGCCCTCGATGGCTGCCTGCTTGGCGGTGCTGTAGTCGTCACTGAAACCGGGCAACACGATGATGATCCAGTAGCAGAGTGAGGCAAAGACCGAGAGGGCAAACGAGGTGATGATGGCCTTGCGCGCCACTTTGAAGCCGTACACCTCGCTCATCACGTCGCCCAGGATGTAGGCGATGGGGAACAGGAAGAACCCGCCGTCAGTCAGGATTGGCCCGAGCGCGACGCCCTTGGAAGCGCCGATGTTGGACAGGATCAGCACCACGGCCATGATGGCCAGCATGATGCCGAAATACGGGGAGCCGATCGAAGCGAAGCGCGGAGTTGGCTTGCTCAATGTACTGGAGCCTGAGGGCGAGGGCATGGGTCATCCATTTCGTAGTGGTTCGCGCAGGCCCTTCTCCGTGAGACGCCCCGCTGTATTAGCACTGTGATTGGTGGGGCATATGGCCCGGCACCGGTTCCATTCTCCCACTCCTTCACCCCAACGCTCACTCACATCCCACGGGCTTGAACCCAACGCTCACTCACACTCACTTTTGAACACGTTCAGAAATATGTCATACTCAATCTTGAACACGTTCAAAACATCTCCCAGGGAGCGGCACCATGGCAGCAAAGAGTGAGCAGACCCGCCAATTAGTGGCCGATGTCGCGCTGAAAATGTTTCGCGAGGTCGGCTTTGAAAAGACCACCATGCGCGCCATTGCCCAGGAAGCCGGGATCTCCGTCGGCAACGCCTACTACTACTTCGCCTCCAAGGACGAGCTCGTCCAGGAGTTGTACATCCAAGTGCAGGATGAGCATGCCGTGGTGGCGGCGCAGGCGCTCAAAAACGTCCAGGATCTCGCGGGCCGCCTGAAGGCAGTGCTGCACACGGGCATCGACGTTATGGCGCCGTACCACCAGTTCGGTTCCGACTTCATCGCAACCGCGATTCGGCCGTCGTCGCCCGTCAACCCGTTCGGCGAAGCGTCCACCGCCGCCCGCGAGGCCTCGCTCGCGATCTTCCGGTCCGCCGTCGAAGGTTCCTCCCCTGCCGTCGCGAAGAAGCTGCGTGGCGATCTTCCCGAGCTGCTGTGGCTGGCGTACATGGGCGTCGCACTGTTCTGGGTTTACGACCAATCTGAGGGCCAGCGCCGTACGCGGAAACTGATTGACGGCGCCGCTCCGCTGGTGGCGCGCGGCCTGTCACTGGCGAAGATTCCGGGTGTCAGCAAGGTGTTCGACGATGTCCTGGGGCTCGTCCGGAACGTCAAGGAGGATGCGTGATGCCTCGGACCGTGGTGATCGCCGGTGCCACCGGCTTCATTGGCAGCTACTTCAAACGGCGGTTCCTTGAGGAGGGCTGGCAGGTCCGGACCGTTGGGCGGGACGCTTCGGCAGACGCGCAATGGAACGACGACGGCGCCATCACCAAAGTGCTGGACGGCGCCGAACTGTTGGTGAACCTCGCCGGACGCTCCGTGAATTGCCGGTACGACGAGCGGCATCGCCGGGAGATTCTGGACTCCCGGGTTCTCACGACTCGCATTCTTGGCGGCGCCGTGGCGGCGTGTGCCGAACCACCCCGGACGTGGATCAACTCCAGTACGGGCACCATTTACCGGCATGCGGAAGATGGTCCGCAATCTGAGGCTACCGGCGAATTGGGTAGCGGGTTCTCTGTGGACGTTGCCCGCGCCTGGGAGGACGAGTTGGCGGCGGCTGCTGTTCCTCGCACGCGGAAAGTGCCCCTTCGCATTGCTATTGTCTTGGGTGCCGGCGGTGTCATGGTCCCTCTCCGGAACCTGGCCAGGCTCGGTTTGGGCGGGCACATGGGGTTGGGCACGCAGAAGTTCAGCTGGATCCATGGTGAGGACTTGTTCCGTGTGGCGCTGTTCGTGCATGAGCATGGTGAGCTGACGGGGCCGGTGAACGCGGCGTCGCCCTACCCCGTGGACAACCGCGAGCTGATGTCCCTGGTTCGTCAAAGCCTGGGTGTGCCTTTCGGCGTCCCGACACCCGCTTGGCTGCTCGAGGCCGGTGCCGTTCTGATCCGGACACAGACCGAACTGGTGCTGAAGAGCCGCTGGGTAGAGCCCCGGAAACTGCTCGACGCCGGCTTCGCCTTTGAGCACCCAACCCTGGCCGGTGCCCTCAACGAGATTGCCAACGCGCACCCCAAACCCTCTCACACATAACCGCCCCTTGAGGCGAACCGTCTCTCACATCCCTCGGGTTTCCGGCGGACGCTCTTTCACATCAGTTAGGAAGGTGGCCATGAGCCAAGAACCATGGACTGACGAGGATGGGTACTCGTTGGCGACGAGAAGCCCATCCGCTGGGTGGCGCTATGGTCCGAAAGACCGGGTGGTGCTGGGTGGCAAGGGGCTGGCTATGGGAATTACCGTAGCGCACCTGACATTCTGCGTCTTATGGGGCGTCCAAGCACCGGGATGGGCCATCATCTTCTTCGTTTACAGCCTGCTCCCGGTGTGGGCCATTGGTGGCGCAGTGGGATCACTTCTCGGTTTGGCCCTGCGGCGAGTCCGGAATCAGTGGCTTCACGTTGCCGCGTTTTTCGCCGGGGGTTTGCTCATGTGCGCGCCATTTGGCGGACTTTCAGCGACCGGTCCGCTACTTTTCTCGTCGTCGATTGCCTTGGCCGCCGCCGTTGGCCGACTCGCCGCGTGGAAGCTCGTGCGGATCAACAACGCGGACCCGCTCACCGCGTAGTTCGCCTATGACTCATGGAAGACCTGATCACAGCCCGGCCCGACGCCCAAACCCGAGGGATGTGAGAGAGGGACGCAATCAAACCCGAGGGACCTGAGAGAGGGACGCGCTCAAGCACGCGGGACGTGAGAGAGCGTGCGTCCGGGCGCGTCAACGGATGCCTGGCCGCACCGCCGCCGTCCAGACAGAGCCCGCCGACCGCCGTCGGGACCCAACCGCCGTCGGGACCCAACCGCCGTCGAGCCTTGCCGTTCAAGAATCCGGGGCCGCATCAATGGCGATCCGAAACCTAAGGAAGTGTTAGGAAATCCCCCGCGAGCTAGGGCTGTGCCGTGCATCACCCATAGTTTGGAACATGTCCTCTTCACCTTGGAGGACCTTTCTTAGTCGACGAAGAGCCATGCGCAAGGACGCCATGAGCACCCGCTTCATGGACAGAACGAACTCATGCAAGACACGGCCGCCGCAAAACGCTGCCGTCCAGGAAGGTTCATTGATGAGCACCCAACAAGCTGCACCTCTGAGCGAAGCCGCCCAGACACGCAAAGCCGTGAGCAACATCCTCAAAGGCTCCGCAGGAAACCTCGTGGAGTGGTTCGACCTCTACGTTTATACGGTTTTCGCTGCGTATTTCCAGTCGCATTTCTTCAACTCTTCGGACGATCTTCAGGCAGGCCTCGAGGCGATGGCGGTCTTCTCGACGTCGTTCCTCATGCGTCCCATCGGCAGCTGGTTCTTCGGCCGCTATGCCGACCGCAAGGGCCGAAAGGCTGCACTGACGCTTAGTGTGACGCTGATGTCGGCCGGTTCGTTCGCCATCGCGATCCTGCCAACGCAGGACGTGATCGGACTGTGGGCCCTGATCCTGCTGGTGTTCATCCGCGTCGTGCAGGGTTTCTCGGTCGGAGGTGAGTACGGCACGAGCGCCACGTACATGTCCGAGGCAGCGACCGCCAAGCGCCGCGGCTTCTTCTCCAGCTTCCAGTACGTGACGCTGGTGGGCGGCCAGATGCTGGCACTCCTGGTGCTGGTGATCCTGCAGAACACCATGAGCAAGGAAGATCTGACGGCTTGGGGCTGGCGCATTCCGTTCGCTATTGGTGGCGTGGCTGCGCTGGTTGTTCTCTGGCTTCGCCGCTCCATGGAAGAGACCCTGTCATCCGATCAGCTCCGCGCAGCCCACGTCAAGGTTGAGGGCGAGGCACAGCCTGGCACCATGAAGCTGCTGCTGACCAAGCACTGGAAGCCGTTGCTGATCTGCATCGGCATCACCCTCGGCGGCACTGTTGCGTTCTACACGTACACCAACTTCATCCTGAAGTTCATGAACGATACGTCGGGCATCGCCAAAACCGATACCTCGGTCATCAACTTCTGGGCACTGTTCATCTTCATGCTCCTGCAGCCCGTGTACGGTCTGATTTCCGACAAGATCGGCCGCAAGCCGTTGCTGATCTGGTTCGGCGTCACAGGCGTCCTGTTTACTTGGCCGCTGCTGTCCACGCTGGCTGGTACCAAGGATCCGTTCATGGCGTTCCTGCTGATGCTGGGCGGCCTGCTCATGGTTGGCGGCTACACCTCCATCAACGCGCTGGTGAAGGCTGAACTGTTCCCGGCATCCATCCGCGCGCTCGGCGTAGGACTCGGTTATGCGATTGCCAACTCGCTGTTCGGCGGGACCGTTCCGCTGATCGGTGCGGCCCTGCAGAAGTCGGGCCAGGTGGACATGTTCTTCACCTACGTCACGGCTGCGATCTTCATCTCGCTGCTGGTGTACATCTTCGCGCTGAAGAACAAGAAGCCCACGCACTTGGACGCGGAGCAGGGCAACGCTTTTGTGACCAAGGGTGCTGCGAAGGGCGCCGTAAACGGCTCCGCGAAGGACGACGACGACAAGAAGGACCTCGTCAACGTCTGACCTGCTGCCTTGTGAGGCCCGTTCTGCGCGCTTTGGATACTCCGAAGAGCGCAGAGCGGGCCTCACAACGTTAAGCTCTAGTAGCGGAGCAGACCCGCGAATAAGCCCAGCAAGCCAAAGGAACCAGACCGTGCACGTGCTCATCGTCGAGGATGACGACGCCATGGCGTCGGCCTTGAGCGCGGCCGTCGCTTCGGCCGGCCATAAGCACACACGGGTGTCCCGCGGCGAGGACGCGTTGCTGGCGCACAGGCAGCACGAGGTCATCCTTCTGGACCTCGGGCTCCCCGATATGGATGGTCTGGACGTCCTGAGGAAACTCCGCCAGGTTACCCAGATTCCCATCCTGATCCTGACGGCACGAGATGACGAGAGAAGCGTTGTCCTGGGCCTCCGGTCCGGAGCTGACGACTATCTGGTCAAGCCCGTGAAACTCGTGGAATTGCTCGCCAGGATCGAAGCCGTCACCAGAAGAACCAACCGCTCCGGCCAGCAAACCCCCCACAACATCGTCCTTGGAGACCTGGAAGTAGACCTCGATCGCCGCATGGCCGCCGTCGGTGAACGGCAACTGGCCCTCACGGCAACGGAGTTCGACCTCCTGAGTCTGCTGGCCAGGAACGCGGGTTCCGTGGTGACGAGGGAGCAGATCCTGGACGCACTCTGGGGCGACGCTTTCCTGGCGCACTCCCGGTCCTTGGATGTGCACCTGACAGGCCTCAGATCCAAGCTCCAACTTCCCGGGTTCATCATCAACGTCCGGGGCGTCGGCTACCGCGTCGAGCAACCGTGAAAGCCCGGGTCCTCGGCATCCTGAGCCTGATGGTGGTGATCATTGTGGTGACGGTATCCAGCGTGATCCTGACCTCGGCCAGCCGGGAGCTCACACAGGAACTGCAGATCAACCGCGTGGCGGCCCTCAACCGCTTCGCGCAACTGGCCAGTGACGCCGCGCAGGACAACAACACAACCCAACTTCAGCGGGAGATGGACCGCTATTCCGACCTTTATGGCGAGGGAATCCTGATCCGGCTCCAGCAGGAAACCCTCCGCTCCGGAGGTCTCAGCGAGGACCATTCGGAGGTCAAGGACGCCCTCAACCGGGCAAGCCTCAACCTGAGCGACACCACGCTGAACCCCATCCGCGCTTTCGGTACCGGCAACGACTTCATCTCCAGGTCCTTCGGCACAGCCAGCCAGGTACTCGGAGAGGTGGTCCTTGAAGTCGACCTCGACGCAGCCCGGCAGAAGCTACGGGAGCGATGGCTCGCCGTCGTACTTGCCGCGGTGGCGCTGGGCGTGCTGCTGCTCGTGGCGGCATCGCGCATCACGGGGTGGGTTTTGCGCCCGGTCCACCGGCTCAGCAAGGCAGTCCACGAGCTCGAAGCCACGGGCAAAACCGGCCACCTTCCCGAAGCCGGCCCGCCGGAACTGCGGGAACTGAGCCGATCCTTCACGTCCATGGCGGATACGGTGACCGAGAGCATGGAGTCGCAGCGCCGGCTCATTGCCGATACGTCGCACCAGCTCCGGAACCCCGTGGGGGCGCTGCGCCTGCGGATCGATCTGCTGCAACTTGCCCTGCGATCCGAGCCCGACAAAGACGCGGCAGCCGGCGTGGTGGCGGAACTTGAGCGGGTGGAAGAAATGCTCGACGGCGTGCTGAAGCTCGCGACGGCGGAACACCGCGCCTTTGAGGGGTCTGCCCGGGCTGGAAAAGCACCGGAACGTCAACGGTTGGCCGTCATCGACCCGTACCCAATTCTGCAAGGCGAGGTTGAACGGGCGACGCCGGCCGCTCACCGCGCCGGATCAGAGCTCACCTTGGAGAGCCGTGCGTCAGAAGGCCAGATCGTCTGCGACCCCGACGACCTTGCGCACATGGTGGGTGAGCTCCTTGCCAATGCCATCAAGTACGCCCCGGGCGCCCGCATCACGGTGGCGGGCAAACCCACAAAAGGAGGCACCGCCGTCGAGATTTCCGACGACGGCCCGGGCCTCCCGTCCGATCAGCTCGCCGCGTCCACCACCAGATTCTGGCGGGCGCCGCAGCACAGCAAGATCCCTGGCAACGGGCTGGGGATGACCATCGTGGAACGGCTGGCGGAGGCGAACGGGGCGCGTCTGGTCCTGGAAACGCGGGAGCCCCATGGCCTGACGGCACGCCTTGAGTTCGTGAAACCGGAGGAGGACACGCATGCCTGAACCCCTCAAACTGTCCCGGCGAAATATCCTCCAAACAGCCTTGGTGTTTGGTGTAGGCGGCAGCCTGCTCGCTTCGACAGCAGGCTGCACCACAGAGGACCGCCCCCAGGAACTCACCGTTGCCGGCGGCGAATCGGGTGGCTTCTACCTTGAGTTCGCCACACTGCTCGCCGGGTTACTGCAGCGGGAAGGGGTCGCTGGGAGGGCAGTTGCCGTGACGACCGGCGGAAGCCTCGAGAACATTCAGCGGGTCTTTTCCGGCGAGGCGACACTCGCCGTCGCACTGGCCGACGCAGCAGCCCAAGCAGCTCCCGGCCAGGGCGAAAGCCAGTTGGTGGCGCTCGGAAAGGTGTACCAGAACTACGTCCACTGCATCGTTCGGGAGGACAGCGGGATCCGAACCTTTGCTGACCTCGCCGGGAAGACTGCGGGCGTGGGCGAGGTGGGCTCGGGAACCACCCTCACGGCCGGGCGCATCATTGCTGCCGCTGGGCTGTCTCCGGAAACTGCTGGGCCGGAGCGCACTCTGAAGCAAGTGAACCTCGGGTTGAATCAGGCGCTGGACGCCTTGAGGGACCGTTCCATTGACGTCATGATCCAGTCCGGCGGCGTCCCGACGGCGCCCATCGCTGCGGCAGCGCAGGAAACAGGTGTCCGTCTCCTCGACCTTTCAGAGTTCATCCCGGCGACCCGGGCTGCGTCGGGCTTCTTCTACGACCGCGTCCTCATCCCCGCGAACAGCTACGGGAACGCACCCGCCGCCTGGACCGTTGGTGTGGCCAACCTGCTCCTTTGCCGCAGGGACCTGGCCGAACACGTTGTCCGGCAAACCGTGGAACTCCTGGTGGAACAAGCCCAGGATCTGGTGCCGAAGTCCAGCACGGGCGTACAGTTCCTCAGCCCCGAAACACTGATCAATACCGCGGGCATCCCGTTGCATCCGGCGGCGCAGGCTGCCTACAGGGCGCTGCACGGCTGAGCCTCACCCCAGGAATCGGCGGGCAGCCGCGCAACTGGCAAAATGGACACCATGACTTCAGCCGTTGCCCCTGCCATTGCCCTGACCATCGCCGGCTCTGAAGCGACCGGTGGCGCCGGCGCGCAGGCGGACCTCAAGACTTTTCAGGAACTCGGAGTGTTCGGTATCGCGAACCTCACCTGCATCGTTTCCTTCAATCCGAAGGACAACTGGAACCACCGCTTTGTACCGGTGGACCAGCAAGTCATTGCAGATCAGCTGGAAGCCACGACGGCGGCATATGGCGCCGCTTCCGGCGCACCGTCAGTGTTGGACACTGTGAAGATCGGCATGCTCGGAAGCCCGGCAACCATCAGCGCGGTGGAAAAGGCATTGACCGACGGATCCTTCAAGCACGTGGTGCTGGACCCGGTCCTGATCTGCAAGGGGCAAGAACCCGGCCATGCCTTGGACACTGACCAGGCTTTGAAGGCGCAGATCCTCCCGCTGGCCACGTTCGTCACTCCGAACCATTTCGAGGCAGAGTCCCTTTCCGGGCTCACCATTAAAGACGAAGAATCATTGAAGGCCGCCGCCATCCGCATCCACGAGATCAGCGGCGCAGCAGTCCTCGCCAAAGGCGGGGTGCGGCTGGAAGGCCCGGACGCCGTCGACGTCTACTACGACGGCGGGACGCTGGAAGTCCTGCGCGCCCCAAAGGTAGGCGAAGTTGCCGTCTCCGGCGCCGGTTGCTCGTTGGCCGCCGCCGTGACCGCCGAGCTCGCGAAGGGTGCGACGCCCCTTGAAGCAGCACGGACTGCCAAGGCTTTCGTCACCGCCGGCATCAAGAACCGGGTGTCCTCCGGCGCTCCCTTTGATGCCCTGTGGCAGGGTGGGGCTCTGTCCTAGCCTCTCTCGATACAGACAAAGCAGCCGCCCCGGAGTGTTCCGGGGCGGCTGTTTTAGCGTGCGTGCGGTTTAGCGCGAGACCTTGCCCATGAGTGAGGCGATCGGGCGCAGGAACAGGGGCCGGGCCAGGAACCAGGCGGCTGCCGTGAAGACGATGGAAGCTGCGAAGATCCCGAAACCCCACCAACTGCTGGCGTCGTCGTTGGCGGCGTACATGTGGTTGAGGTTCCTCAGCGCACCTGTTGCCAGCACCAGCGTCACGTGGACGATCACGAACGCGACGAAGTAGATCATCACCGGGAAGTGGATCTTCCGGGCCAGCTCGATGGGGTAGAACTTGTTGATCGCGGCCTTCTTTGGCCATGCCCCGGACATCCGAAGGCCCGTGATGATGGCCAGCGGCGCGGCGATGAAGACCGTGATGAAGTAGGTCAGGAGCTGCAGGCTGTTGTAGTTGTTCCAACCGTTTTCAACGGGCCAGTTCAGGGATGCGTACTGCAGGCCGGCGGAGATTGCGTTGGGAAAGACGTCCCAGTTGGTGGGCACGATCCTCAGCCATTGTCCCGTGGCGAAGAGCAACACGATGAAGATGATGCCGTTCAAGACCCAGAGCGCGTCCAGGGTCAGGTGGAACCAGAGGTCCAGGCTGATCTTGGTAGGCGGGTTCTTGGTCTTGATGAAGCCCTTGTTGTTCCGCGTCCAGTTGGCCGCCGGGCGGGTGGTGGTCCGCACCTGCCAGCCCGAACGGATGATCAGGACGATGAAGAACATGTTGAGGAAGTGCTGCCAGCCAAGCCAGGCGGGGAAGCCCGTGGGGGCGCCTTCGGGAACGGCCGAGTGTCCGGGGTAGTCGGTGAGGAATTGCTGCACGGGCTGGAGAGTCCGGAGCCATTGCGCAACGAGCACGAGGATCAGTGCCACCACCAAAGCTCCTGCGGTGACGACGACGGGTTTGAACCACCTGTTCGACGTGATCCCGGACGACTTGCTTGAAACGGACATCAGGCCGCGTTCCTCTCTGGCTTGTTTGGCTGCGACCAGTTGGCGCTATATAGCGATTCAACCAGTTGCAGCCCGACGGTGAAAACGGCACCCGGGTTTCGGGGCGTCCGACGTCAAAAATCGCAGCATTCGGATACATGCCGCAATACATATTTCTAGAACAGACTTCCAGAATTATTTCCTGTTTTTCCTTAGCCAGTCAAGGCTTGATGTTGGCTATGTGGATTCTCTCGAGGGTAGGATTCCAGAAATAGGCGGTACGACACACCGGTCTACGCCCCGCTTGGGAGAGGAGCCTGCATGGTCCGCAAAACATCCGAAGTAGCCAGCACCACGGGCTCCTGGCAATGGACCCGAACAGCAGCCACCCAGCGCAATCTCCTGGACGCAGCCAGCGATGTATTCGTCGAGCATGGCTTCACCGATGCGAGCATCTCGGACATCGTGGCCCGCGCGGGATCCAGCGTAGGCAGCCTCTATCACCACTTCGGCGGTAAGACAGAACTCTTCCTTGCTCTGTGGGACGACTATCAAAACGAGCACGAGCGCCTGGTGGCCGCGGCAGTGGCCAAAGCCCGCAAAGGCGGCGAGAACGATCCCCTCGCGCTGTTCAACGTAGGCAGCCGCAGCTACTTCGACTACACCTGGAAACACCGCGACCTTGAGCGCGTGTTCATCGAAGGCGACACTCCCCCGGGCTTCGAGGTCCTACGACGCGAGCGCGGACGCGAATGGGTCCGCCAAAACACCGTGCTCCTGGGGGCCGGCGACGACACCTTGGGCCGCCTCACGGTCGCTGTCATCACGGACATCGTCACCGTGTCCGGGCAGGAAGTTGCCCTCAGCGCCACCAAGCACGAGGCCGACGAGGTTGTCCACGCCGCGGCGGTGCTGGTGCAGCGGTTGATCCGCTAGCGCGGGTCCGCCACCCAGCCCGTGAACAGCGGCATGCCGGTCTCCACGTGCACGATCTCGTAGTGGAACGGGTGGTCGAGGATCAGCTCACGTTGGGGTTCGGGCGCTGCGGCTGAGCCCACGGCGTTAAGCTGGGTGACGGCCGAGGCGATGGTCCCCTTCTCCGCAACCGTAATGTTGGCGGCCTGCGCAGCCTGAGTCAGTTTCATGTCCGGCTGAATGGCGTTGAAGTCCTTGTCCGTGTCCAGCATCTGGTTAAGCCCGAGTGTTTCGAAGACCTTCCGTAGGTCGAATGTTGTCTTGTGGTCCCACTTGGGTAGCTGAAGGTGGACCATATCCAAAGGGGCGCCGCTCAACCTGGCCGCCACCTCACCAAGCACCTCCGGAGAAACCGCAGCCGGACCAGCCGAACCCGACGCACCGCCGTCGGGCAGTATCAGCCGCATCACGAAGCCCTCGGCGTACGGCAGGTCCACGGCTTTCCACCCGGGGCCTCCTGCGTAGGCCAGCCCCAGCAGGGCGCTCATGGCCGGAACCTCGACGACTTCCCCGCCAGCCTTGGTGAAAGGCGCATCCCAGGTGTCGCTTGCGTCGAACGGCGCCTGCCAGGCAGCTGCGAAATAGAGCGTGTTGAGCAGGCTGAAGGTGTTCTCGGGATCGTATTGTGCGGGTGCTTCCTTGATCCGGCCCCCGGTGTTCCCGCTGACCCAGCGATCGATGGCCGGTTTGGTCACCGCCTCATCTTTGAACGACACCGGGTACACCCCCGTGCCGAAATGTTTGGCGAGCGTGGAAAGGAAGGCTTCGCCGGTGGGCACGCCTTTGTCCACGAACAGCCCGTTGGCAGCATGCATCACTGGTTTGCGCGGCGGGTCGTCTTCGTCCACCGAGCCGGGGTCGCCGTCGAACTTTTCCAGGGAGGCGAGCAGTGCGTTCATCGCTTCGTCGCGCCCCTCGGCGGGCAACCCCAGCGCTGAGTCCATCTCCGCGGCCGTGGCACCCGAGGCACCCGCGCGGAGCATGCTCAACGCGATCAACAGGCTTGCCGGCGATGACACGACGTTTCCGTTGGATGAGTCGCCGCCATCGGCGAGCAAGGCGGCACCGAGCTTGCGCGCGGACGCGTTGAAAGCTACAAGCTGCGCAGAGTAGTCCGCCGATTGAACCGAAGCCCGTGTCACGCCGTCGGCGGTTAAGAGCCCGACGTCGGCTGTTTGGGGCGCGCAGGCACTGAGAGTCGCAGAACCGCTCACCATGGCGGCTGCCGCGATGGCCGCGGCCACCTTACGGACTGAATTCATGGCGCATCCCCCTGCTTGGCGTTGTCCTCACATGGTGCCCCTTTTGACGTCCGAACTCACGCGAAGTGAGAGGGGGATCGCCAAATGTTGCCGGAATGTGAGAGAGGGATCCGCTCAAGCACGCGGAATGTGAGAGAGGGTGGGGGTCAGCGCTCGGAGTGGGCGGCCAGGAAGCTGTACACCTCGGTCTCGTCCACGCCAGGGAAGGCGCCGGGAGGCATCGCGGCGAGCAGGTGCGAATGGGCCCGGGCGGAGGGCCACGCGTTGCCCGCCCACTCGTTGGCGAGGGAGGCCGGCGGCCGTTTGCAGCAGTTGGGATCGGGGCAATTGGACGTGGCCCGGGCTGTAGTTTCCCGGCCGCGGAACCACTTCACGTGCTGATACGGGACGCCGATGCTCAAGGAAAATTCACCGGCAGCCGAGCGCTCTGTCCGCGCCGTACACCAGTAAGTGCCCGATGGCGTGTCCGTGTACTGGCTGTAGGCGCTGAACTTGTCCGGCACATCGAACACCGCACGCGAGGTCCACGCTTTGCACGATGGCTGCCCTTCAATGGCCCCGGTGTGGTCCTGCGGGAACGTGACGCCGTCGTTCTCGTACGCCTTGTAGATGATGCCGGACTGGTGGGTCTTTTGGAAATGCGTGGTGATGCCCAGGTGCTTGGTGGCCAGGTTGGTGAAGCGGTGGGCGGCAGTTTCGTAGGACACGGCGAAAGCATCGCGAATGTCCTCCACGGCGATTTCCTTGGCGGCCTTGGCCTTCTGGAGGAACTCCACCGTTGCCTGTTCCGGCAGCAACAGAGCCGCGGCGAAGTAGTTGGTGGCCACACGTTGCGCCAGGAAATCGCCGTAGTTCCGCGGAGTTTCATGCCCCAGGACGTAGTGGCCCAGCGCCTGCAGGAGGACTGACCGGGGATCGTGATCCTGGCGTTGGTTCTGCGTCAGATAAATTCTGCGGTTCTTCAAGTCCGTCACGGACCGTGTCGAGTGCGGCAAATCGCCCACATGGTGCAGGGAGAATCCAAGGTTCTCGGCGATGTCCGCAATCACGTGCTGGCTCAGCGGCCCGGCGGTGTAGCCAACCCCTTTGAGGACCTTTTGCGCCTCGGCCTCATACTCGGGGAAATAGTTACCGCGCTCGCGCATCATGGCACGCAACTCGCCGTTCGCGCGGCGGGCTTCTTCCGGCGTCGCAACTTGCTCATTAAGTTTGCGTTCGAGCTCCTGAAGCAGCCCCACCTGTGACTCCAGCACGTCCAGCGGAAGCCGCGAGCTGATGCGGATTTTCGGCAGGTTGAGGGACTCATAGAGCGGCCCGCGCTGGTACCGCTCGAGCTCGATTTCCAATGCCGCCCTGCGACTCGGCGGCTCGGCCCCCAGCAGCTGGTCGATGCTCACATTCAGTGACGCGGCCAACTGCTGCAGCAATCCCAGTTTGGGTTCCCGCTTGCCGTTTTCAATCAGGCTCAGCTGGCTCGGTGCGGTCCCGACGGCGGCACTTAAGTCGTCCAGCGTCAGCCCGGCCTGCTTTCGCAGGTGCCGCACGCGGCGGCCAAGGCTGATGACGTCCAGTTCAGGGGACGCAGGCGACAACGACGGCGATGCGACTTCACGATTCCAGCTCACAGGCGACATTTCTTGAGAATACGCGAAGAAGTGCGTTTCTTTCCATAGTTTTCCTCTAGTAACCCTCTTGGAAGTGCAGAAAAGTAGGACTTACGAAAAAGAAATACAGATCCCGGACAAGCCGGCCGATGCAGCAAAGGCGCAGCGGAGGCCGGCCCGGGCACCACATAGGAGATCAAAAATGACCGCATCATTTGAACCCGCAGAGCAGTCCGCAGAGCAGCAGGCCGCAGCGCTGGAACTTGAATGGTCCGCCAACCCGCGGTGGGAAGGCGTCACCCGTGATTACTCGGCTACTGACGTCGTCCGCCTCCGCGGTCGCGTCTCCGAAGAACACACCTTGGCCCGCCGCGGTTCGGAGAAGCTGTGGAAGCAGCTTACCGAGGAAGCTCCCACCGGCGGTTACACCAATGCTTTGGGCGCACTGACGGGCAACCAGGCCGTGCAGCAGGTCAAGGCCGGCCTCCGCGCGATCTACCTCTCCGGCTGGCAGGTGGCAGCAGACGCCAACCTCTCAGGCCAGACCTACCCGGACCAGTCCCTGTACCCGGCCAACTCGGTACCCCAGGTGGTCCGCCGCATCAACAATGCCCTGCTCCGCGCAGACCAGATCGAATACGCCGAGGGCGTCAAGACTGTCGAGGACTGGCTGGTCCCAATCGTCGCCGACGCCGAAGCAGGCTTTGGTGGCCCGCTGAACGCCTACGAACTCATGAAATCCATGATCACCGCCGGCGCCTCCGGCGTTCACTGGGAAGACCAGCTCGCTTCCGAAAAGAAGTGCGGCCACCTGGGCGGCAAGGTCCTGATTCCCACCCAGCAGCACATCCGGACCCTGAACGCAGCCCGCCTGGCAGCCGACGTCGCAGGCACCCCCACCGTGGTGATCGCCCGCACGGACGCCGAAGCGGCAACGCTGATTACCTCCGACGTTGACGAGCGCGACCAGGAATTCACCACCGGCGAGCGTACCGCTGAGGGCTTCTACAAGGTCCGCAACGGCATCGAACCCTGCATCGCCCGTGCCAAGGCCTACGCACCGTACTCCGACCTCATCTGGATGGAGACCGGCACCCCGGACCTGGAACTGGCCCGCAAGTTCGCCGAATCGGTCAAAGCCGACTTCCCGGACCAGATGCTCTCCTACAACTGCTCCCCGTCCTTCAACTGGCGCAAGCACCTGGATGACACCACCATCGCCAAGTTCCAGCGCGAACTCGGTGCCATGGGCTTCACGTTCCAGTTCATCACCCTGGCCGGCTTCCACGCCCTGAACTACTCCATGTTCGACCTCGCCCACGGTTACGCCCGTGAAGGAATGAGTGCCTACGTCGAGCTCCAGGAAAAGGAATTCGCCTCAGAGTCCCGCGGCTACACCGCTACGAAGCACCAGCGCGAAGTCGGCACCGGCTACTTCGACGACATCGCCACCGCGCTCAACCCGAACGCATCCACCCTCGCACTGGTCGGATCGACCGAAGAGGGCCAGTTCCACTAACCACTTACGACGGCGGTCCCCGGCTCCGCTGCCGGTCGTCACCTCCGGCCTACAGACCGGCAACGCTCTGCCTGCGGAGGTCGAACAAGGCAATCCTCCGCGTGCTATTCCCCGTCCCCGCCGATAGACCTCGCAAAGCTCGGTCGACGGCGGGGACAGGGCCCCTTTTACGCACGCTTCCGGATCACCTTGTTCGACCGTTGGGTCGATCGGTATCGGGGAGGCAGGCACCAGGCCGAAGAGGCCGGTATTGCGGCAGCCTGCGTAAAAGGGCCCCCTTATCAGGGTTTGTCCTCGCTCAGCGAGGTCAGACCCGCATAAGGGGAATAGCAGGCAGAGCAATTCCGGTCCGAAGGCCGGACCCAACCCGGCACCCAAGCCAGCCAGGCGCCGCCGTCGAACATTTGCTTCTCAAGGAGATTGAAATGAACAGCTTCACTGACAACTTCACTATCAATGGCATCACTATCACCGCGCAGCCCATGTGCCGGCAGAACGAGGTCCTCACGCCGGACGCCCTTGAGTTCATTGGCAAGTTGCACAGGGCTACGGCGGATCGTCGTCAGGAGCTGATGCAGGCACGTCATGCACGCCGCAACCAGATTTCCAGTGGGCAGGACCCGCGGTTCCTGCCGCAGACTGAGGGCATCCGGAATGACCCGTCCTGGCGCGTGGCTCCCCCGGCACCGGGCTTGGAGGATCGTCGCGTGGAGATCACGGGTCCTGTGGATAAGAAGATGACCATCAACGCCCTGAACTCCGGCGCGAAGGTCTGGCTCGCTGACATGGAAGACTCGTCCACGCCGACGTGGCGCAACGTGATCCAGGGGCAGCTGAACCTGACCGATGCTTTGGAGCGGCGCATCGATTTCACCTCCCCTGAGGGCAAGGAATACAAGCTCAAGGCTGCCGGGGACCTGCCCACCATCGTGGTCCGTCCTCGTGGCTGGCACCTGCCGGAGAAGCACCTGCTGATCGACGGAAAGCCGATCGCCGGCGGCATTGTGGACTTCGGGCTCTTCTTCTTCCACAACGCCCGCCGCCTGCTGGCCCAGGGCAAGGGCCCGTACTTCTACCTGCCGAAGATCGAGAACCACCTTGAAGCCCGGCTGTGGAATGACATCTTCGTCCTGGCCCAGGACCTGCTGGGTATCCCGCAGGGCACCATCCGTGCCACGGTGTTGATCGAAACCATCACGGCCGCGTTCGAGATGGAAGAGATCCTCTACGAACTGCGGGACCACGCGAGCGGTTTGAACGCCGGCCGGTGGGACTACATCTTCTCCCTGATCAAGAACTTCCGTACCCGCGGCCCGCGTTTCGTGCTCCCGGACCGCGGCCAGGTGACCATGACCCAGCCGTTCATGCGTGCTTACACGGAGCAGCTGGTCAGGGCATGCCACCGTCGTGGTGCCATGGCCATTGGGGGCATGGCGGCTGCTGTTCCCAACCGCAAGGACGAGGCAGCCAACACCGCTTCGTTCGAGAAGGTCCGTGCGGACAAAACCCGCGAGGCCAACGACGGCTTTGACGGTTCATGGGTGGCCCACCCGGACCTGGTGCCGGTATGCCGGGAAGTGTTCGACTCAGTTCTCGGAAACCGCCCCAACCAGTTGGATCGCTCCCGCGAGGATGTCACCCCCGATGACCGCGCGCTGATCGACATCGCCAGCACCGAGGGAACCATCACCGAGGGCGGGGTTCGCCTGAACATCGAGGTAGGCATTCGCTACATCGAGTCCTGGCTGCGGGGCAACGGGGCTGTGGCCATCCACAACCTCATGGAAGACGCCGCCACCGCGGAGATCTCCCGGTCCCAGTTGTGGCAGTGGATCCACTCCCACGCCATCATCGAGAACGGTGACGTCATCACCCGTGAATGGGTAGAGGACCTCCTGGACGAGGAATACGCCCGCCTGGAACGCTTCGACGGAGACCGGTTCGCGGATGCCCGCGCCATCTTCGAAGAGGTCACCCTGGCCGAAGAATTCCCCACCTTCCTGACCATCCCCGCGTACGCCCGTTTCCTCACCGAGGCCCGTGAAGAGGCCACGCAGGAGGAACTCGTCGCCGCCTAGCTTTTCACTGGCCAGCGACACACCAAGCCCCGACGCTGGGCTGCCTGCACTCTTCGCAACAAGTGACCCCGACCGTCGGGGAGGCAGCCCAGCAGCGGGGCTTACCCATGCCCTTCGCCCGCCCACTCCATTTCGATGGCTTACTGCACATTAGATGTCTCCTACCGTCCAATCCGCAGCTACCCATCGAATCGGGCAGCGCACGACGGCGGCGCTCGCCACGCGCGGCCAGCTCACCACGCGCGCGGGCAAACCTAGCGCTGCCGGGCCACCCAGCGCACGGACAAGGTAGTGCACACACAGAACGTGAGCACCGAGCCGAGGATCACGAACAGCGGCACCGTCCAGCCGTCGGTGACACTGTGCACGAATCCAATGGCAGTGGGAGCCAATGCAGCGAAGCAGTAGCCCACCCCCTGCACCACGGCGGACATCCTGCCGGCGGCGGCCTGGGACTGGGCGAACTTGATGATGGCTATGAAGATCACCGTGATCCCGCCGCCTTGGGCAATACCACCCAACGAGGACCACATCCACCACCACGAAGGTGCCAGCAACAATCCGAATGGTACGGTCAGCCACAGCGCGCTCAAGGTGACCGCAACCGCCGTCGTACTGGCGAAACGGGCCAGAAGCGGTACGCCCAGGCCGCCCACAATCGCGAAGATCTGGAACAGCGAGGATCCAGCCCCGGCTTCGGCGGTGCCCATGGCGAGTTCGTCGGAGAGGAAGCTCGGGAGCCAGGCCGTAACCCCGTAGTAGGAGAACGCCTGACCCGCAAAACCGAGTGTGAGGCCCACAGTCAGCCAGCGCACACCCGCAACGCGACCGGCCGAGGAAGCAGGAGGAGCAGGAACCGCAAGGGGAACAAACGCGCGCCGCGCACCGACCGTGGGAACCCAAAACAGGATCGCGACCAAAGCCAGCAGAGCACTGGCCGCGAGGGAAAGCCGCCATCCCACCAGCTCAGCAAGGGGCGCGGTAGCCACGGAGGTGAGGAAGGAGCCAACATTCAGCGCGGCGGTGTAAACGCCCATCGCGGTCGCCTGGCGCCGGGGTGCAAAGTCGCGCCGGATAATGAGCGGCACCGCGATGTTGCCGATGGTGATGGCCACGCCAATGACCACCGTGCCCACCATCACCGAAGCCCCGCCACCGCTGGAGCGGATGATCACGCCGGCCAACACTCCGAGCAACGTGAGCATCACGGCGAACTCGGCCCCGAACCGGCGTCCCGCCAGCGAAGCCAACGGAGAAGCAAGCGAGAAGCACAGCACGGGAATGCCAGTCAGCAGTCCAAGCTCTACAGGCGAGAACCCGAGGTCCTGCTGCAGCGAATCGACCACGGGAGCCACTGCCACAAACGGCCCGCGCATGTTCAAGGCTATGAGGCCGATGCACGCAAGGATCAGCCAGCCGCGGGGAATTTTGGCGAGGAACCGGCTCATCGGACGGACCGAAAAAGGACAGGAAGCGTTTTCATCACTTTCATTGCTATCACGCCGCCACCCGGCAACCGGCACCGAACAAGGCCTAGCCAGTCGCTTGAAGCGTGGCCTCAATCACTGCCGGCGACAGGACATGCTGGGTGACCATCTGGCTGGCGCCCAGGACCGCGGCACGCTGGCCTGCCATCGAGATGCCGATGCGCAGGTGTGTGGTGGCCAGCGGCAAGGACCGCCGGTAGACCACTTCGCGGATGCCGGCCACGAGGTGCTCGCCGGCCTCCCCCACACTTCCGCCGATGATGATCATGGACGGATTGAGCAGGTTGACCACGGTGGCCAGCACATCGCCGACGTCGCGCCCCGCCTGCCGCAGAGCTTGGATCGCCTGCAGATTTCCTTCACCAATGAGTCTGAGGACATCACCGCCGGTAGATGCTTCCAGGCCTTGGGCCTGCAGCTGACGCGCGACGGCGGGGCCTGAAGCAAGCGCCTCAAGGCACCCGTGATTGCCACAACGGCAGAGAACGTCGTCCCCGCGCGGAACACGGACGTGGCCGAGGTCGCCGGCGGTGCCGTTGGCACCACGCTGCAATTGACCGCTGCTGATGATGCCGGCGCCGATGCCCGTGGCCACTTTGATGAACAGGAAGTTCTGGTGGTCCGGCCAGTAGGCGGTTCGCTCGCCGAGCGCCATGATGTTGACGTCGTTGTCCACCAGGACAGGAACCGGGAGGGAGCGCTGAACGTAGGAGACGACGTCGAATCCGTCCCAGCCAGGCATGATCGGCGGCTTCACGGGCCGCCCGGTATGGTGCTCAACGGGGCCAGGCAATCCGATTCCCATGCCCGCGAGGTCGCCCGGCTTCCGTCCGGCTTCGGCCAGCAGTTCACGGCCCGCAGCTACCACGCGGCCCAGGACCGCGTCCGGGCCGTCGGCGACTTCCTGCGCCAAGCGCCGCTCGGCCAAGACGTTGCCGCCGAGGTCGGTGACGGCAACAATCACGTGGGTGGCGCCGACGTCGACGGCCAGGACCACCCTCGCGGCGGGGTTGAAAGCAAAGCGCGACGGCGGCCTGCCGCCACTGGAGGAAGCCTCACCGGCGGGGCCCACCAGTCCTGAACTGATGAGGGCGTCAATGCGGGAAGCAACCGTGGAACGCGCCAGTCCAGTGGTTTCGACGAGCTCAGCACGTGTACGGGCTTTGCCGTCGCGGAGGAGTTGAAACAGATTCCCGGCGCGAGAAAGACTCCCGGCCTCTGGCGCGGGGGTTTTTCCGGCGTCAGTTCCGGCAGCTGTTGTCATCCACATAGTGAAGCACGATTGCTTATGTCTGTCATCCAACAGAACTTTGTCTGAATATCTTCGACTTTTGCTGGACGATCGACAAAAGTCGCTCTACGCTGAAATGAGCGCGTGACCAGTCCATTGAAGGGAAGAAGCGGTGGCTACCCCGGTGGGTGCTCACTAGACTGGCGCCAAGTCCCTGATCTCCCGGAAACAACTCCCGAAAAGGAACCCAATGTCGTATTCACTTCAGCTGTACACCCTCCGCGATGCCATCGGAGAGGACCTGCCGGGAACCATCAAGAGGGTTGCCGGGATCGGTTTCACTCAGGTGGAGCCGTACAACTTTGTGGCCACGGCCAAGGAACTCGGTGCGGCGTTGAAGGAGAACGGCTTGACCGCTCCGTCCGGACACGCCCCGCTGTTGTCCCAGGACCAGGACGAAATCTTCGCCGCGGCCAAGGAACTGGGCATCACCACGGTGATCGATCCGTTCCTTCCGGCCGAGCACTGGCAGGACGCCGAAACCATCCAGGCCACCGCCGCCAAGCTCAACGCCGCGGCCAAGAAGGGTGCTGAGTATGGCATCCGTGTGGGGTACCACAACCACGCCTGGGAGCTGGAGTCCACCATCGAAGGCAAAACCGCACTGGAATACTTCGAAGGGTTGCTGGATCCGGAACTGGTCCTGGAAGTAGACACCTACTGGGTTGCCGTCGGCGGCCAGGACCCCGTGGAACTCCTGGCCCGCCTGGGTGACCGGGTGAAGCTCATCCACATCAAGGACGGCCCGGCCACCACGGACACCAAGGCCCAGCAGCCCGCAGGCCAGGGCACCATCCCGGTCCTGGACGTCATCGCCGCAGCGAAGTCCCTGGAAGTAGGTGTGGTGGAATTCGATGACTACTCCGGTGACATCTTCGAAGGCATCACCCAGAGCCTGGCCTACCTCACCGCCGCAGCCAGCGCCCAGGCAGCAGAAGGAGCCCAGGCATGAGCTTCGCAGCCTCCACCCGTCAAGGCCCCGTAGGCGTAGCCGTCATCGGCGCGGGCAACATCAGCAAGCAGTACCTGGACAACCTCACGGTCTTTCCGGACCTGAAAGTCCTGGTCATCGCCGACCTCTTCGTGGAGGCCGCCGAAGCACGCGCCAAGGAATACGGGATCGCCGAATTCGGCACCCCCGAGCTGGCGCTGAACCACCCCGACGTCGAAATCATCGTGAACCTGACCATCCCCGCCGCGCACGTCGAGGTCGCCACCGCAGCGGTTAACGCCGGCAAACACGTCTGGACGGAGAAGCCCTTCTCCCTGGACCGGGAATCAGGGCTGGGCCTGCTCAAGGCAGCGGACTCCGCGGGGATCCGCCTGGGCACGGCCCCGGACACCTTCCTGGGCGCCGGCCTGCAAACCGCGCGCCGGATCATCGAACGCGGCGACATCGGCACCCCCCTGACCGGCATGACCACCTTCCAGACCCCCGGCCCGGAATCCTGGCACCCCAACCCCGCATTCCTCTTCCAGCACGGCGCCGGTCCCCTGTTCGACATGGGCCCCTACTACCTCACCGCCCTGATCCAGACCTTCGGCTCCATCCGCAAGGTCGCCGCCGTCGGCTCCTCCGCCAAAGCGACCCGCATCATCGGTTCCGGACCCAAGGCGGGCGAGGAATTCGCCGTCGAGGTCCCCACGCACGTCTCCGCGATGGCGCAGTTCGAAGGCGGCCAGTCCTCCCACAGCGTCTTCTCCTTCGAGTCCCCGCGCCTGCGGATGGGCTTCGTGGAAATCACCGGCTCCGAAGCGACCCTTTCCCTGCCGGACCCGAACTACTTCGACGGCGACCTGAAACTCTGGCGCCCGGGCACGGAAGAACCCGAGATCATCCCCGCCACCGGGCCCGCCAACGGCCGCGGCCTCGGTGTGCTGGACATGGCCCGCGCCCTCCGCGCCGGCACAGCCCACCGCGCCACCGGCGATCTCGCCTACCACGTGCTGGACAGCATGGTCTCCATCACCGAATCCGTCGAATCCGGCACGTTCGTGGACGTCACCAGCAACGCCCCCGCCTCCGCCGCCCTCCCCGAGCACTGGGCACCCGAAACAGCCACCCTCTAGGAACCGGCGAAGAACATGACGACTATTCCTCAACCCGCACCGCTGGGCGTTGCGGCCATCGGCTACGCCTTCATGGGCAAAGCCCACTCGAACGCGTGGCGGAACGTGGCCAGCTTCTTCGACGTCCCGGCGTTTGAGCAAAAAGTACTGGTGGGCCGGGACGCCGGTGCCGTTGCGGAAGCCGCCGCCACGTACGGCTGGGCCGAGTCCGCCACCGACTGGCGCTCCGTCATTGAACGGGACGACATCCACATCATCGATATCTGCGCGCCGGGGTGGATGCACGCCGAAATCGCTGTGGCCGCGCTTGAAGCCGGAAAGCATGTGCTCGTGGAAAAGCCGCTGGCCAACACCTTGGGTGAAGCCGAGCTGATGACGGCAGCCGCCGCAAAAGCCCGGGCCCGGGGCGTGCAGTCCATGATCGGCTTCAACTACCGCCGCGTCCCGGCGTTGGCGCTGGCCCGCGAACTCATCGCCGAAGACCGTCTCGGCACCATCCGGCACGTCCGCGCCGCTTATCTGCAGGATTGGCTCACCGACGCGGAGTCCCCCATGTCCTGGCGCCTCCGCAAGGAAACCGCCGGTTCCGGGGCACTCGGGGATATCGCTTCCCACGCCATCGACCAGATCCTGTACCTCTTGGGCGATGACGTCATTGAGGTATCGGGCCGTCTCCAGACTTTTGTCGATCAGCGCCCCGGCGCAGAAGGTCCAGAGGATGTCACGGTCGACGACGCCGCTTGGGTTAACCTCTCGCTCGCCTCTGGGGCAATCGCCTCGGTGGAGGCCTCCCGCGTTGCCACGGGCCGGAAAAACTCGCTCCAGCTCGAAATCTACGGTTCGCTGGGTTCGCTGACGTTTGACCTGGAGAACCTGAACGAACTGAACTTCATGGACACCACGGTGCCCGTCCGCGAGCAGGGGTTCCGTCGGATCCTGGTCAACGAACCCGAGCACCCGTACTTGGGAGCTTGGTGGCCGCAGGGCCACATCATTGGCTGGGAACACACCTTCACGCACCAGATCCGGGACTTCCTCACCGCAATCGCGGCCGGTGACGCGCCGTCGCCGTCGTTCGAGGATGGACTGAACGTCCAGCACATCCTGGCCGCCGTGGAAGAGTCCGCGGCCGCCAAAAGCTCACTGATCCAGCTCAACGCACCCGTTACTGAAGGAGCCTGACATGCCCCGCCCGTACACCCTGTTCACCGGCCAGTGGGCCGACCTTCCCTTCGAGGAAGTCGCGCGACTCGCTTCCGGCTGGGGCTACGACGGCCTGGAAATCGCCGTCTCCGGAGACCACCTGGACGCCTGGCGCTGGGACGAACCCGGCTACGTCGAATCCAAGCTCGCGGTCCTGGAGAAGTACAACCTGAAGGTCTGGGCCATCTCCAACCATCTCAAGGGCCAGGCGGTCTGCGATGACCCCATCGATTTCCGCCACGAAGCCATTGTTGGCTCCCGCGTGTGGGGCGATGGGGAGCCCGAGGGCGTCCGCCAGCGCGCCGCCGAGGAAATGAAGCACACCGCCCGCCTCGCCAAAGCACTGGGCGTGGATACCGTGGTGGGGTTCACCGGCTCTTCCATCTGGCAGTACGTTGCCATGTTCCCGCCGGTTCCGGAAAAAGTCATCGACGCCGGTTACCAGGACTTCGCCGACCGTTGGAACCCCATTCTGGACGTGTTTGATGAATGCGGTGTCCGTTTCGCCCATGAAGTCCACCCCTCCGAAATCGCCTACGACTACTGGACCACCGTCCGGACCCTCGAAGCGATCGGCCACCGTGAAGCTTTCGGCCTGAACTGGGATCCCTCCCACTTCATGTGGCAGGGCATCGACCCTGTGTCTTTCATCTGGGACTTCAAGGACCGGATCTACCACGTGGACTGCAAGGACACCAAGCTACGCCCCACAGGCCGCAACACCGTGATGGGATCCCACCTGCCGTGGGGCGATCCCCGGCGCGGCTGGGACTTCGTCTCCGCCGGACGCGGCGATGTGCCCTGGGAATCGTCGTTCCGGGCCCTCACCGCCATCGGCTACGACGGACCCATTTCCATAGAATGGGAGGACGCAGGAATGGACCGACTCCACGGGGCACCCGAAGCCCTGGCAGCACTGAAGAAGTTCGACTTCCCGGCGTCGCAGACCTCCTTCGACGCCGCGTTCAGCAGCAAGGACTAAACACGTGACCCTCAGCAACGGCACCTCCGACGGCACCATCCGCTGGGGCATTCTCGGCACCGGGTTTATTGCCGGGCTCCAGACCAAGGACGTGAAGGAGAACGGCTTTACGGTCCAGGCCGTGGGGTCCCGTTCGCTGGACTCAAGCCAGGTGTTTGCCGGTGAGCATGGCGTGGCCACTGCGCACGGCAGCTATGAGGATCTGGTGGCCGACCCCTTGGTTGACGTGGTCTACGTGGCCACGCCACACCCTTTCCACCACGCAAATGCCCTGCTGGCGTTGAATGCCGGCAAGCACGTGCTGGTGGAGAAGGCGTTCACCATGAACGCCCGGCAGGCACAGGAGATCGTTGACCTGGCGGAATCCAAGGGGCTCGTGGCCCTGGAGGCCATGTGGACCAGGTTCCTGCCGCACATGATCCGGATCCGTGAAATCATCGAGTCCGGCACCATCGGCGAGGTCCGCAAGGTGGTGGCCACGCACAACCAGAGCCTCCCCAAGGACCCCGCCCACCGGCTCAACGATCCCGCGCTCGGTGGTGGAGCGCTGCTTGACCTGGGCATCTACCCGATCTCCTTCGCGTTCGACATCCTCGGCACACCGTCCGCAATCCGGGCCAGCGCCTCCATGTCTGCCACCGGCGTGGACCGGCAGACCGCGGCCATCTTCGAATACGCCAACGGCGCCCAGGCATTGGTGGATTGTGAGCTCGACGCCGCCAGTGCCAACCGTGCCATGGTGATCGGGACTGACGGCTGGATCGACATCGAACACACTTGGTACAACCCCGTTCCCTTTACGGTTCATGCCGTGGATGGGAGGGTTGTTGAACGGTATGACCAGCCCGTCGCCAGCCGCGGAATGCAATACCAGGCTGCCGAACTGGAGCGTTTGGTTCGGGCCGGTTCCACTGCTGGAACGATCCTGCCGCCACGTGAGACTGTGGCCATCATGGCCGCGATGGATGAGATCCGCCGTCAGATCGGGCTTCGCTACGAGTCCGACGCCGTCTTGGAAGGGACGAACAATGACTGATTCACCGCGCCTTGCTGAACTCCGCCAGCAGGAAGAAGAGCTGCTCTTCGCTTCGTTCGATCACCACGATGCCTGGCGGCTTGGCTCGCTGATCGCCAACCACGCCATCTCGTCCGGCTTCGGTGTGGCTATCGATATCCGCCGCCATAACCTCGTGCTTTTCCGCTGCGTCCTTCCCGGTGCGACGTCGGATCAGCAGGAGTGGATCCGCCGTAAGTCCGCGTCCGTGCTGCGCTTCGAGCACAGCACGGCGTTGTTGTCCGAGGATTTTGCCACTCGCGGCCACAGCCCTGTAGGCGGCGGCTGGCTTGCGCATGAGGACTACACCCTGGCGGGCGGTTCGTTCCCGATCCGCGTGCGCGGCGCCGGCGTGATCGGCGCAATCACCGTCTCCGGGTTGAGCTCGGACGAGGACCACCAACTGGTGGTGGACGGGATCCGGAACTACCTGAAGACGGTAGGGGCTTAGCGGGGATAACCTGTGGATCGGCGACGTGGGTAGGTCGCGAAACGTTGGCGCGTTCGGCGACAAGTTCCTGCGACCAGCCGAGGATGATTCGTCGGCTTCGCAGGTTCTCCCCCAGGCGGCGCATGAATGATGCGCAGCTCCTCACCGACATCGCGCAGCCGAAGCTGCCCAAACCCGCGCCTGTTCCAATTCACCGCCCCTTCAGCAGATACCGCCGTTCGGGACGCCCGACGCCGTACTTGAGCCGGACGTCCAGCGCCCCCTCGTCGTGGAGGTACTCAAGGTAACGGCGGGCACTGACGCGTGAGGTCCCGAGTTGCTCGGCGAGCTCAGCGGCGGAGAGGTCACCCGGCGCTGATTTCAACGCCGTCTCTACCAGCTCGAGTGTCTCAACACTGCAACCTTTGGGCAGGGTCCGTTCGGAAACGCTTAGCCCGAAGACACGGTTCACGTCAGACTGTTCGGCCTCCACCTTGGACGCATCCAGGCCCTGGTAGGCACTGAGATAGTGCTCCAACCGTTCCTGCAGATCAGCTTGGGAGAACGGCTTGATCAGGTAGTGGACAATCCCGCCACGCAAGGCCTTCCGCACAGTTTCCACTTCCCGGGCAGCGCTGATCACCAGCACATCCAGGTCCGGGGCGACATCCCGGAGTTGATGCATCAGCTCCAGCCCGTTGATGTCCGGGAGGTGGATATCCAGCAGCACCAGGTCCGGCTGCAGCCGATCGGTTTCAACCAGGGCTTGGGCACCGGTGTGTGCCACGCCTACCACCTCGAAACCCGGGGTTCGCTGGATGAAGCCGGCGTGGACCTTGGCAACCATGAAGTCGTCGTCCACAATCAGAACCTTGATCACCGCTGTTGTGCCCCTTTGCTGATGCCTGAGTCGGTCTTGCTGAACTGCGCCGTAAACACTGCCCCGTTGTCGTTGGACACCGAGAGGTCGCCTCCGGACCGCCGGCAGATCACCCGGGACAACGCCAGCCCGAATCCCCGTGCATCACCAGGCCCCGGGTCTTTGGTGGAGAAGCCCTGCCTGAAAATGTCCTCAGCGGAGCCGGTGGGCACGCCTGGTCCATTGTCCCGGACGGTAACCGTGACACCGTCCGGCGAGTTGACCACCAACACGCGGACCGAGGCCCCGGCGCGCCCAGTGACGGCGTCGAACGCGTTATCCACCAAATTCCCCACCACGGTGGTGAGATCGCGCGAGAGTTCTTCGTCCACGCGGGGCAGTGCAGACTGCGGGTCAAGCTGAAGTTCCACGCCGCGCTCGGTAGCGAGGCTGGCTTTGGCGATGAGGAGGGCGGCGAGCGCCGGGTCCTCGATGCGGCTGGTGACGTCGTCGTTAAGCCGGGTGCGGTCCACTGTTGCACCATTGACGAACTGCACCACGGAGTCGTATTCGCCGATCTGGATGAGGCCGGAGATGACGTGGAGTTGATTGGCGAATTCGTGGGCTTGGGCCCTCAAAGTGTCGGTGACGGTGCGCGTGGCGCCGAGTTCACTTTCCAGGGAGGACAGCTCGGTCCGGTCCCTCAAGGTGGTGACGGAGCCGATGTCGCGTCCGTGGGAGCGCAGGGCAACACGGTTCATGACCACCAGCCGCTCACCCACCAGCACCAATTGATCAGCGTCTGACTGCTCACGGGTCAGGACGATTTTCAGTGCAGGATCCACGTGGAGGGATCGCAGCTTCTTCCCTACGCAATCCTGGGGCAGTCCAAGGAGTTGGCGGGCGCTCTGGTTGGCCACCGTGATGCGCTCGTGGGGATCCAACGCGACGACGCCTTCCTTCAGGCCCTGCAACATGGCCTCCCGGTTTTCCACCAGCCCGGTGATCTCCCGCGGTTCCATGCCCAGGGTTTGCCGTTTGACGCGGCGGGACAACAGGAGTGATCCGGCGACACCCAGGACGCTGGCAACACCCAGGTAGGTGAGAAGGTTGGGAACTGCGTCGCCCAGTCGCTCGATGGTGGAGGGGTAGTTCCTGCTGATGGAGGCTACGCCGATCATGATTCCGGCGTCGTCCAGGACAGGGACGTGGGCGGAAAGTACGGCCCCGCCGCCGGCTGGCAGGACACCGGTCCATGCCCGCCCCTCCATGACCCTGCTTTCACCGAGAGGCAGTGATTGTCCTACGAGGCTGGGATCGGACGATGCCACCACTGTCCCGTCCAGCTTGGCGAGGGCCACGTGGGAGGATCCCGACACGGTGCGGACGGATTCGGCCACGGCGGGAAGGGCGGAACCGGCGCGGGGTTCGGCTGTGGGCAGCAAAGCGCGCACGGTGGGGTTGTTGCCCAATGCCTCAGCAGCGGACAGCGCCCGGCGGCCTTCGGTCCGTTCGAAAACAGCGGCCGATTGGGCGAGTGAAATGGCCACTACGGCCACAAGAACGGCCAGGACAATAAGCAACTGCAACACCAGGTATTGCCCGGCCAGGGACATTCCTCTTCTTCGAGACAGTCGGGTCACTGCTGGGTTCCTTTGGTGGTGCCGGTGATCGGAGGGCGGACAACAGCTTCCCCCGTGGCGTACCGGAACTATACCGCAGGGGCCCAAAAGACCGGCCCAGGCCTCCATCACGGCCCAAAACAGGGGCAAAATCCGTGAACGCAATGAACTTAAAGATCACTGCGAACACAAGAGTGATCCCTGTCACGTACGCGCCTAGCATCAAATCAACGGGCATCGCCCTGCACCCGCATTTTCAATGATGAGAAGAGGAACACCATGCGCCAGATCCGCGCATTGCGAGTCGCCGCCGTCGCCGCCGGCATCGCCCTGATGGCCACCGGCTGCGGCGCCACAGGTAAGTCCACCGGTTCTGAGAGCACCGGCGCAGCAGGACCCATCACCGGGCTCCAGATCATGGTTCCGAACACGCCCGGTGGCGGCTACGACACCACCGCCCGGGCAGCCGCCAAGGTACTGGACGACGAGAAGATCTCCACCAACACCGAGGTATTCAACCTTGCCGGCGCCGGCGGAACCGTTGGCCTGGCGCGCATCGTCAATGAAAAGGGCAACGGTGACCTCACCATGCTCATGGGCCTGGGTGTTGTGGGGGCCAGCTACACCAACAAGTCCGAGTCCAAGCTGACCGAGACCACACCGTTGGCAAAGCTGATCGAGGAACCCGGCGCCATCATGGTAGGCAAGGACTCCCCGTACAAGACCATTGATGATCTGGTGAAGGCCTGGAAGGCCAACCCCGCTTCCATCGCAGTTGGCGGCGGCTCCTCGCCTGGCGGTCCGGACCACCTCCTGCCAATGCAGTTGGCGGGCGCTGTTGGCATCGACGCGACCAAGGTCAACTTTGTGTCGTACGACGGCGGCGGCGACCTTTTGCCCGCCATCCTCGGTAACAAGCTTGGTTTCGCCGCTTCCGGCGCAGGCGAGTACCTGCAGCAGATCAAGTCCGGCGAAATCCGCGTCCTGGCCACCAGTGGCGAGAACCGCTTGGAGGGCGTGGATGCTCCCACGTTGAAGGAATCCAACATTGACTTGGTCTTCACCAACTGGCGCGGCGTTGTGGCCCCTCCGGGCATCAGCGAGGACGACAAGAAGTCCCTGATCGCCGCCCTTGAGAAGATGCACGCCTCCGCCGGCTGGAAGGAAGCACTCAAGACCCACAGCTGGACCGACGCTTTCGTTACCGGTGACGAGTTCCAGACCTTCCTGACGGACCAGGACAAGCGCGTGGCGGATGTCCTCACCAAGCTCGGGTTGGCGTGAGCTCCATAGCCACAGGCCTTAAAGGCCGCGCCGAGCTGGGGGTAGCCCTCCTGCTCGGCGTGGTCGGTGTCCTTGTCTTCCTGGACGCGAACGGCCTGGTGACCCCGTACTCGCAGTCGGACCCGGTGGGCCCGAAGACCGTTCCGTTCATTGTTTCCGGCCTCCTGATCGTCTGCGCTGTTCTGCTCGCCATCAACGTCCTGCGAGGCGGAAAAGGTGAAGCCGAAGGCGGAGAAGACGTTGACTTGGCCCACCCTGCCGATTGGAAGACCGTCCTCCCCTTGGCCGGTGCGTTCATTCTGAACATCCTGCTCATCGACTGGGCCGGATGGGTCATCTCCGGCACCGTCCTGTTCTGGGGCAGCGTCCTGGCGTTGGGCAGCCGCCGCTACCTCCGCGACGGTCTCATTTCCGTCGCCCTGTCCTTGCTGACCTTCTACGGCTTCTACCTCGGCCTGGGCATCGCCCTGCCTGCCGGGCTCCTGGAAGGAATCCTCTAATGGACGTCTGGTCCTCCTTGATGGACGGTTTCGCCACCGCCCTGACCCCCATGAACCTCTTGTTCGCCGTGATCGGCGTGCTCCTGGGCACCGCCGTCGGCGTTCTTCCCGGCCTGGGCCCGGCCATGACCGTGGCCCTGCTGCTCCCGGTGACCGCGGCCTTGGAGCCCACCAGCGCCTTCATTATGTTCGCCGGCATCTACTACGGCGGCATGTTTGGCGGTTCCACCACCTCCATCCTGCTGAACACACCGGGTGAATCGTCGTCAGTGGTGACGGCCATCGAAGGCAACAAGATGGCCAAAGCGGGCAGGGCCGCCCAAGCCCTTGCCACCGCCGCCATAGGCTCGTTCATCGCCGGAACCATCGGCACCGCGCTGCTGGCAGTGTTCGCGCCCATTGTGGTGCAATTCGCCGTGAGTTTGGGCGCTCCGAGCTACTTCGCCATCATGGTCCTCGCCCTGCTGGCCGTCACGGCGGTTCTGGGCTCTTCCAGGCTCCGCGGTTTCGCGTCGCTGGCTCTCGGCCTGGCCATTGGCTTGGTGGGCATCGACTCCGTGACCGGCCAACGCCGCCTGACCTTCGGCCAGCCCTTGCTGGTGGATGGTTTGGACATCGTGGTGGTTGCTGTTGCAATCTTCGCCGTGGGTGAAGCCCTCTGGGTTGCTGCCCACCTGCGCCGCACCCCGCTCCATGTCATTCCCGTTGGCCGTCCTTGGATGGGCAAGAAGGACTGGGGCCGCTCCTGGAAGCCTTGGCTCCGCGGCACCGCTTTTGGCTTCCCGTTCGGTGCCCTGCCCGCCGGCGGCGCCGAGATCCCCACGTTCCTCTCCTACGTCACAGAGAAGCGGCTCACCAAGCACCCGGAAGAGTTCGGCAAGGGCGCCATCGAAGGCGTCGCAGGACCTGAAGCGGCCAACAATGCTGCCGCCGCCGGAACCATGACACCGCTGCTCGCACTCGGCCTGCCCACCAACGCAACAGCCGCCGTCATGCTCGCCGCGTTCACGTCCTACGGCATCCAGCCTGGCCCGCAGCTTTTCTCGAGCCAAGGTCCCTTGGTGTGGGCACTGATTGCGAGCCTCTTCATCGGCAACTTCCTGCTGCTGCTCATCAACCTGCCCCTGGCACCGGTCTGGGCCAAGTTGCTGCAACTCCCCCGCCCGTACCTTTACGCAGGCATCCTCTTCTTCGCTACCTTGGGCGCCTACTCGGTCAACCTGCAGGCCTTCGACCTGGTCATCCTGCTGGTACTCGGCGCTCTTGGCTTCATGATGCGTCGCTTTGGTCTTCCGGTCCTGCCGCTGATCCTCGGCGTCATCCTGGGTCCGCGCATCGAAGGCCAACTCCGTAAGACGCTGCAATTGAGCGCCGGCGATCCCGCAGGCCTCTTCAGTGAGCCGATCGCGATCGTGGTCTACATCATCGTGGCGATCATCCTGGTGTGGCCGTTCATCTTCAAGCTCATCCGCCGCAACCGGCCAGTGGCAGTCCTCGCAGGACCGTCCGGGCAGGCGACTCCCGTCGAACCGGAGACTGCCGCTCCCACCGAGTCAACCAACCCAACCCACCAGAAACAGGAGAAACCATGACCATCGTGGTGGGATACGTCCCCACACCGGAAGGCGAAGCGGCACTGACACAGGCCATCGCCGAGGCCAAGAAAAGCAACGACACCCTGCTGGTCATCAACTCTTCCAAGGGCGACGCCCTGGTTGATAACCGGTATGCCCAAGAGCCGGATATCCAGAGCATCGAGGAGCGGCTGGCGGACCAAGGAATCCAGCACATCATCAAGCAACCGGTCCGCGGCCATGACGCAGCAGCCGAGGTCCTGGACGCCGCCGACGAGAACGACGCCAGCCTGATTGTCATCGGCCTTCGCCGCCGCAGCCCGGTGGGCAAGCTGATCATGGGCAGCGTGTCCCAACGGATCCTGCTGGAGGCGGACTGCCCGGTTTTGGCGGTCAAAGCGGACTAGGAGTTTTCGTACAGCTAATGCCCTTAAGATTCGTTCTTAGGGGCATTACCTGTACAAAAACTCCCGGGGGGACCACGTGACCGAAACCATCCGCACCGCAACAACGCACGACGCCGGCAAGCTGGCTGACCTTGCCGCCGTCACCTTCCCGCTGGCCTGCCCGCCGGGCTCGTCAGCGGCTGACATCCAAGCCCACCTCGAAAAGACGCTGAGCGAGGCCAACTTCACGGACTACCTCGCCGACGCCAACATCACCGTCCTGGTGCTCGACGACGACGGGCAACTCCTGGGCTACACCATGCTGATTGCCAAGCCGTCCACCGACCCCGACGTCGCCTCGGTACTTTCCGCCCTCCCCTCCACGGAATTGAGCAAGTGCTACGTCCACCCCGACCACCACGGCAAGGGCGCCGCATCGCAGCTCATTAAGGCTTCGTTGGCCAATGCCGCAGACAAGGGCGCGGCCGGGGTGTGGCTTGGCGTCAACAGCGAGAACGCGAAAGCCATCCGCTTCTACGAGAAGAGCGGCTTCCAACGGGTAGGCACCAAGTCGTTCAAGCTCGGCAACACCGTGGAACATGACTACGTGATGGAACACCGGCTCTGAAAGCGGCTAACCGAACAAATCCCCGGCCAGCTGCGGCCGGGGGTCGGATCGCAGTTCGAGCCCGGCCGGCAGCCCGGTCACGGTCCCGGACGACCCGGAGGCTTGCACCGTGATCCGCGAGCGCCCCAGCAGCACGTTGTCTGCGCGGAACGAACCGTAGGCGTCGGGCAGTATCGGCGCCAGGTGGAGCACATTGCGGGTGAAGTCCGGATCGAAGCGCAGCAGGATCCGGGCCAGTTGTACGGGTGCCGCAGCCGCCCACGCTTGCGGGGAACACGCCGTCGGATACGGAACCGGCTCCGCAAAGTCGCTGCGGTCAAAGCCGCAGAACAACTCCGGAAGCCGACCGCCAAAGTGCTCGGCGGCGTCGAACAATCCACTCGCAATCCGGCTGGCTTCCTTCACGAAGCCGTACCGCATGAGCCCGGTGGCGACCAGCGCGGTATCGTGCGGCCAGACGGAGCCGTTGTGGTAGCTGACGGGGTTGTACGCGCCCATGTCCGAACCCAACGTCCGGATGCCCCACCCCGTAAACATCTCGGGCGACATCAGCCGCTCGGCCACCAGCGGCGCCTTGTCCTCGTCCACAATGCCCACCCACAGGCAGTGCCCCATGTTTGAAGTACAGGAGTCTACGGGCTTCTTATCCTTGTCCAGCGCCAGCGCAAAGTAGCCGCGGTCCGGTAGCCAGAAGGCCTCGTTGAAGGCGGCTTTCAGCGCTTCGGCACGGTCCGCGCATCGGCGTTCGACGGCGGTGTCCCCCGCCGCGCGCGCCAGCAGGGAACGCCCGACGTACGCCGCGTAAGCGTAGGCCTGCACCTCGCAAAGGGCGATGGGTGTCTCCGCCATCCGGCCGTCCGCGAAGTTGATGCCGTCCCAGGAGTCCTTCCATCCCTGGTTCACCAGTCCATGGTCGTTTGGCCGTTGGTATTCGATGAAGCCATCACCGTCGCGGTCCCCGTACTGCTCCATCCATTCGATGGCACGGTCGGCGTGCGGCAGGAGGGATTCGATGATGTCCGCGCCGAGCCCCCATCTGCTGAGCTCGCCCAGCGTGGACACGAACAGGGGTGTCGCGTCTGCGGTTCCGTAGTAGGCGGTCCCGCCGAGAGCCAGCCCGGCCGTGACACCGAGCCGCACCTCGTGGGGCATGCGTCCGGGTTCTTCCTCGGAGTCCACGTCAACCTTGGTGCCCTGCAGCGCTGCCAAGGTCTGCAAGGTTCCGGCTGCAAGGTTGGGATCCACCATCAGCGACATATAGGAGGCCAGAAGTGAGTCGCGGCCAAACAGCGCCATAAACCACGGTGCCCCGGCGGCCACGGCGGCGCGTCCTGGATGGGCGGGGTCGAAGATCCGCAGCGAACCCAGATCGCGTTGGCTCCGTTCCAGGACTTCCTCCACGTTGGCATCAGTCACAGCGATCCGGGGTACGTGCTCTTCCCAGGCCGCGTGGCGCCGGACGCTGGGGGTGTGGTGCAAAGGCGTGGTCTCGGTAAAGGGATCGTGGGGCCCCTCCCCGTTGACCAGGGGGAGCGCGATGATGCTGGTGGACCATTGGCTGCGCGCCGGGATTTTGACGTGGAACCTCAGCCCCTCATCGGAGACCTTGGCGCCGGAAGCCCGGAAAGCCACTCCCCTGCGTTGGCCGCTGGAATGGAGGGAATCGATGTGCAGCTCTTTTTTGTGCGCTTTCCTGATGGGTGTTCCTGCTTTATTGGTCCTGCCGCCCTTGACGTCGAAGAGGTCCGCCAGATCGGCGTCGAGCAGCAGTTCAATCTCGCACGGGGCGTCCTGTCCCGAGTAGTTCCTGATGGTGATGTCATCCCGCAGGCCTGCACCCACATGCCGTTGATGATGGACCACCAAGGGGCTGTCGAACCTGCCGTCGGCCGAGCACGCCCGGCCCACGTACTCCGCTTGGAAAGCGGTGGGGTTCCGGGCCACCAGCGGTTCCCTCAGCGCCCCGTTGATCCGCAGGATCCAGCGCGACACGATCCGTGTGTCCTGGTAATACGTGCCCTGGGATCCACCTGCATGGATGTCACCCGAGTGCGAGGAAATACAGAAGGATGAACCTTCGACGACGGTGACGGCACCCAGCTCTGACGCTCCGGCTTCAGTGTCTTCGTTCCAAGCGGTCATGGCCAACAGGCCTCCTCGGGAGTCTTCCTTGAGCGCAGGCCCTACAGGGCTTGCCTCTGATTTTCTTGCAACAGACTCCTTCCGGAAAGAGGCCCAGCCGAAAATTGTTCGATGACTTTGGCGTAAAGGTCCAAGTGGTCCGCAGCCATCCGGGCGGAGCTGAAGGACTCCTCCACTGATCGTCGGCAGGCATCCCGGCTGAGGAACGGAACCCGTTCTACGCAGGCCGCCAACTCGCGGGGAGAACCCACAAAACCCGTGATTCCGTGCCGGACAATCTCCGGCGCGGCACCCATCGGGGTGGCAAGGACAGGGGTACCCGTGGCGAGCGCTTCGATCATCACCAACCCAAAAGGTTCATGCCACTGGATGGGGTTGATCAGGGCGAGCGCATCACCCATCAGCTCGAATTTCTCCGGATCCGAGAGCTCTCCCAGGAACTCCTCCTGATGTCCGAGGGCCGGCCGCACCACGTCACGGAAGTACTCTTGCTCATCCTTGGCGTGCATCTTTGCCGCGATCTTCAGTGGGACGCCGGCTTCCCGGGCAACGGCCACGGCCTCCAGGAGTCCTTTGTCCGGGCACATGCGGCCCACAAAACAGGCATATCCTCCGGCTCCCCGCCCTATGCTGACCGCCGACAGGTCGATTCCGTGGTGGATGACGGCTGTGACCGGTACGTCCCGGGTCCTGCTGCATTGATCGTGGGAGATCGCGATGATGGCGGTGTCCTGTGCCATGACGCGGTAAAGGGGCGAGTACATGGGCGACAACGGCCCGTGGATGGTGGTGACAACGGGGATGCCGGCGGGTCGATGCGCGTAGAGCGGTCCGGCCAGGGTGTGATCGTGGATGACGTCCACGTCCTGCATCCCTGCATAGGCCCGGATGACGTGCCCAAGTTCGCTGAACGTCTGTCCCAGTTCCTCCGGGGCTGAGGGGCCAAAGCCGGGTACCTGGGGCACCGGGCAGGTGCTGTCCGAGGCGGTTGCCAGCAGGACATCGTGTCCCGCGTCCGCCAATGCCCGCGCGAGCGCATCAACTACGCGCTCTGTTCCGCCATATTTTTCTGGTGGCACGGTAAACCACGGGCCAACGATGAGTCCAATGCGCATGCTGGAGCCTCCGCGCAAACCCCCCAGTCCAAGGGCTGGCTTCATAACCCATTCCAAGAGTATGGGGGCTGCGACCTGACGGCAACGGGTGAGCAAAATAACAGCCGTGTAAGGAATGCTCCGCCGGCCCAACGGGTTGACCACAGCATGAAGATTGAGATCTGGTCAGACGTCGCGTGCCCGTGGTGCTACATCGGCAAGCGCCGTTTCGAGAACGCGCTGGCACAGTTCCCTCACCGTGATTCGGTGGACATCGAGTGGAAGAGCTACCAGCTGGACCCCTCCCTTCCGGAGCACTACGACGGAACGGAACTGGATTACCTGAGCCAGCGCAAGGGTATGGCTCCGGAGCAGGTCAAGCAGATGTTTGCCCATGTCACCGAGACTGCCAAGGGCGAAGGCCTGGACTACCACTTCGACAAGGTAGTGGTGGCCAACAGCTTCACGGCGCACCGCCTCATCCACCTTGCCGCTTCCCACGGCCGCCAGGACGCAGCCAAGGAGCAGTTGCTCAGCGACCACTTTGAGCACGGCAAGGACATCGGCAACCAGGAGTACCTCACGGAACTCGGAGCCTCCCTTGAACTTCCCGCTGAGGAAGTTGCCGAGCTCTTCACTTCCGACAAGTTCGCGGATGCCGTCAACGAGGACATCAACGAGGCCCGCGCCATCGGCGTGACCGGCGTCCCGTTCTTCGTCATCGACCGCAAGTACGGCATCTCCGGAGCCCAGCCCGCCGACCTCTTCACCGAGGCACTGAACCAGGCCTGGCAGGAAGCCAACCCGCTGATCCCGGTCGGCGCCTCCGACGCCGAGGCCTGCGGCCCGGACGGCTGCGCGATCTAGCCAACCAACCGTCGTCGTGTCTTACCCAACCAAGTAACAGCAAACGTCGCTATGAGTGCTCATAGCGACGTTTGCTGTTACTCAGTTGGGTACGGGGCTAGCCTTTCACCACGTCAAGCTCGACGACGGCCCAGGACAGTGCGGGCAGCGTCAGGCGAAGCTCGGAGCCAGTCGCCTTCACACCTTCCAGAGCTGTCAGGCCAACACGGCCCGGCTGATCCTGGCTGTTGATGGTCAGACGATCGCCGCCCTCAGGAATTTCGAGGACTTCCGCGCGGAGCACCTGGCGGGCGTCGAAACCGCGCAGGGCAACCTCGACGTCGGCCGCTTCTTCCAAGCCGCGGTTCGCGAAGAACAATGCAACCCGGCCTGTTTCCTCGTTCCACGTAGCGCTGACATCCACCAGGTCAGTGTCGCCAAACCGTGCATTCGAGTACTTGTCCGAGTCCACCGAGAGCCTCAAAATCTGGCCCTTGGCGAGCTCGGCCATGCGGGCGAACGGGTGGAAGATGGTCTGCTTCCACGCCGGCCCGTTCTCTTCCGAGAGGATCGGTGCGATCACGTTGACCAGCTGCGCCTGGTTGGCGATCTTGACGCGGTCACCGTGGCGGAGCAGCGAGTTGAGCAGAGTGCCCACCACCACGGCGTCCGTCACGTTGTACTTGTCCTCGATGACGCGGGGGTGCTCGCGCCAGCCGGCCTTGGCCACGTTGTGCGGCTGGTCCTCGGTGTCCAGGCCGCGCTGGTACCAGACGTTCCACTCATCGAAGGAGAGATTGATGTGTTTCTTGTGCTTGCCCTTGGCGCGCACAGCGTCCGCGGTGGCCACCACTGACTCAATGAAGTAGTCGGTATCGACGGCGGAGGCCAGGAAGCTGCCCACGTCGCCTTCGTGTTCCTGGTAGTAGGCGTGGAGGGAAACGTAGTCCACTTCGTCGTAGGTGTGGGTGAGGACGGTCTGCTCCCACGCACCGAACGTAGGCATCGAAGAGCTGGAACTGCCGCAGGCCACCAACTCAAGCGAGGGGTCCACAAAGCGCATGGCTTTGGCGGCTTCCTGTGCCAGCCGGCCATACTCGTCGGCGGTCTTGTGGCCGATCTGCCATGGCCCGTCCAGCTCGTTGCCGAGGCACCAGAGCTTGATGTTGAACGGGTCCTTGTGACCGTTCTTGGCGCGGAGGTCGGACAGGTAGGTTCCGCCGGGGTGGTTGGCGTACTCCACGATTTCGCGGGCAGCGTCCACTCCCCTGGTGCCCAGGTTGATTGCTTCCATGATTTCCGTGCCGGCCTGCTTGGACCAGTCCACAAACTCGTGCAGGCCAAAGGCGTTGGTCTCTACGGTGTGCCAGGCACCGTCGAGCCTGCGGGGCCGTTCGCTGACGGGGCCGATCCCGTCTTCCCAGTTGTAGCCCGAGACGAAGTTGCCGCCAGGGTAGCGGATGACGGTGGCGCCGAGTTCCTTGACCAGCTTCATGACGTCCTGGCGGAAGCCGTTTTCGTCAGCTTCGGGGTGCCCGGGCTCATAGATGCCGGTGTAGACGCAGCGGCCCATGTGCTCCACGAAGGAGCCGAAGAGTCGTCGGGGTACCTCGCCAATGGTGAAATCGCGGTCGAGGGTGATGCGTGCGCGGGACATGGATCTCCTTGGTTGTGTTCTGAAAACTGTTGTTCTGAATCTTTTGCTTGGCTAAAAGGTGCCGTGTCAGGTTCCGGCGAGTCCCGTCGTCGCAACGCCCTTAATGATCTGGCGCTGGAAGAAGAGGAAGACCACTATCAGCGGCAGCGCGGCGAGCAGCGCGGACGCCATGTTCTGCGCGTACTGGATGCCGTAGGCGCTCTTGATGGTTTGCAAGCCGACCGGGAGGGTCAGCAGGTTGCCGTCGTTGGTGGCGATGAACGGCCACAGGAAGTTGTTCCATGCGCCGATGAACACGAAGATCGCGACGGCGGCCAGGATGGGCCGGGACAACGGCAGGATGATTTGGGTGAAGATCCGCAACCGGCTGGCACCGTCCATTACTGCTGCTTCTTCGAGCTCACGCGGGATCTGGTCGAAGAACTTCTTCAGCACGAACACCATGGCCGGGTGGATGACCTGCGGCAGGATGATGGCCCAGGAGGTATCGATCAGGTTCAGCGCCAGCATTTGGTAGAACAGCGGGATGATCAGCACGGGCGGCGGGATGATGATGGACGCGATGATCACCGTCATCAGCACCTTCTTGCCCTTGAAGTCGATCCTCGAGAGCGCGTAGGCCACCAGTGCCGAGATCACCAGGGTGATGGCCGTGATGGCCGCCGAGGTATAGAGCGAGTTCCAGGTCCAGAGCGGGATGTTGCCGTCCTGGAACACCTTGACGAACGCTTCAGGAGTGAAGCCCGACGGCGGCAGCCAGGTAACGTCCGGAGCAGCGGCATCCGTCTCGGTCTTGAAGGCAGTGGCCGTGGCCCATGCGAACGGGATCAGCCACAGTACGGCAATGAAGGCCGCGACCACGATGGCCGCGATCCTGCCCACCGTCAGCTTCTTGCGGGGCTGGCGGATCTTGGGACTGTTACCGGTGGTGGCGCTGGGCGCGGGACGGGTCAGGGTAGGGGTTGCCATGGTTATGCACTCCTGCGGCGGGTGATGACGAACTGCATGACAGAAACAACCACGATCAGTCCGAAGAAGATGTAGGAGATGGCTGCGGAGTAGCCCAGCCGGTAACCGGTGAACCCGGTTTCAAAGATGTACTGCACCACGGGGCGGGTGGATCCTGCCGGCCCGCCTGCGGTCATCTGGTAGACCTGATCGAAGATCTTCAATGACGCCAGGATCTGGAGGAGCACAATCATCACGGTGGTGGGGGTGAGCTGCGGCAGCGTGATGGAGAAGAACTGGCGCCAGGCTCCAGCGCCGTCCAGGGATGCTGCCTCGTAGTGCTGGGCGGGGATGTTTTGCATGGCGGCCAGATAGAGCAGGAAGTTGAAGCCCACGGTCCACCAGAGAGTGGCGATGACAATTGCCCACATGGCCACGTTGGGGTCATTCAGCCAGGCAACCCGAGGGAGACCGATGCCGGTGAGGAACTCGTTGATCAGGCCAAGCTGCGGGTTGTACATCCAGGTGAAGAACAGCGAAACCACGGTGGAAGCCAGCAGGTAGGGCGCAAAGTAGGAGAGCCGCCACAGCCACTGTGCCGGAAGCCCCACGTTGAGCAGGGCTGCCATGACCAGGGCTACGAGGACCAGGGGTACGGTACTGATCACCGTGAAGTAGAGGGTGTTGCCCAGGGAACGCCACATATCTGCGTCGGCCAAGGCCTCGGCGTAGTTGGCGAAACCGATCAGGCTGTCGTTGGCCCCGGTGAGGGACTTGCCCGTGAGGCTCATGTAGAAGCCGTAGAGGATGGGCCAGACGAGGAAAACGAGGAAGAACACCAGGAACGGGGCGGCGAATCCCCAGCCGCTCAGGTTGCTGCGGGTGCGGCTCCCGGGTTTGCGCAGACTCTCCGGCCTCGGCCGGGACAGCGTAGAGGTACTCATTCAAGAACTCCTTTGGTCGCTCGGTACGTGGGCCGGTTAGACCGGGTTGGGACGGGAGAGGAGGGTGTTGGTGCGCTGTTCGAAGGCATCCCATCCGGCGGAGGCCTTGTCCCTGCCCAGGAGGACGTTCTGCACGTTCTCCGCGAAGTAGGTCTGCCAGTCCGAGCCGGAGCCACTGAACCAGGCCTCGGGATCGTAGGCGATGATGTCCGCCGCGTTGGCGTAGTGGATCTGAGGAGTGAGTTCGCGGTACGCCTGGGACTGGACCACGGGCTGGTAGCCGGGGATGTGTCCGGCTTCTGCCCAGGACAGCGATCCCTTCAGGACGTCGGTGACAAACTTGTAGACGTCCCTGCGCTTGTCCTCGTTGACGTTGAGTTGCCGTGGCAGGACGAACGAGTGCGAGTCGGCGTAAGACGCCGGTGTCCCGTACAGCGTGGGAATGGTGGCCGCGTCAACGGGAATGCCGGCCTTCTTCATGGTGGGCAGTTCCCAAACACCGCTGAACAGCATCCCGGAACCGCCGCGGGCGAACTCGGCGATACCGGTGCTGATGTCACCGGCCTGGGCTGCGATTGTGTCGTCAAACAGGGAGGCCATGAATTCCAGCGACTCTATGGCCGCGTCCCGGTCCACCTTCATAGGCTGGCCCGGCGTCAGTTCCATGTCCACGCCGTGCTGCTTGTAGAGCGTGTAAAACAAGCGCCACATCTGCGATCCACTGCCCAGGTAGCCGAAGGACAAGCCGTGGGCCTTGGTGACTTTCTGCATTTCCAGGGCCATGGCCTTGAACTCGTCCGGCGAGCTCACCTCCTGAAGCTGCCCGTTGCTGCCCAGAACGCCCGCTTTGGCTGCGACGTCCGTGTTATAGAACATGACGAACGGGTGCGAGTCCAACGCGATGGAGAAGACCTTGCCGCCATGCTGGCTCTTCTCCCAGATTCTGGGAGCAAAGTCGGATGCCGTCACGCCATTCTCGGCGAGAAGGTCCAGGTCCCACGGATCGATGAGTCCGCCCGGGGCGTAGCCGGGAACCCTGCTGGCGTGCATGATGGCCACCTCGGGTGGGCGGCCTCCCGCCGATGCCATAGCCAGTTTGGTGTAGTAGGGCGGCCCCCAGGCCAGCACTGTGGGGTGCACCTTGAAGCCCGGATTGGCCTGGTTGGCGGCGTTGATCATGGCCTGCATCTTGATGCCATCACCGCCGGAGAGAAGGTGCCAGAACCCGATGTCCTGCACCGCGGCGGCCTGGGCGGCCCCTCCACAACCGCTGAGGCCTGTTGCCAGGAGTCCCCCGCCAAGAAGGGCAGATCCTGTCAATAACTGTCTCCGGGACAACTGCTTCCCGGTCAAAGATTCAAACTGCTTCACCCGTCACTCCTTTGGATGGGTCCGCTGAAAGGTCACTGCTGCACTGCGGTGTTGCTGCGTTGTTGCTGCGTTGTTGTTGCTGCGCTGCATAGCTGCTGCACCGCTTGAAGTCCGGCTCCGGCGCGTCTCCACACTCGGGTATATGGTGGCCCGGGGTGACGCAGGTCTCACATTACATCGATGTAATGAGCGGGGCAAGAGAAAATTGTTAGCGCACACAATTTAGTGGACGGCTCTCGTTTCAGGCCTTGCTGCTGTCCCGCTCCACGATGCTGTAATCCACACTGACAACCCGCTGCCCATGGGCCCTGTCCCCCATGCGCTCCGTCAGCAGACGCAGGGCTTCGCTGGCAATGGTTCGCTTATCAAAGGAAACCGTAGTCAGCGAAGGGACGGCGTAGCGGCCATCGGCAATGTCATCGAAACCCGCAACGGCGATATCCTCGGGTATCCGCAAGCCCCTCTTCCAGAGAACGCTCAGGGCACCAATCGCCATGGAGTCGGTGAAGCAGAAGAGAGCTTCCGGAACAGGGTGCTGATCCAGGTAGGCGTCCAGGGCTTTGGCGGCCGTTTCGGGCGTCCACTTTTCGCAAGGAATCAGCAGTGATTCATCCCTGGGGATACCGAGGATGTCCAAAGCGGCTTCATACCCCTGAGTACGCTGGATGGCTGCCGCAGATCCTCGTCCCTGGGTGGTTCCAAGGACCGCAATGCGCCTCCGCCCGGGCTTGGCCAGTGCCAGCGTCATGTCCCGGGCCGCCGTCAGGCTGTTGACAAAGACCCGATCGGCCAGCTGCTGCGTCACCTCGCCCAGAAGAACCACAGGGGGCAGGGCAACTCCAACCTTGACCGCACTCTCATCCAACACCACGGGGTTGAGGATCAATCCGTCGATCAGGTTGGAGCGCGCCCGCGTCATCAGCTCCTGCTCGCGGTCAGGGTCCGAGCCCGTTTCCTCGATCTGGACAATCCAGCCCTGCTCATGGGCCACCTCCACAATATGGTGGGCCACCTCCGCCGAGTACGGTGTTGCCAGGTCCGGCAAAGCGAGGGCAATAACCCCGGAGCGGCCATTCCGCAGTCCGCGCGCAGAAAGATTGGGTACGTAATCCAGTTCCGCCATGGCCTGTTCAACCCGGAGCCGGGTAGGAGCACTGACAGGTACCACACCGTTCATCACGTTCGAGACCGTTTTGGGCGAAACCCCTGCACGGCGCGCCACGTCCTTGACCGTTGCGCGCAATACGCCCCCTAGCTACAGTGTTCACCGGCGCTGCGATTGACCGGTTTTCCTTGATGCTACGCGAATTTTGCCCCCTGGATGCAGCGCCCCCGCGCCAGCTACGGCCAACGCGAGGGCGTATGGTGCCATCCCGGACCCGCGGGCAGGCCGCTCTTAGCTAGCTTTCAAAGGCCGCACGGAAAGCCGCCAGTGCAGCATCCCCTGCTTCCACGCCGGTTCCTCCGGCGGCATTCGCTTCCAGACCGACGACGCCCGTATACCCGACGTCTTGGAGAGCAGCAGCGACGCCCGGGTAGTTGATCTCCCCCGTCCCCGGTTCGCACCGGCCTGGAACGTCGGCCACCTGTATTTCTCCCACCCAGGGCAACGCGGCCCGGACCAGTTCGATCAGGTTCCCCTCGCCGATTTGGGCGTGATACAGGTCCAGCATCATCCTGACGTTGGGGTGGTCAACCGCCGAGACCAGCGCCAGGGTGTCTTTTGCCCGCGCCAACGGGATTCCCGGGTGGTCCAGGACGGTGTTCAGGTTTTCCAACGCGAAAACCACCCCGTACTTTTCACCCAACACCCCCAAACGTTCGAGGGTGTTCCTGCCCGTGAGCCACATTTCGCCGGTAGAACGGTGAACGGGCCGCACGGCCCGGCCACCCTCGCCCAGCTCCGCGGGGTGGACCACCATGCGCTCAATGCCGAGTTCCAGTGCAATCGGAATCAACTTCTCCGCCGATGCCAGCACTTCATCGGCGCTTTCGGGATCAGTGAGGCTGCCGCCAAAATAGCCGCTCATCGAGGAGAACCGGGCTCCCGTGGATGCCAAAGCCGCGATGTCCCGGCCGCGGGTGTCCCACAACTCCACCTCGAAGCCTTGCCCGTGAATCCTTTCCACCCGCTCCGTCAACGGCAGCTCCCCGTAGAGCATTTCGGCGCAGGCAGCCAGGCGGAAGCTCATGCTTTGGTCCCGGCAGTGAGAAGTGCAGGCTCTGCGGCCTGCAGTGCGGCAATCGATGCCACCTCCACCGGCAGCCCGGTCTGAGCCGAACGGGAGGCGGCCAAGGCAACGGCCAGCGCGTTCCGTGCGTCCACTGCACCGGCAGCCCGGACGGTTCCAGAGGCCGCCTCTGCCGCGCCTTCGCCGCCGTCGCGGTCCGCCTTGACGGCATCCACGAAGTGCACCAGTTGGGCCGTATAGGCGTCATGAAAGAGGTCTACGTTCAGGCGGACCGTATCCGCATGAATACCGGCGGCAGTGTAGCTCGTGGCCGTGCTGGCTTGAGGGCCTCCGGCCGTCACCATTCCGGCGGAGCCGAACACTTCTCCCCGTATGTCATAGCCGTAGAGGGCGTTGAAGTTGGCTTCGGCCACGGCTATGGCTCCATTGCTGTAGGTGACGGTGACCACGGCAGTATCCAACAGCCCGCCCTCTTTAGCCTCGGGAGCTACCAGCGCGTCGGCCACTGCATGGACTCGAACGGGGACAGCGCCAGGGTTCAGCCAGTTCAAGGTATCAAAGTCGTGGATGAGGGTCTCAAGGAAAATGGTGCCGGGTGCAATCCGCTCCGGATTGGCAATCCCGTCCCGGCTGCCCGGATCACGGGTCAAGGAGCGCAGCAACTGCGGGGTTCCCACAGCCCCCTGGTCAATCAACCTGCGGGCGGCAGCGAAGTCCTCAGCGTAGCGGCGGTTGAAACCGAACTGGACCACCACGCCTGCAGCCTCTGCCGCTTCCAGAGCCTCGTCGAGTTCTTCCAGGGTCCGGCCACCCGGCTTTTCGCAGAAGACATGCTTTCCAGCACGCGCTGCCGCGGCTATCAGCCCGGAATGAAAGCGGGCCGGAGCAGCAATGAGAACAGCGTCCACCTCGGGGTCATTCAGGACATCGGTGGGGTCAGCGCTGATTTTCCCGACGTCCAGGCGGTCGGCCAAAGCCTCGACGGCGGGAAGGGACGGATCCGCTATTGCCTCTAACCGGGCATGGTAAATGCGTCGCGCGACGGACTCGGCGTGGAATCTCCCAATCCACCCCGCCCCGATCAGGCCAATGCGAACGGGCCGGTCTTCACTGACCGGATGCTGAAGGTATCCCATGGTAGCTCCTGAAGATGTTCATCTAGATCGTTCTAGTCAAACCATGGTGACATGCGGTTTACGTCCCGTCTAGATCGTTCTATACACTGGTTGCAACGGGAGGAAATATGTCAGAACTGCAGCGCCGCCCCACCCTGATGGACGTAGCCGACGCGGCCGGCGTCTCACGCGCCTTGGTGTCCATCGTCATGCGGGGAGCCCCCGGAGCGGCCGAATCCACCCGGCAAAAAGTCCTTCAAGCGGCCAATGAGCTGGGATATCGGGCAGACTCCCGGGCGAGGCTCCTGCGGAGCAGCCGGACCAAGCTCCTGGGACTCGCTTTTTCCAGCTCGCAGCCCTTTCATGCGGAAATCGTCGATGCCGCCTACGCTGAAGCTTCGGCCAAGGGCTATGAAATAACACTCAGCGCCGTGGCCAACGGCAGGCCCGAGGCCCGGGCCATTGAGACCTTGCTTGACGTCGGGGCGGAGGCATTGATCATTATTGCCCCCACCCTTGGCCCGGATGACTTGGCCTTCCACGCCCGCAGGGTTCCGGTGGTGAGCCTCTTACGCGACGATGTGGGCCAGGCCGTGGATTCGGTCAGCAGCGATGATCGCGCCGGGATCGCGCTGGCAGTTGACCACCTGGTCAGCTTGGGCCACCGGAGGATCGTTCACGTCGACGGCGGCACTGCGGTTTCGTCGGAAAATCGCCGGGAAGCCTACCGCGCGGAGATGATCCGGCGCGGACTGACTCCCTTGGTTGTTCCGGGCGGGGCTGGAGAGGAGGACGGCATGGAAGCAGGCAGGACCCTCCAGGCTGACCTGCCCACGGCTGTCATCGCTTTCAACGACAGGTCAGCGCTTGGAATCATGGAGTGTTTCAAGGCTGCGGGGATCAGCATTCCCGAGGATGTGTCAGTCATTGGCTACGACGACAGCCACTTCGCCAAGCTGAGCTACGTCCAGCTGACATCCGTCAGCCAGGACGCTCCGCTCCTTGCCGCCGCCGCCGTCGGCCGCGCCGTGGACCGGATTGAAGGGGTAAAGTCACCGGGCAGCGTGGTCGGGACACCGCATCTGATCATCCGTAAAACCACAGCCCTGGCGCCTGAAGGAAACAGCGACACCTGAAGAAAGCCGCAGCTCTTAGTGACAGATCACTGTAAAGTGTCTATATGCCCAGGATCACGGCCGCCACGAACGCTGCCCAACGCGCCGAGACCCAACGGAGGATTCTCACGGCCTTCGGTGAACTCCTCTTCACCCATGGCCTCCCAGGCCTGACCATGACAGACGTCGCCCGTCACGCGGGCGTTGGCCGCACCGCCGTCTACAACTACTACGCGGACATGGAGCAACTGCTCATTGCGTACGCCCTGGACGAGACCGAACGGTTTATTGTCGACCTTCGCGATTCACTGGCTGCGCTGGAAAACCCGGTGGACAGGCTGGCCCTTTACGTCCGCGCGCAAGTGGAGGATCTGAGCCGCCGCCACCTGCCCCCGGGACCTGCCATGGCCGCAGTCCTCTCGCCGGGTTCCTTCGCGAAGCTCGCGGACCACGTGGGCGACCTCAATATCCTTCTGCAGGACATCCTTCAAGACGGCGTCCGCCAGGGCTACCTCCCGGACGTCGACGTCGCCCAGCTGGCGCGGCTCATTCACGGAACGCTGTCTGCCAGCGCCGCGCGACGCAACCGAACGCCCGACGGCGGGACTACCGCGCCTGCCCCGGCCTCCGACGTCGAGATCAAGGCAGCTGTTGAGGCACACGAATCTGTTGAAGCCCATACTGCGCAGACCGTACATTTCATCCAGCTAGGGGCCGGCGCACGCTTCGACGAAGCCGGGCGGCCGATTCGGCTGGAAGCAGCCGTCCAGGAAGCACCCATCCACGACGCCCTGGCGGGCTAGTGCAGGGGCGGCTGCCTGCCGTTACTGCCCCGCTGGAAGCGTCGGGATGATCGGCCACTTGGAGTTATCGGCAATGCGCAGGTCCTCGCGCGGGCACAGCAGCTTCCCCGGGGTTTGATCCACCAGTTCCGGTTCCACCAGGCCTTCGTAGTCTGAGGTGAGGATGACATCCACGGACTCGTCCTCACGGTTGTCCTGGAAGTAGTCCGTGCCGGCAAGGTTGCGCTGGACGTTGAACGCAGCCGCCTGGCCCTTGACGCCGGAAACTACTACGGCCACTCCGGCGTAGGCGGTCTCGCTGTTATCCACCGAAGCCACTTTGAAGCCCCGGGCAGTAAATTGCTCAGCCACGGTACCTGCCAGGCCGCCGCGGGAGGTGGCGTTGAAGACGTTGAGGTTCACTGTTTCGTTCGGAACGTAGTCGAACGTGGTGGTGGGGCACAGGCTCACCGGGGCTTTACTGGCGATCGCGGTGGGGACTTTGATCACGCCGTTCATGATGGCCCAGGCTCCAACCGCCCCGGCAGCGATCACACCCACCAGCAGCACCAGGACAATTCCGTGAAGCAGCCGGCGCCGGAAACGGCTTTTCTGGGCCGCGGCATCCTCGGCAAAGGTGGCCCGGAGCTCCGGGCCGGTGACCACGTGGTGGCCATGGAGCAGCGTCACATCCTTGGGACGCTTACGTTTTTTTGCTGGGGACGCCTCCGGACTGGTGGGACCCGTCCGCCTAGCCATCGATCACCAATACACGTGCGTGGATCGCGGTCCTTTGGTGGAGCGCCGTGCGGACGGCCCGGTGGAGCCCGTCTTCGAGATACATGACGCCCTGGTACTGGACGACGTGCGGGAACAGGTCGCCAAAGAAGGTTGAGTCCTCAGCCAACAATGCCTCCAAATCCAAGGTCCGTTTGGTGGTTACCAGTTCATCGAGGCGGATAGGGCGCGGAGGCAAGGCAGCCCAGTCCCGCGGCGCCGAGTATCCATGGTCAGGGTACGGGCGTCCCTCGCCCACAGCTTTGAAGATCACCCTGCAAGCCTATGGAAGTTGGCGCCCTAACGGAACTTGTGACCCGCAGCACAGGCAGGTTGTAGCCAAAAGGTGACTTCCGGCGCCTGCTCCTACGGCCCCGGACCTGGACGCCCGCAGATCGTCCGCTCAAGCAACACCTTGCTTTGCTTCACTGACACATTCAGTTCCTCGGCCACCCGCCCCGTCGTCAGGAACCGGTGCATCTAGGCACCCTCTGGCATACACAACCTCCTAAAGCCGCCCAAACACCATGGACCTCCAATTGCGCAAACAGCAGTTATGCTAGTCGTTGGATTTATTGTTCTGGTTTGGGGGCAGGCATGGTAATTGCTTTTGATGACGGCGCAGCCGACGCGCTGATCACTGCCGCGAACTCCGCCGACGAGGTTCTGCGTGCCGAGGGAGGCTTCCTGTATGGGGCCATGGAGCAGGCAGTGCAGGATTTCAACGGCGGCTACGGGCGCCTGTTCAAGGACGCCTGCGCCATCAGGTCCGATGATCGCGGCAAGCTGGCAGGTGTCCTCGCGGTTCTGGCCGAGGATGTCGGCGAGGCCAAGCACAGGGCCCAGCAAGAGAAAGCCCGGCAAAAGAACATGGAAGCCTGGCAGCAACGCGACAACATCCGCAAACAGCACCTGCTCTCCGGTGGCATCGCCGAAGCATCAGTGACAGTTGCCACCATGGTCCTGGACCCGATGCCCGAGAGCACGCCGGTCCCTGCACTGGCTGTTTCAGCGGTGTTTTCGCCGCGGGACCGGCCCCGGTTCGCCGGCGGACCAGGAACCGGAATCACCTCGGCTGACCCGGAAAAGCTCCGCGGCTTCGCGTCAGTGTCCCGGACGGCCACGAACACCTTGAACTCACACTTTGTCGCAGTCCGGAACGCCTGGAGCAGCTTCACAGCATCGTGTTCCTGGGTGACCATCGAGACTGAATCTTTTGTTGCTGGTTTTGAGCGGCTGCTCGCCGCCAACGCAGCAGACGCCGATGGGATAGAGCAGGTCGCCACCGCATTCGAAACAGCCGGCAGCGGCTCTATCGCGGACAGCATGCTCAACGGGGTCTTCATCCAGTACGCAGCACCAAACCAAGTCGGCTTGAACGACATCGCGGGCCTGAACGCCGCGCAACTGACAACCTGGCTTACCGTACCTGCGAACAAAGCCCGGCTCCAGGGACTCCTGCAGAACCAGGAATACAACCCTGCGGTGACCGCAGCATGGTGGACCAGCCTCGGCCACACAGTAGATAACGGCACCGGCAAAGTTACCCTCGGCGAGACCCAGCAGCTCCTCATCAATACGTTCCCGTCGATCATCGGGAATCTGCAAGGGGTTTCCTACACTGCAAGGAATCAGGCCAACCAACTGGTACTGACGCAGATGCTGAAAGAATTCGACGTCTTCGTGCATGAAACTGCGGTGGGGCGGCATCCCATTGCACCACCGTGGATCAATACTCCGGGATATTTGGATCGACTTCGGAGCATCAAAACCGCCCTGGAAACCGGGCAACATGGCGTTGCGAAGCAACTGATCAGCCTCAATCTCGATCAGCCCGGCGCTGCTATGAGTGTGGGAGACCTCGATGCAGCCAAAGTCACCACCTACCAGGTCCCTGGCGTCGACACGACCGTGGCCAAAAGCATGCCGGACCTCGCCCTGGCCGCTGACACGCAATATCATCAGCAACTTCGTGTTGCACAGCTGAACGACACCCACGCGGGTACCCCACCTCGACTGGCTGTGGTGGGGTGGGTAGCTTTCGAACCGGCCCCGGCGGCTGGGGTCTTCGATGATGCCAATGCCCGGACAGGCGGGTCGTTCCTGAGCAAGGACATCAACACCCTTGCCGCCGTTCAAAACAGTTTGGGAAACACCGCCAGCAACAACATTTGGCTTGTCCTATGGCACGTTGACGGCCCAGGCTGCGGCAGTGGAGGGCATGGCCGTAGACAGCATCAATCTTAATGCCGACATTGGCGTACTGAAGGGTGTAGCAGGTGTCCAAGACTTCCATCTGAACCCGGGCGCTGATGTGTACCAAACCAAATTCACCGTCGACAACGTATCCGACATTGGAAATGTGAGCAGAGAACGCATTCAGGGATTCCACTATCAGACCAATCAGGCTCCCCAAAGTGGACCTTCGTTCACGGTTCCCGTCCCGGCGTACGGAGCAATACAGATCGGGGCCGACGGCGTGGGTACTGATGCGGGAAGTCTAACGCCACTGTCAACAGAGAATCATGGCTGGCTCGAGGACGGTGAGAAGCTTGGGTATGCATCTCTCAATACTGAGTCAAGCTTCAACCAAGCATATGTCTCTCTGGGGCTCACGGATAAGCTGACCAATTCAGGAGAACCTGTGGAAAATCACGAATGAAGGAAATCAGATTGTTGAATCGACGACGACTGACTGCAGCAGCCTTTTCCGCGGGCACCGTCCTGATGCTGCTGATATCCGGATGTGCCTCCGCCCCGCAGGACGGCGGCAACACGACACCGACTGTGTCTTCTCAAGCCACGTCAACGAACAAATTTCCCGACGACGGGAAAGGGGCAACTATGACACCGGAAGATGCCAGTAAGGAGTTCTTCGGACTCCTCGATGAGATCCAAGCCCTGGCACCAAATGAATGGGTGAACGAGGACGTTCCGGCAGGTGGATACTGCAACTTCCAGGACACCGGAAGCGGCAAGCAGTTCTCCGGCGGCCGGACCACGGGACCCCTCAGCTCCGCCGAGCGCGAGACACTCAGGCAGAAAGTCTCAGCATTTTATGAATTACGCGGGTACAAAGTTCAGACCCTCGATAAATCAACCACCACCAATAATTTGCTCATCACTACTGCATTCGGACCCGATGGGTTATCCGTCGCCCTATACACGGGCGACCTCGGCACAATAATCGATGGCAGCAGCCGCTGTGTCCCGGACCCGGAGGTAGCAAAATAGCCTCTCCACGGGCACGGTAATGGTTACAGCGGCGAATGAGGGAATCAAGAACGTTGAATCGACTACTGAAGGCGTCTAGGTCCAGACGCGTCCTTCCCGCCGCTGCGATCATTCTTCTCACCCTGGCAGGGTGCGGGACAACCCTCAGCACCAATTCTCCTACCAGCACTGTGGAGCAGACCATGGACCCAGAACAAGCACGTACAGAGTACTTCGAACTCTTCAACAAGATTCAAGCCCTCGCCCCCGGCGACTGGACAAAAGTCGCACCAGAGGCTCGGGGGACGTCTGCCATCTGCCTCTGGGCATGGAAGGGACTCAATTCAGCTTCGACAGTACGCAGGGCGCGGTCTCAGAAGATCAGGCTGAAGCGATACATAAGTCGGTAAAGGAAGTCTTTGAAAGCAACGGGCTGAGAGTCGTACAAACCCAGCCCTCGGGGGCGAACCGAGACCAGACGACCACAGGCTTTGACGATGGCAAGTTCTCCATGCAGCTTGGAACGAGCAGCTTCGGAACCACGCTCGGCGGCAACACCCGATGCGCGCCGGATCCCGAGGGCAAATTCCGCTAGGAAACGATGACCAGCCAAGTCCGCCGGTATTGGCACGTCCTTTCCACGATTGCCGTCTATATCCTTCGTGGGGCGTCACAGACGTCACAGCTGTGAGGGTCACCGTGCGGACTGACAGAATAGGGGCATGACTCAACCGCTCCAAGGTACTGACCGGACCGCTGCCCACGCTACGCCTGCCCTGGCGTTGCTGTTGGATGTCGACGGCCCCATCGCCAGCCCTGTGACGCGCGACGTCAAGCCGGACATCATCGCGGACCTGGTGGCGCTGGCCTCGGCGGGCATTCCCGTCATTTTCAACACGGGCCGCTCCGACGCGTTCATCAGCGAGCAGGTCATGGAGCCCATGATTGCCGCCGGGATGCCGTCCAACACCGTCATCCACGCCATCTGCGAGAAGGGCGCTGTGTGGTTCAGCTACACGGCGGAGGGCCCCGGTCCCATCCATGTGGACCACGAACTCGCAGTGCCCAAGGCCTACGGCGACGATATACGCCGCTTGGTTGCCGAGGACTATTCCGCGCACATGTTCTTTGACGAGACCAAGCGCGCCATGGTTTCCGTGGAGCAGCACCTCGACGTGGCCAGTGCGGACTACCTGGCCGAACAGAAACTCTTCGACGCCGACGCCCTGGACATCATGGGACGCCACGGCCTCAACGCCGCGATTCTGGACCACCACGCACCGGAATCCGATGACACGGCGGACTACCGGCTGGACCCCACCATCATCTCCACGGACATCGAATCCGTCCGCCTCGGCAAGGACCTCGGTGCCAGCCGCGCCGTCGAACTTCTCGCAGCCCAAGGCATCACGCCGCTTGCCTGGCGGACCGTGGGTGATTCCCGCACGGACTACGCCATGGCAGACTGGCTTCACCACAACGATCACGACGTAAAGCACGTGGACGTCCGGCCCGCAGACGGCGTACCGGTGAAGCCCTACACCATCCTGACGGCCGCTGACCTTCAACTGGCCGACGATGTCATCCACGACGACGCCGGCGGCGCTTTCCTCCGCAGCTGGCGCGAAGCGCTTTCCATTTAGCAACCAGCGAGACCAGTTTCACGCACCGACGATCCCGGAGATACAGCCATCACACAAGCACAGGTCGATCCGATTTACCACGGCAGCCCGTCCATTGAAGAGGACACGATTGCTGAGGCGATCTCGCCTGCCGTCGTCGCGCATCTCAAGCACCGGTCCGACGTCGTCCGTCACCGTGGGCGGTATGCCCTGATCAACGCCGACCTCACCCCGCAGCAGGCCATGGTGTCCGATCTCCTGGCGGTCAGGGCGGCGCTGGACGCTGCCGGCGTCGATTTCATCCTGGTGCGCGGCAATGACGAGCGGCCGGTTGTCGCTGTCGACTGGGAGTCACGCAAGGAGGTCCGTGAGGCGCTGGTGTCGGCGTTCCACAACGAGCCTTTCTACTCGATGACCGTGGACGCCAAGAAGAAGACTTCGGTCCTGGTGGCCGACGGCGAGCTGTCCGCCAACCGTAAAGCCCGCATCTTCCGCTTGTACCGCCCCCGCGTCGAAACGGGCGGTGGCCTCTGGTACGGCCCCGCGCTGGGTGTGCAGTTGGAGCTGTGGCGGTTTGAGGGTGACCATCTTGAGCTGCCCGTGGAGAACTCCCTGACCCGCCGCACCATGCTGCGGCAGGACGCTGTCCGTGGAACCGTCCAGCGGCACGGCCTGACCTGGCCCACCATCGAGAACATGTTCGCGGACCACGCCAGCGACATCGACTTTGACATCGACATGGTTTTCTCGTGGGTGGACGGCAGCGACCCCGAGTACATCGCCAGGCGGCGCGCGCAGCAGGCCGGGGCCGTCCTGGGTGAGGGTGACGACCATGAGGCCCGCTTCCGCCAGATCAACGAACTCAAATATGCGCTGCGTTCTGTGCACATGTTCGCGCCCTGGGTACGGCGGATCTTCATCGCCACCGACTCCCCCGCCCCGGAATGGCTGGCCGACCACCCCTCAGTCACGATCGTTCGCAGCGAGGAGTTCTTCGCCGATACCTCAGTCCTGCCCACGCACAACTCGCAGGCAGTGGAATGCCAGCTCCACCACATCGAGGGGCTTTCAGAACACTTCCTGTACTCCAATGACGACATGTTCTTTGGCCGCCCCGTGGGCCCAGACATGTTCTTCACTCCCGGTGGCATCACCAAGTTCATTGAGGCTGACACCCGGATCGGGCTGGGCGAGAACGACGCCGAACGCAGCGGCTTCGAGAACGCGGCACGCGTCAACCGGAAGCTGCTCTGGGAGCGGTTCGGCCGGATCACCACCCGGCACCTCGAACACACCGCGGCTCCCCTGCGGCGCAGCGTGGTGGCCCGCATGGAGAAGGAATTTCCGGCAGAATTCGCCAAGACCGCCGGCAGCCGTTTCCGCGCTGCGGACAACATCTCGGTCACCAACTCGTTCTACCACTACTACGCGCTGCTCACGGGCCGCGCCGTCACGCAGACCAACGCCAAGGTCAGGTACGTGGACTCCACCATGTGGGCTGGCCTGCATTACCTGCCCAAGCTTCTGGCGAAGCGCCACATGGACTTCTTCTGCCTGAACGACGGCAGCTTCCCGGAGGTTGAAGCCAACGAGCGCGCCGATCTGGTGACGGACTTCCTGGAGAAGTACTTCCCGGTCAAGGCGCCTTGGGAGAAGTAAAGCCACCGGGAGCAACAAGCGGCATCGACGAGGTGTGCGTGCCCGGCGACGTGTGGGCACCCACCCGCGATTCGTGGGGAATGCGGATGCCGGCTTCAGCCAGCCGGCGCTGAACCTCGTCAGCGTCCACGGGCTCGCCCACGGTGACGCCGCCTGACATTGGCACCACCGAATGCACAATCGTGTGCTCGTACACGTGGATCATGTTGTACGACTGCGCCCCGTCCCTGCCGCGCTGCGCGCCTGCGCGGACGCCAAGGTCCTGCGTGTAGCACGTGGCCGAGGCCACCGATACCGGAATGCCGGCGAAGCCCGCCGTCGTGGAGTAATGCAGGTGGCCACCCAGGATGGTGCGGACGTCGGTATTACGCACGACGGCGGCCAGTGCGGCTTGGCCGCGCAGCTCCACCAACACGGCGAGGTCCTGGACGCACGGGACAGGCGGGTGGTGCAAGGCAAGGATGGTGCCGTCGGGTGCAGGGGTGGCCAGTTCCGCAGCCAGCCATTCGAGCTGTGATTCCGACAGTTCACCGTAGTGGTGTCCCGGAACCGTGGTGTCCAGGGTGATGATGCGGAGCCCGTTGACGAAGTAGCTGCGGTCCACGGGGTCGTGGGGCTTGCTGGCCTCGGAGGCGTCCGCGAACGCGGAACGGAAGTTGGCACGGTTGTCGTGGTTGCCCATGGCCCAGATGGCTTTGGCTCCGAGTGCTTCGCAGACCGGTTCGATCATGTCGCGGAGCCGGTTGTAGGCTTCCAGCTCACCCTTGTCGGCGAGATCTCCGGTGAAAATGATGGCTTCAGGCCGGATTCTGGAGGCGACGATCTGGTCGCAGATCTCCTGGAGCCTGGTGGCGCTGTCCACAGAGCCATAGAGCGTGCCCGGACCACCCACCAGGTGCAGATCACTCAGGTGCAAAAGCACATGACCTGGTTTGGGGTACTCGGCCTCGATGAGCTCCATAGCTTGCCTTAGCGTTTGGTGGGAGACGGCGTCTCCCGTATCAATCCAGTAGGGCCAATCCAACCAGACAACTAGCCAACAACTGGCTAACAACTGGCGGAATGTTGGAAAATTACTTTCCTCCCTTCAGAATTGATGGCTTTATGCCAGCGCCTTTTCCACTGCCTTTACAAGGTCTTCGGAGTCAGGCTCCACTGTGGATGGGAACCTCGCCACGAGATCTCCGCCCCGGTTTATGACGAACTTCTCGAAGTTCCACTTCACCTTGGCGGGCTGGCCGTCCTCACCCTGGGTCAACTCCGCGAACAGGGGGTGCTGCTGCTTCCCCAGGACGTTTGCCTTGCTGGTCAGCGGGAAGGTTACGCCGAAGTTCCGCTCACAGAATTCCGCGATCTCGTCATCCGCGCCGGGTTCCTGCCCTCCGAACTGGTTGCAGGGCACGCCGAGGATCTCCAGGCCCTGATGGCGGTATTTGCCGTACAGCTCTTCGAGGCCGGCGTACTGGCGTGTGAAGCCGCACTCGGAAGCCACGTTGACCACCAGGACTGCGTTCCCCTCGAACCGGCCAAAGTCCGCTTCTGAGCCATCGTTGAAGGTGAGGGGAATGCTGTACAGGCTGGTCATGGGGTTCGCTTCCTGACGACGTCGGCTGGCGGGCTTGCCGCCATCGAGCTTACGGGAGCCGGCTTTGGGGCGCGAAACGCAGGCATGCCGGCGATTCGTGTGCCCTCAGCGTAGGGACCTCTAGGGCGTCGGAGGAAGGACCAGGGTGGACAACAGGACCACCGTGCCATTGGGCAGGCGAACTTTGTCCGGTGCTACCAGGACATATCCAGGCGGAAGAACCACCGCTGGGAGCGTCGACGGCAGCACCGCGACGGGAGCCGGAGCAGGCACAGGAGCCACCGGGGCTACGGGTGCCGGAGCAGGAGCCACGGCCTGCGTGACGGCCGGCGCGGCAGGTGCCGGAGCGACCACTACAGGCGCCGGGACTACTGCGGCCGGCGCTGCCGGAGCTGGAGCGGCCGGGGCAACCACAGCGGGTGCCGCCGGCGCTGGTGCCACAGGAGCGGGAGCAGCCGGGGCTGGAGCCGCAGGAGGCACGACGGTGGTGGGCGCGGAAGCGTCCGACGACGTCACTGGCGGTGCCACAGTCTTCGCGGCAGGCGCCGTGGTCGTAGCAGGCGCCGTGGTGGTAGCCGGCGCCGTGGTGGTCGGCGAAGGCGTCGGAGTCGGAGTAGCTGTCTGCGTAGGCGTGGCCGTGGGTGAAGCAGTTTGCGTAGCGGTCGGCGTAGGCGTAGCAGTCTGCGTCGGGGTTGGAGTCGGCGTTGCCGTCGCGGACGGTGAGGCGGTCGCCGTCGGACTCTGCGTTGGAGCGGGTGCCTGCGTAACCGGTGGCGTCGTGATGCCCGGCGGCGTCGTGGTGCCCGGCGTCGTGGTGCCCGGCGGCGTCGTGGCGCCCGGCGTCGTGGTAGTAGGCGGAACCACCACCGGCAGTGGCTCGGGCTCTTCGTGCTCTCCGCCGATGACGGCGCGGTTGGTGCCGTCGGCTACCGGAACGGCCCATACCGGAGCCGCGGACGTTCCCGTTCCAACACCGGGCTGGTAGTTGACCATGGAGATGGTCTGCAGCGGATCGATCTGCCGCATGGGCAGGTAGGTCCAGCCGTTGGGGTTGGTGTGCAGGCCGTTCACGATTGTCTCGAAGTGGAGGTGGCATCCTGTGGACCAGCCGGTAGTGCCAACCTGGGCAATGACCTCGCCAACCCGGACGGATTGGCCCTTGGTGACGCCGATGGCCTGCAAGTGGTTGTAGGTGGTGACCAGGCCGTTTCCGTGTTCGATCTCCACGCGGTTTCCGCCGCCCCAGAGGTGCCAGCCGACGGCCCGGACCACACCGGCGTCGGCCGCGTAAACGCGCGTGCCGCAGGCGGCGGCGTAATCCTGGCCCCAGTGGAACTCGCCGGCCAAGCCCGTCAAAGGGCTGTAGCGGTAGCCATAGTTGGAACTCAGGTTCAGGACCTCAAGGGGTGCGTACAGTGCACCGGTGGGCGGACGGGACAACCCGGCGGAAGCTACCGTGAGGCCCGTGGAACCGTCTTTGCTGACAGTCCGGACCATGGCGCGGTCAAAGTAGACCATAGGGGTGCCGGGAAGTTGTTCCGGAGGTTCGGGCATGGGATCGATGACGAGTGTCTCGGCCTCCGGCGGCACCAGGGTGCCCAATGCCGTGGGCCCCACGACGCCCTGCGCCAAGGAAGTATCAACCGCGCTGGTGGGGACCGCATTGAGCGGTTGGAAGCCGAAGGCGAAGAAGGCCAGAACTGCGAGGCTTCCCGCGATGATAACGCGATGGAATCCTTCGGCACGGATCAGGTCTATTGCCCGGTCTGAATCATGATGCTTGCCCACAAAACACTCCCCAAAAGCCAGCGGCACCAAACCCCAGCCTGGCGTGCAAGCACCATTGTTGCGGGTATCAGGGGAGAAATAAAGGCTTCGCGGGTGCCTTCTGTCGAAAGGTTGGCTCAGTTTTGGCTCAAGATGTCTTGAGCTTCGATCTGAGTGCAAGCGTCAACGATAGTGACGGGTCAATGGGCGCAGCGGAGGGAAGTGCTACTTCGTTGCGTTGGGGCGGCTGGTGTGGACATGCTCCAAGTAGACAACCTGTCCCTCAACGTAGAACCAGAGGCGGGCGGCGCCCTTGAGCGTCGGCTTGTGCTGCGCTACGGGCGTTCGACGGCTTCGGCTTCATCGAGCCATTCCACGGGTTCTTTGCCCAGCCCCGCTGCGATAGCCGAGGCCGTTTCACGCCAGGAGGTAAGCTCGGCAATGGCGAGGTGGGGCTGATGGGTGGCGAACGAGGCACGGGCTGCTGCTAGCACAGCAGTCGCGCAGGCTTCCTGGTCAGCCAGGCTCAGGGCCAACATCCAGGGGAAGCGGTCGCTCATGCGGCCAGCCAGGGTCCCTTCGGCGGTGGTGGAGACCGCAACGAGGTGCGCCGCGAGATCCAGCAGTGCATCGCGCGCTTTGTCGGCACTCTCGGACATCAGCACCAGCGATTCGCCGTCGCGTCGGGTTACCTGGACAGGGTGATCTACCGCGGCCGCAAAGACGTCTGCCGATGCGCGGCTGAGTTCAGAAGACTTGAATGTCGTTTTCGATAGCAGTGCTCCGCTCATACAACAACACTTACTCAGAACGTATTCTGAAGTCCGTTAGTCCACTAGCCCAAGGGGCGTTACCTAGCCCAGGTTTTCCTTCAGCAGCGCGCGGTGCTCGACGGCGGCCGTGGAGTGGAGCGCGCGGCCGGCGTCCGTCAATTCCAGGAACAGGGAGCGGCGGTCGTCAATGCAGGTTTGGCGCGACACCAGTCCTGCCTTTTCGAGCCTGTCCACCACCTTGGAGACGGCGCTCTGCGTCATGGGGGTACGCTCCCCCAGGGCCTTCATCCGGCAGGCTGATTCTTCGCTTTCAGCCACGAGGTCCAGGATTTCGAACTCGTTGAGCCCAATGTCGAACTTGGCTTCGAGGGCGCGGTCGATCGCTCCTGCGGTGCGGAAGTAGGAGTTCTGGATGCTGCGCCACTGCTCAACCAGTTGACGGTCACGCGTCGTTGCCATGTGCCGATTCTAGTTCATGACGCGATTTGAATCCACGTCATACAATTCTGCGTCATCCAATGACATGTCATCGTAGTCCTTGTCATTGAATGACGCGTCATATAGATTGAAGCGCATGACATCACCCACCACCCTCAAAACCTCAACTGAGCCGCCTTTGGTTTCAGCCGTTCACTGGACCCGCGCCCAGTGGCTGCTGCTGATGGTTGTCTGCACCGTCTTGGCCCTCGACGGGCTGGACGTTTCCATGGTTGGCGTTGCCCTGCCGTCCATCGGACAGGAACTCAATCTCGGAACCGATTCGCTCCAGTGGATCGTCTCCGCCTACGTCCTCGGCTACGGGAGCCTGTTGCTCCTTGGCGGCCGACTCGCGGACCTGTTGGGCCGCCGTCGTATCTTCCTTATTGCTTTGACAGTTTTCGCCGCGGCATCGCTTCTTGGCGGACTGGTGGACGACCCCGCCATCCTGATCGCCACCCGGTTCATCAAGGGACTCGCGGCCGCCTTCACCGCGCCCACAGGATTCTCCATCATCACCACCAACTTCGCGGAGGGGCGCGAGCGCAACAAGGCGCTGTCCATCTTCACGACCTTCGGCGCCAGCGGCTTCTCGCTGGGCCTGGTGGTGGGCGGTCTCATGACCAGCCTGAGTTGGCGCTGGACGTTCCTGGTCTCGGTGCCGATCGCAGTGGTGGTTGTCCTCTTGGGCATGAAGTTCATTCCCAGGGACAAGCCGTCCGTTGAGGAAAGCGGGCACGATGTCTGGGGCGCCGTGACCCTCGCCCTGGGCATGCTTGGTCTCGTCTACACCTTGGTTTCAGCACCGGAACAGGGCTGGGGATCTGTGGCAACAATCGCCGGATTCGCAGTTTCCGTTGCCGTGCTGGCAGCCTTCGCGGTGATCGAGAACAAGGTCAAGCACCCGCTGATCCGCTTCAGCATCCTCAAGGAAGGCTGGGTGGCTCGGGCCAACCTCAGCGCGGTGGGTCTGTTCGGGTCCTACCTGAGCTTCCAGTTCATCGTCACCATGTACCTGCAGTCGGTGCTCGGTTGGACCCCGCTGGGCATGGCGTTGGCCTTGCTGCCCGCCGGCCTGTTGGTCGCGACCAGCGCACCTTTCGCGGACAAGCTCATCGAAAAGTTCGGCGCCACGCAGCTGATTCTGGCAGGCCTCACCGCGATGGGGTTGGGTTACGTCCTGTTCCTCCGCGTCGGCACTACGCCCAACTACGTGCTGGATATCCTGCCGTCGGTAGTCCTGCTGGGCGTCGGGTTTGCGCTGGCCTTCCCATCCATCAACGTCCAGGCCACCGCAGGGATCAAGGATTCGGAGCAGGGACTGGCCGCCGGCCTGATCCAGACCAGCACCCAGGTGGGCGCCGCCTTGGTTTTGGCGGTCACCACAGCGCTGGTCAGCGGTCACGGCCAAGCGGCCGGAACCGTCAGCGCCCAAGCCATGCTGGAACAGTACCGGCCGGGACTGATCCTGAGCGCCGCCGTCGCGATCGCCGCCCTGCTGGTGGCAGCGGCACCAAGCAGGCGCCGCGTCCGCTCCTGACCCGCCGGAGTTTTCGTACAGATAATGCCCTTATGTGACCCTCATAAGGGCATTATCTGTACACAATCTGCTCTGTACACCTCCGCCAAATGGAGGTCTCATGGAATTTATGAGGAACTACCTCACCGAGTACAGGCATGAACTGCAGCGCACCTTCACGGGAACGTCGGGCACGCCTCCGGAGTGGGTGCCACGGCTGGCAGACGGGAACGACGCCGGATATCACCTTCCGGGGTCGGCCGTCTGGGCGGTGCACGGGCACGTTGCGACCATCGTGGCGGGCATCCGCGTCCTGCTGATGCAGGCCCTCCATCCCGGCGCCCTTGCCGGTGTGTACGAGCACTCCGGTTTCCAAAAAGACCCTTTGGGCCGGCTCGCCAACACCGTGCGGTGGATCTTCACGGTGACGTACGGCTCCACGGAGGCCGCCGAGGCCGCGACCGCACGGGTCCGGAAGATCCACGAGCGTGTCCGGGGAACCTACCTTGACGGACTGGGTGTGGAGCGCGAATACGCCGCCAATGATCCCGAACTCCTCCGCTGGGTCCACGTCACCTACGCGGACTCCTTCCTCACTGCCAACCGGATCTGGGGCAGGCCGATCCCCGGGGGTGCGGACGCCTACGTCCGGGAATGGGCCGCGGCGGGACGGCTGATGGGAGTTGTTGACCCGCCACTCACCGAGGCCCAGGTTCGAGACGAGCTGGAGCACTGGTACGCCTCGGGGATACTCCGGGCCGACGAACGCCTGGCCGAGACGGTGTCCTTCATCCGGAATCCGCCTCTGAGCCCCTTGCTGGCGCCCGGCTACCGCATCCTGTTCGCGGCCGCCGTCGCAAGCCTTGAGCCCAAGTATCGGGACTTACTAGGCCTTCGCGCCCCGCGGGTTGGGCCAGTTCCTTTACCGGTGGTCACCGCTGCCAGGGCCGTGCTGGGAATGGTCCGGTTTGCCCTGGGCTCCCACGGACCGAGCGAGCTAGCCGCCCGCCGAAGGTTGCAAAGGCTGGGGTACGCCGAGGCTTGAGGTGCCTTTCGCTCTCCCCCACGTCCGCCGAGGGGCTGGCTTTCAACCTTTTCACGTGCACTTACTGCCGAGAACTCACCCCTCGGCGCGGACCCCTTAAAGGCGAAAGCCAACCCCTCGGCGTCAACCCACGTGGTGTGGACGTCGCCGAGGGGCTGGCTTTCAACCTTTTGAAGCGTGCTTACTGCCGAGAACTCACCCCTCGGCGGGACTCACTAGATCAGGTGATCCGACAGGTGGTTCGGGGTGCCGAAGCGGTGGGCGGTGATGGACACAGCCTGCTCGCGGAGGAACGGCAGCATCTCGATCCGGCCAGCCTGGGTCACAGCACCGTGGTAGACCGCGACGTCCGGACGGCCACCCATGGCTGCACTCAGCGCAGTGAAGTCGCCACCGATCAGGCGGATCCGGCCGGCGTCGAACTTTGCCGCACGGGCCAGCCACGCGGCGTCGTCCTCGATCCGGACACTGACGCCCAGGTTCGCGAAGACCGTCACTACGGCGTCGGGAAGTACGACGGCGGAGCTCACCGTCAGCTTCGAACCCGCCACTGCGCCGGCTGCTACTACGCGGAGCAGGTCAGCGAGCCGCTCGCCTTCGGAGAGGCGGATGGTGACCGGGAGGGAGCGGTAGCGGAAGACGTTGCGCTCGGCGGACAGGGCGGAGACGTCCTTTCGGGTACCGAACTCGGATTCCCACGCTGCGGCGTCACTGAACAGTGACTGCTGCAGGGTCTGCAGCTCATCTCCGGAAACGTCCGCGGACTTGGCAGCAGCGAGAAGCTGCGCGGCCGCACCCTGGAGTACGGTGCCACGCTTGGCCTTGGCTTCGGCGGGGAGCCAGCTGCCCAGGCCGATCAGGTAGTTCGGTCCACCGGCCTTGGTTCCGGCCCCGACTGCCGACTTCTTCCATCCACCGAACGGCTGGCGCTGCACGATCGCACCGGTGATGCCGCGGTTGACGTAGAGGTTTCCGGCCTGGATGGTGTCCAGCCAGACGCCCATTTCAGCGGAATCCAGGGAGTGCAGGCCGGCGGTGAGGCCGTACTCGATCTCATTCTGGATGGCGATGGCTTCCTCGAGGGTCTCGGCGGTCATGACGCCCAGGACCGGGCCGAAGAACTCGGTGAGGTGGAAGTAGGAGCCCCGCTTGACGCCCGAGCGGATGCCCGGGGACCACAAACGGCCGGTTTCGTCGAGGCGCTCGGGCTTGACGGCCCAGGTTTCGCCGTCACCCAGGGTGGTGAGGGCGTTGAGGAGCTTGCCGTTGGCCGCCTCGATGATCGGCCCCATCTGCGTGGTGGCGTCCTCGGGGTAACCGACCGTCAGGGAGCGGGCGGCGTCGATCAGCTGGTTGTGGAAGCGGGCGCTCTTGGCCACCGAACCCACCAGGATCACCAGCGAGGCAGCCGAGCACTTCTGGCCTGCGTGGCCGAAGGCCGAGTACACGACGTCCTTGGCAGCCAGGTCCAGGTCAGCGCTCGGGGTGACGATGATGGCGTTCTTGCCGGACGTCTCCGCGAGCAGCGGCAGGTCCTGGCGGAAGGAACGGAACAGTTCAGCGGTTTCGTATCCGCCGGTGAGGATGACCCTGTCAACGCTGGGGTGTGAGACCAGCTGGGTGCCGAGCTCGCGCTCTTCAAGCTGCACCAGTGCCAGCACTTCGCGTGGCACGCCGGCTTCCCAGAGCGCATCCACCATGACGGAACCGGAGCGGCGGGCCTGCTTTGCAGGCTTGATCACGACGGCGGAGCCTGAGGCGAGCGCTGCAAGCGTCGAGCCTGCGGGGATCGCCACCGGGAAGTTCCACGGCGGTGTCACCACGGTGAGGTTGGCTGGGACGAACGTGGCGCCGTCGACCGTTTCCAGGTCTTTGGCGCGCTCGGCGTAGTAGTGCGCGAAGTCGATTGCTTCGCTGACCTCGGGGTCGCCTTGGTCGATGGTCTTGCCTGTCTCGGACGCCATGACCTCCAGGAGTTCGGCGCGGCGTGCTTCAAGGACCTCGCCGGCACGGTGGAGGATCGCTGCGCGCTCGGCGGCCGGACGGGCTCCCCAGGCCTTGCCGTGGTCCACGGCGGTAGCGATGATGCGATCCAGCTCGGCGGCGTCGGAGACCTTGGTGGAATCGACGATCTTGTTGCCGGCGGTGGAGCCGGGGATGCGCTTGAGGATGTCGCGGCCCCAGGCGCGGTTGGCCGGGAGGGCCGGGTCGGTGTCCGGGGTGTTGCTGAAGCCCTCGAGCGGTGCGGGCTCTGCGGGGAGACGGCGGTCCTGCTGGCGGTTGGGACCGGGAACTTCTGCCGTCATGCCTGCCAGGGAGTCCAGGAAGCGTTGCTGCTCGCGCTTGAACAGGGCTTCATTTTCGCTCAGTTCGAAGACGGCGCTCATGAAGTTTTCCTGGCTGGCGCCCTCTTCGAGGCGGCGGATCAGGTACGCGATGGCGACGTCGAATTCGCCGGGGTGGACCACCGGTGTGTAAAGCAGGAGGCTGCCGACGTCTTTGCGGACTGCGGTGGCCTGGCCGGTTGCCATGCCCAGGAGCATCTCGAATTCGATGCCCTTCGTTACGCCGCGTTCCTTGGCAAGCAACCACGCGAAGGCGACGTCGAACAGGTTGTGTCCGGCGACGCCGATGCGGACCGCGTCAATGCGCTCCGGAGTGAGGGCGTAGTTGATGACGTTTTTGTAGCTGGTGTCCGAGTCCTGCTTGGTACCCCAGGTGGCCAGCGGCCAGTCATGAAGCGAAGCTTCAACCTGCTCCATGGGAAGGTTGGCGCCCTTGACCACGCGGACCTTGATGGGAGCACCACCCTGGGCGCGGCGTGCAGTGGCCCATTCCTGCAGTTCCTGCATGGCCCCGAGAGCGTCGGGAAGGTAGGCCTGGAGGACGATGCCGGCCTCGAGGTTCTTGAACTCCGGCATATCCAGGAGGCGCTTGAACACCGCGATGGTCATGCTGAGGTCCTTGTATTCTTCCATGTCCAGGTTGATGAACTTGGGCTTGGGGAAGGACGCGGCGAGGCGGTACAGCGGGGTGAGCTTCTCCACCACGTGGTCGACGGCTTCGTCGAAGGCCCACGGGGAGTGCGGTGCCACGGTGGAGGATTCCTTGATGGAAACGTAGTCCACGTCATCGCGGGCCAGGAGTTTCAGGGTGCCTTCCAGGCGACGCTGCGCTTCGTGCTCCCCCAGAACGGCTTCGCCGAGGAGGTTCACGTTCAAGTGCACACCGTCCTGGCGGATCTTGGCGATGGCCGGGCCGAGCTTCGCGTCGGTGGCGTCCACAATCAGGTGGCCCACCATTTCGCGGAGCACGCGGCGGGCGATCGGGATAACTACCTGCGGGACGATCGGCGCCATGACGCCACCCACGCGGACAGCGCTGCGCATGTACCACGGGAGGAACTTGGGCACCTTGGGTGCCAGCTCTGCGAGTTTACGGCCGGCGACCGACAGGTCCTCGGGGCGGATGACGCCGTCGACGAATCCAACCGTGAAGTCCAGGCCGTTGGGGTCCTTCAAGACGCCGGCAAGGCGCTGCGCGGAGACGTCCACGGGGATTTTGCCGGCTTCTGTGAGCCAGTGGCGGACCAGGGCGATGGCTTCCTGCGCCAAGGCGTCGAAGTGTCCGGAATCCTGGCTGCTCGGGGCGGTGGCATCCGGGATGGTGCTGGTCATGGGGGCTCCTTCTGGGACGGAGAAGTTTGTTTGTTTCCATCAGTATGGATCTACAATCACGTTAGGAAAAGCGATCTTTTCTGACGAATATTGATTACCCATCCCGATCTTTTGGAGGCCCCCGTGCTGGACGTCCGCAGGCTGCGTTTGCTGCACGAGTTGAAGATCCGCGGAACCCTCGCGGAGGTGGCCGATGCCATGCAGTACAGCCCATCTTCGGTCTCCCAACAGTTGACCCTCCTGGAGAAGGAAGCCGGCGTGGAATTGCTGCGCAAAGCGGGGCGACGCGTGCAACTGACCCCGCAAGCGGAGATCCTGGTCGCACACACCGCGGCGCTGCTGGAAACGCTGGAACGTGCGGAAACCGAGCTCGCAGCCTCGCTTTCCATGGTCACAGGAACGGTTCGCTTGGCAGTCTTCCAGTCCGCGGCGTTGGCCCTGCTGCCGGATTTCCTCACCATCATGCGGCAGGAGTATCCCGAGGTGCGCGTGGAGATGACCCAACGCGAGCCCGAAACCGCCCTGTACGAAACGTGGGCGCGGGACTTCGACCTCGTGGTGGCCGAGCAATACCCCGGCCACGCTGCCCCGCACCACAGCGGGCTGGACCGCGTCACCCTCACCAGCGATGCCATCCGCCTGGCCACTCCCCCGGTGGGACTCGGCGGCGAAACGGTGTCGACCCTTGCGGACACGGCCTCGATGCCATGGGTCATGGAACCCCGAGGCGCAGCGTCACGGCACTGGGCTGAGCAGGCCTGCCGGTCTGCAGGCTTCGAACCCGACGTCAGGTACGAAACAGCCGACCTCCAAGCACAGATCCGGCTCATTGAGTCCGGCAACGCCGTGGCACTCATGCCGGACCTTGTCTGGACCGGGCGCTCGCGTACCGTTCAACTGCTGGATCTTCCAGCCCTGCCAAAGCGGACCGTGTTCACCTCCACCAGGACAGCCGGCCGCATCCACCCCGCAACCGCAGCCTGCCGCGAAGTGTTGGAAAGAGTGGCGGCGGCGCAGCAGCAGGACGCCGAACAGCAAGCTGACGCGGACTAGCGTCCGGCCGTGCAAGAACCCGATGGGAACGCAAAAGGCCCCAGTCCAAGGACTGGGGCCAACCGCGGAGAATGGGGGATTTGAACCCCCGAGGGCGTTAACCCAACACGCGTTCCAGGCGTGCGCCATAGGCCGCTAGGCGAATTCTCCTTGCTTCCGATTCGAAAGCAGATACTACTGTACCTGAGAATTTCGGCAACGTGTAATCGGGCCGAATGACTACCCGTGGAAGGCGCTGGAAACTGCCCCGTTAACGGAAAAATGGACGCCCCCAACGCGCCCATTCTTGCGGTACATCGTTGAGCTGCCGGGTCCGGCCCCTCGCTCCCAGGCCCTGCAGCTCACAATCTTGAGATTGCCCCAATCGGTGTACATACCCATGGTCCGCTGTGGTACCGGCTTTTGCAATGGTTGAGACCTGTTTGTAGCCGAAGTTTATTGACAGGATGTTCCCATGAAGCAGCTCCACGCCTTGGTGGTTTACGTTCCAGAGACGCATATCGAGGAAGTCCTTTTGGCCATTGGCGACGCCGGCGCCGGGCGGATCGGCAACTACTCCCACTGCGCCTTTACGTCGCCGGGCACTGGCCGCTTCACTCCCCTGCCAGGAGCGCAACCCTCCGTTGGCGTGGTGGGGATTGAGGAGCAGGTGCCGGAAATCCGGGTCGAGTGCGTGGTGGAGGAGGACATGCTCGACGGCGTCGTGCGGGCTCTGCGGGCCGCCCACCCTTATGAGGAGCCAGCTTTCATGACGTGGCCGGTGAATGGCTGGCGATAAATCGCGGAAACCGAAAGTGACTGGCGTTGTCCGCGGCACTTTGCGGGCGTAAAGTCACCACATCGCATAAAGGACCAGCCACGGAGGCACCCATGAAGCTGCGTAAATACTGGCTGGGGATTGCAGGGGCGCTGCTCTCCCTCGGGCTGATCACACCCCAGGCCGCTGTAGCGGCCGATTACGACATCGACTCTGCCAGCAGCCTGCAGGTCGTAGTGAATAAGCACCGCATGCTGGCTCCATCCACCTACGTCCCGCCCACGTTGACCCGGGTGTCCACGGAACGGCTGCGGTCAGAAGCGGCGACGGCGTTCAACGCCTTCGTGAAGGCCGCCAAAGCTGGGGGCGTCAATGTGCGCGCTGTCAGCGGATACCGGTCTTATGCGCAGCAGCAGAGCCTCTACCACGACTACGTTTTACGGTACGGCCAAGAGACTGCTGACACTCTTGCTGCCCGCCCAGGACACAGCGAGCACCAGACGGGGTTGGCCATGGATATCGGGAACTCCAACGGCGCCTGCGCCCTGCAAGCGTGCTTTGCCGATACTCCGGTGGGACGCTTCGCGGCATCAGAGGGTTGGAAATATGGGTTCATCATCCGTTATCCGGCAGGGGCCCAGGCCATCACGGGCTACACCTACGAACCATGGCACCTTCGGTACGTGGGCAAAGAACTCGCCGGGTCCCTTGAGGCTTGGAAGGCCTCCAATCCTGCGGACCTGGGCGCCCTGGAACGCTACCTCGGCCTTGAGGACGCGCCGGACTACGTTCCTTAGCCGAAGCCGGGCGCGCGAACCCAGCCACCCGCCGTCGAGCCTTATCCACAGCCCTTCGAGCCGATTCGAACCCCAACCCAAGTTCGGGTAAGCTTGTCGACGGCCCCTCATGTGGCGTCATCCTGTTGAACTCCCCCAGGACCGGAAGGTAGCAAGGGTAGATGGGCTCTGGCGGGTGCATGAGGGGTCACTTATTTAAATGTCAGTCTCTATAGGTAGGTTTCACTTGTGACTGTTACAACTGCCCTGTATCGAAGGTATCGCCCGGACTCTTTCGCGGACGTTATCGGGCAGGAACACGTCACAGAGCCGCTGATGACGGCGCTCCGCAAGAACCGCGTGAACCACGCCTACCTCTTCTCAGGCCCCCGCGGCTGCGGCAAGACCACGTCGGCCCGCATCCTGGCCCGCTGCCTGAACTGCGCCGAGGGCCCCACTGACACCCCCTGCGGCAAATGCCCCAGTTGCATCGAGCTTGCCCGTGGCGGCTCCGGCTCGCTGGACGTCATCGAGATCGACGCCGCCAGCCACGGTGGCGTTGACGACGCCCGGGACCTCCGCGAACGCGCGACCTTCGCCCCGGTCCGCGACCGCTACAAGATCTTCATCATTGACGAGGCCCACATGGTCACGTCGGCAGGCTTCAACGCGCTCCTGAAGATCGTCGAAGAGCCGCCGGAACACATCAAGTTCATCTTCGCCACCACGGAGCCGGACAAGGTCATCGGGACCATCCGCTCCCGCACCCACCACTACCCCTTCCGGCTGGTGCCGCCAGAGCCGCTGATGCAGTACCTCGAGCTCCTCTGCCAGCAGGAGAACGTTCCGGTCGCTCCCGGCGTGCTCTCCCTCGTCATCCGCGCAGGCGGCGGCTCTGTTCGCGATACTTTGTCCGTCCTCGATCAGCTCATGGCAGGTGCCGGTCCCCATGGCCTGGACTATGAGCTTGCCGTTGCCCTGCTCGGCTACACCCACGCTTCCTTGCTGGACGACATCGTAGATGCCGTTGCCGCGGCCGACTCCGCCACGGTGTTCCGGGCCGTGGACCGCGTCATCCAGACAGGTCACGACCCCCGGCGCTTCGTAGAGGACCTCTTGGAACGCTTCCGCGACCTCATCATCGTTCAAGCGATGCCCGAGAGCGCGCAGGCCATTCTTCGTGGAATGCCGGCGGACCAGATCGCCCGGATGCGCAACCAGGCAACCAACCTTGGCGCTGCCGAACTGTCCCGGGCAGCGGACGTCACCAACACCGCCCTCACCGAGATGACGGGCGCCACGTCCCCGCGCCTTCACCTTGAACTGCTGTGCGCGCGCATCCTTCTGCCCAGCGCTGAGCAGACCGAGCGAGGCATTGCTGCCCGCATCGACCGCGTGGAACGTCGCCTGAATTACGCGGGCGACGGCGGCGCGCCTGCTGTTGCTGCTGGCCCGCCGGTTGCTGCGGCTGCTGTGCGGGAAGCCGCGCCGGCTGCCCAAGCCGCGCCGGTATCCCAGCCCGCACCCGCTATCCCCGCCGCGCCGGCTGTGTCCGAGCCGACTCCTGAGCCTGCGTCACGGGATTCCCTGACGGCGCCTCGGGTATCCACCAGTGATTGGCCAGTGGAGGACCGTCAAACCTCCGGTCGCCCTTCACAGTCCGCTCCTGCGCAGGAGGTCGCAACCCAAGCTGCTGCCCCGGCACCAGTACAGCACCCCGAACCCGCCCAGGCACCGACACCTCCTCCAGCCCGAGCAACGCCACAGCCACAGCAGGCGGCACCCACCCAGCCAGCCCCAGTGCGCCCTGAACCAGTGCAGCCGGCACAGTCCGCACCAGCGCAAGCCGCACCGCAGGCGCCAGCACCGACACCGCAGCCGAACACGGCCGGCGGAGCGGCTGCATCCGGTGGAGCGCCTGCTTCCAGTGGAGCGCCCGCATCCGGCGGAACCGGAGACGTTGAGGCGCTGCGCCGTGCATGGCCGGATGTCCTGCAGACGTTGACCAAGATCAAGCGCAGCACCTGGGCGCTCGTGGAACCGAATGCCCAGGTTGCCCAGTTCGACGGCCAGGTCCTGACTTTGGCATTCACAACCGGCGGCCTTGCAGGTGCGTTCGGACGTGCGGATCATTCCGAGAACCTTCGGCAGGCGATTCACAAGACCCTGGGCATCGACTGCCAGATCGTCGCGGTCGCTGGCGGCAACAGCTCAGCGAGCTCTGAGCCAAACCCAAAAGCACCTACTAGCCGGGAAACTCCGGCTGCTGCAGCACCAGCGGGCGCCCCGGCGTCGGCGGGTGCTGAATCCCTCGAGACAGCAGCGGCCAACGTCACGTCGTCGCCTGCCGAAACAGCATCGGCGCCGGCACCGGTGTCAGCTGTCGACTCCGCGTGGGGTCTGGCACCCGCCGCCGCACCGGCAGCAGCATCCGTGCCAGCAGAGGCAACCCCTGCCCCTGCAGAACCCGCCGCGGCGGTAGTTGCCCCCGCCCCAGTAGTACCCGCACCACCAGCACCCACGGCCCCGACGCCGGCTACCCACATGCCGGAACCGGCTACTTCAACGCAAGCACCCACCACACCGATCCCCGCCGCTCCTCAGACTCCGGAGCCTTCCGGCGACTACTCGTACCCTGACGATGACTGGGGTCCGCCGCTCGACGAGGACGCTCCGCCCCTGGACGAAGAGCCACCTGCGGATTGGGAGCCCCCCTCGGGTTACGGCCAACCAAGGACAGCACCGGCGGCCCCAGCAAGCAGCGCAACAGCGGCTGCGCCTTCGCCCTCTGCCGGCTCCGCCCCGGCGTCGGCGTCCAACGACCCCTGGTCCAGGGCAGTCGAGCAAGCGCCGGGTACGTGGGTAGTGGGCACGGAATCCAACGTGGGCAAGAAGCCCGCCGAAGCGGCCGAAGAAACAGCGGCCGCAGCGGAGGCCCCCGACTACGAGCCGGCCGCAGCCCAGGTTCCTGAAGCAACCACCGGCGCCTACGGCCACCCGACCAACGCGGAGCAGAACCCAAGCTCCAGCTGGGACGTCGCACCGGCGTCGAGCTGGCCCGCAACGCAATCGATGCCCGAGCCCGTCAGCAGTGGCGCCCCGGCCGTCAGCAGCAGCGCCCCCGGGGGAAGCGGCGCCCCGCCCACCTGGCCCTCCTTGGCGACCCAACCCGAGGAAGCGCATGGTTCGGTTGCAACGCTGGAGGAGGCCGCGCCGTCGGGAAATCCGAATGGCCGCCAAAGCCTGTACCAACGCTTGACCAACAGCCCCGAAGCCCAAGCGGGTCGTGTCCAGGCGCCGGTGAGGACGCAGGCGAAGCCGGAGTCGGTCGCGGACGACATTCCCAGCCCGGAAGACGAAACCATCGAAGAGTCCCGCGTCTTTGGGCGGGCTGCGGTGGAGCGTATTCTGGGCGGAAAGCTGATTGAAGAGCGCGCCTTGGACGGTTCTCCCCTGCAACCCCGCTGACTCCAGCATTGATTTCAAACTAACGAGGACATTGTGTACGAAGGTGCAGTTCAAGAGCTGATTGATGAGCTCGGCCGGCTTCCCGGTGTGGGCCCCAAATCAGCGCAGCGCCTGGCGTTCCACATTCTTGAGGCCGACCCCGAGGATATGAAGCGCCTGGTCTCAGCCATCACCACGGTCAAGGAACGCGTGAAGTTCTGCTCCGTGTGCTTCAACGTGACCGAGCAGGAAAAGTGCAACATCTGCCGCGACCAGCGCCGCGACCCGTCGGTCATCTGTGTGGTTGAGGAGTCCAAAGACGTCCTGGCCGTGGAGCGCACCCGGTCCTTCCGCGGCCGGTATCACGTGCTCGGAGGGGCCATTAATCCCATCGCGGGCATCGGTCCGGAGCAGCTGCGGATCCGGGAACTCCTCACACGCCTCAATGATGGCGCCATCCAGGAAATCATCATCGCCACCGACCCAAACCTTGAGGGCGAGGCGACTGCAACGTACTTGGCCCGCATGCTCAAGTCGATCGGAATCACGGTCACACGATTGGCGTCGGGCCTGCCGGTGGGTGGAGACCTGGAGTATGCCGACGAAGTTACCCTCGGCAGGGCCTTCGAGGGCAGGCGCAACGCCTTGTTGTAGTCTCGCAATCACCAACAACAACCGTGATGGGGGTCCCGTGCGAGAACTCGTGTACTACGTTGCCGTCAGCCTGGATGGGTATATTGCCGGTCCCGGAGGCGAATTCGACGCGTTTCCCGTGGAAGGCGACCATATGGCCGCCCAAATTAAGAGATTCCCGGAAGCCATACCGACAGTGGCCGCGGACGCCATGGGCATAAACCAAATCAAAGCGACCTTCGACACCGTGGTGATGGGTTGGAACACCTACGCGGTGGGTCTGCCTGCCGGCATGACCAGCCCCTACCAGCATCTCCAGCAGGTTGTCTTTTCCCGGAACCGAACCGAGGAAGACATCCCGGGCGAGCAACCAAATCTGGAGCTCACCCATGAGGACCCGGTGGAGGTAGTGCGCCGCTTGAAATCCGAGCCGGGAAAGTCGATCTGGCTGTGTGGAGGTGGCCAACTGGCTACGCAGCTTTCCGGTGAGATTGACAGGCTGGTTCTTAAACGAAGCCCACTCCTGTTCGGCAATGGCATACCGCTCTTCGCGCCGGGCGCCTACCAGCCAAGCACCTTCGAAGAGGTCTCGACGACGGCGTTCGGCTCCGGCGTCGTGATTTCCGAGTACGTGCGCCGAGGGGCCTAGACAGGGTCCGCCGCCTGTCGCCGGGCCCTCAGCCACCGGCCAGGTACCAGCACCAGGGCGGCCACCAAGGACTGGAGCGCCAAGCCTGTCAGAGCAACGGGCATGGAAGGTGCCAGCCCGTCGCTCGATTCTCCCCCGAGACACGGCACTTCCCGTGAGGGCCCATCGGCGGCCCACTGCAGGCCTGCCAGCACCCACCCAAGTTCATCGTCCATAGGCACCACGTCGGCGCCCACGCTTCCCAGGAGCAGGGCCGGGTTGGCTGCCGCCAGCCAGGCGACCCGTTCTGTGTGGACCACTTCAACCGGGCGGAGATCACCCACGCATTCGTAGGCAAGGATCCTGCCGGAATCGTCTCGTTCCACGTTCACCGGTACTGAAGCCTGGTCCATCACGGTGGTCCCGGGAAGGAGCAGAAGGGTGGCCACCACGTTTCCCACGCACAGGAAAGCCACCACCACAGCGGTCAATGCCGCCGCCGGCGCCGCTGCCGCAAAGCATGCCCGCGCACCCGCACCGATCAGTCCGAAGAGGGCCACTTCCAGGACCATCACGACGACGGCGGCAACGGCCAGTGCCATCGGCCCACCGACGCTGGCGCCCACCAGGAACAAAACACCACCACCGAGCGCGCCCAAAGCCGTTCCTCGAATACCTCCAGCCAGCAACAGGACAAGAAAGCGGCCGTGGGAATGCCGGAAGCCCCACGCGGCTCCCAGCACGGCGGCAGCGAGCGCCAGAAATACTGCCGTGATCAGGTAGCTGGCACTTGCGATTCTGGTATCGAACCATCCGTTGGCTTCTGCAAAGGAAACCGCGGCCGCGGCTAAGCCCCAGGCGACGGAGATTCCCACTGCGCAGGCAAGCCAGAACCACCACGAGGTAAAGGATGTCCGGGCACTCCCCCAAGCCTCCGCTGCGGCGGCCCCAAAGTTTCCGGCGGTTCGGGGCGGGGATCCGGCTCCTGGCTGTGGGCGGGCCACACCGGAGGGCTGATCGTCGATCACGCCGCCGATCACTTCGTATTCGGGCTCGTGGCCCGCCGGACCCGATCCGCCCGTGTGGTCAGGTACGCCGGCCATCGCCTGCCGAAGTCCTCATGAAGTGGATGGTACGCCGGGCACGCCACCACCGATACGTCGAAAACTTCACGGGGAGATCCCAGCCGAGGGTGCCACCATGGGTGCATGGTCTCCCATCGCAGTGTTTCCGGCGTCTTCCGGCGTCCCCGTCCCATCAAGCCGGCCCCTGGCCAGGAATCGGTATGGGATTACCCGCGGCCGCCCAAGGTAGAGGCTCGATCCGAGCGGGTTGTAGTGCGGCTTGGAGGTCAGGTGATTGTGGACACCACGGACTCCGTCAGGGTCCTGGAGACCAGCCATCCTCCTGTCTACTACGTGCCGTTGGACGCCTTCCCGGAGGGTGCGCTGGTCCCTGTTGGGGGCACCACTTTCTGCGAGTTCAAGGGCGAGGCCTGCTATTTCACCATCATCGCCGGCGGGACAGTGGTTGAGCGGGCAGGGTGGACCTACCCAAGCCCCACACGGGGCTTCGAAGCGCTGGGCAGCAGGGTGGCGCTGTACCCGGAGCACATGGACTCATGCGAGGTGGACGGCGAGCGGGTGACGTTCCAGGAAGGCAACTTCTATGGAGGGTGGATCACACAGCAGATCGTTGGCCCGTTCAAGGGTGGTCCGGGCACTGCCGGGTGGTAGTCATCGCCGGTAGCCGCCATGTGGTCACAATTCCTGCAGGGACAGTGCGCGGCGATAAACTGGGCAAATAAGCTACGTTGGCGTGCTCAAATTTGGAATTTGGCATGCCGCGTTCGAACCCTATTGATGCAGTGAGGGTGCGCGCATGACTATGCCCACTACCGAAGTGAAGATCGAAGAGCTCTCCAACGAGGCTGCCATTACCAAGCAGCTGATCGTTCAGAAGTTCGGCGGTTCCTCGGTTGCCGATGCCGATGGCATCAAGCGGGTCGCACAGCGCGTCGTGGATGCGCAGAAGGCCGGCAACGAGGTTGTGGTTGTTGTCTCCGCAATGGGTGACACCACCGATGAACTCCTGGACCTCGCGGGGCAGGTCACTGATTCCGCTCCCGCCCGCGAAATGGACATGCTGTTGTCCGCAGGCGAACGAATTTCCATGGCCCTGCTTGCCATGGCCATCAATAAGTTCGGTGCCTCCGCACAGTCCTTCACGGGATCCCAGGCCGGCATGATTACCGACGGCATCCACGGCAAGGCGCGGATTATCGACGTCGACCCCCACCGCATCCGCACCGCGCTGGACAAGGGACACATCGCCATCGTGGCCGGTTTCCAGGGCATGAGCCGCAGCACCAACGAGATCACCACGCTTGGCCGCGGCGGCTCGGACACCACCGCTGTAGCCTTGGCCGCAGCGCTGGAAGCCGATGTCTGCGAGATCTACACGGACGTGGACGGCATCTATACCGCCGACCCCCGTGTGGTGGCGTCCGCCCAGAAGATCGACCGGATCTCCAGCGAGGAAATGCTGGAGTTGGCCGCTTCCGGCGCCAAGATCCTGCACTTGCGCTGCGTCGAATACGCCCGCCGTTTCGGGGTGCCGCTGCACGTCCGTTCTTCATTCAGCCAGCACGAAGGCACGTGGGTCATTCCCGGCGCCGACGAAAAGTTCAACATTCAAGAGGGAGTTGCCTTGGAGCAGCCAATCATCTCCGGCGTTGCACACGACCGGTCCGAAGCCAAGGTCACCGTAGTAGGCGTTCCGGATATCCCCGGCAAGGCTGCCGCGATTTTCCAGGTGATCGCCGATGCGCACTCGAACATCGACATGATTGTCCAGAACGTCTCCACGCACGGCACCGGCCGCACGGACATCTCGTTCACCCTGCCCATCGTCGAAGGCGCCGACGCCTTGGCCGCCCTGCGGGCTGCCGAAGGCCAGATCGGCTTCGAGAGCATTGAATACAACGAGCACGTCGGCAAGCTCTCCCTGATCGGTGCGGGCATGCGTTCACACCCGGGCGTTTCTGCCACGTTCTTCAAGGCCCTCTCCGACGCCGGGATCAACATTGACATGATCTCCACCTCGGAAATCCGCATCTCCGTGGTCACCAGCGCGGACGCCTTGGATGACGCCGTCCGCGCCATCCACAATGCGTTTGAGCTCGACGGCGACGCCGAGGCTACCGTCTACGGCGGCACCGGCCGCTAGCCTCACCCGGGCAACGCCCCATGTAAGTAGCAGATAAGGCCGTTCTGAGCTCTCAGAACGGCCTTATCTGCTACTCAGTTGGGTGGGACGGTGCCAGCAGAACGTCAATGAGCTGCCGGAGTCCGTCAGCCATGTCCACGTCCTTGTCATACAGCCACTGCAGCTGGAGCCCGTCGAAGGCGGCCACGGTCAGCCGTGCCAGCATGACGGCGTCGACGTCGGTGCGTACCTCGCCGGATGTCTGGCGCCGCTCGATGTCGACGGCGATGTCCCGCACCACCGTTTGGTACCGCTCTTTGAAGTAGCCATGTGAGGCATGCCCGGGATCGTTGGCAGTAGCTGAGGCGACCGCGTAGAGCGTGGTCAGTCCGGGCTCGCGCACGTTCCGTTCGGCGATGGGCGGCATCAGGTTGAGGCCCACTTCCACCTCGCCGCCAACGGCAAGCGAGCGGCGATCCCGTTCGGCAAGGACGGCAGTCAGCAGTTCCTGCTTGCCCTTGAAGTAGTGGAACAGCGTGGCTTCCTTGACGCCCACCAACTCGGCAACGCGCTTGAGTGCAGTGCCCTCGAATCCTTCGGTAGCGAAGACATCGGTTGCCGTCTGGATGATCTGTTCGCGGCGTTCGGCCCCCTTGGCGTACTGGCCCCGGGCCCTCGTCGTAGACATCCGTTCAGTCTATTTCACGGTTCAAATATCCAGGGTCACTCGACTTTTTTGACCAAAAACCTAGTCACACTTGGTTTTTGGAGTTAGAGTCATTCCAGCGGCCCAACGGTGGGCCACCCGTTCATCAGGAGGCAATGTGGCCCTCAATATCGACCAGCAGATGGCAGGCGCGGAAACCGCCGCCCCGGGTACCGGAAGCACCCAGCCTCAATCCGCTTCCCGCGCCTACGTCATCGGCATGCCCATCGCCAGCGCCGGCCTCTGGATGGCCGTTCTTGCACCAGCGCTGGTGGTCCTCGCCATCAAGGTTTCGGAGATCACCACTCCAGATACGCGCGCCGGAGCACTGAGCCTCGTGGCAGGCGTCGGAGCGGCTGTCGCTTTGCTCGCCAACCCGTTCTTTGGCCGGCTCAGCGACCGGACCACGTCCCGGTTCGGGATGCGCAAACCGTGGATTGTGGGCGGTTCCCTGATCGGCCTTGCAGCACTCTTCATGCTGGGTTCGGCCACCGAAGTCGGGGTGGTCCTTGTGGCTTGGGTTGTAGCACAGCTGGGCTTCAACGCAGCCCTGGCCGCCCTGGTCGCGACCCTTCCGGACCAAGCGGGACCGGCGGAGCGCGGGCGCCTTTCCGGGCTCATCGGCATGACGTTGCCCATTGGCCTCGTGGCGGCGGCTTTCTTCGCCCAAATGTTCGAGACCGCCCTGCAGATGGCCGTTGTCCCGGGGATCGTAGGCACGGCAATAGCCATTGCCTTCGCCTTCACCTTCAAGGACCGCGTCCTCACCGAAAAACCGGCGCCGCTGAACCTCAAGGAAGTCCTTGGTTCCTTCTACTTCAACCCCAAGGATCACCCCGGCCTGGGATGGGCTTGGGTCACCAAGTTCCTGGTTTATGTGGGCTACTGCGCCGGCCTGCTCTACCTGCCGTACTTCTTTACGGACCACCTCCACGTCGCCGAAACCCAAGTCACCAGCCTGGTGTTCCAAGCAACCCTGGTGAGCTCTGCCGGAACCGTCATCACCAGCCTCGCCGGTGGCTGGATCAGCGACCGCCTTGGCAAACGCAAAAGCATGGTCATCATCTCTGCCCTCATCATGATGGGCGGCCTGGTGGTTATCGCCACCAGCACCGACACCGGCCAGGTCCTGGTGGGCCAAGGAATTCTGGGCCTGGGTCTCGGTGTCTTCAGCGCCGTTGACGTCGCGCTCATCACCGACTTGTTGCCCGAAGACCAGTCGGAGAACGCCAAGACCTTCGGCGTGTTCAACATCGCCCAGGCCCTCCCCCAATCCCTGGTGCCTGCCATTGCCTTCCCGGTCATCGCACTGGGCGGCTACCCCGCATTGTTCCTCGGTGGTGCTGTTGTTGGCATCATCGGTGCCCTTCTCGTCACACGCATCAAAGGAGTCAAGTAAATGAATCCCACACTTTCGGCCGCAGTCACAGCACCAGCAGCAGGAGCGCAGGATGCCGAAACCAGGATCCAGGAACTCGCCCGGAGCCTGACGCTTGAGCAGCAGGTGCAACTGCTGACGGGCGCAGACGTGTGGTCCACGCACGCCATCGCTGAGATCGGGCTGTCCCGTGTGGTCATGTCCGACGGACCGGCAGGCGTCCGGGGTGAAGACTTCGACGAGCGGCACGACTCCGTCTCCTTGCCGTCGTCGTCCGCTCTGTCCGCGACCTGGAGCGTTGAAACCGCGCGCCGATACGGGCAGGTCCTGGGCCAGGAGGCCCGCCGTAAAGGCGTCCACGCCGTCCTGGGCCCCACCATCAACCTGCACCGCTCCCCGCTGGGCGGCCGCCACTTCGAATGCATGAGCGAGGACCCGCGACTCACCGCCACCATGGCCGCCGGGTACGTGGCAGGCGTCCAGTCCATGGGAGTCGGCGCCACGCCCAAGCACTACCTGGCCAACGAAGCCGAGACCGAGCGCTTCACCGCAGACTCCGTAGTGGACGAGCGGCCGCTCCGCGAGCTCTATCTGGCAGCCTTCGAGGACGCCATCACCGAAGCACGCGCCTGGCTGGTCATGAGCTCCTACAACTCCATCAACGGCACCACCGCGAGCGAGAACACGCTCCTTGAAACGCCACTGTCTACCGAGTGGGGCTTCGACGGCGTCGTGGTGTCCGACTGGACCGGCGTCCGCTCAGTGGAAGCCGCCAACGCACACCAGGACCTGGAAATGCCCGGACCGGTAGGCCACTGGGGTCCTAAGCTCCTCGCTGCCGTCAACGATGGCCGCGTCAGCCCTGAGGCGATCCTGGAAAAGGTCACCCGGATCCTGCGCCTCGCAGCCCGTGTGGGCTCCCTGGAAGGCTTCGAACCTGCAGTCACCCAGCTCCCGGCGTCACTGGACGGGGCCGCCGTCGCGCGTGAAGTCGCCGTCCGCGGCGCCGTGCTGGTCCGCAACAAGGGCCTGCTTCCGCTGGATGCCAAGGCCCTCAGCAGCGTCGCGGTGATCGGCCACAACGCCGACGAAGCCCGCACCCAAGGCGGCGGCAGCGCTACCGTGATGCCCAAATACACCGTCTCACCGCTCGAAGGCCTGCAGAAAGCACTGCCCGACGACGTCACAGTCACCTACGCCCGCGGCGCCAAGGTGGCAGAAGGCATCCAGGCCTTCCCCCGCACCTCACTCCACAACCCCATCTCCAACGTCCCCGGAATCCGCGTGACCTTCCTCGCCGACGACGGCACGGAAATCTCGGGAGAAGACCGCCTGGCCTCGCACCTGATCTGGTTCGGCGTGGGAATTCCCGACGGCGCCGCCTCCATCCGTATGGAAGCGGACTGGACAGCCGAAACAGCAGGCGTCCACCACCTGGGCGTTGGGACCGTGGGACAGATCCGCTTTGTCCTGGACGGAACGGAAGTCTTCAACGACGAGATCAAGGACGACACCGACGTCCTGGGTGCCGCCCTCTTCGATCCCCCCAAGACCGTCCACGCCGTGGAAACCACCGCAGGCCAAACCATCCGGATCGAGGCCGAGTACCAGCTGCCCCAACAGCAGATCATCCCGTTCACAGCCATCCTGCTGGGCGAGGAGACCGTGGTGGCGGACCCGCAGGCCGAGATCGATGCCGCGGTGGAAGCTGCCCGGACTTCGGACGTCGCTGTGGTTGTGGTTGGCACCAACGCCGCCATTGAGTCCGAGGGCTTTGACCGCAAGGACCTGGACCTCCCCGGCTACCAGAACCAGCTGGTGGAGGCAGTCGCCGCAGCCAATCCGCGCACGGTAGTGGTGGTGAACTCCGGCTCGCCAGTACTCATGCCATGGCTGGACACGGTGGATGCGGTCCTGCTGGGGTGGTTCGGCGGCCAGGAGTTCGGCAGCGCCATCGCAGACATCCTGCTGGGCATCGAAGAACCTGGCGGACGCCTGCCCACCACCTGGCCCGCCGCGCTGGAGGACGTCCCGGTGTTGAACACCACGCCCGTTGACGGCAAGGTGGTCTACGCCGAAGGAATCCACATTGGCTACCGCGCCTGGCTCAAGCAGGAAGCGGCGGGCGGCGCAGCTCCTGCCCTGCCGTTCGGCTACGGACTCGGCTACACCACGTTCGAACTCGGCACCGCCCACGCCCCGCAGGCAGCGCAGGCCGGAAACGATATTGTGGTGCACGTTCCCGTCAAGAACACCGGCACACGCACCGGCCGGGAGGTGGTCCAGGTGTATCTGGACCGCGCCGATTCCGCCGTCGAACGTCCCGTTCGCTGGCTGGCCGGCTACGCCGGAACGCACCTCGCCGCGAACGGAACCGAGAGCGTGGAAATACATATCCCCGCCAAGGCGTTTTCACATTACGACGGCGGCTGGCAGTTTGAGCAGGGCACGTTCCGCCTGCTGGTGGGTCGCCACGCGGCAGACGACTTCCAAGCGCTGGACATCGAACTCCGGTAATACCTGGGCGAAATCACGCTGGGTGGCGGGTTTTTTTGCCCTCCACCCACGTGGTTTTCGCCACAAGCGGTAGAACTGGGGTATGGTATGGAATTTTCGTGGCATGCTGTACGTTGCATACCCGGTAACCCCCTAACACGAAGAGGCATTAAAAAGTGGCAGCCGATTACGACGAACTCCGTACCGATGTAAAAGAGAACCAGGAGCAGTCCCTCCAGGCTCTTCAATCCGCCAGCGCTCCCACGGCCAAGAGTGTCGTGCTTGAACTGGACGAAACCGATGGCCTCGACGCCAACGGCCCCGGCGGCGAAATCGTCGCTGAAGAACTGGTGATCCAGGTCATTCCGCAGGCAAACGACGAGTTCACTTGTCACTCCTGCTTCCTGGTTCGCCACCGCTCGCAGATCGCACGCGAAAAAGATGGCGTCGCCTACTGCACCGACTGCGAAGGCTAAGACAGCCCACCACCCCGGCGGAATCAACATCGTCAGGGAGTGCCGCCGTCGGGATTAAATTGCGGAAGGACCGGAGCAAGCGCTCCGGTCCTTCCGCAGTTAACAGCCACCGGCCACGAGTCCCTATGGCGCGGCTCCCGGGCCGCCCATGGTTTTCTTGCGGCGGTGGTTGACCATTCTGAGCTGGAGGATCCGCGCACCTCCGGCAAGGGCCACCAGCACGCCTCCGCCCACGGCCGCGATGAAGAGGGTGGTGCCCAGTGCGAGGGTTCCCTGCAGCCCGAAGAATCGGACCGTGATCATGTCCTGGTTCTGGACGAAGAACACGATCAGCATCACCAGGACCACCAAGCCAACGGCGACCGCCACCCACAGGGCGGCCGTGCGGGTTGGCCTGGACGGGCTGGCCACCGGAGGTGGGACCGCACGTTCCTGTCGGGGAGCCCCACTGGGAACCCCTGCAACATCATCCTGGAAACTCATCGACGACCCCCTCTTGTCCCGGCATCACCCTGCCCTCACATACTAAGCATGCTGATGACTTGCGCGGTAGTCAGTGACGCACGGAGTAGTCGGTTGAGGTAGGGCCGGGATCGTTGTTACGGACAGCGTAGTGATGGCCTTCGGAATCGGTCTCGACGTCGAAGTTCTTCAGGTCCGCCTCGGAAGCCGTCTCGAAATCATCATGCTTGTGCAGCACCGGGGTGTCCGTGTCGCCGTGGGTTGCAGGTCCAAAAACGGACTGCAACCGCTCGGTCACATGCTGGAAACCCTCCAATTTGCGTCCCATATTCTTCCACCTCCTTTCTTACGGGAGAGAAAGAGCGGCAGGGTCAGTGCGTGCCGTTCAGTGAGGCCAATTTTACGCCCGAATACGTCGCCGAGATGGCAGTTGGCCCCCATGTTTTTTGGGAAACACGGGGGCCAAGTGACAACCCGGCGGAGAAGGAAGGGTGGCTTACCGCAGGGATTTGTCGTCCGGGTTGCGGGGCACCACGTAGGTGCTGCCGTCGGGGCGGCGGAGTGTTTCCCACTGCTGGGTCTCGGCCTGGCGTTGGGCGAGCAGCTTCCGGTTGGCTTCGGTCATTTCATGGTCGAGGGAACTGCTGTGCGCGGGGCCGAAAACAACCCTGAACTTGCCTGTGGCGCGCATGAACTTCCGGGTGAGGGATTCCTTGGCCACGCGGATCGACTCCTTTTTAGACGGTTCAATGAGTCCATAGTACGCTAATCATTAGTACACTAACCAATTGATCAGCGCGAGCGGATGCCAGCACAGGAGACAGCCATGACGGCCACAGACCAGAGCACCCAGGAAGTCGACGACCTCCTCTTGGAGCGCCAACTGTGCTTTGCCCTCACCGTTGCTTCCCGCAGCGTGGTGGGCGTTTACAAGCCCGTGCTGGAACGCCTCGGACTCACGCACCCGCAGTACCTTGTGATGCTGGCACTCTGGGAGCGGAGCCCCCGTTCGTTGAAGGACATCAGCGACAGCCTCCTCCACGAACCAGCAACACTCTCCCCCTTGCTGAAGCGCCTGGAAGAAGCCGGGCTCATCACCCGCGAACGCGTCCCGGGCAATGAACGCGCCCTCGCCATCACACTGACGGAAAAAGGCGCCGCCCTCCGCGAACAGGCCACCGCCGTCCCCGGCGAAATCCGCGAGCGCCTTCAGCTCAGCCGGGAAGAGGTAGCCGGGCTTCACCAAGCCATGACGGGCCTGATCGCGGCAACCCAGCGGAACATCTCCCACTAACGGACCAACCCGGCAATCCAGGCAGACCACCCGCGTGCCCCCTAGCCAAGGGCACGGCCCCGGTGGTGTTCTGGAAGCGAACAGAGAAACGGGCACCACAAGTGCCACGTAAAATGGACGCAACCTAGGAGATTCCATGCGCATGCGATTTGTTCGGCCCCTGTTGGCAGTCCTGGCCGTCGCCGGCCTGGCCGCATGCTCAGGCACCCCAACCCCAGGTGCCACAGGCAGCGCAAGCCAAGCCCCGTCGTCGTCGGCGCCTTCAAGCAGCAGCCCAAGCAGCAGCCCCAGCAGCAGCGCGACTCCCAGTGCGTCAACAGCCACCGGCGCCGGCAGCGCCGAACTCTCCATCACGCTGGTGGAATCCCCCGAAGCCGCGCCCCAGACTTTCACGCTCGTCTGCGCGGACGGTGTCCCGGCCGCTGAAAGCAACCACCCAACAGCCGCCGAGGCCTGCACGTCCATCAAGAACAGCCCTGCCATCCTGAGCCCCGCTCCTCCCCGGACCGACCTAATGTGCACCCAGCAGAACGGCGGTCCGGCAACGGCCAAGGTGACCGGCGCCGTGGACGGCAAGGAAGTCACTGCGGCCTTCAGCCGGACAGACGGCTGCCAAATCGCATTGTGGGATGCCGCGAAGAGCATCCTCGGATCAGATGGCGGACTCTAGGCTGCGGCACCTCCCCCAGGAGCAATGGCTCGGGCTGGAGGCAACCCATCATGCCCGGGTGGCCCGCTATACGGACCCTTACCTGGCCCGGCGTTCGGCCGGGAAAAAGCACCCCGTTGAAGATTTCCTGTTCACCTATTACACGCAGAAGCCGGGGCAATTGCTGCGCTGGCATCCGGGCGACGGCGCGGTCCTCAGCGGTCCACGTGCCGTTGAGCGCGCCACGTGGAAGTTCTACCGAACGCTCGACGACGGCGAACTCGCCTCCTTGGGGCTGCCGGCGGGAACGCCGGCGGTCACCTTTGATCGAAGCGGCTTCCTGGCCGACCGTACCGAAGCGGTCCGCTTCGCGGGCATCATCCTTGCGGGCACGGCGAAGCGCCCGGCCCAGTTCGGCTGCTTTGGCCTGCACGAGTGGGCCATGGTGTACCGGCAGGAGAAGTTCGAGCTGCGGCACGAATACCTGAAGCTCAGGCTCGGCGGCGAGGGCACGGACACCGTGGTGGAAGAAAACCGTATCCGCTGCTCGCATTTCGACGCGTTCCGGTTCTACACTCCGGACGCCATTCCCCTGAACGAGCTCGAACCCACCCGTGAAAACCAGCGGACCATGGAGCAGCCGGGCTGCCTGCACGCCAACATGGACCTCTACAAGTGGGCGTACAAGCTGACCCCGGCGCTGCCCAGCGAACTGGTGATGGACTGCTTCGAGCTCTCGTGGAGGATCCGCGCCATGGATATGAAGGCTTCTCCGTACGATCTCGAAGAATGGGGCTACCCACCCATCAGGATCGAGACACCGCAGGGCAAGGCCGAGTACGTTGAATACCAGCGGGCTTTCGCGGCCGAATCCCAGGAGCTGCGGACCCGCGTGCTCCAGGCAGTAGATCCGCTCCTCCAGGAGCTGAGTGGATTGGCCGCCTGAGCACCCGCCGCCACCAGCGAAAGGTCACTATGGTTTCCCCCACGAGCGAGTCACCCAACAGCGAGTACGACGTCGACCTCACAGTCACGCTGACGGAGGCACCTGGCGCTGAGAGCCACGAGTTCCATCTCCGCTCCGCAGCAGGCATCCTCTCCCCGGACCCCGACTCCCTGGACTCCAACCTGCCGGATGCACCTGCGGCGCTGGCCGCCGTCGAGCAGTTTGGCGAGGAGATCTTCTTCCCGGAGCCCCGGCCCAACCGGATCTGCACGCAGCAATACGGCGGCCCGCAGGTAGCCGTCGTCACGGGCTGGTTCCGTGGTCGCAAGGTCCACAGCCAGTTCAGCCGGACTGACGGCTGCGAGATCGCACGCTGGAAGACGCTGGCATCGCTGCTGGGCAACACCGGGGGCTCATCCGGAAACGTCTAAGGGAAACAACAGTGGCCGGCGGGAATTCCCGCCGGCCACTGCCGTTTCAGCATCTGTTACTGGATCAAGAATGAACTAGCCGGCGTTGTTGCTCTGCGTCGGCTCGTCAGCGCGGATCTTGCCGCCCTTCTTCTTGTCCTTCTTGTCCTTCTTCGGGTCCTCCTCGTCCGGGACCACTACGGTGCCGCCGGGGTTGACCAGGACGGTGACGAAGCTCGGCTCGCTGGTGCCTGCGAAGGTGAGGCGGCCGATGTAGGAGCCAGGTTCCAGGTTCTTCCAGTTCAGCGAAATCTGGCCCGTCTTGCCGTTGGCGAGGCGGATCGGATTCGGCGTCACGGTGGCGTTGCCCTGGTTGGCACCGAGGACTGCAGCATCAACAGTGGCCTTGGTGGCCTGGTTGTTGGGGCTCGCGTAGAGGTTGGCGAAGACGTAGTAGTCGCCGGGTGCCGGGTTGGGCACGGACAGGGTTTCGCTGGCGGACGCCGTGGCGGCCGGCAACTGCTGACCGGACGGGGTGAGCACCAGCATGTCGAAGTCCGCGGCCTCGTTGGAGGAGATCACCGAGAACTTGGCCAGTGCACTGCCTTGGCCAACGGTCACTTTCTTCACGAAGTTGGAGGCATTGGTCTCGCCCGCGAACGGGCCGGGAACCAGCTCAACAGCCGAGGAATCAGCCTTGGACAGTCCGTCAATGGTGACGCCCACCGGGAGGTTGGTGCCGGAGGTGATGTTGATGGTGGCGGAGCCGTTGGGGCCCGTTCCCGTGAAAGCCAGGGCCTTGTCCGCGATGACGGACTGCGGCCTGACGGCGATCGGCGAGGTGACGGTCTTGTTGGCACCCTGCCAGCTCAGCGAACCCATGGCGAACTTGCCCAGCTCCGCGTTCTTGTTTTCGAACTGGACCTTGAAGGTCTTCTTCTCACCGGGAGCTCCGAAGGTCAGCACGGACGGCGTGACCTTGACGTTGACACCTGGAACGTTGACTGAGGCCCGGTAGGTTCCCGCGGTCAGGGCGGTGAGCGTGCGTGTGACCTCGATCTTGCCTGCGAGGTTACCGAGGGCGAACGAAGGAACGTTCATGTCGCGTGGTGCCGTGGTGCCAAGCCCTTCCATGCCCAGGTCCATGCCCGTGCCTTGGATGAACTTGAGGTAATCCTCGGTGGTGGCGTCGTATACGAGGCCGGGCGAGAGGACCTTTGCGGGGTCAACCTGTCCGGCGCCGGTGGCGAAGACGTCCTTGTTGACGGCGCCGTTGGCCAGCTTGACCGGTCCGGCGGTGGTCATCATGGCGGACTTCACAGTGGCCGGCGACCACTGCGGGTTCTTGCCCAGGATCAGTGCGCCGAAACCGGCAACGTGCGGTGAGGCCATGGACGTTCCGGAGAGGAAGCCAAAGTTGTCTCCACCGGTTCCGATCGGCGAAACACCAGCAAGGATCGCGACGCCGGGAGCGGATACGTCAGGCTTCAACAGGTCCGAGTCGGTGGCGAGCAGCGGACCGCGCGACGAGAAGCCGGCAATCTGCGGCTGCGCTTCGGCGGGCAGGCCCGTGGTGTCGCGGTTCAGTAGGGAGACGGTGATGGCCGGGTTGGCAGTGACCTTGTCCTTGATGGTCTGTGTTGCCGGCGGGTTCACATGGACCGTGGGGATGACGTGCTTGTCCGTGTCCAGCGACGAATCCGTCAGGTTCACCAGGATCATGCCGACGCCACCGCCGCGCAGTACTTCGGCGCTCTTGGCGGTGCGGTCAACCACGCCGCGGTCGCAGACGACAACCTTGCCGGCTACCTTGGCCGGGTCAAGCGAGCCCGGAGCACACAGGGCCGCGTTGCCTTCACCGCTTGCAGCGTTGGTGGACAGCACGACGCCGGCCCCGCTCACCTCGCGGTTCATGATGGACGCTCCGCGGAATTTGCTGCCATCGGAGAATTCAACGGTGCCCTGGAGCTCCTGCGAGAACGAGGTCGCGGCAACCGTGGTCAGCCAGGGCGCTCCGTGGTTCACGGTGCTGGCGGTCGGTCCGGAGTTGCCTGCCGAGGTGGCCACGAAGATACCGGCGGAAGCTGCGGACAGGAACGCCAACGAAACAGGATCCGTCGTAGTGGTGGTGGAACCGGAGATGGAGTAGTTCAGCACGTCCACGCCGTCCAGGATGGCCTGCTCGATCGCGTCCACGGAAGCGGAGCCATAGCAGCCGCCCGTGGCGGGATCGGTGTCTTCCCAGCAGACCTTGTAGACGGCAAGCTTGGCGGCGGGTGCGATCCCGCTGGTGGTTCCGAAGCTGCGGCCGTCCACTACGGCGTCCACGTTGGCGTTGCCCGCCGCAGTGCTGGCCGTGTGGGTGCCGTGGCTGTCCACGTCCACGGGAGAGATGACTTCTTCCGAAGCACGGTTTTCCGGGGGAACGGTCTCCAGGAAGGCGTCTGCGAAGTAGTGGGTGCTGAGGACCTTCGAGTTGCAGGCGCTGCCGTCGTAGTCCGCGCCGGTGTCAGTTCCGGGCTGGCATTCGCCGACGAAAGTATCGCCATCGGCCTTAAGCATGGCGATCTTGCCATCTGCCGTGCGGTAGGGAACGCCGACCTGCGGGTTACCGACCAGCGGGCCGACGGGTTCGCCGGCGAAGAACGGGTTGGAGGGGGTGTAGCCGGTGTCGATCACGCCAACAACGGTGCCCTTGCCGGCGTTGTCCTGGCCACCGTACTGGGTGGCCCAGGTGCCGTTGGGGCCGCTGAGCTTGAGGAAGTCCGTGGTGGAGTAATCCGGGGCATACTGGGTGTCCGGTGCCACCATGAGGACCTTGGGGTCCTTGGCCAGGTTGATGGCCTGGTCGGCCGTCAGGTTGGCGCTGAAGCCGTTAACGGCGGTGGTGAAGTCACGCTCGATGGTGATGCTTTCCTGGGTGGCAATGTCCTGCTGTTGCGCCTGCAGGTGCTGCTGGTATTCCTTCACCTCGGCGCTGTCGGCGTCGAGCTTTTTGCCCTCTTCCGGCTTGGTGGGTGCGAGGCCCGCCGTTCCGCCGTCGTAGGTTGCTGCAGGCTTCTCCGCCAGGACAACCATGTAGCGGCCGTCCTTATAGGCGCTGGGGTCAAGGTTCTTCTTGGCCACGCCTGCAACGTTCCCGGGCGTCTCCGGCGTGGGAGCGGCCTGGGCCGGCATCGCCATCGAAGAGAGGAGCAACGGCAAGCCCACGGCCAGTGCCGCGGCCTTTCGAAGCCCCCCGCTTCTGACGAAGCTCTTTCCTTGTGATTTCACGAGTGGTTGCACCTTTCACTGAGGGAGGACCAGGCTCCATCGCCTGGACCTGTCAACTTTTAGTTGGTTGAACCTTTGACAGTTCTTGTCAAAGCCGCGCAACCAGCCGAGTCACAGAGTACCTAGTGAGAGCCTAATATGACATACAGCACATTTCGGGAATTTTGTCTTGTCACAATCACCCCGGCCCTCCCCCAGCGAAGTGCTAACCCTTCGGCGTCACCTGCAGACGGTCAAAGGAGACCTGAACGCCGTCCGCGTCCAGGACCACTACGTCATCCCGCCCATTCTTCACGTCGGAGGGAAGGATGAACTCCACAGTGTTGTCCGTGGTCGGGAAGACCCATCCAAGGCGGTAGCCAGTCTTGTTCAGGTAGACGTAATACCAGTCGCCATACACGAGGCCGTTCAGCACCACCTTCTGGCCCGTGCGATACTTGTCCGCAGCTCCCAAGTCAGTGGGCGGCGTGCCCAGTTCCTGGACAGTCAGCGCGGGCTCAGCCATTGGCTGTGGCGGCTGCACGGCCAGCACCAGCGGATCACCCTGGGCAGTTGTGGCAACGTCACGGGAACCGTTGCGCGCCGTCGCCTCGAAGGAAGCAGCACCGAGCGCTCCGGCAACGATGTCTGCCGCCGTCAGCACATGCTCACGTGTTGCGGTCACCGTGGCACTGGCGGCGAGCACCGCCGCCGAGATGCCTGCGTCAGGTGCTTCCAATCCGGTCACGGCGACATTGCCCGCATTGCCCACGGTGTACGTGTACGTGACGGGATCGCCGACGCTGGCGAACCGGTCGCCGTCGGTGTCGATCCACTGGGCAGAAACGGTTCCCTCAAGCTTGGGCTCGCGGACTTTCAGGTCCACTTCGCCGCCGTTCACCGTGATGGTCTTGGTGGTTTGGCCGGCCGAGCTGACTTCCCACGTGCTTGTCGGAATGAAGAACCCCTGCTCAGCTTCCTGTGCAGTCACCGTGTGGCGAGGGGTGGTGCACTGGTAGCTCTGGCCGGCCGGCAGCACGCTGTAGCGGCAGTTGCCCGGGCCTTCCGGAAGGAAGGGGCTGAAGTTACCGGCGGTCGGGACCACCTTCTCAACCAGCGGGCTCGTGTTCTTCACCGTGAAGGTGTACGGGACCAGGTCCCCTGCCGCGTACGGCTGGGTCGCAAGGTCACGCCCGACGTCGGCACGCGCCCCGCTGATCCCGGCCGTCAGCAGGCCGTCGCGCAAAGCGACGGCAGCGCCGGTGAACGGCACCGTCTTAGTGAGCGACGGCGTCGAGCTGGCTGTGATGCTGAAGCTGGCTTCCGGCACGAAGTAGCCACGCTCGATGTCGGCTGCCGTGATCACATGCCTGGCGGTGGTGCAGTTGTAATTCGCACCGGCGGCAAGGTTGTTGAACCGGCAATTGGGGGCAGACGGCGGGAGGAAGCCTGAGTCGAACGTCCCGGAAACCGGTACTGAATTGGCCGTGACGTTCGCGGTGCTCTTGACGTTAAGCGAGTAACTGAGGACGTCGCCCACCTGGTAGGGGCTGGCCACGACATCCCGGGTGGGTGCCGTTCCCGTGATCGTCAGGCCCACCTGCGGCGCAACCGGCACGGTGGCGGTGAAGGTGAACTGCGAAACCCGGCCATTCGCCGTCGTAAATGCTGCGTTGAGATTCTGCGGGCCACTGGCGTTGGCCGGTGCCGTCAGGGCAACGTTGACGGTCACCGAGGCCCCGGGGGCGACGTCGGGAACCGGCACCGTGGTGGCCGACCATCCGCTGAGGGTGTAGACGGTGGCTGTTGCGCCGGACAGTGTGGCGGCTTCCTGGTTGGTCACTGTCACGGGCACCTGCTGGGTGGCCCCCGGCGTGGTGGTGACGGCCTGGACGGAGAGCGGAGCGCAAGCGTAATTCAGCCAGGCGTCGTCGAACTTCGCGAACGGCATGTTGTCCGTGTAGTTGCCTTCGTAAAGCACCCCGAACTTGCCCTCTTCCAAGCGGGTGACCGTTGAGTAAGCGGAGAAGCCGGAGCGGATGGTGCGGACGCCCGGCCAGGTGGCACCGTCGTCGCAGGAGACACGGGCCGAGACATTTTCACGTCCGGTCTTGGAGTTCGCGTTGGTGAAGATGAGTTTTTTCGCGTCGGCCGAGCCCTGCGCCGCATTGGGGAATATGCGTGCAATGGCCCCGTTGTTGGCGGGATCCGGGAGTTCCGTGTCCTGCGTGACCGGACCGTAGGTAGCGCCGCCGTCCGTGGAAATGGCCACTTTACGGTAGCCCTGGTTGGCATTGTCCCGGGAATTCAGCAGCACCCGGCCATCGGAGAGTTCCACGGTCTTGTTCTCGTCCATCCGGTCACCGACGTTGGCGCCCTTCTTCCACGTCACCCCATGGTCGTCGGAGTAGACGCTGTAGGCCTGGATCTTGTTGGTGCCGTCTGCCTGGCGGATATCACCGGCGTACTGCTGGATGAGGCGGCCCTTGTACGGGCCGTACTTGAGCTGGATGCCCTCGCCCGAGGATGCAAAGTTGGAGCGCACGTCGCCGGCCACCGGGCTGGTTTTGCTGGTTCCGGGTTTGGTGACATTCGTAATAAGCCGCGGCTGGCTCCAGGTGACGCCGCCGTCCGAGGACTCGATGACCGCCGAGGAAATCACTGACCTGTCGGCATCGTTGTTACCGAACTGGCTGCCGCCGAAGCCCTGGTCCTTGGAGTACACAAAGAAATTGAAGACCTTGCCGGCCTCGGCGTCGTAGACGTAGGAGGGGTCGCTGTAGCCGTATTTGGGACCGCTGGCGTCGCCCACGTGCCCGGCGGCTATAACGGTGACAGGTCCCCAGGTCTGTCCGCCGTCAGTACTGCGGCGTTGGACTATCGAGTTGGGGTTCGGAGCATCCGCGGCTGAGCCCGGACGACCGTCCCATGATGCGAGCACCACGTTGTTGCCCAGATACGTCAGGGCGGGGATCCGGTAGAAGAAGTTGGCGGCCGTGCGGTCAGCCGCGATGTTGGCCTCAGTGAAGGTACCCGGCGCTGCCGCAGGGTTGTTGGGGGGGATGGGGGCGGCGGTGGCCGGAAGAGCGAGGCCTCCAAGGAGGCCAAGGCTCAGTGCGCCGGCGGCTGCGGTGCGGGCGAGTGATGGTGCAGGGGGTATGGATTTCAAATCCAAGGTCCTTTCGAATCGGCGCGAGGGACGTTCGTGTTACGTGCTACGTCGAACGTCCTACAACCATAGGGTGTTCGCCGTCACATTGCTAGGGATGACTTTCGGGCGCACCTCCCCCCGCGCTGAAGCGGTAGCCTCAAGGGCACACCGCCCACCGCTTTTGAACCTGGAGTTGCCGTGAAAATCCTCGTCCCGGACACCATCGAATTGAACCTCGCCGATCTCACCACTTCAGGGGACCACCCGGTGGTGTACGCGGTGGACAAGCCCATTCCCAGCGAACACTGCGATGCCGAGGTGCTGGTGGTCTGGCGCAACACGTCGGAGAACCTGGCCGACGCGGCCCAGGCGATGCCCTCGCTCAGGCTCGTCCAGACACTGGCCGCAGGCCCTGATTCAGTCCTCGCGGCCGGATTCGCGGACACGGTGGGCATTACCTCCGGCCGCTCACTTCATGACGGCCCCGTGGCCGAACACGCGCTGGCCCTGGTCCTGGCGGCCATCCGCCGGCTGGACATCCTGCTCGAATCCCAGAAGGACGCGACGTGGAACGTGCCCTACAACGCGGTTCAGTCCAATCCGAAAACCGAACAGCACTACACGCTCGACGGCGCCAAGGTCACCATTTGGGGCTTCGGTTCGATTGCCGGACGCCTGGCTCCCCTGTTGGCAGCCTTGGGTGCAAAGGTCACCGGAGTGGCCAACTCGAAGGGCGAACGCTACGGCTTCCCGGTGGTCTCAACCCAGGAACTGCCGGAAGTGCTGGGCACCACGGACGTCCTGATCTCCATTCTGCCCGCCACACCGGAGACCACGGACTCCTTCAATGACTCGATCCTGCGGGCCCTTCCGGACACCGCAGTTTTTGTGAACGTTGGCCGCGGTGCCACGGTTGACGAGGACGCCCTCCTTGTGGCGCTGCAGGAGGGCAGGCTGCGGGCGGCGGCCCTCGATGTCACCAAAGAGGAGCCGCTGCCCTCCGACTCGAAGTTGTGGGGTGCGCCGAACCTGATCATCACGCCGCACGTTGCCGGCAACCGCCCCAAGGGCTCGGCACAATTGGTCACCGCAAACGTCACGGCCCTCAAGGAAGGCCAACCGCTGACCAACCAGGTGGCCGGCTGACACCTCCCCATTTTCTTGGGTGATTTCCTTGCGTGAAAATAATAAGCATGCTTATGGTGAGGTTTCCGGGGTGGCCAGCAGTGGGTTTCCATCCCGCGGAAGCAGCATGAACAACGTGAGGAATCGCAATGTATCTGCACACCCAACTTCTCATCAACGAAATTGCCGTAGACGAACCCGATCCCGCTGCAGCCAATGCCCTCCAGGAGGGACTGGGGGGTCAGTTCGGCGAAATGCGGACCATGATGCAGTACCTCTTCCAGAGCATGAATTTCCGTGGCGACCCCGCCTCCAAGCCCTACAAGGACCTCCTGCAAGGAATCGGCACCGAAGAGATCAGCCACGTGGAACTCATTGGAACCACCATCTCCCAGCTCCTCGACGGTTCTCCGCGATACCAAGGCAAAAAGTCCGATCCTGTGGACCAGCCCGGCGCCGGAGGAGCCACACCGCTGAAGATCGCCCTGGACACCAGCAACATCCATCATTACCTGGTGGGCGCCCAGGGCGCCCTGCCAGTAGACGCGGCGGGCAACCCCTGGAGCGGATCCTACGTTTACAACAGCGGAAACCTCGTCCTGGACTTGCTCTACAACCTGATGCTCGAATCCACGGGCAGGCTGCAGAAGTGCCGCATCTACGAGATGACGGAGAACAAGACTGCCCGTTCCACCATCGCCTACCTGATCGTCCGCGACCAAGCGCATGAGAACGCCTACGCCAAGGCCCTGGAGAGCCTGGGAGTGAACTGGGGCAAGGTCCTGCCGATCCCCAAAACCAATGCGGAGCAATTCCCTGAAGTAAAGAAGCTGCTGGACACCGGCCTCCAGAGCATCCAGTACACCTTCAGTGCCGACAATCTCAGCGAGGCCGGCAAGTTGTACCGCGGGGCTTCCCCCTCCAACGACGGGACCGAGCTCAGCACCGACGTCATGCCCGATGGATTCCCCATCACCATCTCCCCCGAACGCAAGGAAGAGTTCGCGCCGGGGCTGGACCCGGAACTGCTGGCGCTGATCCAGGCCACGGCCGAACAGGAACTCAAGGACGCAGACAGCCCCAAGGAAGCCACCAAGCCCAAGGCGGCCAAGAAGAAGTAGCACCACGTAAAAGGGTCCCCACCTCAACCGAGGCGGGGACCCTTTTTGGTCGTCAGGAAAATATCAGGCGTGCTCGTACGTCAGGCAATCAGCGGCTTCGCGGCCCGGGCCGACCTTGACGTCGTGTGCCTCGCACATGAGGTTGTTGTTGTGGACGCACTCCGACCGCTGGCAGGCGCCTACGTGGGCGAGGACCTTGGGAAGGCCGCCCATGGCATTGGTGTCAATGAAGGTGGCACAGGAAGCATGGTCCTGCGTTCCACCAATAGTGATTCCAAAGGCGGTGCAGCCATCATGGTTGAATCCGCAGCTGCCAACGCTACAGGCGGATACTTCGGCAATGTGGTCGGTCATTGTTCCTCCTGGTTTGGATCCTGAATAGTACTGGGGCCTAACCCCGCGTGTACTTTCCAAACTACGCCGGAAACGTTCTTTTTGACCGCTTTGAATAGCGCATTTGTATGTGCCCTAATCCGCGCCATTCCGCCGAAAACCGGCACTTCCAAGGTGAGGTTTCACTTACTTGGAGTGCGCAAGGCGTCACTGATTTTGGCTCGCGTTTCAGCGTCCAACGGAGCGGTCACACGGCTGCTCCGCGCAGCTCGGTCCGCCAGGATTTTCTGGATGACCATCCGGCCCAAACCAGCAAAAACTGCAGCGGCCACAACACCCAGCACCATCGATTTCGGTTTCTCAGCCATGCCGCAATCCTAGTGACGGCGGACACCCCCTGCCAGTGCCGGTGCCGACCCCGCCGCCAGGCTCAACCAGCCCCCGCCGTCGAGCCTTCAGTTGGGTCTTTTGCACCGCCGCGGCGGGGTGTCCTCGCGCAATCCGGCTGAATAGGGTATGTGGGCCACTCCCGGTAGAATAGGTGTGCAAGCTCGCGGAGCGCCCCCCACGCCGTTCAAACATTGCAGTTCACCACCGTGTTTAACCCTGTGTTCTAGACGCTGTTTGAATGCGGCTGAATGGCGTGAGACGGCACCTCCGCGGCAGCCTTATTTAAGGTTCACCCAACTCACGCACAGGAGTTACCGGATGCCCCGGATCGTCGTTGACGTCATGCCCAAGCCCGAGATTCTGGACCCCCAGGGGAAGGCCATCGTGGGTGCATTGCCCCGCCTCGGCTTCAACAGCTTCAGCGCAGTCCGCCAAGGCAAGCGTTTTGAACTGACCGTCGACGGCGAGGTGACCGACGCTATCCTGGCCCAGGCCCGCGAAGCTGCCGAGACCCTCCTGTCCAACCCGGTGATCGAGGATGTTGTCAACGTCGAGGTCGTCGAGGCCTGATATGACGTCGATCCCCCTGATTGGCGAGGCTGTAGCCGTCGCCGCCGAACCCCGGCTGGCAGGCGCCAAGATCGGCGTCGTCACCTTCCCCGGCACCCTTGACGACCGCGACGCCGCCCGTGCAGTGCGGCTTGCAGGCGCCACGGCGGTGCCGCTCTGGCATGGAGATTCCGAACTGGGCGATGTTGACGCAGTCATCATCCCCGGTGGTTTCTCCTACGGTGACTACCTCCGTGCAGGCGCCATCTCGCGTTTCGCTCCGCTGATGTCCAAGATCATCGATGCAGCGAACTCCGAGGCGAAGCTCCCCGTGCTGGGTATTTGCAATGGTTTCCAGATCCTGACCGAGTCGCACCTGCTGCCCGGGTCCATGATCAAGAACGACCACCTGAAGTTCATCTGCCGCGACCAGACGCTGCGCGTGGAGAACGCCAACACCGCCTGGACCGTGGACTACACCGATGGCCAGGAAATCATTGTGCCGTTGAAGAACCAGGACGGCCAGTACATCGCCGACGAGAAGACCCTCGATGCCCTTGAGGCTGAGGGCCGCGTGGTGTTCCGCTACGTGGGCTTCAACCCGAACGGCTCCCGCCGCGACATCGCCGGCATCTCCAACGCAGCCGGCAACGTGGTGGGCCTCATGCCGCACCCGGAGCACGCTGTGGAGGCCGGTTTCGGTCCCGAGGCTGGTTTGTCCGGCTCCGCCGGCGAGCCCCGCGACACCGACGGCCTCGGTTTCTTCACCTCCGTTTTGACCAAGATTGTGGGAGGCGACAAGTGACCACGGAAACCACCAAGAAGTTCAACATCGATACCGTTGAGCACGCTGCCAAGACCCCGGACACGGAACTCCCGTGGGCCGAGCTGGGCCTGAAGCAGAACGAATTCGACGAGATCGTCAAGGTCCTTGGCCGCCGCCCCACCGGCGCCGAGCTGGCCATGTACTCCGTCATGTGGAGCGAGCACTGCTCCTACAAGTCCTCCAAGAACCACCTCCGCCAGTTCGGCGAGAAGGTCACCGAGGAAATGAAGAAGGACATGCTAGTGGGCATCGGCGAGAACGCCGGCGTCACCAACCTGGGCGACGGCTGGGCCGTGACGTTCAAGATCGAGTCCCACAACTCGCCGTCGTTCGTTGAGCCGTACCAGGGTGCCGCTACCGGCATCGGCGGCATTGTCCGCGACATCATTTCCATGGGCGCCCGCCCGGTTGCCGTGATGGACCCGTTGCGCTTTGGTGCGATCAACCACCCGGACACCGCGCGCGTCATGCACGGTGCGGTTGCCGGCATCGGTGGCTACGGCAACTGCCTTGGCCTGCCGAACATCGGCGGCGAAATGGTCTTCGACTCCGTTTACCAGGGCAACCCGCTGGTGAACGCACTGGCTGTGGGCGTCATGCGCCACGAGGATATTCGCCTCGCCAATGCCTCCGGCAAGGGCAACAAGGTTGTCCTGTTCGGTGCCCGCACGGGTGGCGACGGCATCGGCGGCGCTTCGGTGCTGGCCTCGGAGTCCTTCGACGACACCAAGCCGTCCAAGCGTCCGGCCGTCCAGGTGGGCGACCCCTTCGCTGAGAAGGTCCTGATCGAGTGCTGCCTGGAGCTCTTCAAGGGCTCGCTGGTTGAAGGCATCCAGGACCTCGGCGCTGCAGGCATTTCCTGCGCCACGTCCGAGCTCGCCTCCAACGGCGACGGCGGCATGGAGGTCGAACTGACCTCCGTCCTGCTGCGTGATCCCACGCTGACCCCGGGCGAGATCCTCATGTCCGAGTCGCAGGAACGCATGATGGCCGTGGTCACCCCGGAGAACATCGCCGCTTTCGAAGCTGTGATGGACAAGTGGGCCGTGGAGTACTCCTGGTTGGGTGAGGTCACCGACACCGGTCGCCTCATCATCACCTGGGAAGGCGAAGTAATCGTCGACGTCGATCCCCGCACCGTTGCGCACGACGGCCCGGTCTACGACCGTCCGTTCGCCCGCCCGGAGTGGCAGGACTCAGTGCAGGCCAACGCCTTCACCGGTTCTGTTGAGGATGCCGGCCGTCCCTCAGCTCCGTCCGAGCTGGCAGCAGCCGTCACCGAACTCGTGGCGTCGCCGAACATGTGCAGCAAGGCCTGGATCACCAACCAGTACGACCGCTACGTTGGCGGCAACACGGCCATGGCTTTCCCGGATGACTCCGGCGTGGTCCGCGTTGACGAGGAAACCGGCCTGGGCGTTGCCCTGGCTACCGACGCCAACGGCCGCTACACCTACCTGGAGCCGTACCAGGGTGCACAGCTGGCGCTGGCCGAGGCCTACCGCAACGTCGCCACGTCCGGCGCTGTTCCGATGGCTGTCAGCGACTGCCTGAACTTCGGTTCCCCTGAGGACCCGGATGTCATGTGGCAGCTCGCCGAAGCCATTCGCGGCCTCTCGGACGCCTGCATGGAGCTCGGCATCCCTGTGACGGGCGGCAACGTCTCCCTGTACAACCAGACCGGCACCACACCCATCCACCCCTCCCCCGTGGTGGCAGTCCTGGGCAAGCTCGACGACGTTGCCCGCCGCACGCCGTCGGGCTGGCGTGAGGACGGCCAGGCCATCTACCTGCTGGGCACCACCGCAGCAGAGTTGGACGGTTCGGAATGGTCAAACCTCCGCGGACACCTCGGTGGCCTGCCCCCGAAGGTCGACCTCGCAGCGGAGCGTGCCCTGGGCGAGATCCTGATCAACGCTTCCCGCGACGGCATGGTTGACGCAGCCCACGACCTCTCCGAAGGTGGCCTCGCGGCTGCTTTGGTGGAGTCCTCGCTGCGCTACGGCGTGGGCGCCCGGATCGCCCTTGAAGAACTCATGGAGCGCGATGGCGTGGACCTGTTCACGGCTCTCTTCTCCGAGTCCCAGGCCCGTGCGATCGTGTCCGTGCCGCGCTCCGAGGAAGTCCGCTTCAAGGACATGTGCACCGCCCGCGGCTTCGCCCACCTCCGGATCGGCGTTGTTGACGCTGCCGGTGGAAAGCTGGAGATCAACGGAGTGGACGAGCTCTCCCTGGACGCTCTCCGCGAAGCACACGAAGCCACCCTGCCGAAGTACTTCGGCTAAGGACTGGCCAGCCAAAAGGCCCCTGCACTCGTCCGCAAGGACGGTTGCAGGGGCCTTTTGCTGTCCGGCTAGGAGATCAAGCCGGCCAGGTCCGCAGCCGGGTCAACTGCTCCGTGAACCCGGCTTCGGGCAAGGGCCTGCCGAAGTAATACCCTTGGCCGCTGGCACAGCCGATGCTCCTGAGAGCCTCAGCCTCCTCGGCAGTTTCGATGCCTTCCCACACACCTTCCAGCCCGCAGGACCGGATGACGTCCTGGATGGCTGCCAGGAACACGAGTTGGGAGGGGTCCTTTCCGAGGTCCTTCACAAACTGCCGGTCCACTTTCACCCGGTCCACGGGCAGTTTCCGCAGGTAGCCCATGGACGAATATCCGGCACCGAAGTCATCGATTTCAAGTCCCACGCCAAGCCTGTGCAGGCTGGCCAGGGTATAGCGGTCCAGCTCATTGTTCTGGATGATGGCGCTCTCGGTCAGCTCAAGGACCAGCGATTCCGGGGACAGGCTTTCCTCTGCAAGGGCTTCGCTGACGTCGTCCACGAACTCCAGGCTCTGCAGGTCCGCGGCGGAGACATTGATGCGCATGGAGAAGTCATGCTGGGATGTGGCCGGGTTGTCGCGCCACTGCCGCAGCTGCCCTACGGCGGTGCGAAGGACCCACCTCCCCAGTTCCGCGATGAGTCCTGTAGCCTCGGCCACGGGTATGAACTGGTCCGGCATGATCAAGCCGTGCACAGGGTGGTTCCAGCGGACCAAAGCCTCGCAGCCTTCAATCCTTCCCGTGGCCAGTTCCACGATCGGCTGGTAGTTCAGGACCAGCTGGTCCGAACGGATGGCCTCGCGGAGTTCACCCACAATCTGCCGCTGGAGCTGCCGGGCGTGCAAGGTGGCGGGATCGAACACCCTGAGCTTGTTCCGCCCCTCGCTCTTGGATTCCTCCACAGCGATATCGGCTTCCTGGAGCAGGTCCTCGAGGGTGTGGTGTGGCTCTGCCGTCCGCAGTCCCATGCTTGCACCGCAGCGGACGCTGTTGTTCCCGAGATCGATGTTCGGTTCCAGCGCGGCCAGGATGCGGTTGCCGACGGCGGTGGCACTGTTTTGCGGGGTGGCGGGCAACAGCACCGCGTATTCGTCGGCACCCAGGCGGGTGACGACGTCGTTCTCCCGTACGGCCGACTGGATGCGCATCGCCACGGTGACCAGAACCTGGTCCGCCGCGGCAAGGCCGGCGGAGTTTTTCAATGCCTTGAAGCCGTCCAGGTTCACGAGAAGGAGCGCAGGTTGGGCGGAACCGTGGACCGCGGCGTTCCGTGCCGCAACGAAAGCATCCCCCAAGGCCAGGCGGTTGCCGAGCCCGGTGAGTGCATCAGTGAGCGCTTCGCGGCGCTGCTCATGCCGGACGTGGTGGAGTTCTTCCATGAGCGCCTGGACGTGCCGCTCAAGCATTTCGATGCGGGAGTCAGCGTCAGCGGGGACGAGTCGTCGGGGCTTGGTGCTGGTCACGATTCTTCCAGGCGTCGCAGCGTCGTATCGGCGACAGCCTGGGGCTTGGCTACGGGATTGCGGCGCTCGTCCAGGAACAGCCGGTAGGATGCGATGTCCATCCTGCCGTCGGGCTCCACCCTCTTGCCGGCGCGGTACACGTGGGTGATCCAGGAGCCGCCGAGGATGGCCTCGATCCAGGCGTCACATTCGGCCAGCGGGAGGTGGACGCGGGTCCCGGTGTTCCTGCGGTGACCGGCGATGGACACCGTGATGCAACTGCCCAGCAGGCCTTTGTCAGCTGTGAACCAGGCCAGACCTTCCACGTCGGCGACGATGGTCAGGTTGGCGTTCCCATCCTCCACCGATTGGACGGGACCCATCCGGACTGACCGGCGGTCCGCATTCAGGGACGTCGGCGTTCCGGCCATGTAGGGAGCGCTGGTGATGTTTTGCCGGAAGGCGGACAGCTCCTGGGTGTGCTGGATCTGGATCCTGGTGGTGAGTTCGTTGAAGGTCATGAGCGTGCCTCATCCGCGATAATGGCCGCCTGGTGGCGGTCAGCTCCTACAATCCGGTTTCTTCCTTGCGCTTTGGCGCTGTACAGGGCTGCGTCCGCCACCTCAATCATGAATTTCACGTCAGCACCGGCGGGAATGCTGGAGGTGACTCCATAGCTGATGGTGGGAAATGCGACGCCCTCGGGCGCCGGGGTGGCTGCCATCCGGCGGCTGATTTCGGCTGCGATGTCCTCAGCCCGGTCCTGCGTGGCACCGGGCAGGAACAGGATAAATTCCTCACCGCCGTAACGGCCGATGAGATCAGTGGACCTGACCGAGGCTCCGCAGGCTTCGGCGAAGGCCTGGAGTGCCTTGTCCCCGGCCCCGTGGCCGAATTCGTCGTTGACGGCCTTGAAATGGTCAAGGTCAGCAAGGACTATGGCTGCGCCGGATCCTGCGGACTGCAGGCGGTGGAGCTCCGTGGTGGCCATGTCCAGGAAGGTTCCCCGGTTGAGGAGGCCGGTCAGGTGGTCGCGGTCGGCCCGTTCCTTCAGTCCCTTGATGAGTTGGTCGCTGGTGAGCGCGGTCATGCTGAAGGACACGGTGACCAGGAGCACCATGGATATCAGGGCCGAAGGCGCAGGTCCAAAGTAGGTGGTGAACGTTGGGCTTGATGGGCCTTCAAGCGCAAAAACCAGCCACCTGCCCAGGTAATAGCCGGCCAGCAGACCTGCCGCGACGGACAATGCTTTGTGGACCTGGGAGTGCGAGGACTTGATGAACCACAGGTCGTAGGCGGCCAAGGCAATGCCCGCGGTCATCATCGCCAGATAGACGAAACCTCCGGACCACACATTGGTCCCGGGACTATCCAGGACGGACGCGACGGCGGTGACGGCGGGACCGATGGCCAACTGCCATGGTGCCGCTTTCCGGTCCCGAAGGGTCTTTGCGCCTGCCCACACGCTGAACGCTCCGGCCACCACCAGGATGTTGCCCACGGGGTTGGCCCATTGCTGGTGAGGGGTGCCGTTGAGCAGGAAAGCTGCGTTGCCCACCATGAATTCCAACAGGGCCAGGCTCCACCAGCCTGCATAGGGTGAGCGGGTGCGTTGGAACGAGATACAGAACAGCACCAAGAGCGTCACCGTGACCACGCCTAAACCAACCCGTACCGAGAAAGCATCGAGCACCGTGTCCAACCCCCTCAGCTGGTCATCCTGCGGCTTTGACATCAGTGTGGCGAGGCTTACTCAACCCCACTGCGGCATTTGCTCAAGATTTGCTCAAGATCAGGCGTGGTTCCAACGGGCGGCAGAATCGGGTGTTCCTCACCCAACCCAGTGCCCGTCGTCGTGGTATTCAGTCTCCAGCCCGTGCGGCGTCTTCTCCCACTTATGCGGGCTGGTGAGCATCTGCCAGGCCGCCCGCCAGGCCGCCACCGAGTGCAGCACCCAATAGAACGGGTTGAGAAGGGCGAAGATCGCGATCCTCCATCCGTGCCGGCGGAGGGTGGCCACGCCGGAGACGATGATCATCATGGCGTTGCCGAACAGCATGGACACCACGCCGCCTGCCAACAGCCATTCGGGCAGGACCAGGCCAACAATGTCATAGCCGATGTATGTGACCACGGTGAAGCCCACCACCAGCGGATAGGCCAGGAACGCCAACGGGGTGCCCAGGATCAGGCCAAGGAACCCGACGGCGCCGGCAATCCCTGTGCTCTTGATGTAGCGCACCGTGTTCCGGGTGTTGACGGCAGAGGTGACCATGTAGCCCTTGATCCAGCGGGTGCGTTGCTTGATCCACGCCGGCACCTGTGAGCATGCTTCTTCCCACGTGGTGGAGTTGATGACGCCCACGCGGTATCCGTCCACGGCGGCCCGGAGCCCCAGGTCAGCGTCCTCGGTCACGTTCCATGGATCCCACGCGCCGACTTCCTTCAGCAGCGGGGTCACAAAGTGGTTTGAAGTCCCACCCAGCGGCAGCGGGATCCCTGAGTTATCCAGGCCTGGGAGCATCGAGTCGAACCAGTGCGTGTATTCGATGGTGAACATCCGGGTCAGGACGTTCTGGTCGGCATTGAAGTAGTTCAGTGCAGCCTGGACGCAGATCAGCGGTTTGCGGTCCGGGTTGAGGTGTTCCCGTTCAAAGGCGTCCTGCTTGAACGCGGCGATGGAAGCACGCAGCTGGCCGGGCTCAGGACGGTCCTCGGCATCGTAAATGACCACGTACTCGCCGCGGGCGAACGTCAGCCCGTAGTTGCAGGCCCTTGGCTTGGTCTGCGGATCGCCCTTGGGCACGATGAGGATCCGGACGTATTCCGGTGGCCGCGAAGCCTTCGCGGCGGCGATGGTCTCGGCGTCGTCTTCTTCCAGGAGGACCAGGACATCCAGCTTTGACCGTGGGTAGTCCAGTTGGCCCAGGTTGGTCAACAATTTGTCGATGATGTTCGCTTCCCTGAACACCGGAACCAGGATCGTATAGATGGGCAAGTCGCCGTCGGGAACCCGTTCCTCCGCCAAGGGAGGCAGTCCGCGGGTCGCCCGTTCCTTGTCCCTGGCTTTGGCCACCGCGGCGTCATGCATCCGGTCGAAGGGGCTGCGGAGACTGGCGAGCGTCTTGAAGCCGATGCTCACCAGGAAGACGACGTTTGCTGCGGCCAGCAGGACGATCAAAGCCGTCAGCGGAGAGAGCACGAACGCAGTGATTAATCCCGTGAGCAGGACCACCGGGAGGTAGCGCTGCCATGGAGTCAGGGCGGTACGTGCGGACTCGCCGGGCCGCTCTTCGGCCAGGCGCTCGGCGGATTCGTAGAGGAGGTGGCGGCGGAAGGACCGCTGAATGGATTGGTTGATGTCCCAGTCGGTGGTGGTACGAAACTCAACCGATGCGGCGCCGAAAAGACGCGCCGCTTCCTCTGCGATGGCTGTGGACGGAGCCACCGCAGTAGCCACCGTCAGCACGTCACCGTCCATCTTCCATGGCAGCCACTGCGGCTCGCCCACGTCGCTGTACCCGAGCACCTCCATCAGCTGGTCATCCACCGGATCAGCCACCAGGTCCACCAGAGGCGCGTCCCAATGCTGCGCCAGGACTTCATAAATCCGACGGCGGTCCAGCCCGGCTTCCAGGATCAGGTGCCGGCCCAGCAGCCCGCCTTCGCTCGCCGCGCGATCCAGCGCACGCTGCAGCTGTTCCGGGGTGACGAGCCCCGCCGCAAGCAGTGTCTGGCCGATCGATTGCCGGTTGAGCGTGGAGTCCGCCAAGCGTGAAGGGGATGTCATCAGTGGGAGGACCTTTCATAGATCCGGTGGGTTGGAGTCGAGAAAGCCACGGAGTAGCGGACAGTGAACGACGGGTTAGCCACGATCGCCTGGTACACCAGATCCGTGGGCCCTGAGTCCCGTGCTCCCGTTCCGGCTTCAACGTTGACGAACACCCACTGCGCGTACTTTGCAGGGTCCTCCAGCGCCGGACCGAAGTAGTCTCCGGAGGCCCGGTTGTAGATCTCCTTAAGGGGAATGCCCATGACAGGAAGCACTGCGTTGCCCCGGGCGCTCTCATCCATCAGGATTCCGCCGGACTCGTAGTGCTCGTTGAGCCAGCGCGCCGCGGCCGTGGAGTTAGTGGTGGACTCCGCTGACATCCGCCCCTCCGCCAGGACGGCGAGCCGACCCGTGGGATCCTCAGCCCACCACAGGTTCTGCACCACGAGTCCTGTCAGCAACGCGCCGATCAGCACGGGTTTGATGCGGGCCGGGCGGGTGAACTCCTCCACCACCACGGCTGCCAGGATGGCCACCAGGGGCAGTGCCGTCAGCGCAAAGCGGTTGTTCCACCACGTTGACGGCAGCGAATGGTCGTTGTTGATGGCCGTCTGCCCCAGAAAGAGGCTCAGGACCGCAAAAGCATACGCACTGCCTGTCACCGCGACCAGCAGGGTGCTGTTGGCAAAGCCCCGCCTGAAGACCAGCACGACGGCGCCGCATGCCGCCAGCGCGAGGACCACCGCGCCAACTGTCTCCAGCAGCGACCAATGGAAAGTAGTCAGCGTGAGTCCCAAGTTGCCCTTGGTAGGCAACAGGCCGCCGTCGGTAATGTTCTTCTGCTGCGCGTACGCGGAGTATTGCCCGAACATGAACTCCAGCGGATTGCCGTAGATGGCCCAGTTGTAGGAGATCCACCAGAGGACAGCTGCGGCCGGGATCATCACATAACCACCGGCCATGACGAATGCCTCCCGCCACGCCCCCGTGCGGCGCTTGGCAACAATGAGCACGAAGAGGGTCCCGGTCATGACCAGCGCCCAGCCTTCATACCGTGACAGCACTGCCGCGGCCGACGGAATGCCGGCGAAGACGGCCAGCTCTCCGGCACTCATTCGACGGCGGCTGGTGGCCCAATGCGCCAAGCCGGCCATGCCGCCCACAATGCACATGATGAGCACCGGCTCGGTCAGCGCCGTGGTGTAGACGTACAGGACTGCCGGATTCGCGAGGACCACCAGTGTGGTGGCGAGCCGCCCGGCCCTGCCCAATCCGAGGCGGGCTGCGATCAAGTACAGGCCAGTGGCGGTGGCGGACAACGACAGGATCCCCAGGATTCCGGCAGCCCAACCCGTACTGAACAACCACATGTTCAGCACGAACGGAGCCAGCAACAGGTGCGGCATGGGCAGCCAGACGGTGCCCAGCTGCTCAAAGCCGGGCGCCTTGCTGTCGAAGATCCGCCGGGCGATGGTCAGGTGGCTCTGGGCATCCGAATAGTCCAGGTTGGTGCCATGACCGACCGTGTACAGGCAGGCAAGGTACCCCACCACCAGTGAAAGCACCGCCACGATCCTGGTGCCGGGAACCTTGCGCCCCACCACGGGTGCACCGAGCCGCGCCCAGCCGTGCCGGATCAACTGTGCGAGCGATCGCAGCAGCGCCAGCGTCGGAGCGGGATGCCGGTGGGCTGCCCGCGGCCGGGTGGCGACGTTAGTTGCCATGATCCGGATTGGTCGCCGCCTGTTCAGCATCCACGTATGCCCGTGCTGCCCGGGCACGACGCCGCAGGAGCACTGTCCGGGCAGCGAACGCCAGACCCAGCACCACCACTGCCCCGCCGATCCACCAGGCATAGGGACGGTAGTCATCGGTCACGGCCTTCTGCGGGACCACCACATTGCTCTCCAGCAGGACCGGAGTTCCCGACGGCTGTGTCACCAGGAGGTTCCGGGACAGCGATGCCCAGCCGCCTTCAACAGCACCGACATGGGAGGCCAATGAAGACTGGAGCGTGGACGCGGCTGCCGCGTCATTTTCCGGTGCCCACGCACCAAGGAGCAGCAGATTCCGGCCGCCCTGCTCAAAAGCCTCCAACACGCCGTACGGAGCCGAGGCACCCACGCCGTATTCGACGTCGTCGGGCGAGATGGTGCGGAACTCCGCCAACCGCAGCGGAGCGGACAGCTTATTGGCGACGTCGGCGGTGGCACCCACCACCAGCCCGGACTCGCTGGAACCGGCCAGGGCGTCGAGGCCCACCACGCGGGTGTCCAACAAGGAAGCACTGTCACGCTGCAGGGAAGCCAGCAGCGTCGCCGCGTTGACGGTGTTGGCTTGGGCGTTGCCATCGCCGAACGCCACCGGAACGCTCTGTCCGAAAGCCTGGGGGAACCGTTCGAAGCCGGCTTTCGCGGATCCGCCACGGACGGCGGTGAGGGTGCTGCCCGCGGTATCCAGGGTGACTTCCATGGGCATGACGCCCGCGGGCCCGGTGCAATCGCCGCCTGCCGGAAGGGCCGCCAGCCGGATCCGAAGGCCGTTCCTTGACTGAAGCTGGCCCGCTGGAACCTCTGCATCCACCGTGAAGGTGTCGCCGCCGTCGAGGTTCCTGGAACTGAGCAGGTAGTCATTCCAGAAGACCGAGAGCTGCGCCTGGGCGTTGTCCGGGACAGCCGTGTGTGTGCCCTTGAGCTGGACTTTCACCGAGGAAACCGGGCCGCCGAACTGCGACTGGGTGACGCCAACATAGGATTCCGGGGTGCCGTAGCCGGAGAGTTTGAGGGTGCTGCTGCCCAGATCCTTGAGGCTCTGGACCAGGCCGGGTGCGGCCGGCAGCGCCGAGGTCAGGCCGGTCACGGAAGAGGTCACGGCCAGCGCGGTTTTGTCGCTGGCAAGCGCGCGCGCTGCGGTGCGGAGCTTTTCGTCGTGGCCGCTGAGGATGAGCTGCGGGAGGCCGGCCGCGGTGGCCAGTTTGGTGGCGGTTTCGCCCTGGTCGGTGATGACGCTGAGGATCCGGCTCCCGGCGGGGAGGTTGGCAACCCGCGCCACCAGTTCGGCTTCCGGAACCACTGCAACGGCGGCCTCCGGGTAGCGCTGGGCCATGGCGGCCGAGGCGGTCATGATGGCGGCGGAAACATCCGCGCCGGGATCCTCGGGGACGGGAAGCACGACGGCGGGCACGGACGCCGGGAAGAACTCGCCCACTGTGGTGGGAGCCTTCGCGGTCCCGCTGAAGTCGACTGTCATGTTGTTCAGGGTTGCCGTGGCGTTGGAGACCACGCACATGGTCCGGGTTACCGGGATGAACTGCAGCCCCACTGTGAGCTGCTGGCCAAGAACGTCGGCATTGCTGACTGCTTCGTCCAGGGGAACGGTGGCTGCTGCGTCCGCTTCGAGGATGACCCGGCCGTTGACCGTTGCCCGGACCGTGCCCTCGGGTTTCCCCGAGACCGCGATGGTCCCCTTCACCCGGGTGGGTTCCAAACCTGCAGTCACGGGCACCACTATCATCTGCTCAGCCTGGCCGGCGAGCGCTGAAACACTGGAGGTTGCCCGTACAGCCGATCCCTGGCCCGAAGGGGTGACTGCCGGAGTGGCGTCTGACGGCGAGGCAGAGGCAGGTGCCGCGGCAACTCCCAACGCACTGACGGTGGCCAGTGCAAGCGTGGCGGCGCAGGCGAGCATGATCCGGACCGGATGAGGGAGGGTTTGAGGGCGCGGGCGTAACCGGGCAGGGGTTTGAGGCACGATGTCAGTCCTGGGTAACTAGCAGCGAATGAGTCCGTCGGCCGTTGTGGGCCAACCTCATAGACACTGCCGAACGGAACTCAAGGCGCCTTGCTGCGTTGGCTCAAGATTTGATCAAGTCCACATGGCCCACGTCGCCTGACCTGCGGTGATAATGGACCATGTGGATCGGCTGGGTTGAATTCGATGTCCTTTTGGGCGACGTCCATAGCCTCAAAGAGAAGCGCTCCATGGTCCGGCCCCTCGTCGCCGAGCTCAAACGCCGCTTCGACGTGTCAGCTGCGGAGACCGGGTTCCAGGACCAGCATCGGCGCGCACTGATTGGAGCCGCATTGGTGGCCCCGGATCACGCCCACCTGCAGCAAGTGCTCGACGCCGTTGAACGGTTCGTGGCTGCCCGGCCGGAGTTTGAGTTGCTCAGTGCGCGGCAACGGGAACTGCACAGCGAGGACTAGCGGAGCCTAGTACCCGATAACTGCCAGTCGGGTGGAATCCAGGTGCGCATCGATGGCTTGGTGCGCTGCGTCGAGGCTTCTGCTGCGGAGCGCGTCCACGATCAATTGGTGTTCGCGGAGGACGTCTCCGGCACGATCCGTTCCCTGGGTGACGGCTTTGACGCCGATCCTGAGTTGTTTTTGCCGGAGTGAGGCGTAGAAGTCGGCGAGGACGGGATTGCCGCCTGCACGGACCATGAGGGTGTGGAACTCCGTATCGAGCTCAATGAACCTGGCGGGATCATCCCGGGCTTCCCGCTGCTGGTCAATGACGCGCTGGAAGGCATCGATCTGGGCATCAAGCATGGTTTCCACGGCAGAGACGGCCCACTTTTCCACCACCGACCTCGCTTGCAGAATGGCGCGGACATCGGGGTCGGAGATGGGTGGCACATAGGCGCCCTTGTGCGGGATCCGCTTGACGAATCCCTCAGCTTCGAGGCGCAACAGGGCTTCACGGACGGGCGTTCGTGAGGTCCCCGTGGTCTTGGCCAGGACTCCCTCGTTCAGGAAAGTTTCTTCCTCGCGAGGGAGGGCTGCGATGTAGCTTTTCATCCACTGGTAGGCCACTTCTGGCTGCGACTGTGCAGTGGGGGTCATCTGGATCATGCAGAGCCTTTCTCGCGTAGCCCAGTATACGAGTTGCATTCAAGACTGTTCGGGACGTTCCTGAAAACTTCTTCTTCAAATATAGACAGGTTGTATACAACTCGTCTACAGTGTTGTTCAGTGACTCCGCTCACGCATCGGAAATACCCCAATTTTCCTGGGATACGCGGCCCGATTCACCGGAAGCTCCGCAGTTCCCAATCGCAAAGGATCCCCACAATGACCGATTTGAAGAAAGCAGAACTGAGGCAACAGAAGCACTCCAGCTTGCCTGTGGTGGCTGCTTCGAGCCTGGCCGGCACGGCCGTCGAATGGTACGACTTCTTCCTCTATGGCACTGCCGCGGCGCTGGTATTCAACAAGCTCTACTTCCCCACCGACGATCCCCTGGTGGGCACCATGCTGGCACTCGGGACGTTCGCGGCTGGTTTCCTGGCCCGTCCGATCGGCGCCATAGTCCTGGGGCACTTGGGCGACAAACACGGCCGGCGCGCCACTTTGGTTGCCAGCTTGATGCTCATGGGTGTCGCCACCACCCTCATCGCTTTCATCCCGTCGTACGCAGCGATCGGCCTCGCAGCACCCCTGCTCCTCCTTCTGCTCCGCTTGATCCAGGGATTTGCCTTGGGCGGCGAGTGGGGTGGCGCCGTCCTCCTCGTCTCCGAACACAGCAATGAGAGCGCACGGCGCGCGTTCTGGGCATCATGGCCCAACATGGGACCGCCCCTGGGCAACCTGATGGCTGCCGGTGTCCTGGCCATCCTCGCCGCCACCATGCCGGAGAGCGAGTTCCTGGCATGGGGCTGGCGCATCGCGTTCGGTTTGTCTGCCCTGCTGGTGGTCATTGGCCTCGTCCTGCGGCTCTACGTGCAGGAAACCCCGTTGTTCAAGGAAGCACAGCGGAAGCGCGAAGCCGAAGGCAACAAGGAACGGAAGATGCCGCTCACCATCCTGTTCCGCCGCAACTGGCGCGAGATCCTCATCGCCACCGGCAGCCGGATGGGCGAAAACGCAGGCTTCTACATTTATTCGCTGTTCATCATTACCTACGTCACCCAGATCATGGGGCTGCAGAGGCAGACGGGCCTCACGGCCGTCATGATCGGGCAGGGCGTGGCCGTCGTCGCCATTCCCATCCTGGCTCTGTACGCGGACAAGGTGGGCCGGAAACCCATCCTGATCGGAGCGTCGATTGCCACCATGGTGTGGGCCTTCGCGTTCTTCGCCCTGCTCAATACCGGACAGACCTGGGGAATCATCGCGGCTGCCGTGGGCGGCCTGCTGATCTTCGCCGCGTACAGCTCGGTCATCGGTGCCTTCTTCTCCGAACTCTTCCCCACCGACGTCCGGTACAGCGGCACCTCAGTGGCCTACAACCTGGCATCACTGATCGCCGGGTCGTTGTCACCGATCATTGCCCTGGCCCTCTACAGCGCTTTCGGCACCGGCTATGCAATCGGCATCTACCTGGCCGCCATGGGTCTGATCTCCATGGTCTCGGTGATGTTTGCCAAGGAAACCAAGGGCCTTCGCCTCAGCGACCTGGACAACGAATCACACGGCACCCCGGCAAAGGAAAAAGCATGAAAATCGCACTCGTCCAGGTAGCCAGCCCGGACTCCGAAACCCGCGAAGACCGCATCCAGCGCGTCGAAGCCATCCTTCGGGGCATCAACGGCGCCGAATTGATCGTCCTGCCGGAGCTGTGGAGCGCAGGCTACTTCCACTTCGACGAATACGAGGCCTTGGCAGAGAAGCTCACCGGCCCCACGGTAACCATGTGCTCACGGGTAGCCAAAGACCTGGGCGTCTACCTTCATCTCGGCAGCATCATCGAGGCGGGCGACGACGGCCGGCTCAGCAACACCTCCATTTTGCTGGGCCCTGATGGCAACGTGGTCCACACGTATCGGAAGATCCATGTGTTCGGCTACCAGTCCAAAGAGGCGAGCCTGCTGACAGCCGGGTCCTCGCTTCCCGTGGTTCGCCTGCCCTTTGGGGCGGTTGCAGGCATCACCTGCTACGACCTCCGCTTCCCGGGATTGTGGATGGAGTTGAGCGACCGTGGCGCAGGGATCGTGATCGTTCCCGCGGCCTGGCCGGCGGCCCGGCGTGAACACTGGCGCCTGCTCACCACGGCCAGGGCACTGGAGCACCAGATCTTCGTGATCGCCTGCAACGCGGCAGGCACGCAGGAAGGTGTGGACCTCGGAGGGCACAGCCGGGTGGTGGACCCCGCCGGCAACGTCCTGGCCGAAGCGGACGACGCGGAATCAGTGCTGCTGGTGGACATCGATCCCCTTCAGGTCCAGGCGGTCCGCAGCGAGTTCCCCGTCATCGGAGACCGCCTTGCCGCCTACGACACACTCACCGTTTAGAACCAACACCGTTGAGAAGCACTCAAGGAGACGGAATGGAAACAGCAAGGCAAGTCCCCCTCACCTTCCGGGTAGTGGGCACAGAGAAGACCATCGTGGTCACGGATTTCCACGGAGTGGTGGCCGGTTACACAGGCCGGGATCCGAAAGCAGTCCAGCACCACATCGATGAACTGGCAGCCATCGGGGTGGCTCCACCGCCAGAGGTCCCCATGTTCTATCGGATGGACTCGGATCTGTTCGACACGGCGGGCGAGCATGACACCTCGGAGAACCTGACCTCCGGTGAGATTGAGCCTCTCTATATCCGCCACAACGGTCAGTACTACCTCGGGATCGGCTCGGACCACACGGACCGGGACATTGAAGCCCGGGACATCGGAGACTCCAAGCGTGCCTGTCCCAAGCCTGTCGCCGCTGAGGTCATCGCCGTCGAATCGCTGGAAGACCTTGACCTCGACCAGTGCACCGCACGCACCTGGGTTGACGGAAACCTGTACCAGGAAGGTTCGCTGAGCGGCCTGCGCAAGCCGGCCGACGTCGTCGAGCGCCTTCTGGACCGTACCGACATCGGCGACGCCGACTTCATGTGCCTTGGCGGCACCCTGCCGTTGCTGGATGGAAAGTTCGTGGATGGAACTTCCTGGAAGTTGGAGCTCTCGTTCCCGAATGGGACCACCATTGAACATAACTACAAAATCAAGAAAGGCTCACTTCGATGAGAACCGGTAAGCAGTATTTGAAGTCCCTGAACGACGGCCGGACAGTGATCCTCGATGGCGAGGTAGTCGGCAACGTCCTGGAACACCCGGCCTTCGCGAAGGTTGCCCGGACCATGTCCGAGCTGTTCGACATCGCAGCCGATCCCGCCAACGGAATGCAGTTCCACTCCGAGGAGATCGACGGACCGGCCAACCGGACCTTTGCCGCTCCCCGCACGCAGGAGGAACTCGTCCTGCGGCGCCAGGCAATCGAAAAGTGGGCCAAGCACACGCACGGCTGGGTAGGCCGCAGCCCTGACCACGTGGGGACCTTCTTCGCAGCGTTCGGTTCCCACCCGGACGTCTTCAAGAATGAGGAACGTGACTTCGCCGGGAACGTGGAGCGGTACTACAAGAAGGTCTTGTCCGAAAACCTGTACCTTTCCTACGCGATCATTCCCCCGCAGGTTTCCCGGGCAACCACAGCGTCCGGTTGGGAAGGCGAATACCTGCAGGTCGGCGTCGTGCGTGAAACCGAGGAGGGCATTGTTGTCCGCGGCTCACAGATGCTTGCCACAGGCGCCGCGATCGCGGACGAAGTCTTCGTCACCTGCATCAAGCCCCTGGGCCCGGACGACGTGGACTTCGCCGTCAGCTTCGCCATCCCCGTAGCCACCGACGGCCTGAAGCTCTACTGCCGCCGCCCGTTCGCCCCGGCCGCGACCAGCGATTTCGACTACCCGCTGACCAGCCACTACGACGAACCCGATGCGCTTGTGGTCTTCGATGACGTGCTCATTCCCTGGGACCGCGTGTTCATCAACCGGAACATCGACACCTTGCGCCGCCAGTTCTTCGACACCGGCGCCCACGCACTGGGTAACTGGCAGGCCCAGATCCGGTTCTCCACCAAGCTGAAGTTCATCGCCTCAGTGGCCCGCAAAGTAACGCAGGTGAACGGCACGGACAAGATCCCCGGCGTCCAGGAGAAGCTCGGCGAACTCGCCGCAATCGTACAGTCCGTTGAATCGGCGGTTCTCGCCGCGGAATACACGGCAACAACGGACGACGCCGGCATGAGGGTTCCCGGAAAGAGCGCCCTGTACGGGGCTATGGGCTTGCAGTCCGAAACCTACCCCCGTGTGATCTCGATCCTCAGGGACCTGGTGGGCGGCGGCGTCCTGCAGTTGCCGTCCAGCGTTGCCGACATGACCAGCAGCGTGACCCGCCCGGACATGGAACGCTACGTCCAGTCGCCCGGCGTCACCAGCGAGGAGCGCGTCAAACTCTTCAAACTGGCCTGGGACATCATCGGTTCCGAGTTCGCCGGCCGCCACCAGCAGTACGAAATGTTCTACGCCGGTGCGCCCTTCGTGGTCCGGGGCGCCTACACCTACCGGAACTACGGCTATGACGCGCTGGTGGCCGAGTTGGACACGTTCCTGGGCTCCTACGGCATCGACGGCACCACCGCATCGGAGGGGATCTGACCATGGCAAAGCCCGAATTCGAGTTCACCCCCGTATCGTCGGTGGACTTCGCACCCTGTACCCCGCACATCGAGGGCCTCTCCGAAGCGATCCTTGCCCGGGATTCGGACAACGACAGCGTCACCCGGATCCTCAAGTTCGAGCCCGGAACGGACACGTCCCCCAACGGCGTCCTCACCCACGATTTCTGGGAAGAGGTGTTTATCTTCGAGGGTTCATTCGTGGACCAACGCCTCGGCAGGACCTTCAAGGCCGGTGACTGGGCCACCCGTCCGCCGGGCATGGAACACGGACCGTGGGTCTCGGAGAATGGCGCAAAGATGTTCGAAGTCCGGTACTACACGGATCCAGCACCAGCGGAGCGGAGCAACTGACATGAGCCTGGCACCAGCCTTCACCATCCCCGACGCCATGGGGATGCGCCGCGCCATGGGCCGTTTCCTCACCGGCGTCGCCGTGGTCACCACCCAGCACGAGGACGAGCAATACGGTATGACCATCAGCTCGCTGACGTCCATCAGCCTGGAACCACCCATCCTGATGATCTCGCTGAACTTCGGCACCCGCACCGGCGAGGCGTTGCTGGAGAGCGGCAAGTTCGCGGTTTCCATCCTCGGCGCTAAACAGGAGTCCGTGGCCCGGCGGTTCGCCGTCCGCGGCGGGGACCGCTTCGGCGACGGCGACTTCGACATCACCGACAACGGCCTGCCGGTCATCAAGGGCGCCCTCGCCCAGGCGGACTGCAGCGTGGTGCAGCAGTACGACGTCGGCGATCACCAGGTCTTCTTCGGCCAGGTCACCACGTGCCGGGACCGGGACGGCGAGGTGCTGGCGTTCAAGGCGGGACGTTTCGGCTCGTTCAGCGACTTTGGCCATGCCGAGATCCCCTGGATGTTCTGAGGAGCAGTGCTTAAAGAGGCGGTGCCGGGCTCAACGAGTCCGGCACCGCCTCTTTGTTGCTTCCCCCTACGCGATGGTCAGCTCACCCATGCGGTCCCAGCCGCTGCCCTCGAACTGCCGGCTGATGATGTGGGGCGTCTCCACGAGGGCCTGCGGCATGTCCGCCATGGCCTTCTTGAAGTGGGCGCTGTTGACGTGGGCTTCGGCGGCATCGTCCTGGAAGGCTTCCACCAACACGAACTCGTTGGGGTTATCCACACTGCGGGACCAGTCGAACCACAGGTTGCCGGGCTCAGCGCGGGTTGCTTCGGTGAAGTCTCCCACGAGGTCCAGCCAGCGCTCGGACCAGTCGGGCTTGACGTTGAACTTGACCACAATGAAGATCACGGGCTGCTGCCTTTCGTTGCACTACAGAATCCTTTCCATCCTGACAGAGTTTTTGTACAGGAAATGCCCTTAACCGGCCTTCTAAAGGGCGGGAGCTGTACAAAAACTCGACGGCGGCCCGCACCTTAAGGTGAGGACCGCCGTCGAACGCTGTTTTTAGCTTGGTTGTACTACTTCGGGACGCTTACTTCGACGTGCCCTGCGAAACGGAACCCTGCAGCTGTCGCTGGAAGATCACGTAGACAATGAGCACCGGAATGACGGTGACGCTGACGGCTGCGAACAGCGCGCCGTAATCCACTGCGTAGCCCATCTGGCCGGCGAAGGCCGCGAGTTCCTGGGAAAGGACGCGCGGTCCGGCGGCGTTGATGGACACCGGAATCAGGAACTGGTTCCAGAGGCCCAGGAAGTTGAAGATGGCAACCGAGGCGAGGCCCGGCTTGGCCATCGGCAACATGACCTGGAAGAACGTCCGCCACTCCCCCGCGCCGTCAAGGGCTGCTGCTTCGGTGATTTCGTGCGGCAGGGACTTGAAGAAGGAGAAGAGGAAGAACACCGTGAACGGAAGCGCGAAGCCCACGTACACCAGGATCAGGCCCGGCAAGGTGTTCAGCAGTCCCATGTTCTTCAGCACGAAGAACAACGGCACCATGGCGAGGAAGATCGGGAACGTCAGCCCGGCGAGCATCAGGTAGTAGATGGCCCGGCTGCCACGGAACGTGTACCGGGCCAGGACGTAGGCACACATGGCACCGAGGACCATGACAATGACCAGCGCTGCCGCCACTACGACGATCGAGTTCAGGAAGGCGCTGCCGATGCCGGCGTCGCTCCAGGCCTTGACGTAGTTGTCCAGCTTCCATTCACCGGGCAAAGCGAACGGTGAAGCAAAGATCTCGCTGGACGTCTTGAACGAGGACATGAACGTCCACAGGAGCGGCAGGATAACGATCAGGGTCCAGATGGTCAGCGCGGTGTGGGACACCGCTCCCACCACTTTGTCGCCCTTGGTGGTTGCCGGGGTCCGGGGCTGGAAGTGCAGTGACTTCATTTCCGGCGTTGAGACTTTGGTACTCATTACAGGCTCACATCCTTATCGCCGCCGGTGAGCCGGTTGACCAGGAACACCAAACCGGAGAAGATCAGCGTGGCAACCGCCAGCACAACGCCCATGGCACTTGCAAGGCCGAACTGGCCCTTGCTGAAGGCAGTGAAGAACAGCTGCTGTGCCATGACCAGCGTGGAGTTGTCCGGGCCACCGCCGGAATTCAGCGCAGCCATGTAGACGAACGCATCCAAAGCCAGGATGCCCATGTAGATGTAGGCGGTCTGGATGTTGTCGCGGATCAGCGGGATGGTGATGGACATTGCGGTGCGGAAGCGGCCCGCGCCGTCGATCCTGGCAGCTTCGAAAAGCTCCGCAGGAATGCCCTTGATGCCGGCCACGAACAGGACCATGTAGAAGCCGACAAAGCCCCACACGATCACGAACATGGTGGCGATCATGGCGGTGTTCTTATCACCCAGCCAGGCGAAGTCCTTGAACTGGTCCAGGCCCATCCCGGTGAGGATGCCGTTCAGCAGTCCACCGGAGGGATCGTAGATCTGCCCCCACATGATGCCAATGGCTACTGCGGGAATGGTGTACGGGAAGAACGAGACCACGCGGTAGAAGCTGGAATTGCGCAAACCCTTGATCTGGCCTTTGCTGCTTCCACCCACTGTCACCAGCGAGGCAAGCACCAAACTCAGGATGATGGTGATGATCGGGAGGAAGATCACCAGGACGATGTTGTTGGACATCGCCTTCATGAAGATGTCGTCGGTAAAGATCTTCACATAGTTTTCAAGGCCGATGAAGTTCTGGTTCGGCGAAAAACCGGACCAGTCCGTCAGCGAATATCCGAAGGCCTGGATGAACGGCCAAATGACGAACAAGAGGTAGATCGCCAACGGCAGTCCGAGGAAGACCCCAAAGAAACTGACCTTGTCCCACGTCAACGGCTTCCGCCGCCGCTTAATCACTTGCGGTGGAGCCGGCGCCGGAACGACGGCGGCCAGGCCGTCGTCGTTCCGGCTCTGCTGAGTTTTCACTGAGGTCACTTCACTTCGATCTTCTTGACCGAGCTGTCGTTGCGGACCTTGTCGGTGATGTTCTGGAGTGCGGAGGTGAGGGTTGCAACGTCAGACTTGCCGTCCAGGAAGGTGTTCCAAACCACCAGCTGGTCCTTGTTGGTGCCGTAGAGATCGATGAAGTTCCAGGTGTAGATATTCTCGCCGGCGTCACTGAGCATCTTCGTTTGCGAAACCAAGGCTGTGGACCCGAAACCATCGGCCGGAACGGTGTCCTTGACGATCGTGGGCGCGAGCTTGGTTTTGGCGAAGTTGGTAGCCGCTTCCTTGGAGAGCATGATCCGGAGCAGTTCCTTGCCTCCGGCGGCGTTCTTGCCCTGGCTCGGAACGATGAACGGCTCGCCTGCAGCGCTGTGGAGTGCTGTCTGCGGCATCTTGGGGCTTGCACTCACGGACGGGGCCGGAGCGCCCATCATGTTGAAGCCGGCCTTGGTCTGGTCCTTCATTTCGTTTTCGATCCAGGAACCCGAGGGGTAGAACACAGCCTCCTGGGCGTTGCTCCACTGTGCCTGGGCGGCCGTGAACTGGGTGCCGGAACCGCCGGGCTTGAAGAAGCCGGCCTTGACGATCTTGTCAAGGGCCGTGAAGACGGACTGGATGGCCGGGTGCGACCAGCAATCGGCCTTGAGGTTCTCCAGGGCGAGGCGAACGTCGTCGCCGCCTTCCTTGATAGCGGAGGCGATGGCCAGTTCCTGGTAGTACGTGGCCGCTTCCTTGCCCCAGACGAAGAGGTACTTGCCCTTGGCCTTGGCCTGCTCGCCCAGTGCGTACATCTCATCCCAGGTCTTGGGAACGGTCCAGCCGTTCTCCTTGAGGAGGGAATCCGAATACCACACGGCAAAGACGGTCAGGACGTAGTTCAGTGCGGCAAGCTTGCCGTCAAAAGTGCCCGGAGCCAGTACGCCTGTGTACAGGGTGTCCTTAATGACCTTGCCCTCAAGGTTCTTGGCCTCCACAACGCTGGTGAGGTCTTCAAGCTGGGCAAGGATGGTGCTGAAGCCGATCGCCTTCGCGCCGGAGTTGTCGATCAGGTCCGGCGGGTTGCCACCGACGAAGCGCGGCTGGAGTTCCTGGGCGATGTCCGTGGACGGGGAAATCTTGGCGGTGGAGCCCTCATGTGTCTTCTCGAAGATCTTGCCGGCGAACTCGACGTAGTCGATCCCGTAGCCACCCTTGAAGATCACGGCGTCGAGGGCGGCCTTGTCTGCCATGCCGAACGGGTTGGTCTCGGAGACGGTGCCCGTGGGGCCGGTGGTTGTGGTGCCGCCACCTGCGGCGCATGAAGCAATGGTTCCCCCCATGGGCACGAGCACGGCTGCAGCGAGTGCTCCGCGCAGGAATCCACGGCGACCGACGGACTGGTGCTGAACGTTCATTTCTAAACCCTCCAGTGACTCGTAGTGTCGACTGTTGCGGCGGAAAGCCGTTCAGTCAGACAGTCTGGGTTGGCGCTCTGGCAGCACCAACCTTCTGTGACATAATTCACCACGAATGATCGAAAATCAATATTTCGCGGCAGTTTCGATCAACATTTGTCAAAGCGTGATCTTTCTACGGGCCTTCGGCGAGGGCCTTTCCGCACTCCGTGATGGCCTCCCTGGCCAAAGCCTTCTGCCCCTCGGATCCCAGTCGTTCCGCCCATTGTTCGGCCAATTGGAACTCCACCATGGCCTCCGTGAGCCGCTTTTTACCGCTCAGAAACGTGCCGAGGCCAACGTGCAAAGCAATCATCCAGCGCTTGGTCCGCTCATCACGGGCTGTCGAGGCATATTCGAGGGCACTTCGCATCCACACCTCGGCGTGCGCGGCATCCGCGAGGGAGAGCATGTGCAATGCATCGACGGCCAGGAATTCCTCACCAAGGTGGTCCGCCAACTCGGCAGCCTGCTCCAGGAGGGGAACGGCCATGGCGGGATGTCCGCCGGCATTCAAAACCCGCCCGCGCTCCAAGAGGATGCGCACGCCCACGGTGGGCTCGTCGTCGTCGATGTCATCCAGAAGTGCATCGGCTTCCTCAAAGCGGCCTTGCAAACTGATGGCCCGCCCAAGCTGCGTTGCCAACTCAGCACGTTCATCGGCGTCGTACATTTCCTCGATCATCGCGGCGCGGAATCTGGCTTCCGAGGCTGCAGGATCGCGAAAGTTCCAAAGGTGGTCCAGTGTCTTCTGATCCAGCATCAAACCGCTCCTGACCAGCCCGTAGCTGAGGTCTTTAGGTATGCAGTATCAATCTAGCCCCATGTCAGCGCCGTGGGGAGGGTGCACGCGGGCGTGTCAGTTGCCCTGCGGTTTTGCGAGCCGGGCCCAGCCCAGTTGCTCCTGCTGCTTGCGGCTCAACGTTGCCACCACCAGGTCATAGGAGTCCTCCACCATGTCCCGCACCATGGCGTCGGACAGGGCACCATCCAGGCGGACACCGTTCCAATGGGTCTTGTTCATGTGCCAGGCACCCGTGATTTCGGGGTTCGCCGCCCTGAGCTGCTCCGCCAATGCGGGCTCGCACTTGAGGCTCACGGACCAGTTGTCCGGATCCATCGTGGAAAGGGCAAACATCTTCGCCTCGTGGCGGGCACCCCCGGCGACGGCGGCCCGCACCTTGAACACGGACGTCTCAGGTCCGAACGGGAAGTCTTCAAAGGCGCCTGGAAAGCCCAGGCAGATGTCGCGGAGGGTGGAAACGTCCATGGAGCGAGCCTACTGGCGCTCCGGACGCGAGGCCACGTCCAAGCCAGTGCCTATGCCTATCTACACGCCAGCGCCTACGCCACGCCCAGGAAGTCCTCCAGCAGCACCACTTCCAGCCCCGCAGCCAACTGGGCCGCACGGAAAGCAGCGAGGTCGGCGGCGAATTCGGCACGGAAATGCATGAGCACAATGTCCCCCGGACGCAGGGAGTTCCCCACCTGATAGTCCATCTTCCCCGCGTTGGCTTTGGCTTCCCAGGTGACAATCGCCGTCATGCCCGACGCCGCCACGGCCTGCCGCATCACGTTGGAGTAGGCCCCTCCAGGCGGCCGGAACAGCGTGGGACGGCGGCCGTAGTGCTGGAACGCGTACTCCTGCATCCCCACCATGTCGTTGACCTGCTGCTGGTAACCCCACTGCCGGACCATGTTGATGTTGTGCGTAACCGTATGGTTCTCAATCAGGCTGCCTTGGCTTTTGAAGGCGTTGAAGAAAGCCGGGTTGTCCGCCACGGTGTCCTTGGTGAGGAACAGTGACGCGGGGTAGTCGTACTCCGCCATCAGCTGCACGGATTCCTGCGTCTTGATGTTGCCGTCATCGATGGTCAGGAACACCACCGGGTGCTTGGTCGCGATCTTGCTGATCACTGGCGCCAAGCCGCCCACGATCGGCGGGAGTTGATAGTCCGGAATGAAGGTGCGCCGGATCCGCTTGGTGGGAGTTGGCGTCGGGGTTGGCGTCGACGCCGGCGAAGCGGACGACGTCGGAACCTCGCCTCCGACGCCCAGTGCACCGTTCTGGCCCGGCACCTCAGGCGACCCGGCCGCACCAGTGGGCGTCAGCGCCGGCGTCGAACTTTCCGCTGCTGTACAGGCTGTCAGGCCGGCCACCACGGAAGCGCCGAAGATGCCGAAAGCGGCCCGCCTGCTGGGACTGGAAAATGGCACCGCAGAATGGCCGCCGAACATGGCTGTCCCCCAAGACTCAAGAAATGATTCAGCTGAAATCTAACAGAGGAATCGGGCCTGGAATCACAAGCCGTAGTGCCAGCCTTCGCGTGCCGGGCAGGAGTTCACTACCACTTCGAGGCCCGCGTCCTTGGCACGCTGGGTAGCTTCGTCGTCGAATACGCCCAATTGGAGCCACACAGCCTTGGCGCCGATCGCAATCGCCTGGTCGATCACCGCGCCAACTCGCTGGGAGTTGACGAAGCACTCAACAACGTCGATGGGATGCTTGGCTGCCGGAATGTCCGCCAGCGTTGGGTACCCTTTCTCGCCGTGCACGTCCTCGCCCTTGATATTGACGGGAATGATTTCCATGCCCATGGTGTCCCTGACATAGAGCGAGACCTCATACGCGGAACGCCATTGGTTGGTGCTGAGGCCCACGATGGCCCACGTGCCTTTTGTTCGCATCAAGCGTTCCACGACGGCAGGATCGTTGACATGCATCATGCCCCCAGACTACCCGCCCACCGGTGGGCATCCTGGCCGAATATGCTGCATCTGTACCAGGCGGCAGGTGTTTAGCGGTGACCCTGCTTCAGCCACTTCTTCCACTTGTCCATCACGGGCTGGAGCTGTTCGTCGGTGCGCTTGTCAGACAGCGGCGGAAGCAGCGCTCCTTGCTTGCTGCCGAGCCCGGGCTTTGCCGGTTTTCCGGTGTCGGCTTTTGACGCTTCAGGCTTAGGGGCATCTGCGCCCTGGCGCCGGAGCTGGTTCCCCTGGGCCTGCGGCTCCTGGGCTGCGCCGTCAAGTGATTTGTTCGGCTTGGCAGTTCTTGGTTGGGCGGCGCTTGCGTCGGCAGCGCCCGGCTGCGCAGCGAAGGTGTCAGCAGGCACGGCGTCAGCGGGCTTCGGTGTTGGCACTGCCGGGGCGGCATCGGGTGCCTGTGCCTGTGCCTGTGCCTGTGCCACATTATCGGCGGTAGCAGGCGCGGGCACGGGGATGGATGAAGCATCCGAGGCAGGTGGAATCGCCGCGGGGTCTGCAGCAGGTGCCGGTTCCGTGGTGACCCGGGGAGCGTCATTCGATGGCAGTTCGGGTGCCGCGACTGATGGTCGGGGGTGGAAGTTGCTGATGAGCTGGTCAATGAAGGAAGGGTTCCGGGTGAATCCCGAGCTGGCCGCAGCGACGCCGCTCACCCCAAGTCCCATTGCAGCCACTACCGCGATGCTGACCACCGCGGTCCGGTGCTGGTGACGCCAGCGGCGCTTGGACAGTTCATCGTGCGGGCCGGCGATCATGGCAGCAAGTTCCGGGCTGGGAGCGGGAGCCGGAAGGTTGGCAAAGGTACCCAGCGAAACCAGCGTTTGGCGGACGTCTGAGGCGTCGGCGAGTCCGGCGTCGAGCAGTAGCTCGTCCACGATCGCTTCGCGTTCTGTTTGCCTGGATGTCATGGCGACACATATTCCTTTACTGCCGAATGCTCACGGAGCGTAATGAGGGCCCGGCGCTGTAATTGCTTGACTGCGCCAGCAGTTTTCCCCATGATGTCGGCTACCTGTTCAACCGTCAGGCCGGCCACGAGGCGGAGATGCAGGACCTCCCGTTGTTCGTCACCCAGGTTGTCCAGGAGCGCCGCAACCTCATATGGCGCCAGCCTGGACAAAGCTTCGGCCTCCGCAGAGCTCGATTCGCGTGTGTCCCGTTCGGGCTCGAATTCTTGCTGTATCGGCGCCCTGTTTTGTTTCCGGTGCTCATCCACCATGCGTGCGTGGGCCACCGAGAAGATGAAAGTCCGCAAGCCATGGACGCCACCGCTGAGATCATCGAGCCGCGGCAACACTGCCAGGAACACGTCCTGCGTACTTGCTTCAGGATCGGGCACGCCTTTGGCCGTCAGGTATCCGAGAACCTGGCCCGCGTAGGCCTGGTAGACGGCGCTGAACAGTTCCGCGGTATTGCCCTTGAGCGCATGAAGCGCTTCGTCGGTCAATGCGTCGGTCACAATTGTGGGACTTTCGATCGGCGGCAGGTCCGTGGCTTTTCAGCCAGGTCACCCGCGTTGAACGAGGGACAACCACACCAAGGGTATCTGCTCTGCCGGGCCATCCCCAGGGAGGACCCGCTTGTCCGGATAACTGCTTTGGACAAACTCCCCCGGACAAGGAAGAGCCGAGCTGGAACATGATGGGGGACAAATTCCAGCTCGGCCCTTTCACAGACGTAATCGACCACGGACACCAAAGGGTTACGCAGGGTACAAAGTTTTTTGAAAACTTTTTGAGGGCGGCTGTAACTGCTCCCCCGTGGTTCACGTTCTGGAGGGTCGGTGTCCGGGGAGTGGCGGGGCTTTGGATTGGTAGCTGTGTCCGGTGGGTGTGCTGATGTGCAGGGTGTGGGTGTCTGCTGACAGGGTTTCTGCGGGCAGGGGGGTGGCGGTCCAGCCGGGGTTTTCTTTGGTGTGGTTGCAGGCTTCGCAGAGTCCTGCGGCGTTGTCCAGGGTGGTGGTGCCGCCTAAGTGCCAGGGCACGATGTGGTCGATGTGCCGGATGGGCGCGTCGCAGTAAGGCGTCCGGCAGGTATGGTCCCGGGCTTGAATGAATCGCCGGTGTCGGTGGGGGAAGAGCCGGGCTTTGGAGTCCATCGCCAACAAATCACCACTTTGGGGCGCGGTGTAGAGCCGCCGGACCCAGACCGCGAAGTCCTGGTCCTGCTCTGCCGCGGCGTTTGTCCCGGCCCGGGCGTGGGGCTCTTCTGCACGGATGAGGGTTCTGGCCCACTCCGCCGGGACGATGCCGTAGCCGTGGAGCCGGGCGGGTTCGGAGTCGCTTTGGAACAGGGTCCGGTCGGTCATGACGAGCTGGAGTTCAACCCCGGCGACCCCGCCCGGGGTGCCGGTGATGCGTTCGGTCAGGGTGTCGGCCATGACTTGGCCACGGCCACGGGGATCACCACTGGAACGGGCGGCATCAGCGGCCCGGGTCAACGCGGCATAGGCTGCGACGCCTTGGGCGACCGGGAGCAGCGCGGTCAGGTAGGTCATGGTGTCCGGCGCCGGTCTCAGACTCACGGTCCGTTCCGTCGCGGCGTGGCTGGCCCGCCGCGCCACGGACCGTGGATCACGCCGGTACGCGGCAGCTTTCACGGCGGCGACCAGGGCCCGGTCACCAACACCGTCGAACGTCCCGGTATCAGGGGCGAGTTCTTCATCCACCGCAGCCCGGTCCTCCACCGACAAACACGCTGTTTCCTTCACCAACAGCGTGGCCCGCCATTCGTTGAGCAGGCCTTTGTTCAACGCCGCCAGGGTCCGCGGCATCTCCGTCACCAGGGCTTTGGCCAGCCCCAACAACCTCGAGCCACGGTTGGGTGATTCCCGCCGCGCCAACGCCACCTGCGCCCCGACGCCCTTGCCACGCTCCGCCGCCGGCACCCCGGCCTCGGCCTGCTCAGCCCGCTGCGCCAGATCAAACGCCACAGCAATCTGCGCCTGCAACCCGGAAATAGCTGACTTCATCTCCTCCAGCACCCGCAACTGCCCAATCAGATCGCCACTGATGGTGCCGGCCCGAGCCACCCCTTGAGACAAAGCAAGAAGCGGCGCAGCAGACAACGCCGCCGACTTCGCTTGCCCTTCCCGGATCTGCTTCATGCCCCAACTCTCGCAGGAGGCACTGACATTATTAGCCCCTCCAGAACCCAGGGCCCGAGCCACCCCGAACCAGCCTCCGTTGCGCAGAGGATGTGCTGCTAGTCAGGCGCGTCCGTAGGGGCTTCGTAGCCTTCGGGAATCATCGGCACTGCGGCATCCAGGGCTCCCGTATAGACACGCGCTGAGCTAAGGCGGCCACCTTCACCCTCACCGCTTAGTTTCACGTGCAACCTTTTCGCGGTGACAACGGGCAATTGGTGAATGCGACGGTTGCCCACCGTCTTCCCCTCAACAAGGCCCACTCCACCAGGTCCCGCTCCCCCAACACCGGGATCACCAATACCGGGATCACCAATACCGTCATCACCAAACACCGTGTGCTGGGTGATCCGCTGCCCCGAACTCAGGTCCTCCACGAGCTCCAGCTGGTTGAATGTCACCGCGGCCGGAAAGCCCAGGGTCGCTCCGCCGTCGTGATGTTCAACAGTGGCTTCAACCGCGCCGGAGAGGCGACGGTCCAGCTCGGCCTTCCACTCCTGGAGCCTCGCGACATCCTGCTCCGGAATCAACCCACGCGTGTCCGGCGGAAGGTTCAGCAGGAGGTTCGCCCCCATTCCCACCGATTGGTAGTAAATCGCAAGCAGGTGTTCGGTGGATTTGGGCTCGTCGTCCGGGTGCCAGAACCAGCCGCGGCGGAGGGAAACATCGCACTCCGGCGGCAGATAGTGTTCGGCCCGCAGCCCGGAGCTGGAATCCGTGTACTGGGTATCGGACGTGCGGTCCACCACGTAGTTCACGGGGTCTGACGCCAGTCCGTTTTCATTGCCTACCCAGCGGATGGTGGGCTGGCCCATGTTGAAGATCATGGCGTCCGGCTGGTGCTCCTTAACAACAGCGATGATCCGTTCCCAGTCATACTCCCGGCCAACAGACCCGGCGCCGTCGAACCACAGTTCCATCAGCGGGCCGTAACCGGTGCAGAGTTCCGTGAGCTGCTGAACGTAGAAGTCGTCGTAGGCTGCGGGATCGCTGTAACAGGCCGCGTTCCGGTCCCAAGGTGACAGATAGAGCCCCAGCCCTACGCCCTGTTCCGCGCAGGCCTCGGCAACGTCGCGAACAACATCGCCTGAACCACGGCGCCACGGCGAGGACGCGACGGAGTAGTCGGTTGTCGCCGTGGGCCAGAGGCAGAATCCGTCGTGGTGCTTGGCAGTGAGAATCAAGTACCTCGCTCCGGCTTCCTTGGCCGCACGAACCCAGCTTCCGGCGTCGAGTTCTGTTGGGTTGAACTTCGACGGCGGAATGGTGCCGTCGCTCCACTCCTTGCCGGCGAAGGTATTGATGCCGAAGTGGATGAAGGCGCCGAATTCGAGGTGCTGCCAACGGAGCTGCGCGGGCGTGGGCGTCAGGTGGGTCACTGGGCGGCTTCCTGTCCGTGGATCAACCACTGCGCGGTGCGGATGATGGCGTGATCGCCTTGTTCGGTGCGTAGCCCCGCGATGTCGGATCGTGTCACGGCTGCCCCCTCAAAGAGACTGACGATGGCGGCCGCCACTCCCCTCAGGGTTGGCTCCGAGAGTTCCGGCCGGCCCCGCCGGACCACGCCTTGTACGTGCGCAGCGTATTGGGTGTAAAAGGACCGTAGAGCACCGGCCGCCTGATCATCCGAGGCGGCCAGTGCCCAAATCTCCACGTGCATCCGCACATCAGCCAACTCCGAATGCTCCAGAAGCAGCGCAGTGAGCAGCCGGTAGGAATCGTCCCGGGACAACGTACCTGACGCGTCTGAGCCGAGGTCGAACCCGGCGGTCTCCTCAAGCCGCCGCAGCGAGCGCTCCAGGGCCCGCTCAAGGACGGCGTGGATGAGGTCGGAGCGGGTGGGAAAGTAGTGCTGCAGATGCCCGATCCGCACCCCTGCGGCAGCGGCAAAGTCCCGCATTGCAGCATTCGCGTTGCCCTTGGTGACCAGTACTTCTTCAGCAGCGTCAAGGAGCGCAGCCTTCCTCAGAGCGCCCTTGCTTTCGGTCATGACCTCAATATTGTCACACCGTGCGATTCAAGTTCCGCGAGCCGGGACGCGGGATCCGGCGCGGATTCGGGGAAGGAAACACCGGGCCGTGCGCCCTCCGCGAGAACTGTGCGCAGCCCCAGCAATCCGCCCAGTGCGGTCAGATGGGCCTGGCCTTGAGGATCTGAAATGACGGCCGTTCGCATTCCCTCCGGCCCTTTTACGTCAACACGGATGTGGGCCGTGCCGCCCGCGCCGGGCGAGTACAACAGGGAGCGTCGTAGTGGTGACCACCGTTCCCCACTACCCCAGCGGAACAGTCCCACCGCACGTGCGGCGAGCAACGCCGTCGTGGACGTATTGGAGCTGAAGCCGATCCGGGTGGCCACCGATCCGGCGCCCAGGGTGAGCGGCAAAGTGAACTGTTCGGGCGTGTCGAGCCGCGCCACCTTGGTACGGTGCCCGGCAATGTCCACCCAACGGGTGTCGCTCAAGGGACGTACGACGGCGGCCTTACCGCCTTTGCGTACTTCAAAGTCCAGTCCCAGCCGGTCCATGAAGTCCACAGAGTCAACTCCAGCGCGGTCGTTGATGTCGTAGCGGATGGCGACGTCAATCTGGTCACTGCCACCCGCGTCCTGGGCCAAAGCTGCAGCGACGATGTTGATCACGCCGCCCATCCAGCCAGAGCTCAGCAATACAGGAGCAGTTGGCCGCAGGAGGGTTGCCAGGGTGGCCGCCCTGGTGACGCGGCTGGTCCAGCGGGTGACGTCGACGTACGGAATCCCGGCAGTGACGGCAGCACGGAGAACCCTGTCATCGGGATCGTTGACAGTACTGATCACCGCCCTGACCTTGGCCTCGAAGGGTTCCGGGCGGCTGAGGTCCCACCATCGAAGCGTCACGTTGCCGCCTGCCAGATGGCTGCCGCGATCCGGGTTCCTGCCGGTGAGGAGCAACGGCCATTGTGTACCTACGAGTCGCGTGAGTGCCGTGCCAACGGTGCCGTAGCCGCCGACGATCAGGATGGGACCGGTGGGATCAGATTCAAGGAGATCATTCATAATGCTCACTTTAGGTCATTTGACCTAGAAATTCACAAATGCTGGCACCCCTGTAGCTGCCACGCAACCGGGAGTAGGCTGCAAGCATCTGCCCGGAGCACTACACCGCGTACGCAAAGGAGAGATCATGACCCTTCCTCCCACTCACGAGCCCGAGCCGTTCCCCCCGGACCCAGGACCAGTGCCGCCGCCGGACCCCACCACGCCGTTTCCACCCAGCCCCATTCCAGATCCAAACCCCGCGCCGGGGCCGTCGCCGGCTCCCGACCCAGGTCCGATACCTCCGCACCCTGACCCGACGCACTAGATCCGACGCACTAGATCCGACGCGCCAGGAAGGGGCATTAGTCAGTAGGCTTATGTTTGATCTGGTCGGTTGACCGATGCGAACGTACAGGAGCCCCGATGACGGCACACGAGGAAACAGCGCCCGTTTCCGTCCGCAAGCAACGCAAGCCCGACCTCTGGAAGGACTCCCTGGGCCGCGCGTCCGTGCGGGCAGCACAGATACTGCTCATTCTGACCCTGACGGTGGTGGCGATCTTCGGGCTGCTTCAAATCCGCCTGCTCGTTATCCCGGTGCTCATATCCCTGATCCTGGCGGCGGCCATAGGACCGTTCGTCAATATGCTTCGACGGCGCGGCTGGCGCGGCGGCCTGGCCACCGGCGTCGCATTCCTGGGCCTTCTCATAGTGCTTGGCGGGGTCATCACGGTGATCGTCCTGTCGGTGCGCAGCCAGTGGGACGAACTGATCAGCCAGGCCGCGGCCGGACTGGACGAGTTGGAGAACTTCCTGCTGACCGGGCCGTTTCCGATCGACCGGGAGCAGTTGAACCAGGCCCGTGAAGCGGCAGTGGAGTTCGCGCAGAGCAGTCAGGTGCGCTCCGGGGCGGTTACTGGGTTATCGGTGGTGACCGAGTTCCTTGCCGGCGCCGGCCTGGTGGTAGTGATCCTGTTCTTCTTCCTCAAGGACGGCGCCAAGATCTGGGAGTTCTTCCTGCGACCCTTCACCGGCCTGAGGGAAGCCAAGCTTCGCCGGGTTGGGAAGCGCACCATGGAGGTCCTGGGTGGCTACGTTCGAGGCACGGCGATCGTCGCATTGGTGGACACGGTAGCGATCGGCACGGTCCTGCTCATCCTCCAAGTGCCGCTGGCCATCCCCCTGGCAATCATCGTGTTCATCGGAGCCTTCGTCCCCTTGGTGGGGGCGACGGTCGCCGGGATCCTGGCAGCTTTGGTCGCCCTCGTCGCCAACGGCCCGATCGTGGCGCTGATCGTCGTGATCGCAGTGATCGCCGTCAATCAACTTGAAGGTGACCTCCTTCAGCCCGTGGTCATGGGCAAGTCCCTGGAACTGCACGCACTGGTCATCCTCATGGCGCTGACCGCGGGCACCATCCTCGCCGGGATCATCGGGGCCGTATTGTCCGTTCCCATTGCGGCAGTTGCCTGGGCCATTGTGCAGGTGTGGACGGCAGAAGATCCGGACCTGGAACCCATGAATCCGGATCTGCCGCCGGCCAACAGCCAACCGGCCTAGGGCCGGGGAAGAGAGCCTCGGAGGCAGCGATCAGCCCAGCGCCCTCTTGATCAGCTCCACGATCCTTGCCTCGACCTCCGGCGTGATTTCCTTCAGGGCGAACGACGTGGGCCACATGTCGCCGTCGTCGAGCTTGGCGTTTTCTTCGAAACCGAGCGTGGCATACCGGGCCTTGAACTTGTGGGAGCTTTGGAAGAAGACAATGTTCTTTCCATCCCTGGCGTAGGCCGGCATCCCATACCAGGTCTTTGGCGTGAGTTCGGGCGCATGCTCCTTGACGATCGCGTGAAGCGCTTCGGCTATGGCCTTGTCCCCCTCGGGCATCTCAGCAATTTTTGCCAGGACGTCAGCCTCGCCATCGGCTTTGGACGCCTTCTTTCGCGGAGCCTTCTTCAGTTCCTGTGCGCGCTCCTTCATCGCCGCGCGCTCTTCCTCCGTGAAGCCGTCGTAGGACTTGGTCTTATCGGATGTTCCGGTCTCAGCCATGGTGGGTTCCTTCGTCTCTGCTGCGTGATCGTGCGGTTAACCCCAAGCTACGGTGCCAGCCGGACGAAAGCTTCTCCGAAACTGCTCGACCTGCCCAACGGCCGCGATGACCAGTATGTACAACCGCGCAACTCTGCCCGCATTTGTCACCAAGAGACCTCACCAGCCAAAACCCTACGTAGGCACAGCCTGTACATACAACTTTCTCCGAGGGCTCGATTGCTGTTCATCACCGGTTGGGCCCACATATACCGCCTCACTCAATGCTGAGGGGGTACAAAGACCATTGATTGACCGTGCATTGAGCACGGCATGGGATTACGGAGCGCCATGACCAACCACCCCACGAGACCCTCACCTGTGTATCGCCATGCAGCATTGTCCGCCCTTTTGGCTGTTGCCTTGCTGCCTGTGGCCCTGCCAGCCGTCGCATCGCCGCATGAAATGCCCGATGCTCCGACCTTCAGTGTTGGCGGTGGACGTTATGAACAATCAGTATCGGTTCAGCTGGGGGCGGCCCCTGGAGAGACCATCCGTTACACCACGGACGGAACCGTTCCCTCGAAGGCCAGCCCGGCGTTTGCTGGCAAGCCGATCCAGGTTACCCAGGACATGAACCTCACGGCACGTGCGTTCAAGGGCAATCAACCGGGCGTCGTCTCCAGCGAGGGCTACCTCATCAGGAAGGGCGAGCAACCACTGGCCCGGTTCATGATTATGTCCGATGTACACGTGGGCAACTACGAAAGTGACCGAAAGCGCTGGGCATCGTATTTCGACACCATACAAAATGTGCTGGGCAGCCCCGATGCCATCCTGTCCAACGGCGACATGATCAACGACAACTGGAACGGTCGCGGTCAGGACCACAAAATCGTTCAGCGAATTTTCGCCGAGAACCTCGAGCGGAAAGGAATGTCCGGCACGGAAGTCTTCCTGTCATACGGAAACCACGATGCGACGCTGGCTGAACTTCGGGCCGGCTACCCCCAGGAATGGTTCCCGGACGCCGGTGGCGGATACTACCGAACCGAAGTCAACGGGGTTCCAATGATCACTGTCAACACGGAAAACTACTCCATCCAGCAGGGATCCTGGCTGCGGGAGCAACTGGCTGACATCACCGCCGATCCTTCGTATCGCGACCTCCCGGTCATCGTCCAAGGGCACCGGCCCGCCCCCGGAACGGTCATGGATGGACAACAGACCAGCAATCCACGCCTGACTCAGGATCTGTCAGCCTTTCCCCAAGCCATCTATTTCTCCGGCCACTCACACTTGAACCTGAACGATCCCCGATCCATTCACCAAAAGTCGTTCACAGCAGTTAACGACTCCAGCTCGTCGTACATTGAAATCGACCACGGCTACCAAATGCTGACCGACGAAGGGCAGCTGGCCAACCGATTTGAAACCCCAACGGCCCAAGGCGTTGCAGTTGAGGTGTACCCGGGCCGAACAGTCATCAACCGCATCAATTTCAATGCTGATCTCCACGACATCTACTCCGGCGGCCAATGGTCCGCGAATTGGCAGCCGCCGTATTCGTCCGATGGCACGTTGGCCGGCAAGCCTTGGGAAGTGAACACCAGCGGGGACGCCAGGAAGATCGTCGAGGGCTTCACGTACACGGACGCCCGCCGCAACAGCACCGCGCCAGCTTGGCCAGTGGCTCAGCCCCTGGAAGCGGGGACCAATGGAGAAGGCAACCTCACCCTGCGCATCAGTCAAGCTACTGACGACCAGATGGTGCATCACTATCTGGTCCGGGTGAAACGCGAAGATAACAACGAACAAGTCCTGGATACCAAGCTCGCCAACAGATTTGATGTTGTCCCGGTTCCCTCGGCCCTGGACGTACCACTTTCCGTGAAACGGGACGGTACGAGGTTCCTCGCCGAAGTCACGGCCGTGGACGCCCAAGGCAATGGCTCCCCGGTGGTCACAAGGGTCATCAAGTAGTTCGCCCAACAACCCGATCCCCCATGGGGCCTGAGCGCGGCTGCCGGCCGGCTCAGGCCCCTCAACGGCGCATCAGCTGACGGCGGTCAGGGCGTCGTCGTATATCGCCAACGCCTGGCGTACTTCCTCGGGGGTCACGACGGCGGGCGGCACCACGTGCACTCGGTTGTCGGCGATGAAGGGCAACAGTCCGCGCTGGAGCAGTTCCGCTTTGAGCTTGCCCATGAACGCTGCACTGACCGGCGTCCGGGTCTGGCGGTCCTCCACGAGCTCGAGTGCCCAGAACACACCCCGCCCACGGACTTCACCGATGACGTCGTGCCGATCAGCCAAAGATGCCAGGCCTGGCTCGAGGTGGTCGCGGCCAATCAGTGCGGCGTTCCCAATGATGTCTTCTTCTTCAAAGGCTTCGATGGAGGCAACAATCGAGGCAGCAGCCAGAGGATGCCCGGAGTAGGTGAGCCCGCCGGGGAAGACACAGTCATCGAACGTGGCCGAGATTTCTTCGGAGATGATGACGCCACCTACCGGGACGTAGCCCGAGTTGACGCCCTTGGCGAAGGTGATGAGATCGGGCCTGACATTGAAGGCGTCCAGGGCGAACCAGTCGCCGGTGCGTCCGAAGCCGGCCATGACCTCGTCCAGGATCAGGACGATTCCGTGCTGATCGCAGAGGGCGCGGACGCCCTCGAGGTAGCCGGGTGGCGGGAGCAGGATGCCGGCCGTCCCGGGAACGGTCTCCAGGAGCACTGCGGCAACGGACTGCGGCCCTTCCAGTTCGATGGTGCGGCGCAGGTGCTGCAGGGCGCGCTCCGCTTCCTGTTCCGGGGTCTCGGCCCAGAACTCGGAGCGGTAAAGGTAGGGGCCAAAGACGTGGACGTGTCCGCGGGAGTATTCGTTGGGGATGCGGCGCCAGTCTCCAGTGGCCACAATGGCTGCTCCGGTGTTGCCGTGGTACGAGCGGTAACGGGAGATGACCTTATCCCGCCCGGTGTGCAGGCGGGCCATGCGGATCGCATTCTCGTTGGCGTCCGCGCCGCCGTTGGTGAAGAACACCTTCTCCATTGTCGACGGTGCGTGGGACAGGACCTTCCGGGCCGCCAGGGCCCGGGTGTGGTTGGCATGCGCGGGAGCAACCGTGGTGAGCGTGTCCAGTTGCTGCTTGATGGCTTCGATGAGGCGCGGGTGCTGGTGGCCGATGTTCGTATTGACCAGCTGGCTGGAGAAGTCCAGGTAGGTCCTGCCCTCGTGGTCCCAGACAGTACTTCCGGATCCACCGGCTATGGCCATCGGCTTCAGCGCTTTCTGGGCTGACCAGGAGTGGAAGACATTCGCCGTGTCCAGCGCGGCGACCTCTGCGTTGGTGGTGGGAACAGCCAGGGCAGTCCGGGTGGGAGACATTGGAGGGTCCTCTCGAAAGGGCGGGTTGGGCTTCCCCTTCATCTTGGGCTTTTCAACAGAGCAACACCTCAGGACATTTGTATAGTTGGCAGGGTGTGGAACTACGTTTTTCCAAGGAGCGCCTGAGCATGCCACCAACCATCAACACCATCATTCGCAACAGCGCGCTGAACTTGAGACTGGTGACACCGGAGGCAGGTGATCCTGCGGTGGAAGCATCCGTGTCCTGGGTCCATAGTTCCGACCTTGACGACCCCACGCCATTCCTCGATCCGGGGCAGCTGCTGCTGACGGATGGAACGCAGTTCCCGGTGGGCGATGGTCCACTGGAGCTCTACAACGACTACGTGGCGCGGCTAGTCAAGCACGGGATCAGCGGCCTCGGTTTCGCCACCCAGGTGATTCACGGCGTGCTGCCATCAGGCCTGGTAGAGGCGTGCCGTAACCACGCGTTGCCGTTGCTGGAGGTCCCCGACAGGACGCCGTTCATCGCTGTCATACGATTCGTTGCAGATTTGCTGGCGAAGGAACAGAACGCCAGGTCCGAATGGTCGCTCCAAGCACAACGGGCCATCGCGCGGGCTGCCTTGCGTCCCGACGGCCTGCGTTCCATCCTGGCCGAGCTCGAACGGCAGCTGCATGGCTGGGTGGCGATGTTCGACGCCGCCGGAAACCACATCCTGATGCCCAATAACCGTCCCGTACCGTCGTCGATGATGCCCGGCGTCATGGATGCCGTACGGAAATCCTTGGACCAAGGCTCGCGATCGGTCTCGCAATTGACGGTCGACGGCGAGCAGATCACCTTGCAGACGCTGGGCCGCCGGCATCATTTGCGCGGAGTGCTGGTCCTGGGCGCCATCGAACCCCTGGACCCGGCCCGCACGGACATCATCAACAGTGTGATCGCACTGGCGAGCCTCGCCTTGGAGCAAACGCGCACCCTCGATACCGCACGCCGCCACCTGCGTGCAGGCGTTTTTGAGCAATTGCTGGCAGGAAGCACGGACGTTGCCGAGCGCACGGCCCGCCAGGTCTGGGGCAGGTTGCCCGCAGACCCCGTGGTGGTGACCATGGCCCAACCTCCGGGGCAAGGACAGAACCTCCTGGAGGCGCTGGAACTGTTGTCGGATGACCACCGTGGCGCCGTCTTTTACGCCCAACGGAACGAGAACATTGTGGTGCTGGCAGGCCCAGCACTCCAGCAAAAGGTCGCAGTCCTCCTGGAACGGTACGGCGCGACGGCGGGCGCGTCGGCAGAGACGGACGTCGCCCACCTCGCCAAGGCCTTGAAGGAAGCAGAGCGATCATTGCAAAGGGCTCTGGAACTCGCCCGCCCACTTGTGGCCTTCGAAGAAATCTCCCGGGGCGGGATGCTGGGCCTGCTGCACAGTGATGAAGCCGGCTCCGTTGCCCGGCGGCTCATTGAGCCTTTGGCCAAGCACGACGACGCCGAACAGACCCAGCTGCTGCCAACAGTCTCAGCGTGGTTGGCGAACAACTGCGTCTGGGATCGGACGGCACGGCAGTTGGGGATCCACCGGCACACCCTCAGGAACCGGATCGATGCTGCTGGCACCGTTTTAGGGCTCAATCTGGATAGTCTGCGCGACAGGCTGGAACTGTTCGCCGCCGTCGAGTTCCTGGAAGAGCGTTAGCCCAACGCTCTCCCGTTTCCCCCTAGTTCTGGGGGAAACCGAGGTTGATGCCGCCATGGCTGGGGTCGAGCCAGCGTGAGGTGATGGCCTTTTCGCGGGTGAAGAACTGGAATCCCTGCAAGCCGTAAGCCTTGGAGCTGCCGAAGATGGAGTCCTTGAAACCGCCGAAGGAGTAGTAGGCCACGGGCACGGGAATCGGCACGTTGATCCCGACCATGCCGACTTCAACTTCGGTCTGGAAGCGGCGGGCCGCTCCGCCGTCGTTCGTGAAAATCGCCGTCCCGTTGCCGAAGGCGCCGGAGTTGATCAGGTGCAGGCCCTCTTCGTAGCTGTTCACGCGGACCACGGCCAGGACAGGGCCGAAGATTTCCTCGGTGTACACGCGGGAGGTGACGGGAACGTCGTCGATCAGCGTCGGGCCGAGCCAGAAGCCGTTCTGGTCGCCGTCCACCTCGATGCCACGGCCATCCACTACAACCTTGGCGCCATCTTCGAGGGCGACGTCGATGTAGGCGGCCACTTTGTCCCGGTGCTGGCGGGTAACCAACGGGCCCATGTCGCAGTTGCGGCGGCCGTCACCGATCTTCAGGGTTGACATCCGGGCGGTGATTTTCTCGATCAACGCGTCGGCAACGGGCTCGACCGCCACCACCACGCTGATGGCCATGCACCGCTCCCCCGCGGAACCGAAGCCGGCGTTGATGGCAGCGTCGGCAGTCAGGTCGAGGTCAGCGTCGGGCAGGACCAGCATGTGGTTCTTCGCGCCGCCGAGAGCCTGGACGCGCTTGCCTTTGCGGGCCGCGGTCTCGTAGATGTACTGGGCGATCGGGGTGGAACCGACAAAGGAAATCGCCTTCACATCCGGGTGCTCCAGGAGCCCGTCCACGGCCTCCTTGTCGCCGTGCAGGACGTTGAAGACACCATCCGGAAGGCCCGCCTCGGTGAAGAGGGCAGCGAGCCAGTTGGCCGCCGTCGGGTCCTTCTCGCTCGGCTTCAGCACCACAGTGTTGCCGGCCGCGATGGCGATCGGGAGGAACCACAGCGGCACCATGGCCGGGAAGTTGAACGGGCTGATGATGCCAACGACGCCCAGCGGCGCTTTGGTGGAGTAGACGTCGACGCCGGTGGAGACATTCTCTGAATGCTCGCCCTTGATGAGGTGCGGGAAGCCGGTGGCCAGTTCCACGACTTCCTGGCCGCGGGTGATTTCCCCGAGGGCGTCGGAAACTACCTTGCCGTGCTCGGAGGTAATGATCTCCGCGAGTTCGCCCTTGCGTTCATTCAGCAGTTCCCGGAAGCGGAAGATGATCTGCTGACGCTTGGTGATGGACATGTCGCGCCAGGCGGGGAAAGCCTTGTGGGCTGAGGCGATGGCCGATTCGATGTCCTCGGCGTTGCCAAGGTTGACCATCTTGGTTTCCCTGCCCAAGGCAGGATCGAAGACGGGGGCCGTGCGGTCGCCGGCCGACGGCGCCGCGGCGCCTCCGATCCAGTGCGGAACCACGGGGAGCTGGTTGATTTCAGTCACTGCACTCTCTTTTCTGACGGCGGATCGATGTGCGAAGCATCTGGATCCACCGTAGGTTCGCCACCGCTCTTCCTGCTCACTCCATTAAGCCAAAGAGCCAAGTCCTGTTGGACATATGTCTATGACGCACCCTTGAGTTCTTTCACGGTTAACCTCGACGCCATCCCGCTTCCCTACTGTGATCCCGCTTGGGGGATCGGAATCAACAGAGGGAAATGCAATGTGCACCGCAGATGATCAGACCACCCACAGCCGAAGCATGGAGCTCGCCGACGCTGAGCTGAAAACCATGGGATTGAGCCGCCGGCGCATCCTGCAGTCGGCCGGCATCATGGCCGCCAGCACCGCCGCCACAGTTGCCATGGCCCGGCCGGCGATGGCGAACCCGGGCGGGAACGATCCCCAACTGACGTGGCTGGTGGGCGACCACCACGTCCACACCCAGTACAGTCACGACGCCAAGTACATGGTCAAGCAGCAACTCGACACCGCCCAGTCCTATGGCGTGGACTGGGTGGCATTGACGGAACACAGCAACTTTGGCCATGCCAACAACGGCGGCGCGGTGAACACCAACAAGGAAATCCAGGCGCAGCGTGCTGCCCGCCCGGAGCTGCTGATCTTCCAAGGGCTCGAGTGGTACATCCCCGGCGCGGAACACGCATCCGTACTGGTGGCCCCCGGACCCAACGAGGTGAACCTCCTGCGCACCTTCGAGTTGGTGTGGGACGGAAAGCTGAACCAGTGGGAGAAGCCGATTCCCGGGACTGCCCAAGTGGAAACCTTCGAGCGGAAGGCTGTTGAGGCCATCGCGTGGCTGGCCAACCAGAAGCGTTCCGGCTACATCGAGGACGTGGTGGCTTTGGCCAACCACCCCATGCGCCTGGGCATCGATTCCCCGCACGAGCTCCGCGCCTGGCGCGACGCTGCCCGCGACGTCATGATCGGCATGGAAGGTGCACCCGGGGCCCAAGGCTCGGGAGTCAGTCAGTTCTCCAGGGCCGGAGACCAGCGCGGCGAGTACACCAACAACCCCACCCAGTTCAGCTTCCCCGGCTACCCGGCGGACGCCTTCCGTCCCTACGGCGGCTTCGACTGGGCCACGGCAACCGTGGGCGGCATGTGGGATTCCATGCTCGCCGAGGGCCTGCCGTTCTGGATCACGTCCAACTCAGACAACCACCTCACCGTGAAGGACACGTGGAAGACCGGCCCCTACCCGGCAGAGGAGCCCTATCTCAGCCTGTCCAACGAGTTCGACCGGTGGGCCGTCACCGGCAAACGGCCGGACCCCTTCGATTCAGGCGAAAAGCAGGGCGGCAGCGACTACTGGCCCGGACAGTTCAGCCGTCTGCACACGGGCGTCACCGAGCGCTCCTACACCGGCGTTTTGGACGCCATGCGCAGGGGCCGGATGTGGGTGGACCACGGACACCTGCTGCAAGGACTGGATGTCCGCGTCCGCGAAGTCCGGGGCAACAGCGCAGGTAACAGCAACGGACGCAACGGCGTCACGCTCGGTTCCCGGCTGCAGGTTCGGCGAGGCGCCGACGTCGAAATTTCCATCACCATTACGACGACGGACTACCGCAACTTTGCGGGGATTCTTCCGAAACTCGCCCATGTGGATGTGATCGGCGGCGCTGTGACCGGTGCTGCGGCGGATCGCGACACGTTGAAGGCGCCGGGAACCGCAGTGTGGAAGCAGTTGGACGTCTCAGGCCGCACGGGCACGTTCACCATCAAGCATGTCATCAAGGACGTCCAAAAGTCCTGCTACTTCCGTCTTCGCGGCAGTGATGGAAACCGGCACGGCGCTGGATACTACGGCGCATCCGTGGACCCCGCCGGGCCCATCCGCCACGGAAACAACCTCGGCGACGCCGATCCCTGGACGGATACCTGGTTCTACGCGAACCCGGTATTCATCGACGTGGCTTAGTCATCACTCCGATGCCGTGCTCACTTCGCCTTCCTCGGGATCATCGGCGGAACGGACCTCACTCCGGATAACGCCCAATTCCTCAAGCTGGGCCGACATTCCTGCACCATCGGGAGCATAAATCCACGGCACGCCGGGCGTGGGCTGGCCACCGGACTTCGAACGGCCACCCGCGAGCACCGCCTCACCGGCGGAGAGTTGTCGGATGGCGATGGCCTTGACGTTCTCGGGATGCCGTTGGGCGAACTCCGAGTAGATGGCTTCGTCATGTTGTCCGTCGTCGCCCACCAGCAACCACTTGATGTGGGGGAACTCTTCCGCGAGTCGCTCCAGGGAATTCCTCTTGTGCTCCTGGCCGCTGCGGAACCAGCGGTCAGGAGTAGGGCCCCAGTCAGTCAGCAGCTTGGGACCGGCCGGGTACAGGTTGCGGGACAGGAACCTGGACAGCGTGGGGGCTACATTCCACGCTCCAGTGGACAGGTACAGAACAGGTGCTGAAGGGGCCGTCCGGGCGATGCGCTCATACAATACAGCCATGCCCGGGGTGGGCGTCCTCGCGTGCTCGTTGAGGACAAAGGTGTTCCAGGCAGCCAAGAACGGCCGGGGCAATGCCGTCACCATCACGGTGTCGTCGATGTCGGACACCACACCAAATTCGGTGTCGTCCGCAACGATCTCAACGGGAGCCTCCACTTCCCTGGACTCACCGGATTGCAGGGTGATGGTGTGCCAACCGGCGTCCAGGGCTACCGGTATACGAGCATCGACGACGCCCCCTCGGTCAGCCCTTACGTCGAAGACGGTGCCCGCGATGGTCACGTTCACCCGGGCATGGGCCACGGGCGCACTGGTGAAGTTGCGCCAACCACGCATGCTTTCCTGCAGGGGTTTGGCGTGACCAGCAGCGTCCCTGGGGTCACTGCGGACGACACGTGCCAGGACCCTTACCCAGGATGTACTTCCGTACCCCGTGTAGGGAATGACCGTTTCAACCCGGCCACGCCGGATGGCCAGACGCGTCTGAAAACCAAGCCACGCGTCGTCGAGCCTCATGGCGAGGTGACGGCGACCTTTGCCCAGCGGTGTGAGGCTGTCATTGCCAACGTCGTCGGAAAGGGGGCGCGGTTTTATGGGACGGGGAGACATACGTCCAGTCTTCCATGGCTGCGGACGTGTTTCATTGCTAAACGGCAGTTGTTGGCGCCCGGCCTTCGTCGCCATGCTGCTTGCGGGCTTCAGCGGCCCGGAGTCGATCCAGCCTGTTCATCAATGGCGCCGTAGTAGCTCCGTGCACCACGATGGACAGGGCAACCACCAAGCCGATCAGGGCCCACAAGTCGTGTGCCTCGGCGTCGAAGTTTCCATGGGTCAGGGCATATGCCACGTAATAGAGCGAACCGATCCCGCGAATGCCGAAATAGGAAATGGCAAGTCTTTCACGCGGACCGGTCTTGCCACGCATCAGCCCGAGCCATCCAGCCAAGGGGCGGACCAGGAGGAGGAACGCGAACGCAACCAACAACTCCGCCCAGCCGATCCCCTCCAACAGTCCGCGGGCTATGGCACCGCCAAGGAGCACCAGGATCACCACCGTCATGAGCCGCTCCAGCTGCTCCACGTAGCTGTGCAGCACCTGGTGATATGCGTGGTGGCGCTCAGAGGAGCGGATGGTCACAGCGCAGATGAAGACAGCGATGAATCCATAGCCTTCCACCAGTTCAGTCACTCCATACGCAAGGAAAGTGGCAGCGAGCGCCACGAAGCCCTCGGAGTGATCCGACAACCGGAAGCTTTTGACCTTGGCGGAGAAGAAGATCTGGCTGAGGAGTTTGCCGGTACCGAAACCGAGCAGAAGACCCACAGCTATTCGCCACAGAACGTCCAGGCCAACCCACTCCCCCAGCCAGGCTTCCGGTGATGCCCCTACCACGCTGATGAGGATGGCCAGGTACACAAACGGGAAGGCAAGTCCATCATTCAACCCCGCCTCCGAGGTCAAGGCGAAGCGGACCTCGTCCTCGTCCGGGTCATCCTCAGCGTCCGCAGGTTTTCCCACTTGGACTTCGGAGGCAAGCACTGGGTCTGTGGGGGCAATCGCCGCGGCCACCAGGATGGCCGCGGCAAGGCCAAGTCCCAACACCCACAGCCCGAGCAGCGTCATCACCAGAATGCACAATGGCATGACGATTCCGAGCAGACGCCAGGTAGTGGACCATCCACGCCAACGGAACGGTCTATCCAGGGCCAGTCCGGCGCCCATGAGGGAAATGATGACGCAGACTTCGGTCAGGTGCGTCGTAAAATCCGCGTGCAGGACGGGGTCCGGGCTTGGCAGGTCTGGAAGCAGGGTGAACGCCAGGACTCCACTGCCCAAAAAGACCATGGGCATGGAAAGCGGCATATTGCGCAGCAATTTCGGCAGAACCGCCGCGGCTAATACCGCAACGCCTGCCGAGAGGAACAAGATGCTGGGGACTTCAAACACGTATAGTCCTCTTCCTGACGAGCCGAACGGCGCGTGGTAGTAGCTAGTCCGCCGCACGTTACAGGATGAAAGCTAAGACTACTTATCACCCTACGGCGAGGGCCACCCGGCTGACAACACAGACACCCGGAGGGCAGGCCCGGCGCCCATTTTTGCCCCCTGCTAGGGTACGTAAATGCTGGAAACGCCGCCAGGAACTGCGGGGGAAGTACCTGAAACTGGGACGGGCGAGCTGGTCGCTGCGTGCGTCTTTGCGTTGGTCGCGTCAACCATTGTGATGCCACGCCTGAGTGGCCCTGGCGATCATTTCGCCATGTGGTCAGCCCTGATCCCACTCCTCGTCATTCTGGTACAGGACTTCAGCGTCGATTCAAGGCATCGCTAATGGCGTGCCCCCCGGGGGGCGCGAAAGCGGCACTTAGGCCTGCGGGGAGGAAATCGTGCTCAGCGCTGCGTCGATCAGAACCTCGGCTGCTTGCCGTGCCTGCCCGGCGGCATCGGACGTCCCTGCGATGGCCGCCGTCGTCTGGGCACCCTCGGCGAGGATGGCCAGTTGCGGCGCCAAATAGGCTGGGGCACCAGCCTCCATTGCCAGGCGGGCGACGTATTCCTGGAACGACTCCTTGTGCTTCCGCGCGTACTCGGCAACCTCGGGGCTCACGGCACCCAGTTCGGCGAAGCTGTTGATGAACCCGCACCCGCGGAATGAGTCCTGGCAGAACCAGCCGGCGAGGTAGTCGAAGATAGCGAGGAGACGCTCACGCGGCGTCCCGGATTGTCGGACAGTAGCGTCCAGCCCTTCGGTCCAGGACTGATGGCGGTGCTCCAACACGGCCATGACAATGCTGCTCTTTGACGGGAATTCCCCATAGAGCTTCTTCAGTGAAACCCCGGCAGCGGAACGCAACTCGTCCATCCCAACAGCCTGGATTCCCTTGGCGTTGTAGAGCTCGTCAGCAGTGGCAACGATGCGTTCGCGGACCTCGGAAATATTCATGCATCCATTCTACTTGCAATGAGAACGAACGTTCTCTACTATGAAGAACACAGAGGGAGAACGACCGTTCTCCACTTCGAGAAAAGGGACATGATCATGGGCTTCATCAAAGTCGGCACCGAGAACACCACGGACATCGAGCTCTACTACGAAGACCACGGAACAGGCCAGCCCGTAGTCCTGATCCACGGCTACCCGCTGGATGGCGGCTCCTGGGAGAAGCAGTCCGCAGCCCTCCTCAACGCCGGCTACCGGGTCATCACCTACGATCGCCGCGGATTCGGCAAGTCCAGCAAGCCGACCACCGGCTACGACTACGACACCTTCGCAGCGGACCTGAACACCGTGCTGGAAACCCTGGACCTGCAGAACGTGGTGCTGGTCGGATTCTCGATGGGCACCGGCGAAGTTGGACGCTACCTCGGCACCTACGGTGAAGCCCGCATTGCCAAGGCCGCCTTCCTGGCATCCCTCGAACCCTTCCTCCTCCAAACCGACGACAACCCCACCGGTGTCCCGTCTTCGGTGTTCGACGGCATCCGCAACGCTGCGATCGAGGACCGCTACGCCTGGTTCACCAACTTCTACAACGATTTCTTCAACACCGATAACTTCCTGGGCAACCGCCTCAGCGAAGAAGCCCTGCGGAATGCCTGGAACGTCGCAGCCGGCTCGTCCTGGTACGCATCCTTCGCAGTAGTGGATTCCTGGCTCACGGACTTCCGCTCCGACATCGAGAAGGTCACCGTCCCGTCCCTGATCGTCCACGGCACCGATGACCGCATCCTGCCCATCGATGCCACCGGCCGCGAGTTCACCAAGCGCCTGCCCTCCGCCGAGTACGTGGAGATCGAGGACGCCCCGCACGGCATGCTCTGGACGCACGGTGCGGAAATCAACGAGGTCCTGCTGCGCTTCCTGGCGAAGTAGCCACGCCCCACGCCTCAGCGCGCACAAGCTAAAGACCATCACGACGGCGGCAGGTCGCCCTGGTTCCACTGGAACCAAAGGCGGCCTGCCGTCGTCGTGCGTTGACGTAGCGCACGTCACGTCCTATGATTTATGAATCGATTCAAGATGTAACCTTCCTCACGCTGAATAACCACTTTGTTCAGTCCTGGATGGGAAGAGTTCTTGTTCCTTGCCAACGACGCCAGAGGAGTACAGCGACGTGACAGTCACGCACCGGAGGGATTCCGTCCCCTCCCCCGAGCAGACCGCCGGCCCCGAACCAACCACCGGCCAGAAGGATCCGAAGAAAGCCGCGATGAGCGGTTGGATCGGAAGCGCGCTGGAGTATTACGACTTCGCCCTGTATTCACTGGCGGCCACGCTGCTGTTTCCCACCATCTTCTTCCCCACCGAAAATCCCACGGTGGGCATCATCGCCTCGTTGGCTACCTACGCGGTGGGATATGTTTCCCGCCCACTCGGTGCCGTGATCCTGGGAGCCTACGGTGACCGGCACGGACGCAAGAAAGTGCTCGTTTTCGCGATGCTGCTCATGGGCTTCGCAACTTTTGCCGTCGGGCTCCTGCCGACATACGGGCAAGTTGGCCTCCTTGCACCAGTCCTCCTGGTGATCCTCCGCCTGATTCAAGGATTCGCCGTTGCAGGTGAACTCGGCGGTGCCAGCGCGATGATTGTGGAGCACTCTCCTGATGCGAAGCGCGGATTCTTCGCGAGCTTCAGCCTGCAGGGCACGCAGGTGGGTTCAATCCTGGCTACCGCGGTACTGATTCCGCTCGCCGCCTTCCTCCCCGATGAGCAGTTCCATTCCTGGGGCTGGCGCCTGCCGTTCCTGCTCAGCGCCGTGGTGATCGTGGCCGGGTACGTCATCCGACGCCGCGTGGAAGAGCCTCCTGCCTACCTGGCCCAGTCCGACGACGCCGCCGCCAAGCGCCGCTTCCCGCTGGTGGACCTCCTGCGCACCCACCCCTGGGTCCTGGTCCGATGCATCATCATGACCTTCACCAACGTGATCGGCATGGCAACCCTCATCTTCGGCGTCTCCTTCGCTACCCAAAAGGGCTACGGCATCGGCTTCTCCAGCAGCGAGTTCCTCTGGGTAACCCTGGCAGCCAACGTGGCCGCAGTGCTGACCATCCCCCTGTTCGGTGCCCTGTCCGACAAGATCGGCCGGCGGACATTGATGGTGGCCGGCGGCATTGCCGGCGGATTGCTGACCGTGGGTTACCTGTGGGCCATCGAACAGCGCAGCCTGCCCCTGGTGTTCCTCTGCGTGGTGATCGTGCAGGGCATCCTCTTCCAGATGTGGAATGCCACGTTCGCCACGTTCTTCCAGGAGCAGTTCCCCATGCGTATGCGGGTCACCGGTTTCGCGGTCTCCCAGAACATCGGGCTCATGATCGCGTCCTTCTTCCCCAGCCTGTTCACGGCGATCGCTCCCCCGGGATCGGCGAACATTCCCCTGGTCATCGGCCTGACCACGCTTGGCATCTGCGCTGTGTCCGCTGTGGCAACACTCATGTCCTCGGACACCAAGGGCAAGTCGCTGGAGGACCTCGAAACCCGCTAGATCGCCGAGAGCCGTCTGTGCACCGAGATCGCCGGAAAGGCTCCAGTTCGCTGGATCTTTCCGGCGATTTCGCGCGTTTCCGGCGATCCCGCAGCTAGTCTGAACTGGAACCGCAGCCCTGATCAGCAAGGAGAACGTGACATGAGCACGCCCATCAAGATCGCCGTGACCGGCGCGGCCGGCCAGATCGGCTACAGCCTCCTCTTCCGGATCGCCAGCGGTGCCCTCTTCGGTGCCGATACGCCAGTGCAACTCCGGCTCCTCGAGATCACGCCGGCATTGAAGGCACTGGAGGGCGTGGTGATGGAGCTCGATGACTGCGCGTTTCCCGCACTCGACTCGGTGGAAATCGGCGACGACGCCGACCACATTTTCGACGGCGTCAACCTTGCGTTGCTCGTTGGCGCACGTCCGCGGACCAAGGGCATGGAACGCGGCGACCTGCTCAGTGCCAATGGCGCCATTTTCACAGCACAAGGCAAGGCGCTGAACCGGGTCGCGGCCAACGATGTCCGGATCGGCGTGACGGGCAACCCGGCCAACACCAACGCCTTGATTGCGATGAGCAACGCCCCGGACATCCCCGCCGAGCGGTTCAGCGCCCTGACCCGCCTTGATCACAACCGCGCTCTTGGACAACTCGCTAAAAAGACCCAAGTCAAGGTGGGGGATATCCGCAAAATGACTGTCTGGGGCAATCATTCTGCGACGCAGTATCCGGACATCTTTCACGCTGAGGTCGCCGGACGGAACGCGGCCGAGGTGGTCAACGATCAGGACTGGATCGAGAATGACTTCATCCCCACGGTTGCCACGCGAGGTGCCGCTATCATCGATGCCCGGGGTGCGTCCTCCGCGGCATCGGCAGCGTCGGCAACCGTCGACGCAGCCCGCGACTGGCTGCTCGGCACCCCCGAGGGCGACTGGGTTTCCATGGCCGTTGCCTCCGACGGGTCATACGGGGTGCCCGAAGGTCTCATCTATTCCTACCCGGTGACTACCGCAGGCGGGAACTGGGAAATCGTTCAGGGACTGGAAGTGAACGATTTCAGCCGCAGGAAGATGGACGCCACAGCCACAGAGCTTTCGGAGGAGCGGGCTGCCGTGGCTGAACTCGGCTTGATCTGATCTCCATCAGCGACGTGCCGTTGGTGTGACCAATCGTGCAAGGTCGGTGCCGGGTGCCGCCAATCGGTCAACCGTGCTGAAGATGAACTCTTGCATTGCTGCTGTGGCTGCTGAAGGGCCAATGTCGTTACGTCGGGCCAGATTGACCGTTCTTGTCAGCGCTGGCTTGATCAGGCGGGCACTGCGCAGGCCGGGCCGGCCGATGACTACCATTGCCGGCACCACCGCGACGCCCAGTCCCCTTTCCACGAACCGCAGCACGGCATCCATCTCGGCCCCTTCAACGGCGATCACTGGTTCCAAGCCCCTGGCGGAGAAGGCAGCCTCGGTAGCCATCCGCAGATCGTAGCTTCGGTTGAAGGCGACCTGAGGAATGCGGGCCAGCTCTTCCAAGGTGAGTTCTTCGGGCAACGACGATCCAGCGGCGGAAACCACCACCAGCTCCTCGGTCAACAACGGAATCAGTTCTGTGCCCTGCACGGCGGGGTCCGTTCCACGGGTGACCACCAGAGCCAGGTCCAGCGCGCTCTCATTGAGGGCACCCACCAGGAAACGGGATCCGCCTTCGGTGATGTGCAATTCAATTCCGGGATGCGCGCTGCGGAAAGAGGTCAGCACATCGGCCACCAATGAGACGCAGAGGGTAGGTGGGGCGCCCAGGCGAATGCGGCCCCGGCGCAACCCCGCGAGCTCGTTCATTTGCTCACGCGCGGTCTGCGCGTCGCCGAGCATGCGCCGGGCGATAGGCAGGAGGAGCTCCCCCGCATTCGTGAGAGTCGCCCCTGACGGCCCGCGGTGGAAAAGAGCCACTCCAAGATCGGTTTCCAGTGCTGCGATCTGCCTGCTGAGAGAAGGTTGCGCGAGATAAAGTTGCTCGGCCGCGCGTGTGAAATGGCCCACTCGGGCGACCGTCTCAAAGGTGCGTAACTGCTCCAGCTTCATGGTCATAGCCTAAACGCATCAGCACCACTCGAATAATTCATTGGAGACATGATGGCACTCCTCCTAGCGTTGACATCATGAACCTCAACACCAATCCAGAACGACTCCTGTCCACTTCGGTGCTGGTGATCGGCACCGGCGGCGCCGGCCTGCGCGCCTCGATTGAACTCGCCCAGCGGGGCGTTCAGGTGCTGGCGGTGGGAAAGCGTCGCAAGCACGACGCCCACACGAGCCTTGCCGCCGGTGGCATCAACGGCGCCTTGGGCACGATGGATCCCGAGGACAGCTGGCAGCAGCACGCCGCCGACACCTTGCGGGAGTCCTACTTCCTGGCCGACCCGTCCATCGTCGAGACCGTTGCCCGTAACGCTGCCCGCGGCATCGAGGATCTTGAAGAGTGGGGCATGCCCTTCGCCCGCGAGGACGATGGACGAATCTCCCAGCGCTTCTTCGGCGCCCACACGTATCGCCGCACGGCCTACGCCGGGGACTACACCGGGTTGGAGATCCAGCGCACGCTGATGCGCCGGGCGGCAGAGTTGAACGTGCCCATCATCGACACCGTTTACATCACGCGGTTGCTCGTCGCCGACGGCACCATCTTCGGAGCCTATGGATTCGACGTCGTGGACGGCACCCCCGTGCAGATCCACGCCGATGCGGTCATCCTGGCCGCAGGCGGCCATACCCGCATCTGGCGGCACACCTCTTCCCGGCGCGATGAAAACACCGGGGACTCCTTCCGGCTGGCGGCCCTTGCCGGAGCCCGGATCCGCGATGCCGAGTTGGTCCAGTTCCACCCTTCCGGCCTGTTGGAGCCCGACGACGCGGCCGGCACCTTGGTCTCCGAGGCGGCACGCGGAGAAGGGGGCATCCTCACCAACGCCCTCGGTGAGCGCTTCATGGGACGCTACGACCCCGAGCGCATGGAACTCTCCACCCGGGACCGGGTTGCGCTGGCCGCTTATACCGAGGTTGCCGAAGGTCGAGGGACCGCGAAGGGCGGCGTCTACCTGGACGTGTCCCACCTGCCTCGGGAAACCATCATGCAAAAGCTGCCCCGGGTCTACCGCACCCTGATCGACCTGCAGATGCTGGACATCACCACCACCAAGATCGAGATTGCGCCAACCGCCCACTACTCGATGGGTGGGGTCTGGGTTGCGCCAGAGGACCACGGAACGGGAGTGAAAGGCCTCTACGCAATCGGCGAGGCTTCGTCCGGGCTGCACGGCGCCAACCGGCTAGGCGGCAATTCACTGATTGAGCTGCTGGTCTACGGACGAATTACCGGAGAGCATGTGGCCGATTACGTCCATTCGCGCACCCATTTTGTCCGGGATCCCGCCGCCGTGGGAATAGCCCGCGGGGAAATGCAGTCTTTGCTCAGTGAACGCGGAACAGAGTCCGCACGCCGGCTGCAGCGTGAACTACGCAACCTCATGACCGAACACGCCGGGGTGGTCCGCACTGAACAGGGACTGGAACAAGGCCTCGAGAAGCTGACGGCTTTGGAGGAGCGCGCCCAGCTTGTTACCGCCCACCCGGACATCGCAGGGTTTGATGATCTGGCCCACGCCTACGACCTTCTCGGCTCCCTCCTGGCAGCACGAGCCACGCTCGAGTGCGCCCTTGAACGCCGCGAAACCCGCGGCGCCCACAACCGTGCCGACTTCCCGGAGGCGGATCCCGCCTTGCAGGGGAACTTTGTCTGGTCAACAGACGAAGGCGTCAGGTTCGAAAGTCTGCCCCCGGCTCCGGAATCCTTCCGGGCCCTTGCCGAGGCCAACGCGGACGACTCGGTGGCCGGCAAGCTGGTCGAGTAAAACACTCAGGAGCGCTCCCGGGTGACCTCTTCCAGCAACTCCAGTACATGCCGGTACTGGGATCCCGTGGCCCGTGTCATGCCGAGTTCGCAGGTTCTGTTGCAGGATGCGTGGGCAGCAGCGTCCAGGTCCGCTACGTCCGCGGCCTGGCGCGCTGTTGCCGACGCCGTCAGTTCCGGATGCAACATGCCCCTGTCACCGGCAAACGCACAGCAACCCCAGTTTTCGGGAATGTCCACGCGCTCCGCCACGGCACCGGCAACCACGCCCAGCGCATCATTGAGTCCCATCCTCGTGGACGAACAGGTGGGATGCAGCGCCAAGGATTGCAGCTTCTGGTGCTCGGGCAGCCGGGGCAGGATCCGTTCGGCGGCGAAGTCCACTGCGTCCACGATGCGCAAGGGAAGCTGGCCCTCCGCTGGAGTATCCGATTCCACCGCCTGGCGCAGGCCCTCGGTGCAGGACGACGCGTCGCAGACGATGGGCAGCTCACCGTCACGGGTTGCCGCCCGGAGTGCTTCCACGGTTTTCGCTTTCATGGTTTCCTGGCCGTCAACCATCCCTTTGGAAGACCACGGCGTTCCGCAGCACAGGCCGTCAATGCCTGGGGGCACCAAGAGCGTAAGGCCTGCCCTGGCGGAAAGCTGCTCGAAGCTGTACTGCACACCCCGCCCCAATCCTGCCGGCCCGAACATGGTGTTGACGCAGGCCGGGAAGTACACAGCGTCAACGTGCCCTGAAGGCGCAGGGCGTTTCCGCGCTGAACCTCCGCCCGGAAGCTCAGCGGAGTAGAGAGGTACGGTATCTTCCCCCAGAACCGCACGCGCTGCTTTATTGGGTGGCTTGATGAGGGCCACCGGAAGCTTGTCAGCCACAGTCAGCGCAAGAGCCGCTCCGCGGGTGACACCTTCCCAGTCCTTGGCTGCGGCGTTCCACGCACGATTGGCGAGTTTGCCGGCGTCGTTCTTCCTGAGTCGCTTGACCAGCGATCCCGTGTTGATGTCCACCGGGCAGGCGGTTTGGCACATGCCGTCCACGGCGCAGGTGTCCACCGACTCGTACTCGTAGTCGCTCTCCAACGCCTTCACCAAAGCCATATCGCCGGCCAATCGCGCAGATTCGATGGCGCGCAGGGTGACGATCCTTTGGCGCGGTGTGAGGGTGATGTCCTTACTGGGACACACTGGTTCGCAATATCCGCAGGACACGCAGCGGTCCACTTCCTCCGCTACTGGCGGCGCTGTTTTGATGTGCCGGAGGTGTGCCACGGGGTCCTCATCCATCACCACCCCCGGGTTCAGCATGCCCGCGGGGTCGAAGAGCCGCTTGATGGTACGCATGACGTCATAGAGCTCGTCGCCGTATTGCCGGCGGACGAACGGGGCCATGACCCGCCCCGTGCCGTGTTCGGCCTTCAACGATCCTCCTTCGGCAAGGACCAGGTCCACCATGTCCTCGGTGAAGGCGCTGTATCGGTCCAGTTCGGACGTCGAGGCAAAGCCGTCGGTCAGCATGAAGTGGACGTTGCCGTCCTTGGCATGGCCGAAGATCACGCTGTTGCTGTACCCATACTTTTCAAACAGCCCGATCAGGCCCCGGCAGGTACGGCCCAGCACGGGCACCGGCATCACAATGTCTTCCAAAAGAGCCGTGGTGCCTTGGGGTCGCGCGCCGGCAACAGAGGCATAGAGCCCCTTTCGCAGCTGCCACAGCTGACCCCGTTCCCTGGCATCGGGGGTGAAGTGCGCCGGAGCTGACAAGCCCAGGCCTTGCAGGATTCCCGAACCGCGGGCCTGGAGCTCGTCCAGCTGACCGGCACTGCCTGCTGAGTACTCCACCAGGAGGGCGGCATGGTCACGGACCGCTATGTCATGGACGACGGCGGGTGTTCCCTTCAGTGTCTGGCCCACCTTGAGTGACAACGCGTCCATGAGTTCAATGGTGGCGGCTCCCGTTTCCACCAGACTGGGCAGCGCGGCGTTTGCTGCCTCAAGGCCAGGGAAGACCAGCAAAGCCGTTGCAGCATGCTGGAGCCGCGGAATGGTGCGGAAGACCGCCTCAGCCACGAAGCCCAGGGTGCCCTCGCTGCCGATGATCAGGTGCGCCATGATCTCTACCGGGTTCCGGAAGTCCAGCAGGGAGTTCAGCCCGTAGCCCATGGTGTTCTTCATGGAAAACTGCTGCCGGATCCTCCGGGCAGAGTCCGGGTTGTTCCGGACCCGCCCGGCCAGCTGTACCAGGCCCTGGTACAGCTGCGGCTCAACGGTGCGGAGCTTGTGATCGGCATCGGGCGCCCCGGTGTCGATGACCGTCCCCGACGGCAGCACGACGGTCAGCGACTCCAGGGTGCGGTACGTGTTGTCCACGGTGCCGCAGTTCATGCCGGAGGAGTTGTTGGCCACCACGCCGCCAATGGTGCACGCCGCTTCGCTGGCCGGATCGGGCCCGAACTTCCGGCCGTAGCGTGCCAGCCTCGCATTAAGTGCCCTAACGGTGACGCCGGGCTGGACGCGGACCCGGGCGCCGTCGTCGAGCACTTCAATGTCCCTGAAGTTCCTGCGAACATCCACCAGCACGCCGTCGGTGACAGCCTGCCCGCTCAGGCTGGTACCGCCGGAACGGAAAGTCAGCGGCACGCCCTGGGCTGCGCTGGCTCGCAGCAAACCTCCGACGTCGGCGGCCGTCTTCGCGGTGATGACGGCCTGCGGAATCAACAGGAAATGCGAGGCGTCATGGGCATTGGCGTGGAGATCGATGGCCCGGGTACTTACTGCGGCGGGATCCTGCACCGCAGCACGGAAGCCTGACACGTCAAGAGAAACCACTGAAGGACCGTCCAATCCAGTACGGGGGTGGACTGCATTATCTCAGCAGTTCAGCCTCCTTACGCGACGGTGACCACAATCTTCCCGCGGGTGTGTCCCTCCATGTTCAGCCTGAAGGCATCGGCTGCCTCAGCCAGCGGAAGGGCCTGCGCCACCTCCACGCGGATCTTATGCTCGTCCACCATCTCGGAGAGCTGCTGCAGTTCGGCACCGACGGGATTGACCCACATCCAGGTGCCGCCATGGGCTTCCACCTCGCTGTCGGCGATGGAAGCATGCCGCCCGTTCGCTGCCAGGACCTCCAGCGTTGCTTCAAGATTGCCACCCACGAAGTCGGCCACAACATCCACGCCCCCAGGACGCAGGGCCTTCACCCTGTCAGCGAGGCCCTCACCATACGCAACAGGCTCAGCCCCCAAGGACCGCAGGAAGTCATGGTTCTTCTCCGACGCCGTAGCGATCACCTTGGCGCCCCGCGCCACGGCGATCTGGATACCCAGCGAGCCCACGCCGCCAGCGCCGCCGTGGACCAACACGGTCTCTCTCGACCGCAGGCCCAAGCGGTTGAGGACCTGGAACGCCGTGAGCCCAGCCAAGGGCAGCCCCGCTGACTCGTTCCAGTCCAATGACTCCGGCTTGCGGGCCAGCAACCGCTCCGGCAGGGCAATGTACTCGGCAAAGCTGCCGCCGTGGACGTAGTCCTTGCGGCCATAGGAGATCACTTCGTCGCCGGGCTTGAAATGGGGTGCATCAATACCCACTGCTTCCACAACGCCTGCAACATCCCATCCGGGGATCGCCGGAAATTGGAGGTCCATGAACGAGTCCAGGTAGCCCGCCATGATTTTCCAGTCCACCGGGTTGACCGCGGACGCCTTGACTTTGACCAGGACCATGCCCGGCCCCACTTTGGGCATTGGCCGCTCCGTCAGTTCAAGGACGTCGGGGTTTCCGTATTCGCTGTAAGTCATCGCCTTCATATGAGCGACAACTCCCGTTTAGTGCAGCGTATTCCAAAGAGGCACGACGGCGGCCTGCCGCCTAGTCGAAGAAGCCGACGATGTAGCCGATGAAAAACAGCAGCGTCAGCAGTACGCCGGCGCCGATGGCTGCCAGCCACAGGAACTGCGTGCCTTTCCTGGGGCCCCCTTCATCGTGGCCTTGGGGACCGGCTGTTGATGATTCGCCGGGAGGTGTCTCACCAGGGGGCACTCCCCCACCCGGCTCCAGGCCGGTGATCTTGTCCTCATACGGGTCGGGGTTGCTTCCGGACACATTCACTCCTCGATCGCAGTGCTGGTGCTCAGTCCCAGCGTAACGAATCGCCTTCCCCAGACCTACAGCAACCTTACTAATCGCCGTCAACGCGTACTTAGCTCTGTGGACGATCCCACGTCGCATCCCGGGTCGAGGTCCGGAGCCGGTACAAGGACGTTGTGGCCGTGAGGTAAAGATCTTGACCGTCGACCCCTCCGAAACAGAGATTGGAGACCTTTTCAGGGACCTCGACGGCGGCCAGCAGCGCACCGTTGGGAGCGTAGACGCGTACTGACGAGCCCGCCGACGTCCACACGCGACCCTCGATGTCCACGCGGAAGCCGTCCGAGGCCGCATCGTCTTCGAGCTCAACGAACGTGCTGCCTATGCCGCACGAACCGCCGTCAACCGGGTAGGCAACAATCCGGTACGGCACCCCCAACGCCGGACCCGCCGTGTCAGCTACATACAGGAGCGACTCGTCCGGGGAGAACGCCAGCCCGTTGGGGTGTACCAGATCCGTGACCACGGGTGCCGGCTCTTCCGTGGCCGGGTCGAAGCGGAAGACGTAGCAACCGCCGTACTCCTGCTCACCTTCATGCCCTTCCACCGTCCCGGGAAGAATTCCATAGGGAGGGTCGGTAAACCAGACCGTCCCGTCCCCAGCCACCACAACATCGTTGGGCGAGTTGAGCCGATGCTCACCGAACGCTTCAACGATCGGCGTCACCACGCCGTCGTGGTCCCGCTCAATGCGCCTGCGGCCGTGGCTGCACTGCACTACGCTGCCGTCACGGTCCAGCGTCCGCCCGTTGGTGTATTCGACGCCGACGGCGTACTCGCGCGTCGCGCCGGTGGCAGGCGAGAACTCAAGGATCCTGTTGTTGGGAATGTCGCTCCAACGAACGGACTGCGACTGCGGAATCCAGAGAGGACCCTCCGCCCACACAGTTCCTTCAAACAACTTTTCCAGGGTGCCGGTGATCAGTTCGTCCATGTCTTTGAGACTAATCGTTCGCGGGTTCCGGGCTGGGCTTCTCGGCCGGTTCGGTGGTGCTGCCTTTCCCCTCAGCAGGCATTGCCAGCACCGCCACGACAGTAAGGACTGCGCTGACAAGCACAGCCACGAACACCGCAGTGGAGGCCGAAACGGTGGTTTGCGGATCGGGACCACCGCTGGTGCCGTTGGCATAGATGGCGTTGGCAATGGCACCGAAAACGGCCACGCCAATGGCACTGCCAATGGAACGGGCAAAGAGGTTGGTACCGGTGACCACACCGCGTTCGTTCCATTCGACGCTGGTTTGCGCTGCAATGAGGCTCGGCGTTGCCACCAGCCCCAGTCCGAGCCCAACGATGAAGCACGCCACCGCCACCAGGATGACACTGGGCGATGAGGCCGTGAGGGCAAGGACAGCCGCGCCGATGACTGTGATCACGATGCCGATGATGCCTGTGTTCCGAAATCCGATGCGGAGATACAGCCGGCCGGCTTGCGAGGCACTGATGGGCCAGCCAATGGTCAAGGCCGCCAAGGCCAGCCCGGCCAGAAGGGGTGAGGTTTTCAGGGACCCTTCAAGGAACGTTGGGACGTAGGAAGTAAGCCCCAGCATGACGGCACCAACGCCGAAGGAGATCATCGCCGTCGTCGCCAGCAGCCTGCGGGAGACAACCCACGGTGGCAGGACCGGTTCTGCAGCCTTCCTTTCCACCAAGAGAAACGCGATGAACAACAAGGCCCCGCCGGCAAAAACAGAGATGCTGATCGCGGAGTCCCAAGCCCATGCTTGGCCACCCTGAAGCGCCCCCAGAATGAGCAGGCTCAACGAAACCGTCAGCAGCCCCGCTCCCAAATAGTCGATGCGGTGCTTGGTTCGCTCCACCTCCTCGTGGAAGGTCCGGAGGAGCATCCAACCAGCCAGAAGGCACAACGGGATGTTGATGAGGAAGATCCCGCGCCAGATTCCCAGGGAAGCGAAAATGCCTCCCAGCGTTGGTCCCACCACGGAAGAGACCGCCCACACGCTCGCCAGATAACCCTGCACTTTGGCCCGCTCAGCCAGCGTGTAGATATCGCCGGCAATAGTGATCGCCACAGGTTGGACTGCCCCCGCCCCGAGGCCCTGCAGTACCCGGAACGCGATGAGCGCCGGCATACTCCAGGCCAGCCCGCAGAGGATCGAGCCCAGCAGGAACAGGCCAATCCCGCCCAGGATCATCGGCTTACGCCCCACAACGTCCGAGAGCTTGGCATAGACGGGCACCGAGACCGCCTGCGCCAACAGGTAAGCGGAGAAGAGCCAGGGGAAGGAGGCAAAACCGCCGATGTCCTCCACGATCGATGGCACCGCCGTGGCAACAATGGTGGCATCGATCGCCACCAGGCCCGTGGCAAGCATCAGTGCAATCAGAATGGGTCCGCGCCGGGACCGGAACCCGACTCCTTCTTCAGCCACTGTGCTCATGTGCTCCCCTTCGCGTCGTCATTACCAGTTGCGCTCCCATGGCGTAACCCGGCGGGATGGTGAATTAGTCCCGGGTAGGAGAAACGGCCCACCTTTCAGGCGCCTGATGTCCAGTTCTGTTCGTGGAGCCGCTCGAATCCGTCAAGAAGCAGGTCCAGGGCAAACTCGAACTCGAATTGGTCGTCGCAGCCATTCCCCACCACGGACTCGTCGTCATGCGCTGCCGACACAGCGATCCGGAAAAGATTGGGGTAGCTCTCCGCCATGTGCCGGGCCATCGCAGCCTGGGCTTCCACCGTGATGCGTGGCTGGTCCTTGGCGCCGCTCCCGGAATCGTCAAAGACCTCTTGAGTGAACCCCCACATCCGGCTCCCCAGGGCATGCATGACGTGGTGCGTCAGGTCCTCGGAGAAACCGCCCGCCAGGAACATGCCCACGAAGGAATCCATGTACCCGAGGACCGCCGGCGTGGTGCTGGTGCGGGTTTCGATGACAGGGCGGGCCCAAGGATGCCGCAGGAGTGCCCGCCTGGCCGAAAGCACCCGGAGACGGACCACGGTCTTCCATGGAGCGTCGGGCACGGGTGGGTCGATCTCCCCGACGATGGTGTCCACCATGCCGTCGAGGAGTTCTTCCTTGTTGGCGACGTGCTTATAAAGCGCCATCGGAACTACGCCGAGTTCCTGGGCAAGCCGGCGCATGCTCAGTGATTCGAGACCTACCTCGTCGGCGAGCGCGACGGCGGCTTGCAGCACTCGCGCGCGGTTTAAGGGCACGCGCCGCGCGGCCTCCACCAGCTGGGTCATGCGTTGGTCCCTCCCCCTCCACACCCAAGGTCCGGGCGTGGCCTTGACAGGTATACAGCGTACACCTAGTGTTTCGATCATGAAGGTGTACGCCGTACACCTCTAGCCCGAGGCGGAGTCATGAGATCGAAAACCACCACATCTTCCCGGAGCCGCCGCATGAAGTGGGTGGTGCCCGCGGCGCTGATTGCCCTCAGCCTCATACCTGTCATTGCCGGTGCGGCGCGTCTTACCCAGCTGACTGGTGGAGCGACCGTCACTCCGGAGAACGCCAGGTTCTTCGCTTCGCCCATCCCGGTGATAACGCACATCGTCACAGTCACGGTGTACAGCCTGCTGGGGGCTTTTCAGTTCGCCCCTACCCTCAGGCGGGTCCCCGGACTTCGCCGCGGCAGGCGGTCCTGGCACGAAATATCCGGGCGCATTCTGATTCCGGCAGGCCTGCTCGCCGGCCTGTCCGGCCTGTGGATGTCCGTGTTCTACGCCCTCCCGGAAACCGACGGTGAGGCACTGCTGGTTCTTCGGCTGATCTTTGGTACTGCCATGATGGGGGCCATCATCCTGGGAGTCCTGGCTATTCGCCGACGGGACTTCGCTGCACACGGAGCCTGGATGACGCGCGCCTACGCCATCGCACTGGGAGCTGGAACGCAAGCCCTGGTGCTGCTGCCGTGGATCCTGGTGGTGGGCCCCACCGACGAGACCACGCGTGCAGTCCTGATGGGCGCGTCCTGGGTCATCAACCTGGCGGTGGCCGAGTACGCCATTCGACGACGCCATGCAACGTCCGGCCGCGAAACCCGCCCGGCACGTCGGGTGCTCACCCCTGAGACGACGACGGCGGGCCACCGGTCGGTTCCGTAAGGAACCAAGGTGACCCGCCGTCGTCGTGACTGCGTAAAACTTAGTCGTTGATCAGGTCGTGAACGACGATCGTCTGGTCGCGGTCCGGGCCGACGCCGATGGCCGAGAAGCGCGTGCCGGAGAGCTTTTCCAGGGCCAGCACGTAGTTGCGGGCGTTCTCCGGGAGGTCTTCCAGGGTGCGGGCGCCGGTGATGTCCTCGGTCCAGCCGTCAAAGTACTCGAAGACGGGCACTGCGTGGTGGAACTCGGTCTGCGTCATGGGCATCTCGTCGTGGCGGACGCCGTCGACGTCGTAGGCAACACAGACCGGGATCTGCTCGATGCCCGTGAGCACGTCCAGTTTGGTGACGAAGTAGTCCGTGAAGCCGTTCACGCGGGCAGCGTGGCGGGCCAGGACGGCGTCGTACCAACCGCAACGGCGGGGACGGCCGGTGTTCACGCCGAACTCGCCGCCGGTCTTCTGCAGGTAAACGCCCATCTCGTCGAACAATTCCGTGGGGAAGGGTCCGGCGCCGACACGCGTGGTGTACGCCTTGATGATGCCGATGGAGCGCGAGATGCGGGTGGGGCCAATGCCGGAGCCGACCGACGCGCCACCTGCCGTGGGGTTGGACGAGGTGACGAACGGGTAGGTGCCGTGATCGACGTCCAGGAACGTTGCCTGGCCACCTTCCATGAGCACAACCTTGCCCTCGTCCAGGGCGTTGTTGAGGACAAGTGTGCTGTCGATGACCAGCGGGCGCAGGCGCTCGGCGAAGGCGAGGAAGTAGTCCACGATCTCGTCCACCACGATGTCCCGGCGGTTGTAGACCTTGACCAGGAGTTCATTCTTCTGGCGCAGCGAGCCTTCCACCTTCTGGCGGAGGATGGACTCGTCAAATACGTCCTGGACCCGGATGCCCAGGCGGGCCACCTTGTCCATGTAGGCGGGACCGATGCCACGGCCGGTAGTGCCGATGGCTCGGCTCCCAAGGAAACGCTCAGTCACCTTGTCCAGCACCTGGTGGTAGGGAGCAACCAGGTGGGCGTTGGCGGAGACGCGCAGGCGGGACGTGTCCGCGCCACGGGCTTCAAGGCCGTCGATCTCCTGGAACAGGGCCTCGAGGTTCACCACGCAGCCGTTGCCAATGATGGGAATGGCGTTGGGGCTCAGGATGCCCGCGGGAAGGAGCTTCAGCTCATACTTCTCACCGCCAACAACCACGGTGTGCCCGGCGTTGTTACCGCCGTTGGGCTTGACCACGTAGTCAACGCGGCCACCGAGCAGATCGGTTGCTTTGCCTTTGCCTTCGTCGCCCCACTGGGCTCCGACGATCACGATAGCGGGCATGGGATCCTCCCCCATTCTTTCGGGCCAAGCCGCGATGGATTGGCGCCGTACATGAGAATGCCCCGACGATACCGGTGCAGCCTGCCATGAGGGCTGGCATACGCAAGAGTTCGGGGCTCTTACCAGCCAAGTTTAGCCGATGACGCCGGTTTCTCTGGTGTCAAGGTGTCTTCAAAGGCGGCCGGGTGAAGTTTTCCCCAGGGAAACTTCGGCGGGTCTGGGGGCACTACGCCGCGGGCAGATTCCGGCAGTTTCCGCCGAGACCGCCCACCAGCCCGGCGTTCGAGGCGACGGAGGCGGACTTGGACGTCCACCCGAGGTCCTTGATCACAATGGCGATTTGAAGCTCCGTTCCGAGGCCGATCAACCCGCCCAACAGGTTGGTCTGGACCTCTGTGATGTATCCGGAGGTGGCGTTCCCTGTCGTATTGCCGGCCAGGTTGTACCCCGTCAGGGGAGCCAGTGCCGATCCCAGCCCACTGGTGGAGGCCTGCACTTCGGCATTCGCCAGTGTGTAGCCCGCTGGTGGTTTCCAGAGAATACGAACGAAAGCACCGGCGCCAAGAAAGCCGGGATCGTAGGTGCACTGGCCATTCAGCGTGGGCGCTGGAATAGTCACCGTTCCGAAACTGCCGGAGGAATACTGGCCGCGTTGCCACGCCGCCTCCGTGACGGACGGCGGGTTCACCACCGAAAGCACCACGGCCAGGGGCAACGCCAGTAACACTCCCACCCGCACCCGCTTGAACACCCTCACTGGACACCACTCCGAAGCCGGGCCAGCCCAAAACCGGCCGCGACCGCAACGACACCAAGGAACGCGAAGCCTCCCAGCCGAAACCCGGTATCAGCCAGAGCGCCCGACGTCGGCCCGGCTGGGTTTCCTGGGACGCCTCCACTCCCGGCGTTCCCGCCTGAGCCGGCCCCGCCGCCCGCTCCAGCACCGTTGCCATCCCCGTCCCCTGACCCGTGAAAGCCCACAATGATCTGCGTCCGGCTCCCTTGCACTTCGCGGGGAACATCCTCCGCCAGGGTTGCCGTCAGCAGGACGTGGGCATTGGCCGGTTCGGAGTTGCCAGGGTCCATAAGGTCCACCCGCACCCCGCCCGCGCTGTTCAATGATGTCCGGTGCATCAACACACGGTGGCCGTCGGGGCAGGAACCTCCGTTCCAAGGTTGGGCGCAGGACTGGAGTTCGACGCTCAGGAAGTCCCGCAGCACATCTGTCGCCCCCGGCTCGGATGTCAGCCCCACGTCGAGGGAGGCGGCGGGCTCACCGCGGACAGTGACGTCCATCGCCCAATCTGCGCTCCCGCCCGGGGTGAGCCGATGCACCTGGCCGGCCGGACCGGCGTCGAGCTCCAACCATCCGGACGGGTCGCTATCGGCGGCAACCGTGGCTGCAACTGCCGGAGCAACAGGCGCGGCACCCAGCATCAGTACACCCAGCAACCCCGCCATCCCCACTGAGTTACGCCGCGACATGCTGCCCGGTCTTGCGTCGGCTTGGGCTCCGCGGCCACAGCACCCAGGTCACCAACGCGGACACGGCCACGGTGGTGGCGCCAAGGACCACAGGGTTGGCGGCCGCGGCCAGCGGGTGCGCGAGCCCCGGGACGGACCAGAGGACCAGCCGGGCCTTCTCCACGACGTAGGGCGCGGGATCGGCTTCGGTGTTGGCATCGCCCTTCATGGTGATGGTTCGCGCGGTTCCGTCCGCAGGCGCAATCGATTGGACCCTGTGCGTGATGGGCAGCTTCCCGGGCCTGTCCACGGTTACCACATCGCCAACCGCGATCTCCTCGGCTGGGATCTCGCGGACTACGGCCAGTGAACCGGCCGGAATGGCCGGCGACATCGACCCGGTCTTGAACATGATCAACGTGATGTTGAACAGCAGCGCGCAAACCACTGCAAGGATGCACACCGCGCCGCCCGCCGCAGCGATGTTCAACACAGTTTCCTGCAGCCGGCCGCTGAAGCGACGGCGGCTCATGAGCTTGAGGTGGCAGTAAATTGCCAGGTAGCGGTGGCGGTTTGGCCCTGCAGCGCATTGTTGGCGCCGGCCGGGAGTGTGACCTCGAAGCAGAACTGCGTGGGCGCGCCGGGCAGCGTTGCCGTTGCGGCGGCCAAGGGATTGACGACGCCGGCCGCTTGCCCTTGCGTGAACGGCTTAGCGCCGTCGCTGCCCACTACGAACGTTGGCGTCCCTGTGAACGACGCGGCCTCGCACGTCGCAGAACGAACCACCCGGTACTGCAAGGCGGCACCCAGATCAGCAGTGCCGGTGCCGCTGCTGGTCACCACGGGGACACCAAGTACCACTTCGCCTGCCACCGAGGTTGCTTTGGTCCTGATGGCGAACGGCGCGTAGGCCACACTGCCGGGGCTCATGGCAGTTGCTGTGAACACCAGCGCAGCGCCGGGCGATACGTCATTGGCACTCCACGTCCCCGCGGCGCTGTACGGCTTGGTGACGTTGGATTCGGTGACGAACACACTCGCTCCGAAAGAACCCGTGGCTAAATCGCTGTCAGTCCACGATGCCAGGGTCACGGAGCTCCCGAGCCCCAGCACCAACGTCCCGGCAAGGAGTGCGCGGATACGGAGCAGGGCCGCACTGCGCTTGGTTTCGGCTAGTCGTCGGCCCATGGATTACTGCGATTGTGCGGCGAATTCCCAGGTGGTGGTCCCGGATTGGGATTGGACGAGATCATCGTCGGCAGTGATCCGGAAGCAGAGGTTCACGGCGTCGCCGTCGGCCGTACCGGCGCCCTGCGTCAGTGCGAAGGTGACGCTGCCCGGCGTCGTGCCCAATGCCTGCCCGGCCGCCACCAGCGTTCCCGTCACGGCTTCAGCGCACCCGAAATCCGTGGACTGGGTGAGCGAGTACGTCAGGCCGGTCAAAGCTCCGGTGGACGCTTCCGTGGAAACAGTGACCGTGGCGTCGTTGGTTGTGGTGCCATCCAGCCTGACCGCGAAGGGTGCTGTGACGACATCGCCGGGCGCGAGGTTGCCCGGCGCCGCGGTGAAGCCAAGAGTTGCCGGGGCGGAAACGGGGTTCTCTCCGAAGGCCGTCCCATCCGTGCTGCCCTCAAGGTTGAACGCACCGGCAGTGAAGGTTCCCTGGGCAAACTCGGAGTCATTCCACGCTGCCAAGGTGATGGCTGCGCCCACCCCCAGCACCAGCCCTCCGGCAAGGATGGCACGGATTCTAGGTGACCGTCCGTGCTTGGTATCGCGATGATCCGGATCCGTCTCTGGCGATGCTGCTGATGCAACCACTACTACCCCCACGATTGATGTGATGCTGACGATCAAGAGATCGGAGCCCGGAGGTGGAGGTCTCCAGTTGGTTTCCCCCAAAACCGATAGTTCCAACCCATCATCCCCGCGACGGTATGTCAACGCTTTGACCTGCAAAAATAGTGACAGGACCCGACTCGCCCGCCACATCCGCCGAGACGCCGGACACGTTTCCGGGCAACACGCCGCGTCGCAATTAAAGGGCGCGCCGGAGCAGGACCCGTTAACCCCCATAGTCCGGTAAGGTTAGTTAGCCCCCAACAGCACCCTTTGAGGTTCGGCTGCGGCATGCCCGCGGCCCCTTGGAACGGTGCGCTGTAACACCTAGGAGACCTAACCCCTGATGCAAGAACTGGCGACTGAATCACCCGAAGAAATCCTCTGGAACCGCCGCTACGAACCGCACATCGCCGAGGTCAACGAGCTGTGCGACTCCATCAAGGTGCAGAAGCCGGGCAGCGAGGTCCTCTACATCGACCCCGCCCACAGCATGGATGATTGCCGCATCGTCAGCCTTTTCTCCAATCAGCGCACCACCACCGGCGAGGGTTTCATCAACCCGGGCGACGAAGAAGCCACCACCCGCATGCTGGGCATGCAGTGGCAGCTGGGCCTGCGTCCCGAGCTCATGATGCCGTGGAACGCGTACCCGTGGATTGAGCCCAGTGAGGAACCGGGAAAGCTCACGCCGGCCAACATCACCGAAGGCCTGAAGCCGCTCCTGCGCCTCCTGCAGCTCCTGCCGCGCACCTCCGCCCTGGTGGCACACGGCAATGAGGCACACCGTCTGGCCGATCAGCTCATGAAGGCGGCTCCGGCCAGCATCGCCCGCCGCGGCTTCAAGACCTTCAAGGTCCGTTCGCTGGGTGGCCGCTCGTTCGCCGGCACCCCGGCCCGCCAGCAGGAATACCTGGACGCCATCCACGGCGCCTACGCCGAGGCCATGGCACGCACGGGTATCCCCCGCAAGGCTTAGTTCCCTTCGTTGTGTGGCCCGCTTTGCGCCCCAAACCTCCGGGTAAGGGCGTAGACCGGGCCCCGCAACGCACGTACGACGGCGGCCCTCACCTTTCCGGTGAGGGCCGCCGTCGTCGTTGGGGTGCTGTTGTTGGGGCGCTTTCTGAAGTGGCGGCGTTAGCCGGCCAGCATGCTGCGGAGGTCCTTGAGGATCAGCTGCGCGCCGGTGGGGCCGAGGCCGAGGAACCAGACGTCGTCGCTGACAGCCTTGGCCTGGCCGGCTTTGACGGCGCCAAGCTTGGGCCAGACAGCGCCTTCGACCACGGAGGTTTCACCGGTTGCTGCGGGATCGCCGTAGCTGCTGTAGAAGATCCAGTCGGCGTCGCCCTGCTCGATGTTCTCGGCCGAGATTTCGGCAGCGAGTTCGTCGATGTTCTGGTTCTCCGGGCGGGCCAGGCCGGCGTCCTTCAGGATGACACCGATCAGCGACTTGTTGGCGTAGAGGCGGATCTTGCCGGGAAGGAAGCGCACCAAGGAGATCTTGGGGTCGCCCTTCACGTCTGCCTTGAGGGCGTCAGCCTCGGCCTGGTAATCGTTGAGGGCCTTGACTGCCTTATCCTCCTCACCCAGGGACTTGCCCACCAGGAGGAAGTTCTCCTTCCAGGGGAAGCCGGGACGGATGCTGAAGACCGTGGGGGCGATGGTGGACAGCTGCTTGTACAGCTTGTCAGCGCGGAGCTGGCTGCCCAGGATGAGGTCCGGCTTCAGCGCTGCAATGGCTTCGAGATTGAGGTCCTGGATGGTGCCCACCGATGCCACATCCTTGACCTTGTCCGCCAGGTAGGTGGGGACAGGGTTGGCGCCTTCAGTGGTGGCCATGCCCACCGGAGTGATGCCGAGGGTCACGACGTCGTCCAACTCGCCGGTGTCCAGGACCACCACGCGGGTGGGCTTCTTCTCCAGGGTGGTCTCACCGTTGGCGTGCTTCAGGGTGCGCGGGAAAACGCCGGGAGCGGCGTCGGTGCCCAACTTGGCTGTTTCCTGGTCCGCGGTGGTGAACTTGGAGCCGCCGGTGGCAACATCGGCGTTGCCGGCAGCCGAACCCGAGCCGCCGCTGGCGCCGCAGCCCGCAAGGAGGCCTGCCACCACAGCGACTCCGGCCACCTTCATAGCCAGGTTGCGCACTGCCATTCGGCGCACGCGGGAAGCCTTGTGCGGCTGTCCTTCAAAATCGTCATTTTTCACTGGGTAAGGCTAACCTAATTAAGGCACACTTCCGTGACGTTGTGATGACAGTCACGGAATCGCCGTCTTATTGTTGCCCCTCTTCGAAATGGTCCCTGCTGTGTCCCCACTGACGGCGCTATGTCCCCAGTAGCCGCTCCCGCCCTTCCGGCTGCAACCGCGGTTGCCAGTTCCGGCGTCGTCAATAAATCCCGCTGGCGCATCCTCTTCCTGGTCCTTGCCGCGGCGGTCCTTCTGGGTGCCGCGATCCTGAGCCTCGGCGTGGGAGCCAAATTCATCCCGGCGTCCACAGTCCTTGAAGCGTTCACCAACCCGCAGGACTCAGCCGACCACGCGATCATCCTGCAGAACCGGTTGCCGCGAACCTTGATGGGCATCGCCGTCGGAATTGCCCTGGGCGTGGCGGGCGCGCTGATCCAGGCCATCACGCGGAATCCTCTGGCCGATCCCGGCATCCTGGGCGTCAATGCGGGAGCGTCGTTTGCCATTGTCATTGCGATTGGCGTTTTCGGCGTCGGAACCCTCAGCGGTTACATCTGGTTCGCGTTCCTGGGCGCCATCCTCACAACCGCGGCCGTCTACCTGATCGGCACTTCCGGCAGGAACGTGGTGAACCCGATCCGCCTGACGTTGGCCGGCGTAGCCCTGGGCGCGGTCCTGACGGGAATCGGCTCAGGACTGACGCTCCTGAACCCCAAGGCATTTGACCACCTGCGTTCGTGGAGCATCGGCTCGCTGGACACCCGCAGCATGGAGTCAGTCCTGACGGTGGCACCGTTCATGGGCCTGGGACTGGTGATCGCCTTGTTCTGCGTGAGCGGGCTTAACGCCATGGCACTGGGCGACGACCTCGCTACCTCCCTCGGCGCCAACGTCAACCGCACCCGGATCCTGGGCGTCGTGTCCATCACCCTCCTCAGCGGAGCAGCAACTTCCGGTGCCGGCGCCATCGGCTTCGTGGGCCTCATGATTCCGCACGTTGCCCGGTGGATCGTAGGGCCGGACCAGCGATGGATCCTGGCCACCACAGTGCTGCTCTCCCCTATCCTGCTCCTGGTGTCAGACGTGGTGGGCCGGATCGCCGCTCCCGGGGAACTCCAGGTTGGTGTGGTGACCGCATTCATCGGGGCACCGGTGCTGATCGCGTTGGCGCGGCGCCGGAAAGTGAGTGGGCTATGACGCGCTTGGATGGTGGCCGGCCCGTTGTCCTGCTTCGCAACCGTTCGCTGAGCCTCCGGTTCGATGTCCGCAGCATCCATGTCTGCATCCCGTTGATCCTCGCCGCCCTGACGGTTGCTGTGATCAGCTTGGCCACCGGCGACTACGACGTTTCAGTACCACAGGTCCTGCAAGCCTTCACTGGTGATGCCCCCGGACTGGCCCAAACCATCGTCATGGAGTGGCGGCTCCCCCGGGTACTCGCGGCGCTGGTGTTCGGTGCCGCGCTTGGCATGAGCGGTGGCATCTTCCAATCCATGACCCGGAATCCCTTGGGCAGCCCGGACATCATCGGCTTCAATACCGGCGCCTACACCGGGGCGCTCATCGTCATGCTGACCCTTGGCGGGGGCTATCTTGGCATTGCCGCAGGAGCACTTGTTGGCGGTATCCTCACCGCGTTGGCCGTCTACTTGCTGGCCTACCGGCGCGGCTCCCAGGGCTTCCGGCTCATCATCGTCGGCATCGGCATCAGCGCGATGCTGGCCGCGTTCAACCACTGGCTGATCCTGCAGGCAGAACTTGAGGCCGCCTTGGCGGCAGCTGTCTGGGGAGCCGGGTCCCTCAACGGCATCACGTGGGAGCAAGCGGCACCTGCCGCCGTCGTGGTTGTGGTGGTTGGCTTGGCCACGCTGGCCGCCGCACGCCGGATGCAGCTTCTGGAAATGGGCGACGACGCCGCACGCGCCTTGGGCGTCCGGGCGGAACCCACCCGTTTGCTGTTGCTGATCCTGGGCGTGGCGTTGACTGCAGCCGTCACGGCGGTTGCCGGTCCCATCGCATTCGTTGCCCTCGCGGCACCCCAGCTTGCCCGTCGCCTGACCCGCAGCGCGGGCATCACCCTGGTGCCATCCGCCGTGATGGGCGCCTTCCTCCTGGTGGCCAGCGACCTCGCGGCCCAGCGCCTGTTCGCCCCGATCCAGCTGCCTGTGGGCGTGGTGACGGTGTGCATCGGCGGTATCTACCTCGTCTGGCTGCTGGCCAGGGAAGCAAGGAAATCATGAGCCTCACTACGGCCGCGCCACAACTCCATGCCGAAGCGCTGACCATCGGCTACGAGCAACGGATCATCTCCGAGAACCTCAATGTGCGGATCCCCGAAGGTCAGTTCACGGTGATCGTAGGCCCTAACGCTTGCGGTAAATCCACGTTGCTGCGCGCCCTCGCCCGGCTCATCAAGCCCCGCAGTGGACAGGTGCTGCTGGACGGAAAATCCGTGACGTCCCTCCCCGCAAAAGAACTGGCACGCCGCCTCGGGCTGCTCCCCCAGTCCTCCATCGCCCCCGACGGCATCACCGTGGCGGACCTGGTGGCCCGCGGCCGGTATCCGCACCAGAAGCTGCTCCGGCAGTGGTCCGTGTCCGATGAAACGGCTGTGGTGGAAGCAATGGAGGCCACCGGCGTCGCCTCTTTGTCCGGCCGGCTGGTGGACGAACTCTCCGGCGGCCAGCGGCAGCGCGTGTGGGTGGCCATGGTCCTCGCCCAGCAGACGCCGCTCATGCTCCTGGACGAGCCCACCACGTTCCTTGATATCGCCCACCAAATCGAGCTGCTGGAACTCTTCCGAGAGCTCAATCTGGACAAGGGCCACACCTTGGTTGCCGTACTGCACGATCTCAACCACGCCAGCCGCTACGCGGACCACATCATTGCCATGAAGGACGGAGTGGTGGTGGCCGAGGGCGCCCCCGCCGACGTGATCACCGAGTCCCTGGTGGAGGAAGTCTTCGGCATGGCCTGCCGGATCATTGACGACCCCGTGACACACACGCCGCTGGTGGTCCCGTTGGGGCGGCCACGGCACTCGGCGGTTACGGACTAACGCTGTTACGGACTGACGCTCTTAACGACGACGGCGACCCTCGCCTTTCGGTGAGGATCGCCGTCGTCGTTTGCTTGGGTCCTTAGCGGGCTTCGAGCGCTGCCTTGGCCTTCGGGTCCGAGTCGTTCAGGAACTTCTCGATCCGCTCCGGCTCTTCAGCCTCGCCGATCGCCGACGCCGCACGGCCCAACGCGTAGAGAGCACGCAGGAAGCCCTGGTTGGGCTCGTGCTCCCACGGGATGGGTCCGACGCCGCGCCAACCGTTGCGGCGCAGGGAATCCAGGCCTCGGTGGTAGCCGACGCGGGCGTAGGCGTAGGACTCGATGGTCCGGCCTTCGGCCCAGGCTTCCTCGGCGAGGATGGCCCACAGAAGAGACGACGTGGGGTTCTTGGCCACCAGGTCCAGCGCCTCGTTGCCGAGTGCCAGGTGCTGGTAGATCTCGGTTTCGGCGGGCAGGAGCGTGGGCTCCGGCCCCATCAGGTTCTTCCGGAATTCGTCGGACATCAGAAGGTCTTGCCCACCGATCCGAGCTGCTGGGCGGCTTCGACGATGCGTGCGGCCATACCGGCTTCGGCGGAAGCGCCCCAGACGCGGGGATCGTAGGTCTTCTTGTTGCCCATTTCGCCGTCGATCTTCAGCACGCCGTCGTAGTTGGCGAGCATGTGGCCGGCTACCGGGCGGGTGAACGCATACTGGGTGTCGGTGTCGATGTTCATCTTGATGACACCGTAGGAAACGGCGTCAGCGATTTCCTGCTCCGTGGAGCCGGAGCCGCCGTGGAAGACCAGGTCAAACGGGTTTTCCTTGCCGATCTTGGCGCCAACCTCGGCCTGGATCTGCTTGAGCAGTTCCGGACGAAGCTTCACGTTGCCCGGCTTGTACACGCCGTGCACGTTGCCGAAGGTCAGCGCGGTGAGGTAGCGGCCGTTTTCGCCGGCTCCGAGTGCCTCAATGGTGGCGAGGGCGTCTTCGGTGGTGGTGTAGAGCTTCTCGTTGATTTCGTTCTCAACGCCGTCTTCTTCGCCACCAACAGTGCCGATTTCAACTTCGAGGATGATCTTGGCAGCAGCAGCGCGCTCCAGCAGTTCGCGGCCGATGCGCAGGTTCTCGGAGAGCACCTCGTGCGAGCCGTCCCACATGTGCGAGTTGAAGATCGGGTCCTTGCCGGCCTTGACAGCTTCCTCGGAAGCGGCCAGCAGCGGGAGGACGAAGTCTGCCAGCTTATCCTGCGGGCAGTGGTCCGTGTGGAGGGCGATGTTGACGTTGTAGTTCTTGGCAACTTCGCGGGCGAACGCTGCGAAGCCGAGGGAACCGGCAACCATGTCCTTGACCGAGGCACCGGACCAGTAGGCTGCACCACCGGTGGAAACCTGGATGATGCCATCGGATTCGGCCTCGGCGAAACCGCGGATCGCAGCGTTCAGAGTCTGCGACGACGTCACGTTGACCGCGGGGAAAGCGAATCCGCCTGCCTTTGCGCGGTCGATCATCTCGGAGTAAATCTCTGGGGTTGCAATGGGCATGGTGACTCCTATGCTGAATTCGTCTGTGGGTTGGTAACCCTGGAGTAGACCGCTTACGGCTAGCACCCATCCTAGCGATATCCGCCGGGCCTCCGTGTTTCGGGTCACTGGAGCTCTTAACACTTTCGCCGAGTTGGCACCCCACCTATCGCCCCTGATTCATCTAAACGGTGGATATACTGCGGGAATGGAGATCCCGCCGAGTGCAAACAATCAGCCCCGTCTGGCGCCACCCCTGCAGCAGCATGGCGGTTCTTTCCCCGAAGGGAAACCCGGGCGGAAGCGGAACATTATTATTGCCATCGCAGCGGGCGCAGCGGTAGTCCTCACCGCGGCAATCCTTGCCTTGGTTCTCGTGGTTTTACCGCTGTTCTCACCGGACCGGGGCATGAGCGCCACAGCTGGAACATACTTTCAGGCCCTGATCGACGGAGACGGAGAGAAAGCCCTGAGCGTCTCCGATCCCGGCGTCCCCGAGAATGAAAAAGCACTCCTCCAGAACAACGTTTACAAAAGTGCAGGACAGCGCATTGACGGTTACCGGATCCTGGACACAAGATCCGATTTTGTCACTGCCGAAGTTACCCAGAACGGCCGCAAGCAGGACATTCTTTTGAGGATGACCAAGTCACGGGAGGGCGAGTGGAAGGTCGGACCCAAAAACTTCCAGAAGATCCGGCTCAGTTCCAGCCGTCCCGTGGGGTCGTTCACCGTGAACGGCGTGGTTGTTGCCGCTCCTGACTCCGGAACCGCTGCCAGTGATTCCCTGCTGATGCCGGCCTTCCCCGGCGAGTACACCCTCGGCATTTCCGGAGACAAGTACACAACGGCAGAAGAGCAGAAGGCCTTGATCAGCATTGACCGGGCGATTTCCAAGAACACCGAAAGTTTGAAAGTGTTACCCACCCAGCTGCTCCTGGACGAGACCCGGACACTTCTTGAGAACAAACGGACTGAATGCACTGCCTCCGCTCCGGCTAGTACCGCCGAAGCGACGCGTCGTGGCTGTTCCGGGTTTGCGATCTCCGAATACCGACCTACCCGCAACGTGAAATGGACCATCGAGAAGGAGCCCACCTTCACTCTCCTTCGCGGCGAGGACAGTTGGATCATTCAGTCGGCGCAATCGGGCGCGGCTTCGGTGAGCTACGAAGTGAACAGCGGCCGTGACGACGCCCCGCAATGGGAGCCGAAGGTTGAGCTTGTAATACCCAGAGCCTCAGGTGAGATCCAGATCGTGGACGGAAAAGCCACCCTGAAAGATCGGTAGACGGGCATCGGCGCGGGCTGATACTTGAGGCTTGCCTAGCTGACGGGCTGCTGGAACACGTGGCGGCGGACCCACGCGTGCATGGCGATGGCCGCGGCTGAGGCCGCGTTCATGGACCGGGTGGAGCCGAACTGTTCGATGGACAGTGTGGCGACGGCGGAATCGTGCACCTCGGGCGACAGGCCTGGGCCTTCCTGTCCGAACACCAGCACACAGTTTTTCGGGAGGTCGTACGTCTCCAGGGGCACGGAATCCGGGAAGATATCGATGCCGATCACCGCAAGCCCCTCCCCCTCCGCCCATTGGACGAATTCCTCAACGGTGGGGTGGTGGCGCACGTGCTGGTAGCGGTCGGTGACCATGGCCCCGCGACGGTTCCACCGCCGTCGTCCAATGATGTGGACCTCTTTGGCGAGGAACGCGTTAGCGGTCCGTACCACGGTGCCGATGTTGAGGTCGTGCTGCCAGTTCTCAATGGCGATGTGGAAGTCGTGACGCTTGGAATCGAGATCCGCCACGATCGCCTCGTGCTTCCAGTACCTGTACTGGTCCACCACGTTGCGGCGGTCACCATCCCTCAACAGGTCCGGGTCCCAATGGTCACCCACCGGCAACTCGCCTTCCCAAGGTCCGACGCCGACCTCGGGTTTCACTTCTGCCTCGCCTTCCGGGGCGGTCTCCGCAGAGGTGGCAGCGGGAGACATGGCAGGGGTGGGCAGGGCTGAGTTGGGGGGAAGGTCAGTCACCCCTCAACTTTAGCCCTGCCCCGCCGCCCGCCTGAGCGGGTTGTGCTGGGGTCCCTAGCCCATCTTCCACTTGTTGATGCGGTACGAGTTGGCCAACTGCTCGAAGAGCCCCGGGTGCGCGTCCCAGTATTCCTTGTGGCCACTGACGCCGAGCATCTGCGGTGTGCCCCACGGTGTCACGGAGAACAAGTTCACGGCCTGGATGGCTTCGCCACGGGCATTGGTGCAGGTGAAGCCGATGACTACTGCGGCGCCACGGCGGAACTCACGGATTTCCGGCATGGAGGTCTTGAAGTCGGAGGTGCACTTGTGGCCCACCAGGTTCTGGGGCAGTTCGGTGGCGGTCATGCCCTTGTAACGGGCTTCGATGTCCTGGATGGCCTTCTTGACCTCTGCCGGGTCCTTGCCGAACTTGCCTTCCTCCGACTCTGCGAAGAAGGCATAGGCGAGCGCGATGCCGTCGCCGTCGGTCTCCACCGTTCCTTGGGCCTTCTTCTGGATCTCTTCGCCTGTGGTGGGGTCCTTGGTGATGCCGAACGACTCGTCGTGGGTCCACTCTGCCAAGTACTGGAAGGAGGATTCTCCCGTGACCCACTTGCTGAACAGCGGGTCCCCGTCGGCGGGAACGTTGCTGGGTCCGGCGAGTTCTTCCCACACGGACGGCAGCGGGATGGCGCCGGCCGGGATATCACTCGACGCCGAGGCGTCGCCTGAGGGTTCGGCTGATGGTTCGGCAGAAGGCTCGGACGCTGCATCCGAAGCTTCGTCCGAGGATGTTACCGACGGCGCCGGGTTCTCCACTGCGGTGGGCTTGGTCATCGACGGGATAAGCCAGGTGAAAGCCACCACCAGCGCAATAATCACGACGACGGCGACACCGCCCAGGATGAGGAACAGCGACTTTTTGTTGTGGTCGCCGGGATTCTGGCCGGGGCCGCTGGGTCCGCTGGGTCCGCCAGGGTAGCCCGGCTGGCCAGGGTATCCGGCACCCGGCGGTGGGAAGCCCGGCTGGCCCGGCTGCGCTGGGAAGGCTTGCGTCGGCGGTTGCTGCGTGGGGAACGCCTCGGTCTGGCCCGGCTGGTACTGGCCGTACTGCCCCTGACCGGTGTCGTAGCGCGGCTGCGGCACGCCGTCGGGGTTGTAGGGAGGCTGAGGCGCTCCGTTGTTGCTGCTCATGGCGGGCCCTTTCGAAGGCAGTGAGTCACCGGAATGTTTCTGGGGACACCCGATGGATAAACCGGAAGAGGGGACCTGCTGAAGCGTGGGCGACACAAAAAACCACCATGTCGATCCCCCGACCCACGGTGGTGGCACGCCTGCGCCGCCCCCAGCGTAGTCGAGTCCGAGGCGCCGGACGCAAGTCATAACGGATATCCACATGGGCAGAACTACCCACATAAGCGGGATCACGGGGTGTTCGGGCCGCAGATTGATGAAAGACTGGTGGCAGTGCATGAACAATCCCAGCCGGAGGCAAATATGGCAGAAGAAACCACGTCCACATCGGTTTATCGGAACGGCCACGAAATTGAATGCTGGCTTACGGACATGGACGGCGTCCTGGTTCATGAAAACCAGGCCATCCCGGGCGCAGCTGAACTCATCCAGCGCTGGGTGGACACGTCCAAGCGATTCCTGGTCCTGACCAACAACTCCATCTTCACCCCGCGTGACCTCGCAGCCCGCCTGCGCGCGTCTGGCCTGGAGGTTCCTGAAGAGAACATCTGGACGTCCGCGCTGGCCACGGCCCAGTTCCTCAAGGACCAGGTCCAGTCCTCGGATTCGGGCAACCGCGCCTACACCATTGGCGAAGCCGGCCTCACAACGGCCCTGCACGAGGCCGGGTTCATCCTCACTGATACCGATCCCGACTTTGTGGTGCTTGGCGAGACCCGCACCTACTCTTTTGAAGCGATCACCATGGCCGTCCGCCACATCCTGGCCGGCGCCCGCTTCATCGCCACCAACCCGGATGCCACCGGTCCCTCCAAGGACGGGCCCATGCCCGCAACCGGTGCCATCGCGGCCATGATCACCAAGGCCACAGGCCGCGAGCCCTACATTGTGGGCAAGCCGAACCCCATGATGTTCCGCTCGGCCATGAACCAGATCGATGCCCATTCCGAGACCACGGCCATGATCGGCGACCGCATGGACACGGACATCGTGGCAGGCATGGAAGCAGGTCTGCACACGGTCCTGGTGCTCAGTGGCATCACGCAGCGCGAAGAAATCGTGTCCTTCCCGTTCCGGCCCAACCAGATCCTGAACTCCGTGGCTGACCTCAAGAGCCAGATCTAAGGAACAAAATCCATGGCTGTGCTCAATCTGCGTCCTCTGGCCGGTGGCCGGATTCTCAGGGGGAGCCAGCCGTTCGGTTTGGATGCCGCTGCGACGTCGGGTTTCCTGGCGGAGCACGGCATCCAGGCCATCGTGGACCTGCGGAGTGAGCTTGAGCGCTCCTTGGTTCCGTGGCTGATCCAGGACCACGACGTGCTTAGTGGCGATGTGGTTCACGACGGCGGCGCCCGGCCTGCCGCCGTCGTCCCGGCCGCCGTGGCCCCGCCCGTCGTCGAACTCGTCAACAACCCGCTGGACCCGAACGCAATCGCCGGCTCGCTCCATGCAGTGGAGACGCCGGAGGATCTGGGCGAGCTGTACCTCGGCTGGATCAAGCTGCGTCCGGAGTGGGTGGCCGATGCGCTGCGGCCCGTTGCCCGCGGCAAGCGCACCCTGGTGCATTGCTCGTTGGGCAAGGACCGCACGGGGGTGGTGTCGGCAATCGCACTCCTGGCGGGCGGCGGATCAGAGGATGCCGTGGTGGAGGATTACACCGCCACCACCCTCAGCCTTCCCACCATGCTGGCAGTCATGGCTGAAACGTGGCGCCTGCATGTCCCCTCCACTCCGGCGGCCTATTTCAGCCCCGAACTGATGGTCCTGCAGAGCCCCGAGGCTGCGATGCGGCATTTCCTGGCTGCTTTCGCGGAGGAGTTCGGCGACGCGCGGAGCTTCCTGCGCGAGGCGGGCCTCACCGCCGTCGAGGTTGAAGCGCTGCGTTAACTGTGGCGCCTAAGGTAGCCCGGCCAGCACCTAGGCCGGGCGGATGACCTTGCCGTTGGGCTCTTCGTATGACGGCTCCTGGGGCTCGGGTGGGAGCGGCTGGAGTTCGTCCTGGACCCGTTCCAGCAGTGGCCGGTACACACCGCCGTTCCATTGCGGGCTTGCGTGCGCGGGCCGCGCGCCTTCGGTGCTGAGGGTGGGCAGGGCCATGTTGGCCCCGAAGACCTTGCTCCACCCAGCGCGCGCCGACTCATAGTCCACGGTGCCATCCTTGGGATTGCCCAAAAAGGCCATCTTGGCGCCACCGATCTTTCCCGCCAAACGGAGGCCGTCAAAGTGGTAAATGTACGCCGACTCCGTCTGGATGAGCACGCTGGAAGGCGCGATCGGCGAGAGCTGTTCCAGGCTTTGGTCGAGGATTTGCCGCCACGTGCGCTCATCCTTGTGCGCCACGCGCTCCCCCAGCTCATAGCCGCCCCGGAGGACCGACGGGATGCGGAAGCCATTCTCGTACAGGAACACGACGCCGTCGAACCAGCTCTGGTCCAGGACGTCGGCGCGGCTGAACGGGCTCGAATCCAGGACGATCAGCTGCGTTTCCACGCCGTGCAGTTCCAGCAGGCGGGCGGCCACCTGGGTGGCGAGCATCCCGCCGAAACTGTGGCCGTAGAAGTAGAGCTTCTCCAGTTCCAGTTCACGGACGTGCAGGATGATTTCGCGGACGACCTCGTCCACGTCCAGTCCCAGGTTGGAATATCCGACGGCGGCAAGGCGGCCGCGCTGGTGCAGGGCAGGACGCAGTGAGTTGAGGATCCACTGGGCTTCTTCCCAGCTGGTTTTGTACCCGGGGAACAGGATCCAGCTGGCTTTGGGGAAGTACAAGTCCGAGTACGGATCAGGTACCCGGAGGATCTTGGTAGCCCGCCGCTCGGCCTGGACACGGCGGGTAAAGAGCATGTCTCCGGCCAGCGCTGCGGAGGCTCCGGCGGTGATGAGGAAGTTCCGGCGGGACGTTTTCTTGAGGCGGGCAGCGTAAGGCAGGATCCGGGCCCATGCGCCCGGATCCTCTGCCTTCTCCGGTTCAGGAGAAGCCAGCACGGGGAGGTTTTGGTCCACCTCCGCCGGTGCCGGGAGCTTCCCTACTTGAACGTCCACGCAGCAAGCATAGGCTTCGGAAGGTGGTACCTCACAGCCCCGTAGTTTGTGTACAGCCGATGCCCTTAAGATGCGCTTTTAAGGTCGGGAGCTGCACAAAAACTCCTTAGTCGAGGCCGAGTTCGTCCTTGCCGAAAGCGAAGAGGTACGGAACGCCCGTTTCGGCTTCGATCTTCTCTTTGGCGCCGGTGTTACGGTCAACAATCACAGCGACGGCCACCACATTGCCGCCCGCCTTACGGACACCTTCGACGGCGGTCAGTGCGGACCCGCCGGTGGTGGACGTGTCCTCGAGGACCACTACGTTACGGCCCTCAACGGAGGGGCCTTCCACCTGACGGCCCATGCCGTAGGACTTCTGGGCCTTGCGGACCACGAAGGCGTCCACGGCACGGCCGGCATCGGCAGCGGCGTGCATTACAGCGGTTCCGACGGGGTCGGCACCCATGGTGAGTCCGCCCGCGCACTCAACTGACACGCCGGCGTCGTCGATCATTGCCAACATGACCTGGCCCACCAGCTTGGAGGCCTCGTGGTGCAGGGTGATGCGGCGGAGGTCGATGTAGTAGTCCGCTTCCTTTCCGCTGGAGAGGATCACCTTGCCGCGGACCACCGCCAGTTCCTTGATGAGTTCAAGAAGGCGGGCGCGGGCAGCAGCAGTATCAGGCGTGGAAGTCATGGCTCCTAGTTTAGTAGGAGTGACGTTCAGCGAGGCGCAGGGGCAGCCGTGGTGGAGCGGATCACCAAGCGGGGGTTGACCATTTGTTCACCGCTTGCTTGTTCTCCGTCCAATTGTTGCAGCACAGCCTCCATGCAACGGCGGCCGAGTTCCTCGAAGTCCTGCTTGATGGAAGTCAGTGGTGGCATGAAGAATTCAGCTTCGGGCTGATCGTCGTAGCCCACCACGCTGATGTCGCCGGGCACGTGACGTCCCGCTTCCTGGACGGCGCGAAGGACACCCACGGCCATCTGGTCGTTGGCTACGAAGACAGCGGTGATGCTGCTGTGCTGCAGGAGATCGCGGCCGGCACGGTAACCCGAGGCGGCATCCCACCCACCTTCGAGGAGGACGCCGGCTTCCAGCCCTGCAGCACCGAGCGCTTCCTGCCAGCCTTTGATGCGCTCCGCGGCGTCGATCCAGTGCGGGGGGCCGGAGATGTGGGCAATACTGCGGTGCCCCAGACCGATCAGGTGGTCGACGGCCAGGCGGGCCCCCAGCCGTTGATCGAGGGAGGCGCCCGTCAGTTGGTTGCCGGCTCCTGCACCCACGGCAACGATCGGCACGGGTACCGAAACGTCGCGCAGGACTGCCAGGACATCAGGGTGCGGAACCAGGATGACAATGCCGTCCACGGACTGGTTCCGGAAATGCGCAATGGCATCGTTGATGCTTTCGCCGGTTACTTCGCGAAGATTGGCGATGCTGACGAAGTACCCGGCTTCCCTGCCTGCCTGTTCAACCCCCAGGAGCGTGTTCGCCGGACCGAACTGGCCCGTCTCGCACGCAAGTACCCCGATGGTCCTGGACCGCCGGGTCACCAGGCTGCGGGCTGCGGTGTTCCGTCTGTACCCAAGGTGCGCGATGGCCGATTCCACGCGCTCCCGGGTTTTTCCGCTGACATTGGGATGGTTGTTCAGGACGCGGGAAACGGTTTGGTGGGACACACCGGCCATCTTCGCGACGTCGCCCATGACAGGGGGCCGGGCCGGCAGCGCGGGCGGGTCCAGCGGGGCGGGCGAGCCCAACGGGGCCCCGGACTGTGCCCGGGGCCCCGCTGGGGGCGGATGTTCGCCGCGTGACATGGGTCCCTACTTAGCGTCGACGCCTACGGGCTCCGCTTTGGTAGCCGGAGCTGCTTCGGTTGCCGGAGGCGTGGTCTTCCACTTGAAGCGACGGCCCGCGGAGGACCCGCCACCGGAACCGGTGCGGTTCTTGTTGAAGATGTCGAAGCCGACGGCGAGCAGGAGCACCAAGCCCTTGATGAGCTGCTGGTAATCAGTACCCAGGCCCAGGATGGACATGCCGTTGTTCAGGACGCCCATGATCAGGCCACCGATCATGGCGCCCGCTACAGTGCCGATACCGCCCTGGACCGCTGCGCCACCAATGAATGCGGCAGCAATGGAGTCGAGTTCGAAGCCGGTACCGCCGGCAGGCTGTGCCGAGTTCAGGCGGGCGGTGAACACCAGGCCGGCCAATGCGGCCAGCACACCCATGTTGACGAACAGGCGGAAGGTGACCTTCTTGGTCTTGATGCCCGAGAGCTCGGCTGCGTGGAGGTTTCCACCGATCGCGTAGGTGTGACGGCCGAAAATGCTGTTGTTCATCAGCGCCGAGTAGACGATCACCAGGACAGCCAGGACGATCAGGACGATCGGCGTTCCGCGGTAGCTGGCCAGCAGGAACGTGATGATGAGCATCAGCACTGCGATGAAGCCGTTCTTGACGGCGAACCAGGCCATCGGCTCATTCTCGAGGTTGAACTTGCGGCGGACCCGGCGTTCCTTCAAGGCCTGAAAAAGGATGGCTGCAGTGCCGCCGACGCCGAGGATGACCGTCAACCATTCCAGCACGGAAGTACCCCCGGAGATGTCCGGCAGGAAGCCGCCGCCCAGTGCACGGAGTTCGTTCGGGAAGGGGGTGATCTGCTGGTTCTTGAGGGTGATGAGGGTCAGGCCACGGAAGATGAGCATGCCGGCGAGGGTGACGATGAAGGCTGGAATGCCCACATAGGCAATCCAGTAGCCTTGCCACGCTCCCACCAACGCACCAACCAGGAGGCAGGCCGGGATGGCGAGCCACCACGCCCAGCCCCAGTGCACGATCATTACGCCGGCCACAGCACCGATGAAGCCGGCGATCGACCCGACGGAAAGGTCAATGTGTCCGGCAATAATGACCATCACCATGCCGATGGCCAGGATCAGGATGTAGCTGTTTTGGACCACCAGGTTGGTGACGTTCTGCGGCTGCAGGAGGATGCCGTCGGTCAGGACCTGGAACAGGATGACGATCAGGATCAGGGCGACGAAGATGCCAACCTGGCGGAGGCGGCTTGTGAGGAAGCCAAGGGATTCTCGTAGGGCGGACATGTTCGCTATTCCTTCTCTTGGGTCATGTAGTGCATGAGGGTTTCCTGGGTGGCTTCGGCGATGGGGACTTCGCCGGTGATGTGGCCTGCGGACAGGGTGTAGATCCTGTCGCAGATGCCCAGGAGCTCCGGAAGCTCAGAGGAGATCACAATGACTGCTTTCCCCGCCGCTGCGAGCTCGGCAATGATCGTGTAGATCTCAAACTTGGCGCCGACGTCGATTCCACGGGTTGGTTCGTCCAGGATCAGGACATCCGGGTCTGAGAACATCCATTTGCTCAGCACCACCTTTTGCTGGTTTCCACCCGAGAGTTTGCCGGTGATGGCAGCAACGGAGGGAGCTTTGATGTTCATGCTCTGGCGGTAGTGGTTGGCTACGGTGGTCTCTTTGTTGCCGTCCACCCAGCCGCGTTTGGCCAGCTTGTTCAGTGCGGCCATGGAGATGTTGCGCTTGATGTCTTCGATCAGGTTCAGGCCATAGTGCTTCCGGTCCTCGGTTGCGTAGGCGATCCCGTGCTCGATGGCGTCGGAAACAGTGGAAGTGTTGATTTCTTCCCCGTACTTGTACACCTTGCCCGATACTGCCCGCCCGTACGTCCGGCCAAAGACGCTCATGGCCAACTCGGTGCGGCCGGCACCCATGAGGCCTGCCAGGCCTACAACTTCACCCTTGCGGACGTTGAGGCTGGCATTGTTCACCACCATGCGGGAATGGTCCTGGGGATGCTGGACTGTCCAATCCTCGATGCGGAGGACTTCCTCGCCGATATTGGGTGTCCTGTCCGGGTAGAGGCTTTCAAGATCGCGGCCCACCATGCCACGGATGATGCGTTCCTGGGTGATCTGGCCCTGATCCAGCCGCAGGGTCTCGATGGACTTGCCATCGCGGATGATGGTGACGGCGTCGGCCACTTTGCGGATCTCGTTGAGTTTGTGGCTGATGATGATGCTGGTGACGCCCTGGCCCTTGAGGTGCAGGATGAGGTCCAGCAGGTGGTCTGAGTCTTCATCGTTCAGTGCCGCGGTGGGCTCGTCCAGAATGAGGAGCTTCACCTCCTTGGACAGTGCCTTGGCGATCTCCACCAGTTGCTGCTTGCCAACACTGATGTGCTGGATGGGGGTCACCGGATTTTCACTGAGGCCCACGCGGGCCAGCAGCTTGGCGGCTTCCAGGTTGGTCTTCCGCCAGTCCACCCAGCCGTTCTTGGCCAGCTCGTTGCCGAGGTAGATGTTCTCGGCGATGGACAGGTACGGGCTGAGGGCCAGTTCCTGGTGGATGATCACGATGCCGCGCTTTTCGCTGTCCGTGATGCTCGAAAATTCGCAGGGTTCGTTCTCGAAGAGGATGTCGCCGTCGAAAGTGTTGTGGGCGTAAACACCGGAGAGCACCTTCATGAGGGTGGACTTCCCGGCGCCGTTCTCACCACAGATGGCGTGAACCTCACCTCGGTTGACGTCCAGGGTGACGTCCTGCAGGGCTTTTACCCCGGGGAAGGTCTTGGTGATTCCTCGCATTTGAAGAATGGGTACGTTCATCGTCAATTCCCGCTGACTGGTTGGAACTTGGCCGGGCCGAGGACTCGACAGGCTCTAAGGGAGGCTGCGGCCCCGCCGCACTGTGTACTAAAACAGCTGCGCGCTGCTGCACAGAACGGCGGGACCACAGACCGGGAACTCGTTACTTGACGTCGGATTCCTTGTAGTAGCCCGAGTCGATGAGTTCCTTCTGGAAGTTGTCCTTGGTGATGATGACGGACTTCAGGAGGAAGGCCGGAACAACCTTGACCTTGTTGTTGTAGGTCTTGGTGTCATTGGTTTCCGGCTCGGTGCCCTTGAGGACAGCGTCCACCATCTTCACGGCCTGCGCGCCGAGCTGGCGGGTGTCCTTGAAGATCGTGGAGTACTGCTCGCCTGCGACGATGGACTTCACGGAGCCCTTTTCTGCATCCTGTCCGGTGACCACGGGAAGGCTTCCGGTGGAGTAGCCGCCGGTGCTGGTCAGGGCGGAAATGATACCGATGGACAGGCCGTCGTACGGGGACAGGACGCCGTCCAGCTTGGTGCCGGAACTGTAGGCCGAAGTAAGGATGTCTTCCATGCGCTTCTGGGCTACGGGTGCCTGCCAGCGCAGGATGGCTGCCTGCTCAAACTTGGTCTGGCCACTGGGGACCTTCAGGGTGCCTGCATCCAGGTACGGCTTGAGGGTGTCCATGGCACCGGTCCAGAAGAAGTTGGCGTTGTTGTCGTCCGGGCTTCCCGCGAACAGCTCAACGTTGAACGGGCCCTTGCCCTCTACCTTCTTGCCGCTGGCGTCAACCAGCCCAAGCCCGGTCAGCAGCGAGGTAGCCTGCTGGACGCCCACGGTGTAGTTGTCGAAGGTGGTGTAGTAGTCCACGTTCGGCGTTCCGTTGATGAGTCGGTCATAGGCGATCACCTTGACGTTCTGCTCCTTGGCTTTGGCCAGGACATCGGTCAGGGTGGTGCCATCGATGGCCGCGATGATCAGGGCCTTTGCGCCCTTGGTCAGCATGTTCTCAATCTGGGAAACCTGCGTCGGAATGTCGTCGTTGGCGAACTGGAGGTCCGTCTTGTAGCCGAGGTCTTTCAGCGACTTCTCCACGTTGGCGCCATCCGCGATCCAGCGTTCGGAGGTCTGGGTGGGCATCGAAATGCCTACCAGGGAATCGCTGGGGTTCGCGCTGCTGGTGGACTCCGCAGTGCCTCCACGGCTTCCGCAGCCCGTGGCTCCCACGGTCAAGGTCAGGACAACCGCTACGGCGCCCAGGAGTTTCTTCAATCTCACGATGCTCTCCTTCCGCGGCAGCATTGCCGCGAACTCTGATGCAGCCGGAGCATCTGCGCGTCCGGCACGGTAAAGCTGGGTGGCCTGTGTGCTGGGGGCGGCACATGCCGGTGAAAAGTGATGCGAATGCCATTGTGAACGCTAACAATACCGTCGGTCAAGTGCCGTGGATCACGAATTGATTGCAGACTCGCACCGTTCCCGGAACTCTTGACTTGAAACGTTGTTAGCGTTCACAATTGGCGGCTTCACTCGGTTTCACTCGGTTTCACCGTTTCAGCCGCCAGGGCCAAGCAGCTGAAACGCAAGAAAGCCCGGCACCGCCTTATGGGCAGTACCGGGCATCGAACGTTCCTGGCGTGATGGCCGCGAGGAACTCTTCCCTGCTGGGAACAGGGAAATCAGAGGCGGGTGTCGAACGAATCGCAGAAAACGTTCTGGTTGAACGTCCCCTGGAACCCGGACTTGCCCTGGATCTTGTGGATCGTGGCGCGAATGGCCTCTCGCGTTGCCGCGTGTGCGTGGATAACGGTCCTGACCATGGGCACGTCGATCAAGTGGTTCGGCTGGTTCAACGAGACAAACACCGTGGGAACCTCCGTTGCGTACCAAGGGATCTCAGCAGCCATGGGCGAGGACCACTTGATCCGGATGGAGGCCTCCTGCGCGAAACCCTTCACGTTCGCGAAGACGAAGGCGGCGTCGTATCGCTCCGCATAGTCTCCTGTGGCTTCCTCGGACAGGACCCGCATGAAGTTCATGCCGGGCTCCCCCGCGGCTTCGCGCTGTTCAGCGGTCCTGAAGACGCTGACTTCAAAACCTGCAGCTTCCAGCTCTTCCCGGACGGTGTCCAGGTAGGCGAGAGGATCTGCGCGGGTGAAGTCGGCGCCGCCTGAGATGCCGTAGAGGCGGATCCGCGGATGCGTCTCAGTGCTGATGGGCAGGTTGCCGGCGGTGTCCTTCACCAGCGTGACGGTCTTTTCGGCGATGTCGGTGGCGATGGCACGGTGGGGCTCACTGCCGATCACCGCGAGTGCCTCAACCGGCGGCACCAATTCCTGGCGCACATGCAATCCGAGACTCGCCTTCAGGCCAAGGATCCGCCGCAGGGCATCCTGCAGACGCCCCTCGCTGATGACCCCGGACTTATAGCCATCCAGCATGTACCCGAAGTCTTCTTCGAGGTTCCGGAAGAACAGGAACATGTCGCAGCCGGCCGCGATGGTCGCAGGTACTAGGTCGCGCCGCTTCATGGCCTGAGTCAGACCAACCATCAGTGAAGCGTCCGTCAGGACCAGCCCGTTGAAACCGAGTTCGCCACGCAGCAGATCCTGCAACAACTCAGGCGCCAGCGTCGCGGGGAGGATTTCAGCGTCCGACAAGCCTGGCCGGAAATGCCGGGACACCTCGGGAGCGCCGATGTGGCCCACCATGATGGACTGCACGCCGTGCCCAATCATTTCGCGGTACACGTGCCCGTAGCCGGCGTTCCACTCGTCGTAGCCAAGGGTGTTGTACGACGTGACAACGTGCTGATCGCGCTCATCAATGCCGTCCCCCGGGAAGTGCTTCATGGCGCAGACGGTGGGTGATTCAGAGATGCCGTCGAAGTACTCCTTGGCCCGCTCCACCACAATCTCCGGGGTGTTTCCGAAAGCCCGCGTGGAAATGACCGTATTGCGCCAGTTGTAGTGGATGTCTACGATCGGCGCAAAGGCCCAGTTGCAGCCCAGCGCGGCAGTTTCGACGCCGGCCACCTGGCCCATCTGCCGCGCAATGGTCTTGTCCGGGTGCGAGCCTGCCTGCAGGTGCGTGGAAACGAACGTACCGTCGTCGCAACTGCCGGCGCCGCCCATTTCCGGATTGGACGCAATCAGCAGCGGGATCCGGGTTTTGGACTGGGCGTAACGGATGTGTTCCTGCACGGCAGAAGAGGGCCCCGGCCGGTACCGCATACCGCCCACATGGAAGTTCTCCAGCACGCCATCGAGGTATGCCGGGGAGTAATCGTTGTTGTGATTGATGAACAACTGGCCGATCTTCTCTTCCAGCGTCATGGAGCCAATGGTGCTCTCCACCCACTCCACTGCAGCGTCATCCAGGTTGTAGGGAGCCGCTTTCAAGTCCACCAAGTGCGGCCCGGCAGATGCTGCGGACTGGCCCGTCAGCGCGGCATGTACGTCATTCACGATGTCCTCCACGGGCGACGCGATGTCCACCACGATCCCGGCTTCGTCGTCCTCGAGCGGTTCCAACGTATCCAGTTGCGAGTCCAGCAGTGAGGCCGGCATGAAGTGCCCGGGACGGGCAGTCATCCGCGCATTCAGCAGTTCACGGGTGCCGTGCAGGTGCACGAACACCACGGATGGATCGGCACTGCGGATGATGTCCCGGTACGAGCGTTTGAGCGCGCTGCACGCGATGACAAGAGCAGAGTTCGACGCCGGGAACCGCCTGCCGATTTCCGCCAGCCAAGGTGCGCGGTCGTCGTCGTTCAGCGGAGTACCCGCGGCCATCTTGTCGATGTTCGCCTGGGGATGCAGCGAATCGCCGTCGAGGAATCCAGCGCCGAGGCGTTCGGCGAGCGCGGCACCAACGGTGCTCTTGCCGCAGCCTGCCACGCCCATCACTACGATGTGGTGGCGGTGCCCATCATCAGAGCCAGCAGGTTTACCAGTCATGAACCGTGCCGTCCACGAGGCGGTTGTACGGCAAGTAAGCCTGCTGGTACGGGAACGCGGCGGCGGCTTCCTCATTGAATTCGACGCCGATGCCGGGGTTGTCACCCGGGTGCAGGTAGCCGTCCTTGAAGGTCATGGACTGCTGGAAGACCTCGTTGGTCTTGTCAGAGTGCTGCATGTATTCCTGGATGCCGTAATTGTGGATGGCCAGGCCAACGTGCAGCTGGGCGGCGAAGCCCACCGGGGAGATGTCCGTGGGGCCGTGGAAGCCTGACTTGATCTGGTACTGGGCCGCGAAGTCCATGACTTTCTTCAGCGGTGAGATGCCGCCGAAGTGGGTGGAGGCTGCACGGACGTAGTCGATCAGCTGTTCCTTGATGAGGGTCTGGAAGTCGTACACGGTGTTGAAGATTTCGCCGATGGCCAGCGGGGTGGTGGTGTGCTGGCGGACCAGGCGCAGGCCTTCCTGGTTCTCGGCCGGGGTGCAGTCTTCCAGCCAGAAGAGGTCGTACGGTTCCAGGGCCTTGCCGAGCTTGGCGGCCTGGATGGGCGTCATGCGGTGGTGGCCATCATGCAGCAGCGGGATCTCGGGGCCGAACTCGTTGCGCACGGCTTCGAAAACGGTGGGCAGGTGGCGCAGGTAGGCGCGGGTGTCCCAGTCCTCTTCCAACGGGAAGTTGCCGCGGCCGGCGGGCTCGTAGTCGTACCGTTCGCCCGAGGCCTGGGCTTGCGCGGCGACACCATAGACGGCTTTGATACCGGGGACCGCGGTCTGGATGCGGATGGATTTGTAGCCGAGCTCCAGGTGTTCGCGAACGGAGTCGAACAGCGACGGAATGTCAGCGCCGGAGGCGTGGCCGTAGGCGCGCAACCCGTTACGGGAAGCGCCGCCCAGCAGTTGGTACACCGGCAGGCCGGCAACCTTGCCCTTGATGTCCCACAGCGCCATGTCTACGGCGGCAATGGCCGCCATGGTGACGGGTCCGCGGCGCCAGTACGAGCTGCGGTACAGGAACTGCCAGGTGTCCTCGATCCTGTGCGGATCCTTGCCGATCAGCAGCTGCGCAACGTGTTCCTTGAGGTACGCAGCTACCGCGAGTTCACGGCCGTTGAGGGTGGCGTCTCCGATGCCCGTCACACCGTCCTCCGTGGTGATGCGCAAGGTGACGAAGTTGCGGGACGGGCTGGTCACAAAGACTTCAGCGGCAATGATTTTCACAGCTTTTCCTTTCGGGATGTGGCTGGGTTGAAGGGTTAGGTTGGATTGCCGCTGACGGCAACCGGTTGCGCTTGCGCTGCAAAGGCCTGGCCGAGGCGGTGGATGAGCGTCACTACCTCGGAATCCCGGGCGAGCCCGGCATCCAGCAACGACACCAGGGCAGCAATGCGGTCAAGGCCGGAAAGCTGGTTGGCCTGCTCCACCTCCGAAGCGCGGGGATCCTGCAGACCGGCGTTCGTTTCCACGTACGCAGCCCACACGGCGATCATCCTTGCCGCAGCTTCACCGGTTCGCCCTGCTTCGCGTTCGGCGCGGAGTACAGGGACGGCCCGCATACGCAGTTTGGTGCTGGCATCCACGGCGATCTGGGCCAAGTGGTGTGCAATCCGGGAGTTGCCAAAGCGCTCCAGGAGAGCCTCCCTGTAGTCGGGAATGCCCAGCTCGTCACCGTCAAGGTGTCTCGAGGCTTCGTCCCAGAAATCTTCAACGGCTTGCAGGCACACCGGATCTGCCAGTGCTTCGGCCACCGTGGAGTGTCCACGCAGTTGCCCGGCGTAGGCCAGGATGGAGTGCGCGCCGTTAAGAAGCCAAAGCTTGCGGTTTTCGTAGGGCTCGATGTCGTCCACAAAGACAGCTCCGGCGTCCTCCCACCGCGGGCGGCCCGCAGGGAAATCTCCGCTCAGCACCCAGTTGCGGAAGGGTTCGGTGACCACCGCAGCGTCGTCCCGGTAGCCGCACTTCTCACTCACCAGGGCAACGTCATCCGCAGTTGTCCGGGGCGTAATCCGGTCAACGGACGTACTCACGAAGCTCACGTTCGCCTCGATCCAGGCGGCCAGTCCGCCGTCGAATTCTCTGGCGATACCCAGCACGCCATCCCGGGCGACGTTTCCGTTGTCCGAGAGGTTGTCGCACGAAACTACCGCCAGCGGGCCGGCGTCGGCATCCTTGCGCGCGGCGAGGCCCAAGACCAAGCGGCCCAACGGCGTCTTGGGTTCCTGACCGGAAACCAGCAGCGGGACGTCGTCGGCGCCGGGGCCGTACGCCGCTTCGGTGATGGTCAGGGTGACCATTGCGGTCTGCGGCGCGGCGACCAATTCAACCAGCCGGCCCACGTTGGCACCAACCACGGCTTCGACGATGCTGCCCACTACTTCGAAGGAGTCGTCGGCATCGGATCGCTCCACCACGGTAAACAAGCCGTCCTGCCTGGCGAGGACATCGGCGGCGTCCGGTCGGCGTCCGGTGAAGGAAGCGATGCCCCACTCCCCTGCGTCGCCGGCGTGCTGCGTGTACCAGGCCTGATGCGAACGGTGGAAGGCGCCCAGACCAAGGTGGACAATGCGGACCGGCGCCTTACCGGCAGGCCGGGACGCGCGGTTGAGGCGCGGCAGTGCGGCGGTCACAGCTTGAACACCCTGCGTGGCGAGGAATCGACGACGTCGAGGATCAGCTCGTGCGCGCGGTCTTCCGTGACGCGGTGCTCGGCCACAAGGCGCGCGAGGAAGGACGCTTCGATCCTGCGGGAGGCGTCATGCCGTGCGGGAATGGAGCAGAAGGCGCGGGTGTCATCGATGAAGCCGGAGGACCGCGAGAAGCCGGCGGTTTCTGTCACTGCGGAGCGGAAGCGCAACATGGCGTCCGGGGCATCGAGGAACCACCATGGGGCACCGATGTACACCGACGGGTAGAAACCGGCCAGTGGCGCGAGTTCGCGGGAAAACACTGTCTCGTCCAGCGTGAAGAGCACCAGGTGGAAATCCTTGGCCGTGCCGAAGTCCTGCAGCAACGGACGGATGGCCTCTGTGTAGTTCACGGCGAACGGAATGTCGTGGCCGGTGTCGGCGCCAAACCCAGCAAACGTGGGGCCGTGGTGGTTCCGGTACGAACCCGGGTGGATGGTCATGACCAAGCCGTCCTCCACGGACATCCGGGCCATCTGGTACATCATGTGGGCCTCGAACGCGTCGCGGTCTTCCGCAGTTGCGCTCCCGGCGCGGGCTTTCTCAAAGAGGGCCTCCGCTTCCCGGGGGTCCAGCTTGAGCGTGGCAGGGGTGCGGACGCCATGATCCGCCGATACCGCGCCATGGTCCACGAAATATCGACGCCGGTTTTCCAGGGCCGCAATGTAGCCGGCGTAGCCAGTGGCACCGTCAGCCGCGGTTTCGATGAGCCGATCGACGTTGGTACTCCAGCTGGGGTGGGCCACATTCAGGTAGGCATCCGGACGGAACGTGGGCACGACGCGGCCGTTGAAGCTCGGACCTTCGGTGAGCGCCTTATGGCTTGCCAGGGTGTCCAGGGGATCGTCAGTGGTGGCGAGGACCTCGATGTTGAAGTCCTTGAAGAGCTGCCGCGGACGGAAGTCGGGTTCCACCAACTTGGCAGCAATGGCGTCGTAACTGGCATCTGCGGACAGCTCACTGAGGTCTGCGCCGAGCTTGAAGACATCGTTGAACTGGGTGCGCAGCCAATACCCGGAGGCAGTGCCTTCAAAGAGCGGCCAGGCTTGGACAAAGGTCCGCCAGATCTCCCTGGACTCCGGGGCGGACGCGGTGCCGGCCAGCAGCTGATCCATCGGAACTCCGTTGGCGTGGATCAGGCGGGTGACGTAGTGGTCCGGGCTGACCAGGAGCGCAGCAGGATCGGGGAACGGCGTGTTCTGTTCGATGACAGCGGCGTCAACGTGGCCGTGCGGGGAAATGATGGGCAGGTCCTGGACGCGCTCCAGCAAGGACCGCGCGATGCTGCGCGTCCCGGGATCTGCGGGCAGGAGCCTGTCAGGGTGTGCTGCGATGGACTGTGACATAGGTCAGCCTTTCGAAGTGGAGCCGGCGGAGAGGTTTGCGCTGCCGGGCACTGCCAGTCCGGACAGTTCTGCCACCTGGCGGAGGAAGCGCAGGTTGCCCGCGGTTCGCTCGGCAAGTGGGAGGTCCGTGGAGAAGTCCTCCACAGTCACCCACCCGTCGTAGCCCACCTCGGCCAGTGCCTTGAAGTAGCCCAGTACGCTCCCCTGCCCTTCGGCGAGCGGTGCCCATTCGTTCACCCAGACAGCGGCTCCGGATTCGTCGCGATCCTCCGTGCGGACCCACCGGGCGTTCTTGACGTGAATGTGGGCAAGATACGGTCCCAGCAACTGGAGCGCCGGCAAAGGTGATTCCCAGCCTTCGATCAACAGGTTGCCCAGGTCATGAATGACCCCAACGTGCTGTGGGTCCAAGCCTTCCAAAAGCCTGCGGGCCGATGATGCCGAGGCTGTCACCGTGCCGTGGTGCAACTCCACCAAGGCTTTGACTCCGTAGTGGGCAGCGCGGCCTGCCACCCACTCGTAATGGTCCCGCGTTGCTTCGAACAGCTCCGGATAGGACAGTCCGCTCGGCTCTTGGCCACCCATGGTGGAATTGCCCAGCGGCAGGACGTTGACCCTGACTTGGCGGGCACCCAAGGCTGCCGTGGCGGCCAGAACCCTTTCGACGCCGTCGTAGTTGTCGCAACGTGCGTAACCACCCAATCCCGAGTATTCGAGCCCTGCCTCGGAGGTGAGTCGGGCGATCTCCGGGAGGGAGTCTTCAAGACCCGTCATTGGCCATGTGGCTTTGTTTCCGGCCCAAAAACCAGGTTCCGGCGCGTCGGCCTGATCCGTGACCCGCCACTCGATGCCGTCCCAACCTTGGGCTGACAGTTCCGTAGCCGCTTCCTGCGGAGTCCACTCAGGCGTAGAGGCCGTGAATACCGAGAATTTCATGCCGTGACCTCCTCAAGGTGGCCATTGCCGGTGCGTACTTCGACGTCGTTGTACTTGCCCGCAACAACGTCGGCGATGAGGACAGGGCGGCCCAGCGTGGCCGAGACATACAGTGCACGCACCGTGGCCAGTGCTGTGACGGCATCGTGGATGGTGACACCTGCCGGCCTGCCGTTCCGGATGGCGTCCACGACATCCCGGTACTGACGGATGTGGCCTGCTGGGTAGAGCGTTGGATCGATGTTTGTCTGCACGGGCGGTTCGGCAAACCTGGCCAGCTCCGCCTCAGCCTGGTTGCCCGCCCCGCGCAGGCCCATGGGGCCGCTTTGAGTCTCAGCGTCTGAACCCGCAGCGTGGAAGTACTCAAGGTTGTCATTGTCGATCACCGCGGAGCCCTTGCTGCCCATGACCTGCAACCTCACGGTGAGTCCCGGATATGCAGCCGTGGTCGCATGAAGCACGGCGAGCGCACCGGACTCAAACGTTACGGTGGCCACCGCAGTGTCTTCCACCTCCACATCCGTGTGTGCCAGGAGCGCTGTTTTGGCACTGATTTCCACCGGGCGGCCAAGGAACCAGAGCAGTAGATCCACGGTGTGGACGCCCTGGTTCATCACGGCTCCCCCACCATCCATGGCCCACGTTCCACGCCAGGCACCGGAATCGTAGTAGCCCTGGCTGCGGTACCAGCTCACCGATGCGATGGCGGACGTCAGTCGGCCGAAGCGCCCTGTCCGGCGGGCTTCGTCCACAATGATGCTCGCCGGATCGAAGCGGTGCTGGCTGATGACGCTCGCCACCAGTCCCGTCTCTTCGGCCGCCTTGGCTGCTGCCAGGATCTCGTCAGCGCGGTCCAGATTCACATCGAGCGGCTTTTCGATGAGCACATGCTTACCGGCGTCGAGCACTTCCAATGCTTGCTGGATGTGAAGTCCGCTGGGGGTAGCGATGATGACAAGATCGACGTCGGCACCAGCGAACGCTTCGGCCAGGCTACCGAAGGTGGCAGGGCGGGCCGCGCCGTGCTCCTCGATATACAGTGCCAAGGCATCGGCGGATTCCATGATCTCGTCCACCAGAGCGGTGACGCGAAGTTCTGGGAGCTCACCGACGGAGGCGGCGTGCGTGCGGCCGATGCTTCCACATCCGGCGATGGCGACGTTCAGGACGGGATTCTGCGGTTCAGCGCTCACTTGGTTTCCACTCCAGCTTGGTTGACTACTTTGGCAAAGGCACGGGCTGCCATTCCGAACGCGGTCGGCCCGGAGAAGCCACCCAGGCCATGCGCTCCGGCCAGGTGCGGTTCGAGGCTCGCGAAGCCAATGAAGCCGTCCGCTTTCAGCGCCTCCACGGTCCGCAGCAAGTCGCCGTCACCTTCTCCGGCAGGAACCACGACGCCGTCAGCGGACCGCGCGTCCTTGACCTGCAAGTACTCAAGGTGGGGACGGAGCTTCGCGTAGCCTTCCTCGAACGGCTTGACGCCCACCTGGACGAAGTTGGCGGGGTCCCAGGCCACTTTAAGTGCTGGTGATGCCACCGATTCGATGATGTCCAGCACGCGGTCAGGAGTGTCTCCGAAGATGTCCTTTTCATTCTCGTGGAGCAGCACCACGCCGGCTTCCTCAGCCACAGCTGCCAGTGCCCGCATGCGTTCCATGACGTCGTCCCGGATGCTCTCCACGGCAACGCCTTCCCCGTAGTAGAAGGAGAAGATGCGGATGTAGCGGGCGCCCAGCACCTGGGCTGCGTTGGCTGCACGACGCAGACGCTCCACTTCGTGTTCCACAGGGAGCGTTACGTCCACCTTGCCAATGGGCGATGCAATGGCCGAAACGCCCATGCCTGCCGCGTCCAGGAGAGCCTTGAGCGCGGCCAGTTGCGCGGCGTCCAGGTCCACGATGTTGGTTCCCCATGCGCTGCGGACCTCGATGTGGTTGGCGCCCAAGGCCTGGAGCACCGCGATCTGCTGTACGGGGTCGTCGTCGATCTCGTCCCCGAAGCCCGAAAGCGTCCACTCAACTGTTGCTGAACCAGTCATTGCTATTTGACTCCTCCGGCGGTCAACCCGCCTACTAGATAACGCTGGAAAATCAGGTAAAGAATCACGACGGGTGCCGCGCACACGAGCGAGGCTGCCATCATTTGGCCATAAAGAGGAATGGCCCCACCCTCCTGCGATGCACCAAAGATCTGCAGTGCGACGGCGGCAGTCTGGCTGTCGGGCCTGGTCATCACTGAAGCAAACAGGACATCGTTCCAGCCGAGCAGGAAAGCGAAGATTCCGGAAACCACAATGCCTGGCCAGCTGAGCGGCAGGATGATGCGGACCAGGACACCAAGGTTGCTGGCGCCGTCGATCTTGGCCGCTTCTTCAAGCTCGCGCGGTAAGCCGCGCAGGTAGGTGACCATCACCCACGTCGAGAACGGCATGGCAAATGTCAGGTAGGTGATGAAGAGTCCCCATTGCGTTCCGATCACTTGGACTCCCAGATAACTGGCGGCTGAGGAAAAGAGAACGAACACCGGCAGGACCATGAGTGTTCCGGGTACTGACTGCAGCGCCAGGAGGCCTCGCAGCACGGTGAGCCTGCCCCGGAACTGGTACCTGACCAGGACGTAAGCGATGGAAACGGACATCGCGGCGGACACCACAGCCGTGGCTCCTGCTACGAGCACGCTGTTGGCGAGGCCCTTGGCCAGGCCGACGCTGGACCAGATCTTGGTGTAGTTCTCCAACGAGAACGTGGACGGCCAGAATTCACCGTTGGCCACGCCGATGTCCGAGTTCACAGACGCCAGGAAAATATAGGCAACCGGGATTAGCACAATGGCGCTCAGGAACGTCAGGATGATGGCCAACATGGGGCCAGGCAGCAGACGGGTTACTTCATGCTGCCGTTTGGAGCCTGGCCGCAACGTGGTCCCTGACGAACCCCGGCTGGCCGTGCCGCGGACGGAGGTTGTTGGTGCGCTCACTTCTTGCCTCCAGGCGTCTCGGCGTCGTCCAGCTTGACGGCGCGCAGGTAGATGAACAGCGGAATGGCGATCAGCACCAGGGATACGAAAGCCATGGCGGCACTGAGGCCGAAGCGGAAGCTTTGGAAGCTGGTGACATAGGTGAGGATCGGAAGGACTTCGACGTCGGCCGGAGCCGGGACGCCGAACAGCACGAACGGAAGCGTGAAGTTGTTGATGTGGTGCAGCATACCGATCAGGAATGCCAGAGCCAGCGGGCCCTTGAGGTACGGGAAGATGACGTACCGCAGCTTGTTCCACCACAGCGCGCCGTCCAAGGCCGAGGCCTCATGGACCTCGTGGTCCACGGACTGCAGGCCGGAAAGGGCCAACAAGTAGATGAACGGCCAGGAAGCCCAGATCTGGACCAGGATGAGGGTCCAATACGTTTGCGGTCCATTGAGCCACAGGCCACCGTCCATGCCGAACACGCCCAAGGCCGAGTCCACCACTCCGTCTGGCTGGAACATGGTCCGCCACACCGTGGCCACCACGAAGGAGGGCAATACATAGGGGATCAGGAAAATCGAGCGGACGACTGCGCGGCCCTTGAAGGCGTTCTGGGTGGCCACGGCAGCCGCGATGCCCAGGGGCAAGGTCACCAGCATGGCGATCAGCGAATAGCTGACGCTCAGCCACACCGAATGGAGCAGCGGTGAATCGGTCAGTGCCTCCACAAAGTTGTCGATGCCGATGAACGGCGCGCTGACCCATTTGCGCAGCGTGTACTGATCCAGGTTGAGGGCCGACATGTAGATACCCAGGAACAGCGGAATCACAATGATGACGAACATCAGCACGCCACCCGGGATCAGCATCCACAATGGGCGGTTGCGCTCGCTCAGGCCCTTGCGGCGGGCGGGTTTCTTCCCTCGGCTGGTGGGCTGAATGGTGCCTGTGCCCGGTTTTGGTGACGTGCCGCCGTCGGACGCTTGGGCTGCGGTACCGGACCGGGCCGGCTGCCCTGCGGCAGCCGGGCCGGCGACGGCCTTCATTTCCCTGAAGGAATCAGTGGACATGGGGGATCCTGCCTAGGACTTCGCGGCCCGGTCGAGGGACGCTTGTCCTTTGGACTGGGCGTCCTTGAGCCGTGACTCCAGGGCCGAGTTATCCACGGAGCCATTGGCCAAGTCCGGGATGGACTGGACCGTTACGTTCAGAAATCCCAACTGGATATCGCCCCATGCGCCAGTAAACGGAGTTGCTTTGGACTTACCTGCAGCATCGGCGATGGGCTGCAGCTTCGGATCAGTCAGAGCGGCCAGGGCTTCAGCGTTGGCTGGCAGCTCGCCAAAGATCTTCTGGTAGTTCAACTGCTCGTCCTTGGAGGTGATGAGCTCGATGTAGGCGAAGGCCAGATCCTTCTGCTGGGAGTAGTCGGCAACCACTACGTTGTCTCCCGAGAGGATGCTGGCGGCTTTATCGCCGTCGCCCTTGGGTGAGGTCTCGCCGGGAGCCGTGGTGGGCATGATCGAGTATGCATACTTACCTGCGATAGCCGACTTCTCCAACGTTGGGACCGAGCTGGACGTCGTCATCATCAGATAGCCGGCTTTGCCGGATGCGAAGGCTGCAACGGCGTTGCTGTTGCTCCATCCGATCGCTGCAGGATCCACGACCTTGTCTTTGGTGAGCCAGCCGAAGTAGGTCTCGTAGGCCTTCTTGACGGTGGGGTCATCCATCTTCAACTTGTCGCCGTCCACCAGTGGGTTGCCAGCCTGGATGGACATGGCCCAAATGAACTTCCAAGGGTCGAAGTTGTCCTTGTACCCGGTAGCCAGGCCGTAGGTACCGGCCCCGGCATTGGTCATCTTCTTGGCTTGCTCAGCGAGTTCGTCCCACGTGGTTGCCGGCTTCTCTATGCCTGCAGCAGCAAGGAGATCCTTGTTGTAAGCCATGACAAACGGGCGGCTGACAAACGGGATGCCGGCCATATGCTCGGCGTCCGGGCCGGAAATGCCAAGGGCAGCTTGGTTGAAGCGGTCTTTTCCTCCGACCTTCTTCCAGTCATCATCAGTGAGGGTCACAAATGCTTTGGTGGCGTAAGCCGTGGGAGTGAAGGTAGTACCGAGGCTGTAGACGTCAGGACCTTGGCCTGAAACCACGGATGTTTGGATACGGGTCAGTTCGTCGTTCGCGGAGGCAAATGTTTCGAACTCAACATCTGCACCCGTCTTTTCCTTGAACTTGGCGGCAATGTCCTTGAACCATTCCTTCTGCTGCTCCGGGTATTGGTTGTTAACCCCGGTCAGGACGCTCAACTTCTTCCCGGTGCCGTCCACGGCACCTCCACTGCTGTCCGAACTACTGCCGCTTCCCCCGCAGGCAGTCAAAGCCAGGGCGGCCGTTGCTATGACGGCGGCCAGCTTCGCTGATGGTGCAAACCTCATTGTTTCCTCCTTGGATACCAAGCCCGCAGGTGGTGGTGTCGTGCGTCACAGGGGCTTCGATGTCGAGTCTAGGGAGATGGCAATCCGCGCGGCAAGCGTTTGCCAAAAGTTGCCAAAAGTGCTCCAATAGCGGACATGGCAGACGAAAAAGCCCGCACGGCTGCAGCAGTCCCCACCATCCGCGACGTTGCCGACTTGGCGGGTGTTGCCACATCTACTGTTTCCAGGGCGCTCTCCAACCCTGGCCGGGTAAACCACGTGACGCGGGAGCGGGTTGAGCAGGCCGCGGCAGCGCTGAACTATGTGCCGAGTTCGCAGGCGCGGGGTTTGAGTTCCGGACGGACCAACGCCATCGCCCTACTGGTCCCCGACGTCACCAACCCGTTCTACTTCGACATCATTAGAGGCACCCAGAACCAGCTAAAAGCGGCCGGGTACACACAATTGCTGGTGGATACCGAGGAATCCGCCGAGATGGAAGCGGACACTCTCCGCAAAATGCAGCGGACGGCCGACGGATTCATTCTTGCCGCGTCCCGACTAACCGACGCCCAGATACTCGAGGCGGCGTCATCACAGGCGATCGTAACAATCAACAGGTCCTCGGCGAACGCACCCACTGTCATGATCGACACCCCGGGTGCTGTGGTTCAAGCCTTGGAACACCTCAGCTCACTGGGCCACTCCAAAATCTGCTACGTGGGGGGACCGGCGTCGTCCTGGTCCAATCTCAAGCGATGGAAGACGTTTGAAGACGAATGCCGGGAGCGCGGACTCACAACTTCCCGAGTTGGCCCTTTTACGCCGAAGACAACATCGGGTGCGGCAGCCGCCGACGCCGCGGCCCGCACAGGCGCAACCGCATGCATTGTCTTCAATGACCTTCTGGCCATAGGTATGCTCCAGCGACTTCGCGAGCGCGGCATCCGGGTCCCTGAGGACATGAGCATTGTGGGCTGTGACGACATCTTCGGCGCAGACTTCTGTAACCCACCCTTGACCACCATGGCCTCACCCATTGAGCAAGCCGGACGCGTGGCCGTCTCCATGCTGCTTGCACAGTTGGATCCCCTGCATGCGGGATCCAGCCGTCGTCTAGCTGTCATGCCCACCCACCTCACAGTGCGCGGCTCAACGGGTCCGGTCCCCTCCGCTTAGCCCGAATCACCGCCCAGCCCGAATCACCGCGCAATATGGTTGAGCCTTTGTGACCGGGCTGACTAGTGTTGGACCATGCGCGAACTCCAGGAAAAGATCATTGAAGAAATGGGCGTCCAGCCCCGGATCAACCCTGCAGAGGAGGTCCGCAAGCGCGTCGATTTCCTGAAGGATTACCTCAAGGCGACGCACACTAAGGGATTCGTTCTTGGAATCTCCGGTGGCATAGATTCCTCGCTTGCCGGCCGCTTGGCCCAATTGGCCGTGGAAGAGCTCGAAGCCGAGGGCGTGGAAGCGAACTTCGTAGCCGTCCGGCTCCCCTACGGCATCCAGCATGACGAAGACGACGCCCAGGCGGCCCTCGACTTCATCAAAGCCAAGACCGAGTGGACCTACAACATCTCCCAAGCCGTGGACGGTTTCGAGGACGAATTCGAAAAGACCACGGGCGCCCCGATCTCCGATTTCCATAAGGGCAATACCAAAGCCCGCGCACGCATGATCGCCCAGTATGCACTGGCCGGTGAGCACAACTACCTGGTGATCGGCACGGACCATGGCGCAGAGTCAGTGACGGGCTTCTTCACCAAGTTCGGCGACGGCGGCGCGGACATCCTGCCGCTGTTCGGCCTGAACAAGCGCCAGAACCGCACCCTCCTGGCCGAACTCGGCGCACCTTCACGGGTCTGGGAGAAGGTTCCCACCGCCGACCTCCTGGACAGCAAGCCCGGCCGCACGGACGAGGACGAGCTCGGAGTCACCTACGACCAGATCGACGATTACCTCGAAGGCCGCGACATCCCCCAGGACGCCGCGGAGCTCATCGAGCGGAAATACCTCCGCACGCGCCACAAGCGCACCGTTCCGGTCACCATCTTCGACACCTGGTGGAAATAGCAGCGTCCGTTTAAAACCAACCACGCTTCTCCAGTACCAACCTCGACGGCGGGTGCCGGCTTCCGTACGGAAGTCCGCACCCGCCGTCGTGCGTTAACCATCCCTCTCTCACATCCCGCGCCCTTCCCACCATCCCTCGCTCACCCTCTCGATTTCACCTCTTGACGTCACGATAGTTACCGATATATCGTTAACTATCGCCGATACTTCGGTGAATCATTCAACCGAAAGGACGATGCTGCTATGAAAGGCATCAACGAAAACAACAACTCATTCCCCGGGCACGACCACGACCACCCTGAACACGGACATGGCCGAGGCCGCTTCAACAGGGGCAAGGGCCGACGCGGACCGGGCGGACACGGCGGCGGCGGATTTGGTCCGGGCTTCGGTCCGGGCGGTTTTGGTCCTGGCTTTGGTCCCGGATTCGGGCCAAGGGGCTTCGGCCCCGGCGGCTCGCGCCGGGCAAACCGTGGTGACGTCCGGGCAGCGATTCTCTCGCTCTTGGCGGAGGCTCCTTCCAACGGCTATGGCCTGATCAAGACCATCGCGGAGAAGACCTCCGGCGCATGGCGTCCCAGCCCCGGCTCCGTCTACCCCACCCTGCAGCAACTGGTGGACGAAGAACTGATCGTCGCCGTCGGCGAAGGCCGACGCACCGAGTTCACGCTCACGGACGATGGCAAGGCCTACGTTGCCGAGCATGAGGAAGAACTGGCCAACGCCTGGAACACGGAGGCAGACGGAACCGGCGCAGCCTTCCACCAAAGCGTCGGCAAGCTCATGGGCGTCGTTCACCAGTTCCGTTCGGCCGCCACCGACGAACAGCGCCAGGCAGCCATTGAGAAGCTGGACGAAACCCGCCGTGCCCTCTACCTGATCCTGGCCGACTAAGTGCTGGTCACCATTCCCTTGACCTTGACGTAACGTCAACCCCTACTGTCGAAGGACAAGCACAGGACGGAGGACGTATGGACTGGTCAATTCAGGAAATCGCCCAGATTGCAGGGACTACCAGCCGCACGCTGCGTCACTACGACGACATCGGACTGCTGAAACCAAGCCGGACCGGCCATAACGGCTACCGCTACTATGACGGTCCGGCCCTGGTTCAGCTCCAGCGCATCCTCCTGCTCCGGGAACTGGGGCTTGGACTCCCTGCCATCGCCGAGGTTCTCGATCGCGAGACGGACACCGTCAAAGCGCTGAGCAGCCATCTGGAATGGCTCGCCCAGGAGCAGGACAGGCTGACCCGGCAGATCGCGTCCGTCCGGCAGACCATCGACACAATGAAAGGGGATGGAAAGTACATGGCACAGAACATGTTTGATGGCTTCGACCACACTCAGTACAAGGACGAGGTGGAGGAGCGTTGGGGCAAGGATGCCTACGCCGCCGGGGATTCGTGGTGGCGCGGGATGTGCGCCGACGAAAAGCAGCAGTGGAAGGACCGCGTCCAACAGCTGGGCACGGACTGGATTTCCGCCGCGGAGTCAGGGGTTGACCCTGACAGCGCCGAGGCGCAGGACCTTGCACGGCGCCACGTCGAGTGGCTTCGCGGCATTCCGGGAACCCCGACGACGGTACCTGGCGGAGACGTCAAGGGTTACGTCACGGGACTCGGCGGGATGTACGTCGCCGACCCTAGGTTTGCCGCCAATTACGGCGGGGAATCAGGGGCTGCCTTCGTCCGGGATGCCCTGCGGGTCTACGCGGATGAGAACCTCTAAACGGTCAGGATGCGCTGATCCGGGTTAGGCAATAGTCTGGCCGGATGGGTACAAGCACCGTCAAGTCCGGCGAACAGGTTGACAGACAGAAGCGCATTCTTGACGCGGCACTGGAACTACTGTCCCGCCACGGCATTTCGGGCATCAATATGCGCGCCGTGGCACGTGAAGCCGGCGTCGCACTTGGCTTGGTGAATTACTACTACGAAGACAAATCGAGTTTGATTCGCGCGGTGCTCCACCAGATCGAAGAGCACGACCTCCTGCTGGTGGAGCCTTCACCCACCTCCACCCCGGACGAACAACTCCGCGAGTCTCTTCGTCGCGTTGCGGACCCTGGGCTCCTGACCACGCCCTACCTGTCCCTCCGCCTCCATTTGTGGGCTCTTGCCCAGGCACATGAGGACTTTGCACAGATTAATGCCGCAGCCTTTGACCGGTATCTCCAAGGGCTTGCGGCGTTGATCGGCAACGCCATCTCCGGGTTGTCTCCCGAAGAATGCAGGGAGCGGGCCGCCGACATCGTTGTGGTGCAGAACGGCATGTGGCTCACCACGCTTCTGGGCATCGACAAGGCGGCCATCGAGCGAGGCATTGCCCGCACCGAAGAGATCGCTTTCGCGCCGTCGCAGCGCTAAGCACCCCTGCTACAGGGACATCTTGTCAATGGAGTACTTCTGGGTCGCGTAAATCCCGCCTTGAGGCAACTTTGGATCATAATCCTCCGGCGCTCCCCACCGGGCTGCGTCATCCTCAGGAATGAACCCGACGGCGTCTCCCGCCTTGAGGTCCCACCACCGGCCGGCGTTCGCGGAGACGGCGTAAAAGACGGCGACGTGTTCTGCGGTGGTCATCGCGGCGAGGAAAGCCCGAACCGCATCTGACGGGCTAAGCCAGGTCCGCTGCTCGCGGGCGGAACCCGGTCGATGTTCGTAGCTGCCGATACGTACGGCGATGGTACTGATGCCAAATTTGTCCGCGTAGAGCCGGCACAGGGCTTCTCCCGCGACCTTCGAAACTCCGTAGAAGCCATCGGGACGGGGTGGCATGTCCGATGAGACCGGATCGCCAGCGGAGTACATGCCCGTCAAACGGTTGCTGCTGGCGTACACCACTCGAGGAACCCCGGCACGTCGGGAAGCCTCGAGAACGTGATACGTGCCGACGATGTTGACCTCCGCCAGGTCATGGAAATCCGCCTCATCAGGAATTCCCCCGAGGTGGATCACGCCATCAGCGCCTCCGAACAGCTCCACCAACGAGTTCAGGTCACTGAGATCCGCGGTCGCCACCACATCCTGCGGGGCCACCGGCGACACCGGGCGAATATCGGTGGACACCAGCTCAACCCGCATCTCGGCGAGGGCGGCCCGCAAGGCAGTTCCAATCGTCCCGGCCGCACCTGTAATGACCCAACGACGCCCCGCAACATCAACCATCCCCCAACCGTACTGCGCCTTCCCCCCGGCTGGAGGCTTCCGGTTCCGGTCGGAGAGATGTCGGAAAGACGACGACGGCGGCAGCACCCGCCGCCGTCGGCCGTCCGTCACCGCTCAACCTCACGTCGACAACGATGTCCGACCTGCCTGAGCCTCGACGATCACCTGCATACCCTTTCGAACGACCGTTGACTTGTCCGGTGGACTTATCGTAGCTTTCAACACACTGACAACGTTGTCTAAGTGGGGATGGGCACGCGCGATGAAGGGCGACTTGGAAGAACAATGACTAAATTCACGATCAGTAGGATGCGGGCAGCGACGTCTGCGTTGACGCTGGCGGGCCTGACGCTTTCGGGCATCATGGCCGGCGTGGCACCAGCCTCTGCAGCACCCGGGGTGGGAAGTGAGGAGTTTCGACCTGCTTACCACTTCACACCAGCGAAAAATTGGATGAACGATCCCAATGGGATGGTTTTCCACAAGGGGGTCTATCACCTGTTCTACCAACACAATCCCTCCGGCAACACCTGGGGGAACATGTCGTGGGGTCACGCGACGTCGAAGGACCTGGCTCACTGGCAAGAGCAGCCTCTGGCCCTGTCCACCGATGCGCAGGAGGACGTGTTCTCCGGCAGCATTGTGGTTGATAAGGACAACACCACGGGCTTCGGGACCAAGGAGAACCCCGCGCTGGTGGCCATCTACACCAGCGCCTACAAGGATCCTTCCCCGCACCGGGGCCTGCAGGCCCAGTCCCTGGCCTACAGCTTGGATGATGGCCAGACGTGGACCAAGTACTCAGGAAACCCGGTGTTGGACCGCAATTCTGCCAACTTCCGGGACCCCAAGGTCTTCTGGTACGACAACCCCTCCGGTGGAGGCTACTGGGTCATGACCGTAGTCGAATCGCAGGATCACAAGGTGCTCCTCTACAAGTCCGGCAACCTCAAGGACTGGACTGCCCTGAGCGAATTCGGGCCCGCCAACGCCACCGGCGGCCAGTGGGAATGCCCTGATCTGTTCCCGCTGGCGGTGGATGGGGATACGAACAACATCAAATGGGTCATGGTGGTCAACATCAATCCCGGCGGTGTCGCGGGAGGATCGGCCGGACAGTACTTCGTGGGCGACTTTGACGGCACCACGTTCACCTCCGAAACCACAAAACCAGTGGCCGAGGTCCCGGCCGGCACCGTCCTGGCAGGCTTCAACGACGGGACCTACCACGGCTGGACCTTGAACAACGAACCAGGCAACTGGAAGAACGGTCCCTTCGGTGACGCTCCCGCCTCCGGCTCCCTGCCCGGCCAGAGTCCGGTACCCGGGTTCGGCGGAACAGGACTGATCAACTCATTCAACGACGGCGACTGGCCACTGGGTTCCATGCAGTCACCAACCTTCACCGTGACCGACGACTACCTCAATTTCCTTGTTGGCGGCGGCAAGCACCCCCGCGTCTCCGACAAGCTGGACAACACTCCGCCCCCGGGAGAGCTGAAGTTTGACGGCTTCGAGGTTCCCGACGGCACAACGCTGGCCAATGCAGGCTGGACTGGGACAGGCGACTTGACCCCCAATTTCCAGCCGGCCACAAGCGGCGGGGACTTCTACATCGGCGCCAAGCGAATCAACACCTTCGAAACAGGCGCCGTACCCGGTGATGACCGCCAAGGAACCCTGACCTCCCCCGAGTTCCCCATCACCAAGAACTTCATGTCCATGCTGGTGGGAGGCGGCAACCGAACAGCGGACCCAGGCCAGACCCTGGCCGTGCAACTGCTTGTCAACGGCACCGTGGTCCGCTCCCTGGCGGGTGATAACGCGGGACTGCTGAACTGGAAAGGCTGGGATGTCTCGGAGTTCGCCGGACAGAAGGCACAGCTGCGGATCGTTGACGAAGCTACCGGCGGGTGGGGCCACATGACCCTTGATCACGTCATGCTTACTGACACAGCCGCCGTCGCCAGGTCCGATGAAGAAACGGTGAACCTGGTTGTCAACGGACAAGTGGTCCGTACAGCCACCGGCAACGACAGCGAAAGCTTGGATTGGACCTCATGGGATACCAAGGAATTCGTTGGCCAGCAGGCACACATCAAGGTTGTCGATAACAACAGATTCGGATGGGGGCACATCCTTGCCGATGAATTCACAGCCAGCTCCACAGCTGCGAAGTCCAAGCTGGAGTCTTACGACTGGTTGGACTACGGACGCGACTATTACGCGGCTGTTTCCTTTTCGAACATGCCCGATAACAAGCGGGTCATGTTGGGCTGGATGAACAACTGGGATTACGCCAACAACATTCCTACCAACCCGTGGCGCAGCGCCATGTCGTTGCCCCGGGAGGTTCAGCTGACACAGACACCCGATGGACCGCGCCTTGCCCAAAGCGTAGTCAAGCAGGTGGACAAGCTCGCGAAAAAGCCCAGCTATACGGACAAGAAGGGCGGTGCCATCAAGGCCGGAACAACCCCCCTGCCCGCTGCCGCTTCAGGTCAGGTCCAGCGTGTGGACATCACGTTCGCACCCGGCACGGCGAAAAAGTCAGGCATCACCGTACTGGGCGACGGCAGCTCTTCCACCGTCATCGGCTACGACTCCACCACCGGGAAGGTCTTCGTTGACCGCACAAAATCGGGAAACACCACATTCCACCCGACCTTCGCGTCCGTTGACGACGCCCCTGTCACCCTGGACGAAAAGGGCAATGTCACTCTGCGGGTGTACGTAGACCGGTCATCGGTGGAAGCGTTCTCCGGAGACGGGCTCCGGACCATCACCGATCAGGTATTCCCGAACGCCGGTGCTGACAAGATGACCCTCTTCGCGGAGGGTGGAACAGCGCAGCTGAAGTCCCTCACCGTGACCCCCATGGAAGGATCAATGTTCCTTCCCGGAAAGAAGTAACCCACCTCCCGTAGCAAGGGACGGCTATGCCAGTGGGCTCAGCCAGGTCAGGGCGGAACCGTCGCCCTCGATGTGATCGGCAAGTTCGGCGTTGAACTCCCGGCCGTAGTCGGCGCCGATATGTTCCTGGAAGGCCTGCTCGTCCCGGTACACCTCGAAGACGAAGTACTCCCGCGGATTGGTTTCCCGTGTGTACGGCAGGAACATCACGTTTCCCGGTTCGTTCCGGACGTGTTCCGTCAGCGTTGCCATCATTTCCGCGACGCGGGTTTCACTGCCTTCTTTGACAGTGAACTCTGCGTACAGTGTCTTGGTCATGGCCAGTCCTTTGCTCGGTTGGTTTAGGATCGTTCCGCTATTTGCCCGCGTCAGCTTGGGGCCGGATTTCACCGGAGCCCCGCTGTATGAGTTCAGTTGGGATGACATACGTTTGGGCGGGGCTCTCGTCGCCATCGATCCTTGCAAGGATCCGCTCTGCCGCAAGCTTGCCGATGCGTTCGGGATGCTGGGCGATCACTGTGATCCCGGGGTCCATCATGTCGGCCAGAGTGAAATCATCAAATCCAATAAGGGCAACCTTGTGATGCAGTCCGAGGGCTCTCAGGGCCCGCATGGCGCCGAACGTCACCAAGTTCTGACTGGAGAAAACCGCCGTCGGAGGGTTCTCCGAGGTCAGCAGTTCGTGAGCAGCCCGAAATGCGGTCTCCTCGTCATGCAGGTTTTCACGAACGGCGACTCCGGACGTGGAAATGCCTGCTTGTCCCACGCCGTCCAGGAACCCTGTCCGGCGCCTCCCGGCAGTCTGGATATCCGTCCGGTCGCCAAGGTAAGCCAGACGGGTATGCCCATGCTGGATGAGATGCGCCGCCGCCTTCGCCGCACCAATTTCGTTATCAGTTACTACTGCGTCAGCCTCAATGCCGGCGGGCTCGCGGTCAACGAATACCAGGGGCAGATCGCGGGAGTGCTCCGGAATCATGTAGGCCTGGCTCTTGGCAATGGTAGTCAGCACAAGCCCGTCGACCCGACGGCCCAGGAAGGCTGAAATCAGCTTCCTTTCCCGGTCGGGATCGTCATCCAGGCTTGCAGCGAAGACGGCAATGCCGCGCACAGCCAAGGCGTCCTCCATGGCCCTGTGGATCTCGCCACTGAAGGGGTTGGAGACGCTCGGAAGCAGCAGGCCGATGGACTGGGTCTTGCGTCCGGAACGCTTCAGGCTGCCTGCCGTGATGTCCAGTTGGTACTGCAGCTGTTCCGTTGCCCGCATGACCCGCTGACGGGTCGCCTCGGAGACCCCTGGCTCATCGTTCACTACGCGGGAGACTGTCTTGATCCCAACGCCCGCGAGATCGGCAACATTTTTCATGGTGGGGCGCTTGCGTCCGGAGTCGGACTGGTAACGATTAGACATCGTTGTCAACTTGCTGCTCCTCAACTCGATTTAATACTTGACTCTATCGTGTGAGCTTGCTTACATGTTCAATGACAACGTTGTCAGACGTAGAAATTGCGCCGCCAACAGCCACAAAACCAGGAGTTTCAATGTTGAGTTCCAAAGCAACCCGGTCCGCCCGGACCCGTTTTCTTGCCGCCGGCGCAGTCCTGACGCTCGGCGCGCTGAGCCTGACGGCCTGCGGAGGCAGCTCCTCCCCTTCATCCAGCGGGGGCTCCGATGAAAAGATCGGCGTTTCGCTGATCGTCAAGACCACCTCCAACCCGTTCTTCGTCTCCATGCAGGATGGCGCGAAGAAGGCCGCCGAGGCTGACGGCGTCGATCTTAAGCTTGCGGCCGGCAAGGCCGACGGTGACGAGGACACCCAGATCCAGGCCATTGAGAATGCAATCTCCAAGGGTGACAAGGGCATTCTGATTACCCCCAACGGTCCCTCGGTAGTGGATGCCCTGAAGAAGGCCAAGGACGCGGGCTTGTTCGTCATTGCACTGGACACCCCGCCGGACCCGGCCGACGCCGCTGACATCACGTTTGCCACGGACAACTTCAACGCCGGAGAGCTGATCGGCAAGTGGACCGCCCAGCAATTGGCGGGCAAGAAAGCCGTCATCGCCCTCATCGATCTCTTTGACGACAAGGTGGTCTCGGTGGATTACAACCGCGACCAGGGCTTCCTGACCGGTCTCGGCATCGACACCGCGGATAAGAAGAAGAACGGCGACGAAGCCAAGACGGGAACGTACACCGGCGGCAAGGGCGGCGACTACGAAATCGTCGGCAGCCAGGCTTCCCAGGGCGCCGAAGATGGTGGACGTACCGCGATGGAGACCCTGCTGGCCAAGAACCCCAATGTCAACGTTGTCTACACAATCAACGAGCCCGCTGCCGCAGGTGCTTTCGAGGCCCTGAAGTCGGCGGGCAAGGAAAAGGACGTCCTGATCGTCTCCGTTGATGGCGGCTGCTCGGGTGTGAACAACGTCAAGTCCGGTGTGATTGGCGCAACGGCGCAGCAGTACCCGGTCAAAATGGCCGAGCTGGGCGTAAAAGCCATCGTTGATCTGGCAAAGACCGGCAAAAAGCCTGCCAATTCCGAGGGCCTGGACTTCTTCAACACCGGCGTCGAGCTCGTCACTGACAAGCCCGCCGACGGCGTGAAGAGCATTACCACCACCGAAGCATCCCAGATCTGCTGGGGCAAGTAACCCGTTCCGCCGCGGGGAGACGCTCCAACGAGCGTCTCCCCCGCATACCCAGCAGTTACAGAACATGGAAGTTCAGGAGCAACCCAAGTGACCCAGCAACAGACCGCCGGCCCCCCGAGCGCGGGGCATGCTGACCTGGCCGAGGAATTCCTCGACCGCCAGACGCCCCTCAGCAGAATCCGCAACCTCCTCCACCGATACCCAGCCCTCAGCCCTGCCATTGTGCTGCTGATCGCCGTGGTGGTCTTCGGGCTCCTCAATGATCGTTTCCTGCGCGTTGAGAACCTGTCCCTGATTACTCAACAGGTTGCCGTGGTGGGCACCCTGGCGATCGCCCAGACGCTGATCATCCTGACAGCAGGCATTGACCTCTCCGTAGGCGCGGTCATGATCCTGTCGTCAATGGTGATCGCTCAACTCGCGGTCAGCAACGGCATTCCAGGGCCTGTCGCCCTACTGGCCGGTCTCGTCGTCGGCCTTGGTTCCGGAGCATTAAACGGCTTCCTGGTCACAAGATTCCGGCTCCCGCCGTTCATCGTGACGCTGGGAACCTTGAACATCTTCATCGCTCTGACACTGCTCTACTCCGGCGGAAGCACCGTGCGTGGCTCCGCCATGCCGGACATGCTCACCTGGCTGGGAAGCACCTTCCCGATCGGACCCGTCCGGATCTCCACTGGCGTGGTCATGATGCTCCTCCTCTACGCGGCCGTTGCTTTCATTCTGGGCAAGACCGCTTGGGGACGGCACGTCTACGCGGTGGGCGATGACAAGGAAGCAGCCCGCCTGGCCGGCATCCCCGTCAACCGCGTCCTGATGAGTGTTTACCTTGCCGCGGGTGCAGTCCTCGCCGTCGGCGCGTGGATCCAGATCGGCCGTACCAATGCCGCCAGCCCCAACGCCGGTGTCGACTTGAACCTGGACTCCATCACCGCCGTCGTGATTGGCGGCACCAGCCTCTTCGGCGGCCGTGGCTCGATCTGGGGTTCGCTGCTCGGAGCCCTGATCGTTGGCGTCTTCCGCAACGGCCTCTCCCTCGCTGGCCTGGACGTGCTCTACCAGACCCTCGCCGTAGGCATCCTGATCATCATTGCCGTATCCGTCGATCAATGGATCCGAAAGGTCAAGTCATGACCACCACAGATTTTGAAGCCCCCCGCACCGAAACCCGCGAGCCCATCCTCAAGGCCAGGAACCTCGTCAAGACCTTCGGCCGCGTCGTCGGTCTCGACGGCGTCAGCCTGGACCTCTACCCGGGCGAAGTCCTGGCCATCATCGGCGACAACGGGGCCGGCAAGTCCACGCTCATCAAATGCCTCACCGGCGCCGAAGTTCCCGACACCGGCGAACTCTTCGTGTCAGGACAGCAGGTTCACTTCAAACGGCCGCAGGACGCCCGCGTCCACGGCATCGAAACCGTTTACCAGAACCTTGCTGTTTCGCCCGCCCTCGATGTCGCCTCGAACCTGTTCCTCGGCCGCGAAGAGCGGCTCCCCGGACCGTTGGGAAGCCTCTTCCGAATCCTCGACACCAAAGGCATGCGCAGGAAAGCCAAGGAAGAGCTGACCCGCCTGGGCATCTCCACCCTCCAGGACGTCACCGTGCCGGTCGAGAATCTCTCCGGTGGCCAGCGCCAAGCCGTCGCCGTGGCCCGTGCAGCGGCGTTCGGATCCAAAGTGGTGGTTCTCGACGAACCGACAGCCGCTTTGGGCGTCCGTGAATCCAACCAGGTGCTCCAGCTGGTCCGGGACCTCCGCGACCGAGGGCTGCCGGTCATCCTGATCAGCCACAACATGCCTCATGTGTTCGACGTTGCAGACCGCATCCACATCCAGCGCCTCGGCAAATGCGCGGCAACCATCACCCCGCAATCCCACACGATGACCGACGCCGTCGCCATCATGACCGGTGCAGCCAAAGCCTAAGGCCATGCCGGACCTTCCGTCCATTCGGAACTCCTTTCTCCGTCCGCAGACCTGCCCACAGGTCTGCGGACGGACCCATACCTCCCCCGCCCCACCAGTAACCCGACGAAAGAACCGAGATGCGCACCCTTCACCCAGGCGACTTTGCCCATAACCAACTGGACGTCCTCGTCATCGGCGAAGCCCTGGTCGACATTGTGAACACCCGGGAAGGAAGCATCAGCTACCCTGGCGGCTCCCCTGCGAATGTCGCCTACGGCCTGGGCCGCCTCGGGGTACCGACCGGGCTCCTCACGGCGATCGGCGACGACGAACACGGCACCGCCATCACCACCCACCTCCACAGCGCAGGCGTCCAGCTGCTTCCCGGATCAACATCCTTGGAGCGAACCGCCACCGCCACCGCCATCCTCGCAACGGACGGCTCGGCGAGCTACGAGTTCGACATCCGGTGGGAACTTGCACCCGTAGCACCGGCCACGATCCCGAAAGTCCTCCATACCGGATCCATCGCCACGTTCCTGGCCCCGGGAGCCGCCACCGTGCGTACCCTCCTGGAACAAAGCCACGACTCCTGCCTGGTCACCTACGACCCCAACATCCGCCCGGCCCTCCTTGGCAGCCATTCTGAAGCCAAGCAGATCTTCGAGGACCTGCTCCCCCTCACCGACGTCATTAAACTCAGTGACGAAGATGCGCACTGGTTGTACCCCGCATCCTCCCTGGACGACGTCGCCTCCCGACTCCTGGATCATGGGGCCCGGCTGGCTGTCATCACCCGGGGCGCTGAAGGTGCGCTCCTGGCCACACCCGGGGCACGCCTCAACGCCCCATCAGCGAAGACCCGCGTTGCAGACACCATCGGCGCCGGCGACTCCTACATGGCCGCCCTCATCTTTGAACTCTTGGCCAGGGGCGAAAAGGCGTTTGCACCTTCAGCGCTCGAGAGCATTGGACAGACCGCAGCCTTGGCCGCAGCGATCACCGTCAGCCGGCCCGGCGCCAACCCTCCCACCTCCGACGAGCTTCAAGCGCGGTTGGAAGGACTCCAACAGCAGCCACTCTCGGTATAGCCGTTCCGCGAGTGCGTCTCCTGAACTAGTGTCTGTAACTGTGCCACCGCCGCATGGTGGGACGCTGCCCCAGGCAGCCGGTAAATGGGAGGGTATTGCCATGAAGCTCGTCAAACGAATCACTGGGACCGTATCACTGCTGGGACTGGCAGCAGGAGCTTTCCTTGCCGGAGCACCAGCGGCCCAAGCAGGCTCAACATGTCCATACGAAAGATTGTGCCTCTACTTCAACAGCAACTATGAGGGAGCCCGCGCCGACACCCAATACTCTGATGGCTGGTTAGGTGACGAACTGTTCAACAACGGCCCTGCCGGGGCGAACGGATGGAATGTCCAGGTCAACAACAACGCCGCCTCCATCATCAACAACACCAGCGAAACGGTCTGGGTCTACGATGATTCCCACTGCGGCGGAAACCCACGCAGCATAGGACCCGGCGGACGATGGAACCTCGAAGCCCTGGGACTGAAGAACCAGGTGTCCTCGTTCTTCATCGACAACCGAGGCAACTGCGCAAACAGATAGTTACTATGCCAGGTAACGCTGTCACTCATCGGGGAACCCGGCCCGCAGGCGACTGAACATGCCCTCCGGGCCGGGTGCCGACGTCGTGGGTTTCCTGGCTTTGGCGGGAGGGGCAGAACTCCCCATGGCACTGCTGCGGGACGACGCCTACGATGGCAGTGGACCGCTCGGTCCCTTCAGTCACTTTTTTGGGGAAAAGGACCTTACCCATGCCGTTGCCGCGACCTGCCGCCGACCATCCACTTCAGAGAACACGGCAGGGGGTGTGGGCCATCCTGGCGGCTGTCGCTTTGGTGGCCGCGGGTCTCTTCGCCGGGATCGCTCCCGCCTCCGCCGCGACCTACACCTTCAAGGGAGTGGTCAAGGGAAAGCTGACGGCCACCGCAACGCCCACTGCGCTGGGCGACGTGTGGGTGGGTGCGTACACCAATGACGACCGGGCCGACTTCGTTGCCGGTGCGTGGTCTGCAGCCGATGGTTCCTACAGTTTCACCGTGCCTGCTTCCGGCAGTTACAAAATCTGGACCACCTGCAGCAGCGGACCCTGCTCCGCCACGTACGCCTCCGAGTGGAACTCGAACCAGTCCAGCTCCTATGGTTCGACGCCGGTCGCCGTCACCGATGCTGCCCCCACCACCACGTACAACCCGCAACTGGAAGCGTTCGGCAGCATGACTGGCCGGGTCACCAACAAGGCCGGCCAGCCCCTGACAGCGGTGTCCGTCTCCGCGTCTCCCAACAACGGCGGACAAATAAGCAGTACCAAGCCGGACGCCAACGGCTACTTCACCCTCACCAAGATCCCGCCCAACCAGGCCTACATCAGTGTCCGGGACGAGTCGGGCCAGCGCCTCTACCTGGAGCAGTACTGGACCGGCACCGGCACCGTGGACACGTACACGGCGGCTACGGTCCCGGCAGGAGTCGCATGGACCAACGTGAACTTTGTTCTCAAGGATGAAACGCTCATGGAGGCCACCGTCGTCGATCCGGCGGGTGCGCCGATTGCCGACGTCGGGTATATCCCGTGGGTCTACAACGACGCGACGGCTGCCTGGGAAGGGCCGCAGATGGGCCCGCTGACCTCGAATGCGCAGGGCAAGATCTACTGGCGAATGACAGTGGGCAAGAAGTACAAGCTCTGCGTCTCGGACACTATCTATGAGGGCACGCCCCGCGATAAGCGGTACAAGGCCGAGTGCTACGACAACACGGCCACCAAAGACACGGCAACCGTTCTGACAGCAACTGCTGCCGGCCAGCGGGTAAAGCTGACCATGCAGCTGGACGTTGCTGGGCTGTCGCTGACTCCTGACAGGCCGTACGTTTACGGTTCTGCCCAGGCGGGACAGAAACTGACCGTCGATCCCGGCGTCTGGGGACCGGCCCCGGTGACCCTCGCCTACCAGTGGCAGCGTTCCAAGGACAATGCCGAATTGCAGGACATTGCCGGCGCCACCACCACCGTCTACACCCCCACCGCGGCTGATGCCGGGTACGACATCTGGGCAAAGGTCACCGGGACCAAGACCGGATATGCCCCGCACACCACCTCGGTTCACGGCGGAAAATCCGGCGCCGAGGCTGTCACCTCGTCCAAGCCCTTCACCCTTCTGGGCACGCCCAGCGCCGGAAACACCCTGACCGTTGACCACGGCACCTTGAACCCCGCCCCTGATTTTGGCCCGTATTACGACTGGTTCGTCAACGGTGTGGCGGACTACCGGACAAACGGGCCCACGTTCCTTCTGCAAACCTCCGACGCCGGCAAAAAAGTCACCGTACGACTCAGCGTCCACGACTGGCCGCTTCAGCCCTACTACGGCCAGGCCTCTGTCACTGTTGCTGCAGGAACCCTGACCGCGCCGGTTCCGACGGTGACGGGAACGGCGAAAGTTGGCTCGGTCCTCACGGCGGTTCCCGGGACGTGGGGTCCTGCCCCCGTGACGTTGGCTTATCAGTGGTTCCGGAGCGGCGTCGCGATCACGGGTGCCACCTCAGCTGCCTATTCATTGGCTGCCGCGGATCTGGGTAAGACCATGACCGTTCGGGTCACTGGAACCAAGGCCGGGTTCACGACGGCGGCGAAAACTTCCGCTGCGACTGCAGCCGTCGCGGCGGGCACGTTGACCGCGCCGGTGCCCACCCTGTCTGGGACCGCGAAGGTTGGCTCGGTGCTCACGGCTGTTCCCGGAGCATGGGGACCGGCTCCCGTAACGTTGGCCTACCAGTGGTACCGGAGCGGCGTCGCCATCACGGGTGCCACATCGGCCACCTACGCCTTGGCTGCCGCCGATCTGGGCAAGACCATGACCGTCCAGGTCACGGGAACCAAGGCCGGGTTCACGACGGCGGCCAAAACCTCCACTGCCACTGCGGCCGTTGCGGTGGGCACGTTGACCGCGCCGGTACCCACGGTGTCCGGGACGGCGAAGGTTGGCTCGGCGCTCACGGCAGTTCCCGGTGCATGGGGACCGGCTCCCGTAACGTTGGCCTACCAGTGGTACCGGACTGGTGTTGCCATTACAGGGGCTACGTCTGCCAGCTACACATTGACTGCCGCCGATCTGGGTAAGACCATGACCGTCCGGGTCACGGGCAGCAAGGCCGGGTTCACGACGGCGGCCAAGACTTCCGCGGCGACCGCCGCCGTGGCGGTGGGAACGTTGACCGCGCCGGTTCCGACGATCTCCGGGACGGTGAAGGTCGGTGCGGTCCTCACGGCAGTGCCGGGTGCGTGGGGCCCGGCCCCCGTGACGTTGGCGTACCAGTGGTTCCGGAGTGGCATCGCGATCACGGGTGCCACGTCAGCTACCTACTCATTGGCTGCCGCCGATCTGGGTAAGACCATGACCGTTCGGGTCACGGGCTCAAAGACCGGGTTTACGACGGCGGCGAAGACCTCCGCTGCGACTGCGGCCGTCGCGGCGGGCACGCTGACCGGGCCCACACCCACCGTCGCAGGCACCGCAACGGTGGGCAGCACGCTCACCGCAACCCCTGGCGTGTGGGGGCCGGCTCCGGTGACGTTGACCTACCAGTGGTTCCGTGGAAGCACCGCCATTTCGGGCGCCACCGCCCAGACGTACAAACTGGTCGCCGCGGACAAGGGAAGTGCCATCAAAGTACGCGTGACAGGGACCAAGACTGCGTACACCGCACTGGCCCGCTACTCAGCTGCCACTGCCCTGATCGGCTGATCATCAGCGGCGGAACTAACTGACGTTAGTGACGGGATTAAGAGACGACGACGGCGGCAGCACCGCCGTCGTCGTCTTCCTGTCGGGACTCGATCAATGGCCGCAAACCGGTTCAGGAGGCAGAGATGAACATGCCCGACGTCTCACAGCTCACGAAGCTTGGAGAGACACTTGCTCGATGGCAGATGGATGACGGCCCCGTCCACCTGCATCCCGGTGACCTCGGCTGGTACTCGCGGCTCGGCGCCGTCGAGACGGCATCAGCGATACGGATCTGGGCGGAGGGTGGGGCACCGGCCGCCATCGGTCTTCTCGATGGACCGCAGCTCCTCCGTCTCGCGATCGACCCGACGCGACGCGACGACGTCGGCCTTGCAAGGCGGATCGCAGACTCGATCAATGACCCTAAAGGCGGTGTGTTCGGCCCCGGGCAGGCAACGGTGGAGGGGCGAGGCGCCGGTGCTCTGACGCGAATCCTGGGACAACAAGGCTGGCAAGAGGACGAACCGTGGGTTCCCTTGCGCTTGGATCTCTCCGCACCTGTCCAGCCGACCCGCACCCTGATCGAGACCATCGACGAGGACCGGGGCGTCCCGGCCTCATCGAACCTATGGGCGTGCACCGGGATCATCGTGGGCGCGGTTACGGGGTGGAGATCACCCGCGCGGGAGCGGCGATGCTACGGGAGATGGGGTCATCCAGCGCCGTGGTGGCCGCCGAAGGATCCAATAAAGGCGCTCTGGCGACCTACGTCGCGGCGGGGTTCGTCCCTGCCACGCCTGTCGTGGACATGTCACGCGGTGACCATTAGCCAAGCGACTCGTTTACGGCGACGCTAGCCACGCACAGTGAGGGAACATTTCGGAGTTATCCCTTATCTGCGATTTCCGTGGCAGCTCGTCGGGATCTGATGACTGCCAGTCCGATAACGCTGCCTGCTGCTGCCAGGAAGAAGAAGAACAACACCAACAGTGGGCCAGACATCCATGGGAAAAGCGGGTTGCGACCGGTCAGGAAGATCGAAGCCAACAAGCCCACCATCGACAGGCAGAACATCAAACCCAGTGCTTTCTGCATGCGGCTCCGACGAATCGGCAGTGACCTGCTTGAAATAGCCATGGACATACCTTACCGAGCTGCTTGGTATCTAATTGAGAGTCCCACTTCCGTAGGCAAAAACGAGCGAACCGGCGAATATTTGGCCTGCCCGGCCGACTGCACCACAGGCTTACGGACAAGCAGTTGCTTCTGTGAATCGTGAGAGCATCATTGAGTGACCGACAGTACTCCGCTTGAACTGCCGCCCCTCTACGAGTCCCTAATCTGGCTTACCCCGCTCTCCGAAGAACGCGCTGCACACCTCGTGGCGTTCTTGTCCGACCCGGCGCCGGCTGAGGTTCTGGACATGGGGTGTGGATGGGGTGAACTACTACTTCGGGTTTTAACGTCGGCCCCGCAGGCCCGGGGACGTGGAGTGGACAGGGCTTCCGCATTCATTGACCGAGCGAAGCAACAGGCATTGACGCGTGGGCTGCTCGACAGAGCGACGTTTGAATCGATGCCCGGGCTGGAAGCCCGGGATCGCCCCGCGGACGCTGTCATCTGCATAGGCGCGAGCCAGATTTGGGGGCCGCCGGTGGAGGACGCGCAGCCGCTCGACTACGCCGCAGCCCTGCGTGCCCTTCGAGCTCTGGTGCTTCCCGGCGGCCGACTCGTCTACGGCGAGGCGATCTGGTCAGCGACACCTCATCCGGCTGCCACTGCCCCTCTGGCTGGACGTGAAGACGAGTTCCTGACAGAAGATGCTTTACGCGAGCAGATCCGCGCCGCTGGTTTCGAGGTGGTGGACGACGACCAGGCAAGCGTTCAGGAGTGGGATGTCTTCGAGGCCGGGTATCGCGACAGGTATACCCGTTGGCTGGAAGCCCATGATGCCGACCATCCCGCCGCACAGCAGGTCCGTCGGCAATATGAGGAACAGCGAGCTGCATATGAAGAGGGCTACCGAGGCGTACTCGGGATGGCGTATTTCTGCCTAAGGGGATAGGAGTCCATTACGATTCACCGTCACGTGACGCACAGACATGCTGGGGTTCCACCATGTGATGGCTCAACGGACGCGTTACATTCGGTATACGTAATCCTGCCGTCGATTGGAGCTCAACATGCTACCCGCAGCCAGCGTCTGGGCCTTCGCCCTTGCGGCGTTCGCGCTCATCGTCATCCCTGGTCCAAGCGTGCTCTTCGTGATCGGACGCTCGCTCGCCCTCGGACGAAAGAGCGGCGTCCTAAGTGTGCTCGGCAACGCCCTCGGCATGCTCCCCGCCGTCGCCCTCGTGTCCCTCGGTGTGGGTTCCATCGTCGCTGAATCGTTGATCGTCTTCACAGTCATCAAGTTCATCGGTGCGGCCTACCTGGTCCATCTCGGCATCCAAGCCGTTCGTCACCGCAAGGACCACACAGACACCTCCTCCACAGCCAAGGCTCCGCCGTCGTCTTTCCGGCTCCTACGCGAAGGATTCACAGTCGGCGTGACCAACCCCAAGACCATCGTCTTCTTCGTCGCAGTCCTCCCGCAATTCGTCGACTACGCCCACGGCGCCATCCCCCTCCAAATGGCGGCCCTCGGAATGATCTTCTTCACGATCGCCCTCGCCAGCGACACCATTTGGGCCATCACCGCAGGCACCGCGCGCGCCTGGTTCGCCCGAAACCCGAAACGCCTCGCCCGCATGAGCGCCGGCGGCGGCGTCATGATGATCGGCCTCGGCGGAAGTCTCGCCCTCACCGGCAACAAAACATAATCAGCTCAAAAGACACGGAGCGTTCTGAATCGGGCTGACCTGCTTTGCCCGGCCCGCTTCTCTCGCCGGTCGATCACAATTTCGTTGATCGAGAAGGGGATCAGCACGATTAATGGCAGCAGGATTCCCTGCCAGAAGGGCCATAGGGAGAGCACAAGCGGGAGGAAGGAAGCGACAAACAAGACGCTGTGAACGTATCGGTACCCCTTCATATTTCCGTCCTCTCGTTGATCCGGCTTCTGGATTGTGTAGTGCCACTCCGTAGCAGCCTAGCGGCGTCACATTTGAATTCGAATATGCCGCCCCAACAACTACTCCACCGTCACCATCACCGACGGCCAACCCGAAGCTCCGTCAGGCACAGGATCGGCACGCTTGTCGGTCTGGGTTTCGCCGGTGGCGTCAGTGGCCCGGGCCTTGACGTAATGCATACCGGGAGTGGCATCCCATTCGTAAGACCATTGGCGCCAGGTGATGGTGGAGGCTTCGTCGGAGAGCGTTGCTTCCACCCAATCGCCGTCGTCAATCTGGACTTCCACCTTGGTGATTCCCCGGGTCTGGGCCCACGCGGTGCCGCCCACAGCGACCTTCCCTGCCTTCAATCGCGCAAAGGACGTCGGTACGTCCACTCGTGCCATGGTTTTGATGGGGCCACGCTCTGACCAGCCGCGCTCGGTCCAGTAGGCCTTGCTGTCCGCGAAGCGGGTGACCTCCAGCTCCACCACCCACTTGGTAGCGGAGACGAATCCGTACAGCCCGGGAACCACCATGCGCACGGGGTAGCCATGTTCCACCGGCAGCGGCTCATCGTTCATGCCAATCGCCAGCATGGCGTCGCGGTCATCCTGCAGGACCTCCAGTGGAGTGGAGGCGCTGAAGCCATCGATGGACCGTGAGAGCACCATATCCGCGCCGTCCTTCGGCTTGGCCCTTTTCAGGACTTCGCGGATGGGCAGACCCAGCCATTTGGCGTTCCCAGCAAGCTTTCCGCCCACCGGGTTGGACACGCAGGTGAGGGTGACGTGCGATTCGATCAGATCGGCGTCGAGCAGGTCCTGGAAGGTGAGGGTGACCTCTTCCTCAACCATTCCGTGCACCCGCAGCGACCAATCATTGACGTTGATTTCCGGGACACTCAGTGCCGTATCAATGCGGTAGAACTCGTTGTTCGGTGTCAGCCAGGGGAAAACTCCCGGAACCGGGGACTGGACGCCAGCCGGAACGGCAGCCGCGGCCCTGACAGGTGCCGGCAGCCGGAGTGCGTCCCGGGCCTGCGCAACATTGTTGCGTGCGGCGCCCAGGAGCCGCCCACCGGTCGCAGCGATGCCGGCGGCTACGGCGGTAATCCCGGCAGCAGCAAAGAAGCGACGGCGGCTGGTGCCGGCTCCGCCTGCTTGGGTGTCGGCGTCAGCGGCTATGTCGGCAGGGGCTTCCGGCCATGCCTTCAACCCCCACAGCGGCACGATGAGGCGACGCAGGACGATGAGCCCGGCGATGGTTCCCAGGACGGAGGGAATGGCGTCGGCGGGTCCCACCCCGGCGCGGGTCAGGACGGCGGCCACAATTACCACGCCCATGAACAGCACACCCAGGACGCCAAGGGCCCACTTCTTGTAGGCCACAATGCCCAGGACGCAGGCCAGCAGGGCGATGGTCAGGCCCATGCCCACAAACAGCGCTGCCTTGTCATTGGTGCCGAATGTGGCAATGGCAAAATCCTTCATCCACGACGGCGTGAAGTCGATGAACGTCGATCCCAGGGCAAACACGGGGGTTGCCCTGGCGGTGAAGAAGGCGCCGATCAGCTCGGCAACGGCAAGCACGACGGCGGCCGACACCACGCCTGCCAGCGCTGCCATGGTTTCGGGGCCTTTGGTCCGGAGTCCGAGCTTTTTCATGACAGTGGTTCGTAGCGCGCGGGAGCAGGGATGGGTGCAGCCAACTGGTAGATTAATCCAGTCGATAGATATTCTCCCCAGGCAGGTAACTTGCCTCGGAGTAAGCGCACAGGAAAAGGAACCATATGACCACGCCAAGCCCATCCCGCACGCAGTTCTTTGTACTGTTCTCGTCCATTCTTGCCATCACGGCACTGGGAGGCTGCAGCATCGGCGCGCCGGCCCCCATCAACACTTCCACCCCCACTGCAACAAGCTCCACCGGGTTACAGAGTCCGGACCGAAGCGCAGCTTCAGCCAGCGGGGAGGCAAAGACTGACAGCGACACCGCCGACGGAATGCTTGATGCGGCCACGGAAGATCTTTCCTGGACCAACGGCAACAGGATCATCGGCGATGAAAATGGTGGACACACCCCCGATATTGCCAGCTCACTAACGGACCCAGCTGCCGGCTGGGAAGCCGACTACAGCCGCATGGCAACGGACGGGATGATGACCTTCAGCTCCGGTAACACGCGCTGCAAGGTGCGAACGGTCCAGGCGCGCAACAATCCCGCCGAGCTCGTTGCCGGCGACGACAAGGCATCAACCCAAGAGATCCTCGCCATCCTCTTCCCCGGCAAGACGGACCTCATTGCCAACGCCGAGGACGCGACGCTGGGCTATGGCATCGATGGCAGCCATGAAGTGGACATGCTGGCCGTGACATACATATCTGGCGACGCTTATGGATACACCGCGGTAAGGACCTTCAACAAGCCAGCGGTCACAGTTAGGGTCGAAGCCCTCTGCCCCACCCTCGACACCCTCAAGGCCACCCTTCCCGAGATCCGCAAGAGCATCTCCATCAATGCCCGCTGAAGCCTGCAGGGCCGCGTCACTTTGAACATCTGTTCATAATTTTCCTTGAACAGATGTTCAAGATGCACTAGCCTGCTTCGTATGACCCAAGCCACATTTTCCGATACTGCCTCCACCCTTTTCATCAACGGCCGGTGGGAGCCGGCAGCGTCCGGCGCGGTGCGCGAGATCCACAACCCGGCCGACGGCGAACTGGTCGCCACGGTGTCCGAAGCCGGCCGTGAAGATGCCGAGCGCGCCATTTCGGCAGCCCGCGCGGCCTTCGATTCCGGCGTGTGGGCGAACGTCCCCGCCCCCGAGCGCGGCGCGTTCCTGCTGAAGGTCGCCGCGGAACTCCGCGAACGCCGCGAGAAGTTCGCCCGCGCCGAATCCCTGGACACCGGCAAGCGAATTATCGAAAGCCGCATCGACATCGATGACATCGCTGCCTGCTTCGAATATTTCGGACGCCTCGCCGGGCAGTCGGCGGGCCGGGTGGTCGACGCCGGCGACCCCGCCGTCGTCAGCAAAATCGTCTACGAACCGGTCGGAGTCTGCGGCCTGATCACTCCGTGGAACTACCCGCTGCTCCAGGCCGCGTGGAAGATCGCGCCCGCACTCGCCGCCGGCTGCACTTTTGTCCTGAAGCCCGCTGAGCTGACCCCCTCCACCGCAATCCTTGCCATGCAGTTGCTGCAGGACCTCGGCCTGCCCGACGGCGTCGCCAACCTGGTGACCGGCCCCGGAGTAAAAGCGGGCGCACCGCTTTCGGAGCACCCCGACATTGACCTCGTGTCCTTCACCGGCGGCTTGGAAACCGGCAAGCGCATTGCCGCGGCCGCAGCCGGCACAGTGAAGAAGGTGGCGCTTGAACTCGGCGGCAAGAACCCCAACGTCGTGTTCGCTGACGCTGACTTCGACGCCGCCGTCGACAATGCGCTGAACGGTGCCTTTGTGCACTCAGGCCAGGTCTGCTCCGCCGGGGCGCGGCTGGTGGTGGAGGAATCCATCGCGGAGCGTTTCGTGGATGAACTGGTGCGCAAGGCCAAGGCCATCCGCATCGGCGGCCCGTTCGATGAGTCCGCCGAAACCGGACCACTGATTTCCGCGGCCCACCGGGAGAAGGTGGACGCTTACATCCAGCGCGGTGTTGCCGAAGGCGCGCGGCTGCGGTGCGGCGGCGCGGCCCCTGAAGGCGAAAAGTTCGACGCCGGCTTTTACTACCAGCCGACCATCCTGGACCGCGTCGAAAGAGGAATGTCGGTAGTCATCGATGAAGCCTTTGGCCCGGTAGTAACAGTGGAAACTTTCCGTACTGAAGACGAAGCCGTGGCCACCGCCAACGACACCATCTACGGGCTGGCGGGTGCCGTCTGGACCCAGGATGCCGGCAAGGCCCAGCGGGTAGCAGGCCGCTTGCGGCACGGCACGGTCTGGATCAACGATTACCACCCCTACCTTCCGCAGGCCGAGTGGGGCGGCTTCGGCCAGTCCGGCGTCGGCCGCGAACTCGGCCCCACCGGGCTGGGCGAGTACCAGGAAGCCAAGCACATCTACCAGAACACCAGCCCCCAGGTGACCGGCTGGTTCGCAGACCACGGCAAGGAGAACTAGATGCACGTCGACACCATTGAAAACCTCAGCGAGCGCGGGTTCGATTACGTCGTCATTGGCGGAGGATCTGCCGGAGCTGCCGTCGCCGCCCGGCTGAGCGAGGACTCTGCCGTCACCGTGGCCCTTGTTGAAGCGGGCCCGGATGACCGCAACCTGCCGGAGATCCTGCAACTGGATCGCTGGATGGAGCTGCTGGAATCCGGCTACGACTGGGACTACCCGGTGGAGCCGCAGGAAAACGGAAACTCCTTCATGCGCCATGCCCGCGCGAAGGTCATGGGCGGCTGCTCCAGCCACAACTCCTGCATTGCTTTCTGGGCTCCCCGCGAGGACCTGGACGAGTGGGAGTCAAAGTACGGCGCCACCGGCTGGAACGCTGCTGCCGCGTGGCCTTTGTACCAGCGCTTGGAAACCAACGAGGACGCTGGACCGGAAGCTCCACACCACGGCAACGACGGTCCGGTGCATTTGATGAACGTTCCCCCCAATGATCCCGCCGGCGTCGCGCTCCTTGATGCCTGTGAGCAGACCGGCATCCCCCGGGCAAAGTTCAATGACGGCACCACCGTGATCAGCGGCGCCAACTTCTTCCAGATCAACCGCCGCTCGGACGGGACGCGTTCCTCCAGCTCGGTGTCCTACATCCACCCCATCATGGACCGTGAGAACTTCACGCTGCTGACCGGCTTGCGGGCGCGTCAACTGGTGTTCGACGCGGACAAGCGCTGCACCGGAGTCGACGTCGTGGACTCGGCCTTCGGCCGCACGCACAGGCTGAACGCGCACCGCGAGGTCATCCTTTCCACCGGCGCCATCGACTCCCCCAAGCTGCTCATGCTGTCCGGCATTGGCCCGGCCGAACACCTGGCCGCGCATGGCATCGAGGTCCTGGTGGATTCCCCGGGCGTCGGCGAGCACCTTCAGGACCACCCGGAAGGCGTGGTGCAGTTCGAGGCCAAGCAGCCCATGGTCCAGACTTCCACCCAGTGGTGGGAGATCGGCATCTTCACTCCCACCGAAGAGGGTCTGGACCGCCCGGACCTGATGATGCATTACGGTTCCGTCCCGTTCGACATGAACACCCTGCGCTACGGCTACCCCACCACGGAGAACGGCTTCAGCCTGACACCGAACGTCACCCACGCGCGTTCGCGCGGGACGGTCAGGCTGCGCAGCCGGGACTTCCGCGACAAGCCCATGGTGGACCCCCGCTACTTCACCGATCCCGACGGCCACGACATGCGCGTCATGGTGGCCGGCATCCGCAAGGCCCGGGAAATCGCGGCACAGCCGGCCATGGCTGAGTGGACCGGACGGGAGCTCTCCCCCGGCATCGAGGCACAGAGCGACGAGGAACTGCGGGATTACATCCGCAAAACACACAACACCGTGTACCACCCGGTCGGCACCGTCCGCATGGGGCCCGTGAACGACGAAATGTCGCCCCTGGATCCCGAACTGCGGGTCAAGGGCGTTACCGGATTGCGCGTGGCCGATGCCTCCGTCATGCCGGAACACGTCACCGTGAATCCAAACATCACCGTGATGATGATCGGCGAGCGCTGCGCCGATCTCATCAAGGCCGATTTCATCAAGGACAGCCGGACGGAGGAAACCACGACGGCGGAAGCCGGCTTCAGCTTGTCTGTCGCCTGAACAGGCACCCTGCTTTTTAGACCCACGCAACAAACAATGGGGGAAACAGCCGGAGGCACAGCGTGGTGCCCGGCCTTTGATTTCGACTGCGACCAACGGCGGCCGCAGGCTATCACCATTCGTGCACGTCTGAACTAGGAGTTCGCATGTCAGAACCCAGCAAATTAGGACCCTGCAAGAGCGATGCAAGCGGCATGGACGAGTTTGGCTATGCCCAAACCCTGGACCGCAGCATCGGTAAGTTTGCCAGCTTCGCGGCCGGCGTCAGTTACATCTCCATCCTTACCGGCGTTTTTCAACTGTTTTACTTCGGATTTTCGACGGCGGGACCCGCCTACGCCTGGTCGTGGCCCATCGTCTTCGTCGGCCAGTTGATGGTCGCCCTGTGCTTTGCGGAACTGGCCGGGCGTTATCCGGTGGCAGGCTCGGTCTACAACTGGGCCAAGAGGCTCTCGACTGGAACGTGGGCCTGGCTGGCGGGCTGGTTGCTGCTGCTCTCCTCCATCATGGCCCTGGGGTCCGTTGCCTTGGCCCTCCAAATCACGTTGCCCCAGATCTGGAGCGGCTTCCAGCTGGTGGGCGACGGAACAGGTCCTTACGACTTCGCCGTCAACGGCGTCATCCTGGCCAGTATCATGATCGGTATTTCGACACTCATCAACGCGTTCGGCGTGAAACTCATGACCATGATCAACAGCGTGGGCGTGTTCGTGGAACTGGTTGCGGCCGTCCTGCTCATTGCGGCCCTCATCTGGCACTCCGTGCGGGGGCCCGAGGTCCTCCTGGATACTGCCGGATTCGGTGAAGAACATCCCCTGGGCTTCTTCGGAGTGTTCCTCATTGCTGCCATGGCTTCGGGGTACGTCATGTACGGCTTCGACACCGCCAGCTCCTTGGGCGAAGAAACCAAAGACCCCAAGAAGACCGCTCCCAGGGCGATCCTGCGTGCCGTCACGGCCTCCTTTCTTCTGGGAGGTTTGCTCCTCCTCGGCGGAATCCTGGCCGCGCCGGATCTTTCCGACCCCAAGCTCGGAGCCGCCGACGGCGGACTGCAGTACATCGTGCTTTCAGTACTGGGCGGCCCGTTCGGCAAGGCCTTCCTGGCCTGCATCGTGGTAGCCGTGGTGGTCTGTACCCTCGCCGTCCATGCTGCAGCCATCCGGATGATGTTCGCCATGGCACGGGACAACAACCTTCCCTTCAGCCGTCAGCTCAGCAAAGTGCACCCCACCCGGAAAACGCCCACCGTTGCTGCCATCGTCATCGGCATCGTTGCCGTCATCCCGCTGATCGTCAACATCTCCCAGCCGGCCATTTTCACCATTCTCTCCAGCATCAGCATCGTCCTGATCTACCTGTCCTACCTGCTGGTGACGGTGCCTATGCTGCGGCGCCGGTTCCTGAAGAAGTGGCCCCTGAAGGACGATGGATCGGAACCGGGATTCAGCCTCGGAAAATGGGGGCTCCCCGTCAACATCCTGGCCGTGCTGTGGGGCGGCGCCATGACATTGAACCTGGTGTGGCCGCGGCCGGAGATCTACAACTCTGTGCCACCGTTCGAGTGGTACCTGCAATGGGGTGGCGTGATCTTTGTTGGCACGGTCATCATCGGTGGAACGCTGCTCTACCGTCTCCGCATCAGGCACAAGACCGGAGTCCTGGCCGAGCACGCAGCCCTGGTCACTCCCGAGGAGTCTCCCCAAGTGGTGACCCAAAAATCCTAGCCCGGTACTTGGACGAACGCAGGAGTTAGACGAACGCCGATTTCCCTGTCACCGCGCGGGCCACGATCATGGAGTTGATCTCGTAACTGCCCTCGTAGGTGTACAGGATTTCGGCGTCGCCAAAGAGCTTGGCCATCTCATAGTCCGTGGTGATTCCGTTCCCACCCAGCAGGGAACGGCCCATCGCAACGGAGGAACGGGCCAGGCGGGTGGTGGTGGCTTTACACATGGCCGCCTGCACCATCTGAAGTTTCCCGGCCTGCTGGATCCGCGCGAGCTCAACCATCATGGACAGTGAGGCATTGGCGTTGCCCAGGATGTCTGCGAGTTGCTGCTGCACCAGCTGGAAACGGGCCAGCTCCTTGCCGAACTGTTTGCGCTCCAGGGCGTAGGAACGGGCAATATCAAAGGCCGCCAGCTGGATTCCTGCAGCTTGCCATCCCACCCAAGCCCGGGAGTCGCGCAAGAGTTCATTGGCACGGGAAAACTCCGTGGCTCCCGGCAAGAGGTTCTCCAAGGGAATGCGGACCTCGTCCAACACGATGTCCGCGTTCTGCATGATCCGCAGGCCGATTTTGTTGGAGATTTTGGTGGCCGAGTACCCGGGGCGGTCCGTCTCCACGATGAAGCCCTTGATGTGGCCGTCGGATTCGTCCCGGGCCCACACCAACGCGAAATCGGCAATGGTCCCCGCCCCGATCCAGCGCTTAGCACCGCTGATGACCCATTCGCCGCCGTCGCGCCGCGCCGTCGTCGAAAGTCCTCCTGCGATGTCCGAGCCGTGGTCCGGTTCAGTGAGGGCGAAGGCACCCAGTTGGGTAAATGCCTCCAGCCCAGGCAGCCACCTGCGCTTCTGCTCAGGGGATCCGAGCTCGTCAATCATGCCCACGATCAGCTCATTGTGGATGCCTACCAACGCGGAAAGCGAGACGTCCGCCCGCGCCACTTCGGTGTACATCAGCCCTTTGAACAGCTTGGAGGAGCCATCAGTTTGCAGCCCTCCCAGGCCCAACTTGGCCATGTCGGCCAACAGCCCGAACGGGAACTCCTCCCGGTTCCAGTACTCGATGCTCGCAGCACGGATCCGCGTTTGCAGGAATTCCCTGATCTCCAGATAGCGCGCACGCTCTTCCGGAGGCAGCAGGTCCAGGACGTGCATCAAGTCCGCCTCCGGATAAGGAGGCAGGACGCGTTCTGGTGCCGCACCGCTGGTAACGGTGCCGGCAGCTTTTTCGTCGAGCATTAGACCCCTTCGTCATGTCCCGTATAGGCTCTTCCAAACCCTTGGATGTCCTAGTATATTGCAAGGTGATGTGGATCACTAGGCGGGCTGGTTTGGCAAAGGTGCCGGCACAACCCGAAGGCGAAAGGCGGACTATGACAGTCACAGAAGACTTCCGTGCGGCCCGCGACCGGCTGTTGGAATTGCGCGAGGACTACAAGCAGGCCCACGCCGGGTTCCAATGGCCCCGCTTTGAAGAGTTCAACTTCGCACTCGACTGGTTCGACCAGATCGCAGCAGACGAGGCCAGGGGCAACCAGCCCGCCCTGGTCATCGTGGAACAGGATGGCAGCTCCACTCGCCGCACCTTCAGGGACCTCTCGCGGAGATCCTCCCAGCTCGCCAACTGGCTGCGGGACCAAGGCGTCCAACGCGGCGACCACATGATCATCATGCTCGGCAACCAGGTGGAACTCTGGGAAATCATGCTGGCCGGCATCAAACTGGGCATCGTCATGATCCCCACCACCACCCTCATGGGCGCCCGTGATCTCCAAGATCGGGTGGAGCGCGGCGGGGCCGCCTGGGTGGCCGTCGGAAGTACCAACATCGGCAAGTTCGCTGACGTCGAAGGTGAATACACCCTGATTGAGGTCGGTTCCGAGCGCGCCAATGCGGACGCCAGGCAGTACTCAGACTCGTACGACGCCGGCACTGACTTTACGCCCGACGCCCCCACCAAAGCCGACGAGACCCTCCTGCTCTACTTCACGTCCGGCACCACATCCCGGGCCAAGCTGGTGGAGCACACGCATACGTCCTACCCCGTGGGCCACCTGTCCACCATGTACTGGATCGGCCTGGAACCCGGGGACGTCCACCTCAACGTCGCCTCGCCCGGCTGGGCCAAGCACGCCTGGTCCAACGTCTTCACCCCGTGGATCGCCGAGGCTACCGTCTTCATCTACAACTACCAGCGTTTCGACGCCGCCGCCCTGATGGACCAGATGGGCCGCGAAGGCGTCACCAGCTTCTGCGCCCCTCCCACGGTGTGGCGCATGCTCATCCAGGCCGACCTCACCCAGCTCACCAGCCCGCCCTTGAAAGTGGTTTCGGCCGGCGAGCCGCTCAATGCAGAGGTCATTGGCCAAGTGGAAGAGGCCTGGGGCGTCACCATTCGCGACGGCTTCGGCCAGACTGAATCCACCGTCCAGATCGCCAACACTCCTGCCCAGCCCGTGAAGATCGGCTCCATGGGACGGCCGCTGCCAGGGTACGACGTCGTGCTGGTTGACCCGCTCACCGGCCAGGAAGCCGACGACGGCGAACTCTGCTTGCGCTTGGACCCCCGGCCCGTGGGACTCATGAAGAGTTACTTCGGCGACGAAGTGAAAACGGCCGAGGCCTTCCGCGATGGCTACTATCACACGGGCGACATGGCCAGCCGGGACTCCGACGGCGTCATCACCTACGTCGGCCGGGATGACGATGTCTTCAAGTCCTCGGACTACCGGTTATCGCCTTTCGAACTCGAAAGCGTCCTGATCGAACACCCCGCAGTGGCGGAAGCCGCCGTCGTGCCTTCGCCTGATGCTGTGAAGCTGTCGGTGCCTAAGGCTTTTGTGGTGTTGGCCGCCGGATATGAAGCCGGACCGGCCGTCGCTGAAGACATCCTGAAGTATTGCCGCGAGCATCTGGCACCGTTCAAGCGCATCCGTCGGCTCGAATTCGGCGAGCTTCCCAAGACCATTTCAGGCAAGATCCGTCGCGTGGAACTGCGCGGTACAGAAGTCGCCCGGCACGGCGACGGTCCGCTGCCCGCAGGTTTGGGCGTGGAATACACCGAGGAAGAGTTCCCGAATCTGAAAGACTAGCCACCCGAAACACCAAGAGATTCCGGCAACCGAAGGAGGCCCATGGGCACGCCACTCCCCCGAGACCCCATCGCCGACGCCCAGCGCAACTGGGAACGGCATGGCTGGGGCGACGTCGCCGCGCCCATGGCAGCCATTACCGCCATCATGCGAACCCAGCAGATCCTGCTTGCGCGTATTGAGACGGTCCTTAAGCCCTTCGGGCTGACCTTTGCACGCTACGAGCTTCTTGCACTGCTGAGTTTCGCCCGCAGCGGCGCGCTGCCCATGAACAAAGCCAGCGCGCTCCTGCAAGTGCATCCCACTTCGGTGACCAACGCCGTCGACCGCTTGGAAAAAGCAGCCTTGGTAGCCCGCTCACCGCACCCAACAGATGGGCGCACCACCTTGATCGAGCTCACCGCCGAGGGCCGCACCCTCGCGAAGAAGGCGACGGCAGCGCTCAACGCCGAGGTTTTCGGCAAGTCAGGCTTCGGGCCCGACGACGTTGATCACCTCATCCGCGTCTTGGGCACCTTCCGCAGGGATGCCGGAGATTTCACGGAGGAATAAAGGATTCACCCCCAAGAAGCTCCCTTTACGTTCTGGAGGGCTGGTGTCCTGGCAGGGGTGGGGCTTTGGATTGGTACGTGTGACCGGTTGGGGTGCTGATTTCCAGGGTGTGAACGTCCCCGGGCATGGCCTTGGTGCTCCAGCCGGGGCTTTCCTTAGTGTGGTTGCAGGCTTCGCACAGGCCTGCACCATTCGCCAGGCTGGTTCTCCCTCCAGAACGCCATGGAACCACATGGTCAATATGCCGGATGGGCGCATCGCAATACGGAGTCCGGCAACTATCGTCACGGGTTTCGATGAAGCGCCGGAGCCCACCCGCGAAGAGCCGGGCCTTGGAATCGGTGGCCAAGAGCTCCCCGGTAGCTGGCGCGGTGTAGAGCCGACGAAGCCATACGGTGAACTCTGCGCTCAGCGCTGCCGCGTGATCTTGGGTGGTTTGCCCTGACGCGAGCAGTTCCCTTCCCCATTCGGCGGGGACGATTCCGTAGCCCTTGAGCCGGGCTGGTTCGCTGTCACCTTGGAACAAGGTGCGGTCGGTCATAACGAGGTCCAGGTTTATCCCCGAAATCCCACCAGGGGTTCCGGTGATCCGCTCGGTCAAAGTGTCAGCCATGAGCTGGCCCCGTCCCCGGGTATCCCCGCTGGAACGGGCCGAATCAGCCGCTCGAGTCAGCGCGGCGTACACCGCTACTCCCTGGGCAACCGGAAGCAAGGCCGTCAGGTACGTCATAGTGTCCGGGGCCGGGCGCAGGCTGACATTCCGTTCGGCGGCAGCACGGCTGGCACGCCCGACTACCGACCGCGGATCCCGCCGATATGCGGCAGCTTTCACGGCAGCAATGATCGCTTTGTCGCCCTTGCCCGCAAAAGTCCCGGTGTCGGGCGCGAGCTCCTCATCCACCGCACAGCGGTCCTCGACAGACAAGCAGGCCGTTTCCTTAACAAGAAGCGTGGCACGCCATTCATTCAATTGCCCCGATTTCAGGGCCGCCAAGGTTCGGGGCATCTCCATGACAAGGGCTTTCGCCAAGCCCAGGAGACGGGACCCGCGGTTTGGTGACTCGCGCCGGGCCAACGCAACCTGCGCTCCCACCCCTTGTCCACGCTCGGACGCAGGGATGCCTTCCTCGGCTTGCTCGGCGCGCTGGGCAAGATCAAAAGCCACGGCAACCCGCGCCTGCAAAGCGGAGATCGCAGACTTCATTTCCTCCAGGACCCGCAATTGTTCGATCAGGTCGCTACTGACGGTGGCGGCGTCGGCGGATCGCGCTCCGCCAAGAGTGTGGGCGGATGAGGCAGCAACAAGCAGAACCGGCACCCCTGCGCCCGCTCGATTCTCCCCAATTAGCTCCATGCCCTAACTCTGGCACCAGCCACCGACAAAATAACGTCAGTGATCCCAGACGAAGCCCAACTCAGTGGCCGCGACGTGAGGGAGTCCCTCGGAGGACCTCCCTTAGGCGGGACTCCCCCACGCTTTGAAAACCTGATGATCTGGAGTCATGACCACCACCATTTCCCCTACCGGCGCCCGGCGGCTACCCCTGGTGACCTACGTTCTGGCAGCGGGTGTTTTCTTGATGGGAACCACCGAGTTTATTGTTGCGGGCATCCTGCCGGAGATCGCCGCTGATCTTGGCACGTCCATAGCCGATGCGGGCCTCATGATCACGGTCTTCGCGGTGGGGATGATCGTGGGCACCCCCACCATGTCAATTCTGACCCTCAAGCTGCCACGCCGCCTGACGCTGAGCCTCGCGCTGGTGGTCTTCGCCGTGGGCCACGTCATCGTGGCGCTCACCTCAGATTTCACACTCATTCTTGGCGCGCGTTTCCTCACGGCCTTGGCGACGGGCGCTTTCTGGGCGGTAGCCGCCGTCGTGGGTGCCAAAGCCGCCGGCGCGGCGTCCGCGTCCCGCGCGTTGGGCGTTGTTTTGGGCGGTGGAATGCTCGCCAACGTCGTGGGTGTTCCGCTGGGAGCGTTTGCCGGTCAGGCGATTGGTTGGCGGGGGCCGTTTTGGATACTCGCCGCGCTGGCACTGGTGGGTGCAGTCGCCGTGTACCGGTTGGTTGCCGCAGATCCCGCTTCGGGACACACCCCGTCCGTCCGTGCTGAGCTGGCAAGTATGCGGGACTCGAGGGTGTGGCTCGTCCTGGCAGGCTGCGCGATCGTGTGCGGATCTTCCTTGGCTGCGTACACTTTCATCTCTCCGCTGCTCACTGAGAATACCGGGCTTGCCCCTGCAGCTGTGCCCTTGGTGCTGATGGCCTACGGCGTCGGGGCATTTATTGGTTCCACTCTGGGTGGCCACTTCGGGGCCCACCGCCAGTACCCGGCCCTCTTCATCGCAGCAGGAATGACATTCCTGGTTCTCGGCGCCCTCTTCCTGTTCTCCCACTACGCGCTGGTCACCGTGGTCCTGATCTTCCTGCTGGGCCTCTTCGGCATGGCAACCAACCCGATATTGATCGGTAAGGCAGTTGGATATGCCGGGCATGCGCCAACCCTGGCTTCGGCGCTCAGCACCTCGGCATTCAACCTCGGTACGGCCGTGGGATCCTGGCTGGCCGGCTTCGCGTTGGAATCTGCGCTGGGAGCCAGCGGTCCGGTGCTGGTGGGTACGGGCGTCGCCGCTCTGTACTTCCTGCCGCTCACTGTGCTGATGCTGAAAGACCGGAAGGAAGGCGCTTTGGCGTGACGCGCTGCATCGCCGGACGTGACCATCCGTGAGGAAAACCCGGACAGCCGGGACTTCCTGAGCCTGTTACCTCTACCTTGAAAGAGTTCGACGGCCGGGAGGAGATCGCTGATCTCCCCAGGCCTGGTCAATGACCAGGGACACAGTGAACGTCAACACGCAAGCAACTTCGGGGAGTCAATAGCCAGCGTTCGGGATCATCCTCGGGCAGCTCGGGATCGGGCCAGAACTCCTACAGGCCGGCGAACGTGGATCCGGCTCTGGCCGGTCCTTCCAAAGTCGCTACAGAAAACGTCCCCGATATTCACTAAGAGTCGACAACGTCAGCAGTCGGGAGTGGGTGCCGTCCCGTCAGTTTTGCATTGGGCTCAGCCGTGCGGATTGCCACGTCGTGCTAGACCAGTTTCTGCCGTGCGGGATGGTCGCTGCCGCGCATTCGAACGGCAACCACCAGGCCGGAGGCTGCTGTGAGTGCAGCGACGGTCGCGATGGCTGCGGGGATCCCATAAAGATCTGCGAGAAGACCTGACAGGAGTGCCCCTACGGCGAATCCGCCGTCACGCCAGAGCCGGTAGACCCCGATGGAGCGTGCACGCCAGGTGGGATGGGCAACGTCCCCGATGGCGGCCAGGAGAGCGGGGTAGACCATGGCCGTTCCGAGTCCGAGGAGGACAGCGGCGATGAGCCAGGCACCGAAGCTGTGGGAGGCGGCGACTATGGCGAGTCCCGCGGCTTGGACGATCATTCCGGCCACGATGAACCATTTGCGGCCCCACCGGTCTGAGGCGGCACCGGTGAAGAGCTGCCCGGCGCCCCAGACCGCGGGGTAAACGGCGGCCAGGATCCCTACCTGGTGCACGTTTAGCCCGGAGGTGACGAAGAGGACCGGAAAGAGGCCCCAAGCGAGGCCGTCGTTGAGGTTGTTCACCAGTCCTGCCTGGCTGGCTGCGGAGAGTGAGCGGTCTTTGAAGCTGGTGAGGGTGAAAACCTGTCCTGTGGTGAGGCAGGCGTCGGCATTCCTGTGTGCACTGACGTGCTGGGAGGCTTCTGTTTTGGCATGGTGATGGGTCTCGCGAATGGTCAGGACTGATAGGCCTAACCCGAGGGCGATGTAAGCCGCGCCGAGGAGGAACGGGCCAGGCCGGAGGCCATAAGCGGAGGCAACGTACCCGGTTGCGAGGGCAGTGACGGCGACTCCGAGGTAGCCCGCTGCTTCGTTCAGGCCCATGGCGAGGCCGCGCTGTTTCGGGCCGGTCAGGTCCATTTTCATGATGACTGCGGTGGACCAAGTCAGGCCTTGGCTGATGCCGAGGAGCACGTTTGCGGCAACGATCCATTCCCATGATGGGCCATAGATGAGCATGAGCGGGACGGGGATCGCTACCAGCCATCCTGTGATGAGGACGGGTTTGCGGCCGTACTTGTCAGAGAGTGTGCCCGCGAAGTAGTTCATCGCGGCCTTGGACAGACCGAACGCGAGGATGTATGTCAAGGCGCTTGTGTACAGGTCCAGGTGGAAAGTCTGCGAAGCGAGAAGGGGAAGCACGGTGCGCTCTTGGCCCAGCGTTCCGCCCACCAGGGCGTTCACTGCCACCAGCAGCATGAACTGTGCCAGGTTCTGTCGCAGGCCCAGTGCGGCGCGGGTGGAGTGCAGCGCGCTTTCCGCCTTTGTTCTGGCCATTCCTGAGTACTCGCTTTCGTGCCGGGAACATAAAGGTGCCCGGACGCGTGGGGGAACGCGTCCGGGCGGGCCCGGGCAGGAGGGGGGTCCTGCCCGGGCGGTCTTAGGGGCTACTTTGCTGAGACGGCGTTCTGTCGCGTTTGCTGTGCGGCCCAGGCAGCGTAGCTGCCGTCGAGTTCGACGACGTCGTATCCGGCCCGGCGCAGTGCGCTGGCTGCCACGGAGTTCCGGACGCCTGACTGGCAGTAGGTCACGATGGTTCCGTCCGTGGGGAGCTTGTCCAGGTGCCACATGATCCGACCGCCGCTGAGCTGGTACGAGCCGGGGATGTTCCCAGCGGTGTGTTCGCTGCGGTTGCGGACGTCCACGACCATGGCGGCGTCAAAGCCCTGCAGCTCTTCTGGCTGGACCAGCTTCGGGGTGGTCATGGGGAGCCCCTCGATGCTGGTGACGTAGCCCGCGACGTTGTCGATGCCGACCCGGACCAGGTGGTCCCACATGTCCATGGCATGTTCCTGGTCTGCTGCGAGCAGTACCAGAGGGTTCTTGTCGGTCTCGGGGTTTACTACCCATGCACCGTAGCTGGCCACGGACTTCCCGGCGGGTACGTTCAGGGATCGGGCTACCGTGCCTTCGTGGACTTCGCTGTTGGGGCGGGTGTCGATGAACGTGACTTTGTCCTCCGCCAGGTCCTTTGCGACGTCTGCGGTGTCCAGTTCCTCGAGCGGTGCGCGTTCTCCCATGACGGCGGGGCCTTCACGGTTTTCGCGCTTCATCCGGCCGAAGTAGGCGTGCGCGTCGGGCTGGCCGTCGAGGAGCTCGTCGATGAAGCCCTGCTCGTCGTTGGCTGCGAGGTAGGGGCCCCACCAGGAGTAGAGCCGCTCGTAACCCACGGTGGAGGAGGGGATGGCACCGAGTGCTTTGCCGCAGGCACTTCCGGCGCCGTGTGCGGGGTGGACCTGGACGTAGTCCGGCAGGGTCAGGAACTTGTCGCGGAGGCTGGCGAAGAGTTGCTTTGCGCCTTCGAAGCGGGTGTCGATCCCGCCGGCTGCCTCGTCCAGCAGGTCGGGACGTCCCAGGTCGCCGGAGAAGACGAAATCACCGGAGAGCAGGTAGCCGGGCTGGTCGCTGAAGGCACCGTCGGTGACCAGGAAGGAAAGGTGCTCGGGTGTGTGGCCCGGGGTGTGCACGGCCTGGATGCTGATGTTGCCGATGGTGATCTTGTCGCCGTCGTAGAGGCGTTCGCCGTCGAATCCGTACTGCCAGTCAGGTCCGCCTTCGCCGGAGACGTAGATCTTCGCGCCGGTGGCGGCGGCGAGTTCGCGGGTGCCGGAGAGGTAGTCGGCGTGGATGTGGGTTTCGGTAACGGCGATGATCTTCATGCCGTTCTTCTCAGCGAGTTCCTGGTAGACGGCGATGTCGCGGCGGCCGTCGACCACAACGGCGGTGCCGTTGGCCTGGCAGCCGATCAGGTAGCTGGCTTGGGCGAGGTCTTCATCGTAAATGCGCTCGATAAGCATTTGGTGATCTCCTTTGGTTGAAAGGGGTTTTGGGGTGTGTTCTGAATCCAGTATAGATACCCCCGGGGGTATCCAGCAACCAGGTTGCGACCTAGGTCGTTTTTCTGTGAAACAGCTTGTGCAGGAGCCTGCGCAGGCTTGCGGGGGTGTGGCTAGGTTGTTGCCGTGACGGGTTTTCCGGAATGGGTTGATAGGTGACGGGGTGGCCTGCCCGGTTCCACTCGGTGATCCCGCCGGCGACGTTGACGGTCTGGTATCCGCGGTCGGTCAGGATCCGTGCGGCCTGGCTGCTGCGTTTTCCTGACCCGCACAGCACATGGATCGTGTTGTTGGGCAGGTCGGCGAGCCGGGAGGGCAATTCGCCCAGGGGGATGTTCAGGCTCCCGGGTACGTGTGCGGTGGCATGCTCTTCCCGGGTCCGCACGTCCACCAGGGTGGCGCGTGGCCACATCGTGGCGAGTTCGTCTGCCGTTACCGTGCGGTACGCCTGGCCCTCTGGCATCGCATCAGGCGTTCTGGGGTCCGGCTTGGGCGCGGAGTTCATTCAAGTCCAGGTTCTTGACGGCCTGGATGACTTCTTCGAGGCCGGTGGCGTTGAGGGCTCCGGGCTTTGAGAAGACCAGGGTTTTGTCCTTGAAGGCCATCAGGGTGGGGATGGAAGTGATGTTCGCTGCTGCGGCGAGGGTCTGTTCGGCTTCGGTGTCGACTTTGGCGAAGGTGATGGCCGGGTGCCGTTCTGCCGCGGCGCCGTAGGTGGGGGCGAACTGGCGGCAGGGGCCGCACCATGCTGCCCAGAAGTCAACGAAGACGATCTCGTTGCTCTCCAGGGTCTGGGCGAAGCTCTTTTCGGTGATGTCGATGGTTGCCATCGTCTTTCGTGTCCTTTCGGGCGTTGTAGGTGGAAGGCGTCTGGGGTGGCGGGGACCGGAGGGGTCAGGTGGTGGGGAGGCCGGCGCGGGTCCAGGCGGTCATGCCGCCAGCCATGGTGTCGGCGGTGAAGCCGGCTCCGTTGAGGGCGTCGGCTACGCGGGCTGAGCGATTGCCGCTGCGGCAGACCGCGATGACGGGCACTGCCGGGTCCAGTTCGGACAGGCGTGCCTGCAGCTGGCCCATGGGGATGTGCAGGGCGCCGGGGATCATGCCTTCGGCGACTTCGAAGTCCTCGCGGACATCAAGGATGCGGGCGCTGGAGCGTCGCTGGTCGGTTTCGGTGATGGTGATTTCAGCCATGATGTTTCTCCTTGGTGGTGATGAGTTCAGGCGGGTGAGGGGATGTTGCTGCGGCGGCCGGTGCGGCTGCGCAGGGGGCAGGAGCTGATGAAGAACCAGCAGATGCCCGCGGTGGCTGCGGCGAGGGCTGCGACTCCGGCGGCGATGAACCATTGCAGGTCGGCCGGGGCTTGCTGGATGAGGACGAAGGTTCCCATGGCCAGGACGAACCAGCCGAAGGATTTGCGCAAGGCGGCTTCCGGGATGCGGCCGGCGAGTTTGGAGCCGATCAGCGATCCCACGATCGCTGCGGCGGTCACCCCGAGGGTGATGCCCCAGTCGAGCTGGACGGTGGTGAGGTATCCGGCGAGCCCGGCGAAGGACTTCATGGCGATGACCACCAGGGAGGTGCCCACGGCCACGGACATCGGCAGGCCGCCGAGCAGTGCCAGGGCCGGGACCACAAGGAATCCGCCGCCTGCGCCGACCAGGCCGGTGATGAGCCCGACGACAGCGCCGTCCAGCAGGACCCGCCCAATGGGCAGTTCGTGCTTGACCGGCGCGGCGCCGTCGTCGTTCCTCTTTTTCCGGCCGCGGAGCATGGCCACGGAGGTGGCCACCATCATGATGGCGAAGGCGATGAGCAGGATCTGGCCGGGGATATGCCCGCCTAGGAGGCCGCCGACGAATGCGCCGGCCATGCCGGCCGCGCCGAAGATCAGGCCGGTTCGCCACATCACCCTACCCCCGCGGGCGTGGCTGATCACGCTCACGGCGGAGGTCACGCCGACGACGAACAGGGAGGCTGCGATCGCTTCCTTGGCTTCGAATCCGGCCACGTAGACCAGGATCGGGACTGTCAGGATGGATCCGCCGCCGCCCAGGACGCCGAGCGAGAGCCCGATCACCACCGACAGGGCAAGAACCAGGAGCAGGGTGACTGTCATTAGGCTGCGGCTTCCGTGCTCTTGTTGCCGACGGCGGGCAGGGCGAGGATGGCGCTTTCGCGGGTGGGTTCCTTGGCCGCCTTGTTCCACGGCATGGCCGAGATGGCCTGACCCATGGCGCAAGTGTTGGTGGCTGCGGAGAAGGTCAGGCCCGTACCGATGACCCCGGCGAGGGTCCGGATTTTCGGGGAGATGAACTTGCCGCCGGCCAGGCCCAGAACCACGAGGGAACCGGCCACGAGGCGGACCTGCCGCTCAAGATCCCAACGGTCCTTGCCCTTGACCACGTCACCGCCGGCAGCGGCGAAACCTGGTGCGCCGCCGGTCAGGACGTAGGCGGTGTCGATCCCGGCCTTCGCAAGGCGCTGGCGGGCCTGCTCGGCTCGCACGCCGGACTGGCACACCAAGACCACGCGTGATCCCAAACGGGCGGCAAGTTCCTCGGTGTGCTCGGACAAAAGCGCCAGGGGCACGTTGTAGGAGCCACGGATATGCATGGATTCGAACTCAGCGGCGGAACGCACGTCGATCACCACGAGGTCCTGGTGCTCTTTGAACCAGGACTGGAGAGTTTCAGGGGCGAGTGCAGTAACGGTCGGTGCCGCGGAAGCGGAAGTCATGGTTGGCCTCTCGGAAGGGGTCGGGTGGATACCCCACCGAGTATTACAGATACCCCCTGGGGTAGTCAAAACACCCTAGGGGGTATAAGATTGAGGGAAGTTATCAATAGTTGGAGAAACCCGTGGAACTCAATCCCTCAGAACTGACCCCTGTCATCAACCGGCTCAAGCGAGCCCAAGGCCAACTGTCCGCAGTCACCCGCATGCTTGAAGAAGGCCGGGACTGCAAGGACGTCGTCACCCAACTCGCAGCCGTATCGAAGGCGCTGGACCGGGCAGGGTTCGCCATCATCGCAACGGGCCTTGAGCAGTGCATTGTCCAAAAAGACGCAACGATGGACAAGAAGGACTTGGAAAAGCTCTTCCTCTCCCTCGCCTGAGGACTGCGGTTGGGCGGTGCGTTCGGCCACGACCGGCACGTTCTGTGTCGGTGCGACATTCCAGCTAGGCTCTGGAGTACTGCCTTCAACTACTTTGGCTTCGAAGTGGTTGAGAACGTCGCTTGTTGCTTTGGACATCGCGTATCTGCCGCACAGGAGCCCATTCTGCCCAAAAAGCCCTTAACGCGGAGGTCTAGGGCCCCTTCGGTACGCCTTGTATCGGTGCCTGCCCTTTTAGCAGTCCCACTTCCTTGGAGCCGGAACATAGGGGACGGCTGATAGTTTGAGTCGAAACTGGTCTCAGTCCAACTCGACATTGTCACGGGTTCTTTACCAGAGGAGACTTGAGGCGACGGCGTCCCGTCCCGGGACGCCGCGGGGGCCACCCGGCCACGGGGCCTCAAAACACCTTGTAGTGGCTTGGTGGATCAATGAGTTCCATGACACCGCTCGAAAAGGCCGCCAAGCAGTCGCGCCATCTCTTGCCCTTGCTGACTATCGCACTGATTGGATGTCTCGGCGGGTGTGAGTATGAATCTAAAGACGCCTCGCTCCCGTCAGTCACTTCTTCGATGATGGAGGCCCGCAGGGACCCACCGCTGCCGGAGAGTCGCAATCCTCGCACGGTCCGCACGCTGCCGGACAGTGGCGATATCGACGCCGGCACATACCTGGTCCCCGTCGCCGGCTACAAGGAGCCTTTCCAGATCACCGTCCCAGACGGCTGGTTTGCTCTGGACGGCAACAGCCTGGGCAAGGACGACCCGGATCACCCGGCTGAATGGGCCGTCTACCTGACTCTTTCGCGCGCGTACTATGTGGCGATGGACGCATGCACCTGGCGGGGCGCCCTTGCCGATTCCGGTCCGTCGGCCAAGGCATTCGTTGACGCGATGGCGGCGCAGTCGTCAACGGCAAGCACCCCTCCCGCCGAGATCGTGGTAGGCAATTACTCCGGCTTCGAGTTCGACCACTCCATCGAGGACAACGTGGACATCACAGCCTGCAACGGCGATCAGTTATGCATCCACTCAGAAGATACACAACGCTGCTCACGCTGGTACAAAACTCAGAATCAACACGAAACCTACCGGGTGGTCGACCTGAACGGCAAGCGGGCTGTTGTCGCGGTGGGCCATATCGACGAATCGATCAATCCCGAACTGACGAGAGAGGCCCGCACTGTCTTCGACTCAATCGTGTTCGAGTCCTACAAGTGACCAGCTGATCCGATGGCCGATCGCAGTAGCGGGCTCCGACGTATTCTCCAACTCCACACCAGACCATCACCATCACGGCCAATGCCCACCCGTGTCCCACTTCCTGCGAACTGGAACACCTCCCGCCGAGACTGTTCCCAGCCATTGAGAACACGTACGAGCACAACTGTTTAGACAACGGCAGCCAGCAACCACCAAACGGTGGGTGCGCGTCGAACGGCCAGTCTTCGGCCATTCCGGGCAGCGTCAATCTCACCCCTACTGTCTTGTAGTCCCGGTGCACGATGGGTTGAAGCGGCGGTTGTAATAAACTCCTGAACCACTCCTCCAGCAGCGGCGCGTTCTCCCACGCGGCGGCGGTTTCCGTGGAGCGCAGGATCATGCGCCCGCGGAATGCCGGGCGTAGGTGAGGACGCAGCAGAGGGCAACGCCACACCGGCGGAACTCACACGGTTCGGGAGCCAGCGGTCCGCGTAGAAGTCAGCCGCTGAGCTGTCCGGCGGTCAGCCATCCGTTCGTGTCTTTTCCGACGCCGGGTGGACGCCTTGCCCGTATTCGCTGGCCGCCCACGATGCCAACAGCTGGAGACGCTCGGCCGACGGCGATCCGGGTTCCGCTGCGTAGATGGTGAGGGTCAATCCGGGTTCTGCGGCCATTTCCAAGCCTTCGAAGGCGAGGGTCATTTCGCCCACCACCGGATGATTGAACGTCTTGAAGCCCGTGCCGTGATGACGGACGTTATGCGCGCCCCAGCGAGTACGGAATTCCTCGCTGCGGGTGCTGAGTTCGCCAATGAGGTCGTGAAGCTCCTTGTTGTGCGGGTCCCGCCCAGCCTCCGTGCGCAGGATGGAAACGGTCACCTCCGCAAAGGCATCCCAGTCCGGGTAGAACTCGTGGGCACGGTCATCCAGGAATGTGAACCGCGCGATGTTGGGCGCCTGGCCCGGCATGTCATAACAGTCCTTGTAGAACGCCCGGGCCAACGGATTTACCGCCAGCAGGTCCATCCGGCCGTTGCGGACGAATGCGGGTCCGGCCGTCACCGCATCAAGCGCCCATTGCAGGCTCTGATGCGGCACATAGGTCTTGGAGTTCCGTCGCCTCGGCGGACGCGCTACCGGACTGGCGGCGTGGGCGAGATCGAAGAGGTGGGCCCGCTCGGCATCATCGAGGTTCAGCGCCCTCGCGAGACTCTCAAGAACTTGTGGGGAGGCTCCGCTGATGGCGCCGCGCTCCAAACGCGTGTAGTACTCCACGCTCAACCCGGCAAGGGTGGCCACCTCGCTGCGACGCAATCCTTTGACCCGCCGATTCGAGCCGACGGGCAATCCAACCTGCTCCGGTGCCACCTGGGCGCGCCTGGAGATCAGGAATTCGCGTACTTCAGCCCGATTATCCATACCTTCACCCTAGTTCCGGGCCGTCGCGGGAGGGAGTCCCTGCGAGGGCCTCCACCGGCTTATGCGGGCTCGGCCTTCCGGCGGGACACCAACACCGGGCTGTGGGCATGGTGCAGGACAGCGTGTGCCGTGGAGCCGATGGTGCCCTTGATGAGCCCGTGCCCTTTGGTCCCCACCACCGTCAGGCGGGCTCCTTGCGAGGCTTTGACCACGGCCCGGGAGAAGGAAGCATCCACCAGCAATTCTCCGGCCACCTTTATTCCGGGAGCCTTGTGCCGGGCGTGGCTCATGACGGAATCCAGGAGGGCTTCTGCTTCGGGATAGTCTTCTACGGGATCGCGCAACCGCCGGTACCCTGCAGGTTCATGGAGCACATGCACGATCTTGAGATCAGCACCTGTTGCTTCAGCGAAATGGCAGGCATCTTCCAGTGCCGCCGGTGATCCCGAGTCATCCACGGCAAGCAACACAAAACCATCAGGGTTGTCGTCAGCACGGATCACGGCCACAGGACATTCTGCCGTCGCGGCCAACTCCAGGCTGACGGATCCCACCAGCAAACCCATGAACCCGCCAAGTCCCCGGCTTCCGAGCACCAACATCGCAGCACCGGCTGAAACGTGGGCCAGGTGATCGCGGGGCATCCCATGCAACAAAGTGGTGTGGACTTCCAGCTCGGGGACGGTCTCCTTGGCGAGGACAACACCTTCCTCCAGAACTTTCTGGGCAGCCCGTTCCAGACCACTATCGGCAACCCCTGGAACGGGTCCCCTGTTGTGGGACAGCAGTACCCACAAGGAGCAGTGCACCACGCGGAGGGAACAGTCACGCAGGATCGCATGCTTGGCGGCCCACTGAACGGCGCGGTTCGATTCTTCGGATCCGTCATAGCCAACCACGATCGTCTTCGATGCGCCCTCGTTCGTCATGGCCAGAGCCTACGCCGGCACCGGGAGCGGCACCATAGCGTCATGCCCGCCGCCACAACGCAACACGCTGCTAGGCTCCGATGCTGACACTTCAGGAGGAAACACCGTGGGCTTTGCCGAAGAACTCAAGAACCAGTCCGCAGGGGATTGGGACGCCGCCGTCAACCATCCGTTCGTGGACCAACTGCTGGACGGGTCCCTTCCCGATGAGCAGCTGCGCCACTACCTCGTGCAGGACTACCAGTTCTGCGATGCTTTCACCGCCCTCCTGGGCCAGGCCGTAGCTTCGGCGCCTTCGTTGCCTTCCCGGCTGGTGTTCGCAGGTGTCCTCGGGGCCTTCGCATCGGACGAAAATACGTACTTCCAGGATTGCTTCGAGGAACTGAATGTGCCGGAAGCAGACAGAACAGCACCCACTCTGGGAACGACCACCCGGGACTTCGACGCCCTCATGCGCAGCGCCCTCGCTACCCGTTCTTACCCGGAGGTCCTCGCCGTGCTCCTGGTGGCGGAATGGCTGTACGGAGAGTGGGCAGCCCGCGCGGGAGACCCCACCCAGTGGCCCGCCGAAGCAAAGCACGCCGAGTGGATCCGTCTCCACAACAACCTCGAGTACAACGCGTGGGTGACGTGGCTGCGCGACGAGTTCGACGCCGTCGAGCCTTCACTGCCTCAGGAGCGGCAGCGCGTTGCTGCGGTCTTCGCGGAAGCGGTGCGGCTGGAGCGGGCGTTCTTTGACGCAGTGCTGACCCCCGCCGCTGTCAGCTAGCCCTGCTTCCGGACGGTGTAACTGAGCTCCACCAAGCCTTGGTCGTAGCTGTTCACGTCCACGAGTTTCAGAAGGGCGGGGTCGTGCCCGGCGGGGAACACGCCCCTGCCGGCGCCCTGGCCGACCGGCATCACCACCAGCCGGACCGCGTCCACCTCGCTGCCGCGAAGAACGTCTCACCGAGGGACAGACTGCCCCACAGCACAATGTCCTTGGTGGACTCGCGCTTGATACGGCGGATCGCCTCGATCACGTCGCCGGATTCAACGTTCGACGGCGGAAAGTCGCCCCAGGGGGCTTCCTTCAGCTGGCGCGAAACCATCGGCGGTGACAAAATCCTGCACGATCAGCTGTCCCATGACTCACTCCTCGAATGCGGGTGGTGGCCCGCAGGAGCCTACGCCGCGAAGTAGGAGCGGACAACCCCTGTGCGGTTGTCCTGTTCGCCGGAGCCACTGCAGGACTCCGGCGTTCCCGCCAGAGTGGTCCAATGCCAGCTCTCGGGGCAGTGATCGTTGTCGCAAAATTGCCAGGTCATGGTTTCCCTCGGTCTCGCCTGCTTGTATATCCATCAGTAGGAGGCGCAATCAGGTGGAACGTGACGAAGGAAGGACCGTGAGCTGCGCCCCACTAAACGGACTGAAGCAGCGGAGCTGCAGGCACTAGCCCGTGAAAGCGAAGATCAGCGCCGAGCCCAAGGACAGGACCCCGATGCCGTAACCCACTACCAAAGCGGCAATGGCGAATCCCCGTCCACGTTCGCCGCGCTGCTCGATCTGGTTGAGGGCCATATGGCCTGCCCCCACCACGAATATCGCGATCACTGCCATGCCCGCGAAAAACAGCCCCACAAGGGCAAGGACGGCCATGGCTGCAGCCACCAGGGCCTGCCGATTGATCGGCTGGGTGGATGCTTCAGTGTGGTTAGCCTGAACGATCTCCGTTGACATGTTCTCTCCCCATGTGTAAGTGCACCGAGTCTATCCCCGCCACACCCGAAAACACGCGCGAATTACCGGTGTTTGAACTCGGGTTGGCGCTTCTCGCTGAACGCGGCCATGCCCTCCTTTTGGTCCTCGGTGGCGAAGAGCGAGTGGAACACCCTCCGTTCGAACACAACACCTTGGGACAGCCCCATCTCGAAGGCCGCGTTGACGGCTTCCTTGGCCACCATGGCGGCGGGCTTGGACTTGGACGCGATGACTTCTGCTGCCTTCACTGCTTCGTCGATGACCTCAGCGGCGGGAACCACCCTGGAGACCAGGCCGGACCGTTCGGCTTCGTCCGCGTCCATGAACCGGCCCGTCAGGACCATGTCCATCGCCTTGGCCTTGCCCACGGCGCGGGTCAGCCGCTGGGAGCCGCCCATGCCAGGGATGACGCCCAGGTTGATCTCCGGCTGGCCGAACTTGGCGTTGTCCCCGGCAATGATGAAATCGGCCATCATAGCCAGTTCGCAGCCGCCCCCCAGGGCAAAGCCCGAGACAGCGGCAATGACGGGAATGCGGAGCCGGGTGAGGTCCTCCCACCGGCGGAACCAGTCTGCGGCGTACATGTCCATGTAGCTGTTGGAGGACATTTCCTTGATGTCGGCGCCGGCAGCGAACGCCTTGGCGGATCCCGTGATCACCACGGCGCCCACGTCGGGGTCGGTGTCCATGGCGGAAACAGCGTCCACGAGCTCGTTCATGAGTGCGGTGTTCAGCGCATTCAACGCTTCCGGCCGGTTCAGGGTCACCAGTCCAACCCGGCCCCGCCGTTCCACCACAATGTTCTGGTACTGCTCCGTCATGCTCTCCCTCTCCGCCATGCCCAACAATCCCTCAACCACTCAGTTCCAACCTCTCACACGGACTTGTCCCGGATCTCCGTAATGATGCCGGAGAAGTCCCTGCCGGCGCCTTCGCCCGCTGCAAAAGCGTCGTAGATTCGTGATGCCAGCGGCCCCATCTCCGCCGCGACGCCAGTGCTTTCCAACGCATTCAGGGCCAGGCGCAGGTCCTTGGCCATCAAGGCTCCGGCAAAGCCCGGCTGGTAGTCGCGGTTGGCCGGGCTGGTGGGCACCGGTCCGGGAACAGGACAGTTGGTCGTGAGCGCCCAGCATTGCCCGGACGCATTGGAGGCGACGTCGAACAATGCCTGATGTGTGAGGCCCAGCTTCTCGCCCAGCACGAATGCCTCGGCAACAGCAATCATGGACACCCCCAGGATCATGTTGTTGCAGACCTTGGCAGCCTGCCCGGCGCCGTGGTCTCCGCAGTGGACGATCCTCTTGCCCATGAGCTCCAAAATGGGCTTTACGGTCTCGAAGTCCTCCGGCAAGGCACCCACCATAAAGGTCAACGTTCCGGCTTCGGCGCCCACTACGCCACCGGACACGGGCGCGTCCACCGATCGGTGAGCCGCCGCTACGGCCAGAGCGGCAGCTTCCCGGGCTTCGTCCACATTGATGGTGGAGCAGTCCAGGAACAGGGTGTCCGGCTTAACAACTGAAAGCAACCCCGGTCCGCCCACCCCACGGTAGGCATCCAGGACATGCTTGCCGCTGGGGAGCATGGTCAGTACCACGGCCGCCTCCGCTGCAGCCTCCTGCGCGGACGATGCCATGGGAATTCCGTGCGCCACAGCCGCTTCCACGGCCGCCGGAACGGGATCGTAGCCAATGACGTCATGCCCGGCCTTGATCAGGTTCGCCGCCATCGGCCCACCCATGTGTCCGAGGCCAAGGAACGCGATGAGTCCCGTTTCCGATCCTTGGATATCTGACATGGCTGCATTCTCCGTCATACCGTCTCCTTCGACTCGCTGCCCAGTGTGGCCAAACCCAGTTCCCGTTCCCCGAGCGGCGCAAAGTAGCCCTCGACGTCGGACGCGTGGACGTCGGCCAGGGCAGGCGGCATCCATTGTGGATTCCTGTCCTTGTCCACTACCTGCGCACGGATGCCCTCCCGGAAATCAGGACCGGCAAGGCAGCGCAGCCCCACGCGATACTCCTGGTCCAGAGCCTCCTCCAGGGAAAGCCCCCGCACCCGGCGCAGCGATTCCAAAGCGACCTTCACGGATGTGGGCGATTTCGCCTCAATCGTGTCGGCTGCGGCGGCTGCCTCGTCGCCCAAAGAGCGCAGGCTCCGGACAATCTCTTCGGCATCGTCATGGACGTACGCGGCGTCGATCCACTCGCGCTGGCCCGCCACAGCCGAGTCCGGCGCGGCTTGCGTGAAGCGCTCGACGGCGGCTTCCGGCGTCGAGCTTTCCAGCGCTTCCGCCAGCGCGGGCAGGTTTTCGGACGGCACAAAATGGTCCGCGAGTCCCAGGAACAACGCGTCCGCACCGGACAGGTGCGCTCCCGTCAGGGCCGCGTGGGTTCCCGTCTCCCCCGGCGAGCGCGACAGCAGGAGGGTGCCACCGACGTCGGGCACGAAACCGATGGTGGTTTCCGGCATGCCGGTACGTGTCCGTTCGGTGACCACGCGCACTGAGCCATGGGCTGAGATGCCAACGCCACCGCCCAAAACCAGCCCGTCCATGAACGCCACGTAGGGTTTGGGATAGTGGGCAATCAAGGAGTTCAGCCGGTACTCGTCCGCCCAGAACTCCGCGGTTTCGGTTCCGCTGTGCAGCATGTCCTTGTAAATGGCCACAATGTCGCCACCGGCGCACAACCCGCGGTCTCCTGCGCCGCGCACCAGAACGGTGGCAACGGCGTCGTCGTCGGCCCAATCCGTCAGCTGACGGAGCATGGCTTGCACCATTCCCGCGTTCAGGGCGTTGACGGCTTTCGGACGGTTGAGAGTCACGATGCCGAGGTGGCCGCGACGCTCAAACAGGACCTCTTCCTCTACCTCTTCAGCCCGCATCAGCTGCCTGCCGGCATGATGAAGCTGGCACCTTGGCGGATGCCGGAGGGCCACCGCGACGTCACGGTCTTGGTCTTGGTGTAGAACCGGAACGCGTCGGCGCCGTGCTGGTTGAGGTCGCCGAAGCCGGATGCTTTCCAGCCGCCGAACGTGTAGTACGCAATCGGCACGGGAATCGGCACGTTGATGCCCACCATGCCCACCTCCACGCGGCTGGCGAAGTCGCGGGCGGAGTCGCCGTCGCGGGTGAAAATTGCGACGCCGTTGCCGAACTCGTGCTCGCTGCAGAGCCTGAGTGCTTCGTCGTAGTCAACTGCCCGCAGCACGCTCAGGACAGGTCCGAAGATCTCTTCCTTGTAGATCTTCATGTCCTTGGTGACGTTGTCGAAGAGGGTGGGGCCAACCCAGAAGCCGCCGTCGTAACCGTCCACGGTGAGTCCGCGGCCGTCGGTGACCAGGGTTGCGCCTTCGTCCACGCCGGACTGGATGTACCCCTCAATGCGTTCCTTGGCAGAGGCTGCCACGACCGGCCCGAAGTCCGAGTCCTTGTCCAGGCTGTGGCCAACCTTCAGGTCCTTGACGCGCTCGGTCAGCTTGGCCACCAGGGCATCGGCAGTTTCCTGTCCCACGGGCACGGCCACGGAGATGGCCATGCAGCGTTCGCCCGCGGAACCGTACCCGGCACCAATCAGTGCGTCGGCCGCCATGTCCAGATCGGCGTCGGGCATGATCACCATGTGGTTCTTCGCCCCACCGAAGCACTGTGCACGCTTGCCGTGCGCGGCTGCCGTGGCATAGATGTACTGGGCGATCGGCGTGGAGCCCACAAAGCCGATGGCCTTCACGCGTGGATCTTCGAGCAGCGCATCCACGGCTTCCTTGTCACCGTTGATGACGTTGAAGACGCCATTCGGAACCCCGGCTTCGCTGTACAGCTCGGCGAGGCGAAGGGGCACGGACGGGTCCCGTTCGGAGGGCTTGAGGATGAAGGCGTTGCCGGCTGCGAGCGCCGGGCCGGACTTCCACAGCGGAATCATGGCCGGGAAGTTGAAGGGCGTGATGCCTGCGACCACGCCGAGTGGCTGGCGGAGCGAGTGGACGTCGATCCCCTGGCCGGCGTTGTCCGAGAATTCGCCCTTGAGGAGATGCGGCGCGCCGGCGGAGAACTCCACTACCTCGATGCCGCGCTGGATGTCGCCCTTGGCGTCCGCGAAGGTCTTTCCATGCTCGGAGGACAAGAGCGTGGCGAGCTCGTCCATGTTCTCATTGACCAGGTCCACGAACTTGAGCAGAATGCGTCCCCGGCGCTGCGGGTTCATGGCCGCCCATTCGAGCTGGCCCTTCTCGGCATTTGCGACGGCGTTGCGGACCTCGTCGGCGCTGGCCAGCGGAAGCCGGGCCTGGACTTCGCCCGTGCAGGGATCGTAGACATCACTGAACCGGCCGGACGTGCCGTCGATCCTCTGGCCGTCTACGTAGTGTGAAAGCTCGCGCACCATGGTGGAATGCTCCTTTGCATCGTGAATGACTGCCGTGCCGCTGGGTGCTGGGACCATTGCGGGGAACACGTGACCAACTGTGATCCAGGTCATCTCTGAACCCGAATATACTCGGACTTCCTACTAATTTCCAGAGGGGTGTTTTCAGGGCGTGGTGGCGTCCTAGTGAACTTCCTTCATCCCCTTGTATGCTTCCAGTGCTTCCGCCCGGGTGGTCTTGAGGTCCACAATTTCCTCCGGGTATTCGGGCGTTCCGAATTCGGGGATCCAATGGGCGATGTACTTCCCCTGGGGATCGAACTTGACCCGCTGGGCCTCAGGGTTGAAGATCCTGAAGAAGGGCGAGGCGTCTGCTCCGGAGCCTGCCACCCATTGCCAGTTGGCAGGATTCGACGCCGGATCAGCATCCACCAGGGTGTCCCAGAACCACTGCTCCCCGAGCTGCCAGTGGATGCCCAGGTTCTTCACCAGGAAGCTGGCGGCCACCATGCGCACGCGGTTGTGCATCCAGCCTGTGTGCCATAGCTGGCGTTGCCCGGCGTCCACCATGGGGAACCCGGTGCGGCCCTGCTGCCATGCGCGGAACTCCTCCGGCGCGCTTTCGTGGCCGGGATGTTTTCCGTTGCTTCCGCTGCTGCCGGGCCATGCCCACGGGAAGCGATCAAACTCTTGACGAAGGTTCGCGGTGGCGAGCTCCGGGTTGTGGAAATACTGGTGCCAGCAGAATTCGCGCCACCCCAGCTCGGAGGCGTAAATGGAAGCACTCTCGGAGCGCTTGGAGCCCAGCGCATGCCACACCTCAAACGGGCTCAGCTCACCCCACCGCAGGTAAGGCGACAGGCAGCTGCTCCCATCGGTATCCGGACGGTTCCGGCCCTCGCTGTAGTTGGAGAGCCCCTTCTCCACGAACGCAGCGAGACGCTGGTGGCCGGCAGCCGCTCCAGGCGTCCACATCCCGGCCAATCCCCCTGACCAGTCCGGATGGGTGGGCAGGAGATGCCAGGAGTCCAGCTTTTCATCCGCCGGCAGTTTGCCCGTGTAACCATGCCCCTTTGCGGGCACGGCCAACGGCTCGCGGAATTCCTGCGCGGACACCGTCCGCCAGAACGGTGTGAATACTTTGTATTGCCCACCCGTTTTGGTGGTCACGTTCCACGGCTCATGAAGCAGGGACGCCTGAAAGCTGGCTACGTGGAGCCCGGCCTCGGCCGCCCAGGCCTTGAGTCCGGCGTCGACCGTTCGCTCAGCCGCACCGTACCGGCGGTTCCAGTACAGCGCGCCCGCACCAACCGCCGTCGCGGTTGCCTGCACTACGTCTGCGGCAGGTCCGCGGCGGAGCAGCAGCGGTATGCCGAGTTTGTCCAGTTCTTCACGCAGCGCCGTCAGCGAATGGTGGAGCCACCAACGCGCAGCGCCACCATGGGCGCGGATGCCCGGAGATTCTTCGTCGAGGACGAACAGGGCCACGGCTTCGCCGTCGTCGACGGCGGCCCGCAAGGCCGGGTTGTCGGCGACCCTCAGGTCGTCCCGGAACCACACGATGGACGGTTTCATCAATTCCTTTCAGCGCACACCCCGGAAACAGGAACAGCCCATGCCCCCCTAAGAATCCTAGGGGCATGGGCTGAAAGCTCGCTGGTATGGATCAGGCGATGGAAGCGACGGCTTGCTGACGGATCTCAGCCACCGGAAGATCAAGGGCTGTTTCATTCCACATAGGAACACTGTTGACCACGTAGTCCCTCGCGGCCGGGCCAACCATGCTCATGCCAGCGTAGATCCGCCGGCCATTTTCTTTGATGGGTTTGAGGCCCTCGAGTTCGAGAGCGGTTTTGAAGGCGGAGTCGGGAATGGGGATTTTGCGTCCGAGAACGCACCAGCTGATGTACAGGCCGTAGAAAGTGTCAAAATCCAAGCCGTTCTCAGTGTCGTCCTCAAACACCACGCAGTCGCGGATAAAGCTGCCAAATTGGGTGTCGGTCATTACGGGGCCTCCGGCGTCGGAAGAAAAATCGGGCCGCCGGTCTGCATCAGCGAATGTCCTGTTCCCTCACTATAGACCTGTTGCGGATGCGCGAACGAGGAATCCAGGTTAACTTTGGGTGCCGCGCACCATTTGCCTGCCGCAGATTTGACGGGTCAGGCCTGACTCTGGCGCCTGTACGTTCTCCGGCGTACCGTCAATTACATCCATGCAGAAGGGCCGCCACCAGCGGCCGATAGGCTCAACCGATCCGCAGGCGCAGTGCTAAGGAACATGAAGTGGCTGGTTGGAATGCTGACACCGCGGCCGGGCCTTTGGGGTCGGGCACGATCACTTTGGTGGAAGGCTCGTCCTTCTGCATTTCCTCCTCCAACGGAGACATCCATCCCGATCTGCCCCATGGTGTCTTCCACCTGGATACCCGCATTCTTTCGCGGTGGGAACTGACCATCAACGGCCAGGTGGTAGAGCCTTTGGCCGCAGAAATCCGGGAACCCTACCGCGCACTGTTCGCAGGACGGGTTCCCCGCTCCGATGGCTATGCGGACAGCCCCCTGCTGGTGGAGAGGCTCAGGGAAGTCGGGGCAGGCATCTTCGAGGAGATCACGGTCCGCAACTACTCCAAGCACCCCGTGGAGTGCCGGATTCTCCTGACGGCCGAGTCGGATTTTGCAGACCTTTTTGAAGTGAAGGACGCCCGCATCACCCGCGAATGGAAGGAAACCCGCGTCCCGGAGGGCGATTCCCTGGTGATTCGTGGAAAGTGGGAGGGAATCCGCAAGGGCGTGGTGATCCGGGCTGAGGGCGCCGGCGCAGGAGCCCGGGCCTTGGGCTTCACGGCAAAGATTCCGTCTTCGGGAAGCTGGAGCACCCGTGTGAGTGTTGTTCCCGCCGGGGATGGCACAGGAACGCCCTCCGGACACCCGTCCCGCGGCGAGATGTCCCCCAGCGATCGCCGTCGGCAGGAATGGGTGGCCAAGATTCCCCGTCTGCAGGTGGGAAACCGTTCCATCCAACGCACTCTCAGCCGCAGTTACGAAGACTTGGGGGCGCTGCGGATCCAGGACCCGGACCATCCGGACAGGGTGGTGGTGGCCGCCGGAGCGCCGTGGTTCATGACGTTGTTCGGCCGGGACTCGCTGTGGGCATCCGAGATGGCGTTGCCGGTTGACCCGTCGCTGGCGTTGGGAACCCTCCGCACCCTCGCTGACCGGCAAGGAACGGTGGTGGACTCTGCAAGCGAGGAGGAGCCGGGGAAGATCCTGCATGAAGTCCGGCTCGATGTTTCCAGCGGCTTGGCCCTGGGCGGCAAGTCCGCGTACTACGGGAGCGTGGACGCCACTCCCCTTTTTGTGGTTGTCCTGGGCTCCGTCAGCCGGTGGGGCTTCGCCAAAGACGTCATTTCGGAGCTACTCCCCAACGCAGACCGTGCGCTTGACTGGATCCGGGACTACGGCGATCGCGATGGCGACGGTTTCGTGGAGTACGGGCGGCCCAACCAGCATGGGCTCATCAACCAGGGGTGGAAGGATTCCTGGGACGGCATCAACTTTGCCGATGGCACCATCGCTGAGCCACCGTTGGCGCTGTGCGAAGTCCAGGCGTACGTGCATGGCGCCTATATGGCGCGCGCCTGGATGGCGTACGACGACGGCGACCTCACCTTGGCGGCGGAGCTCCGGGAACGCGCGGATCGCCTGAAAAAGAAGTTCAACGAAGAGTTTTGGCTCCCGGACAAGGGCTACTACGCCGTGGCCTTGGACAAGGACAAGCGGCCAGTGGACGCCTGTGCTTCAAACATGGGGCACTGCCTGTGGTTTGGCCTGGTGGATGAAGACAAGGCACCCCTGGTGGTGGAGCGGTTGATGTCTCCGGAGATGTTCAGTGGATGGGGCGTCCGGACGCTTGCCACGGACATGGGCGCCTACAACCCGGCCAGCTACCACAACGGATCGGTCTGGCCGCATGACAACGCCCTCATAGCGGCAGGGCTGCTCCGTTACGGATTCGTGGAGGAAGCCCAGCGAATTGCCACGGCCCTTCTTGACGCGGCCGAGTCCTCGGGCGGAAGACTCCCGGAACTCTTCTGCGGCTTTCCCCGCGAACAGTTCAGGGAACCGGTACCGTACCCCACGGCGTGTTCCCCACAAGCCTGGGCTGCAACCACTCCCATCCAGTTAATCACCGGACTCATGCGGTACGACGCCCACATCTCCCTGGGAGGGCTCTGGCTGGACCCGGTCCTGCCCGAGTCCTTTGGCGACCTGCACATCAGCAACGCCCCCATGGGAAGCGGACGCATCACCATAGACATCGAGGGCTCGTCGGCACAGGTGGAGGGACTTCCCGAGGGCATGACCCTCCACCGCGCACAACGGCCGTGGATCACGGAGTTGGTGGAACGGGCGGAGCTAAGGCGGGCTGAACCTTAGCTAGGCGTCAATCACCATGTCGGTCTTTGCGGTGGAGCAGCAGGGAAGGAACTTACCGGCGTCAATCTCACGTGCACGGATGCCACCTTGATGGTTCATCTCAATGTCGCCGGACAGTTTGACCACTTTGCACGAACCGCACATGCCCTCCTTGCAGTTGGCGCCGATCCTGACGCCGGCACGCTGGGCCGGGCCCAGGATGTGCTCGGACGGGTCCACGCGCACATTGATGCCCGTGCGCAGGAAGGACAGGGTGAGGCTGCCGGTTCCCACAGTCTCAAAGCTCGAAGCGTCAGGTGTGGCAGCTTCCTGCTCCATGTCTGCCCCGGCGTCGGACGCTTCGGCGGCCGGATCCGGCTCGGCGGATTCCAGTTCCAGGCCGGTCGCTTTCAGGGTGCCCTCGGCGTCGTAACCTGGCTCGTAAAGCCCAAACGCTGCGGGCTGGCTTTCGTAGTAGTCCTCGGCGGATTCCGCGATTTCCTCGGCAATCTCCTCCGCGATGTCCGCTGCGTGCGCAAGCTCCTCCTGGTATTCAAGGATGGTCTGGCGATCGCCGGTGAAGAACTCCATGTGGATGGAGGTATCGTCGACGCCCACCTTCCCCAGGAGCTCAGTGGCGGTGTTCAAGTAGCCCTCGGGACCACACGCATAGACTTGCCGGCCGTTGGCATCCGGGGCCACCTGCTCCAGCATTGCTGCCGTGAGCCTTCCACTCAGCCCTTCCCAGTCCGCGGGTTTGGCTCGATCGCCCAGGGAGTAGAACACCTTGATGCGCGAGTCCACCGAGGCGATGTAGGCGAGCTCCTTGTTAAAGGCAAAACCCTCGTCCGCCGCCCCGTGATAAAGCACCACCACATCGGCCTGCCCAGGGAGGGAGTGGATGGTCCGCACCATGGACATGATGGGGGTGATGCCCGCCCCCGCAGCCAGCAGGAGGTACCGTGCCCGCCGGTCGGCGTCGGGCAGGTGGAAGGCACCTACGGGCCCCAGCATCTCCAGGACGGTGCCGGGCTTGATGTTCTCGTGCACCCACGGTGAAACCAGGCCCGTCGCATCGCGCTTGACGGTGATGTCGAAAGTCCACGGCTTGGTGGGGGCGCTGGACAGCGAGTAGCTTCGGTCCGCCGGATCCTGGTCTTCCCCGTTCACAGGGAAGGCCACGTTCACGTACTGGCCGGCTCGGAACGCCAGGGGTGCACCATCGGAGCGACGGAACACAAAGGTCATCATTCCGCCCACTTCGGGAACAATTTCCACGCATTCGGCCATGAACTCCTGCGGATGCCAGGGACCCAACGCACGGGCTGCGCTGGCGGGTCCCTCGCTGCTTCCCATCACCCTGTTCCACGGCATTTCAAGGCCGCGAATGCGATGTGGCTCCTGGACCAGCGTCTCAGTGAGGAGTTCGGTCATGCCAAGTGCTCCTGGACACGCTGTACGTACCAGTTGATGAAAGCCTCCACCTGGTACTCGCTCTTCATGTACGGGCCGGGCTCGTAGGCGGGGCTTCCGGCACCGGTCTGGCACAGCTCCACGAATGCCTTGTCCTGCAGGTTGGTCTGCTTCCAGGTGTAGGTGAGCTTCTCGAGGTCGTAGTCCACGCCTTCCACGGCGTCGTCAGCTACCAGCCAAGTGGTGCGCACCAGGGACTGGTGTTCGTTGATGGGGAAGACGCCGAAAGTGATGACGTGGTCGCTCTGGAAGTGGAACCAGCTGTTGGGCTGCAGGTGCATGGAGCAGCGGCCCAACCGGAAGTCGCGCAAATCGCCGAGCAGCTTCTTGGAAAGCCTGCGTCCATCGGCCGAGAAGGATTCGCCTTCGCCGTCGAGCGATTCGCGGGAGATGCGGATTCCGGCGATCCGGGTGTCAAGCTCCTCCACTACCTCATAGGGCAGGCCGTAGCGGCGGCAGCGCTCCTCAAGAGAGGCCTGTGCTTCCTTGTTGCGGTCCCATACTTCCTCAAGGTGGGCCGGGATCAGCCCCTCCGTCAGGCCCCAGGTGGGGAAGAGCGAACAGGCAAGTTCCGGGTGGCCGTCGCAGTGGTAGCACTCACGGTTGTTCTCCATGACGAGCTTCCAGTTGCCCTCTTCGATGATGTTCTGCTGGTAGGCAATCTTCGTCTTGGAGAGGTCGTGGGGTGCCAGGTACGGCTCGAAGATCTTGGACGTTTCGTCAAAATCTGCCGGCGGCTCGTCTGCAACGCACACGAAGATGAGCCCGGCCACCACTCGGCTGTTGGCGCGCTTGAGGCCGAAGCAGCTCTTATCGAATTTCGTCTCTCCCGGTGCGGAGGCGTGGATCAGGTTTCCTTCCGGGGAGTATGTCCAGGAGTGGTAGCCGCACACGAGGTTTCCTGTTGACCCGGCAGCCTCGGTCAGGACGCGTGCACCGCGGTGGCGGCAGACGTTATGCAGGACGTTCACGCCGCCGTCGTCATTGCGCAGCACGATCAGGGAGTAGGGGCCGTAGTCGACAGTGATGTAGTCGCCCGGCTCCGGCAACTCGGCAATGCTTCCGGCAAAGATCCAGTGCTGGCCGAAAATGGCTTCCATGTCGATCTTGAAGATCGTGGCGTCGGTGTAGAAGGGCGCATCGAGGGAGTATCCCTTGCGCCGGAACTCGAACAACCTGCTGATTTCCTCCAGCTGCTCTGCAGGCAAGGATGAAGCGAGTTTTCCGCGTGAGTTGAGGGGCAAGACTGGAGCAGACATGTATTTCCTCCCAGGAGGCGTGGGTGTAAGTGTGTGTTTCATTGGGGACCGCGTGCATCATCGCAACCGGCGTTATCGAAGTCTTCGTAGTACGAGATTAGGGATGAATGACCTGCAACAAAAGCGCAATATTTTGGAGATAACCGTGCACATTAGGTGCATGATGGGTGCATGATCGATGCGAGGCTCATCACACTGCGGGTGTTTGCCCGCTGCGGCACCATAGGCGCCACGGCGGAGCTCACCGGTTACTCCCCTTCCGCCGTCTCTGCACAGCTGCGGGAGCTCCAGCGCATGCTGGGAATGCAGCTGCTGGCAAAGGACGGGCGGGGCGTGCGGCTAACCGCTACTGGCCGCTATCTGGTGGCCGGTTCGGATGCCCTCATTGCCGAATGGGAGAGCCTGCGCGCAGCAGCCATGGAGGCCGGCGATCAGGTGCAGTCACGGTTTGGGTTGGGTGGATTCTCGACGGCGGCCGCCCAGTTGCTGGCGCCGCTGGCCGCCACCCTGCGCTCCACACGCCCCCTGCTGGAAGTGCAGGTGCTCGAGGCAAACCCTGCCCGATGCTTCGACTTATTAGTTGCCGAGAGAATCGACCTTGCGGTGATAGTTGCCATGCAGTCCGACGCCCACGTTGAGGACGATCCCCGCTTCGAACAGACCGTTCTGCTGGACGATCCCCTGGACGTGATCATTCCCGCTACTCACCGGCTGGCATCGCGGGAAACGGTGACGTTGGAAGAGCTCGCTGCAGAACCGTGGATCACCGAGGCGGCCGGCTCCACGTACCACTCCCTCTTCACAGCCGCATTCACGGCCGTAGGGGTGACACCCCGCATTGCCCACGAGGCCGTTGAATGGGAAACCCAAATCGCTTTCGTGGGCGCAGGGCTGGGCGTTGGCCTCCTGCCGCGGTTGGCACCCCTGCATAGTGCCGAGAACGTGGTTCGGCTACGCATTACCGGCAAAGGGAAACCGGCACGCCGTATTGTGGCAGCCGCGCGCAGGGGCAGCATCGCGTCGCCTTTGATCCAGGAATCGCTCGCTATCCTGCAGGAGAGCGCACACCGGATCCTCACGGCCCGCCCCGAGGACGACCGCTGAACGTAGTGCGCTGCCACGACGCATACGCCCGTCACCACACGGAACGCATGGTGACGGGCGCACAGGTGCCCCTTCGCGGGCTCTATACGACGGGCGCGGCTTCTACGGGACGGACGCGGCGTCCGCCTGGTTCTGTTTCGCTGCTGCGGACGTTGCCTCCTCGCCGCCGGCTGCAGCGGCCAGTGACATGCCCTTGGTCTCTTCGGCCATCAAGACGCAGATCAACCATCCGAGGGCTGTGAGTCCAGCGGCTGCCAGCATGGTGGGTCCAATCCCCCAATCGCGCAGGGCGAAGGGGATCACAAAGGTGCCAATTGCAGCCCCGATCCGGCTAGCACCGGTAGTGATGCCGATTGCGCTTGCTCGCACTTCCGTGGGAAAGAGTTCGCTGGGGTACGCCCACTCGAGGATGTTCGGGCCACCCGAGAAGAACGCGTACATGCAGAAGCAGGCAATGATGACCGCAACGGGCGCTCCCGGGGCGAACCCGAGGACGAAGAGCGGGAGGGCCATGAGTGCGAAGCTCCAGATGATGAGCGGCCGGCGTCCAACAGTCTCAACCAGGCGAAGGGCAGGAAGGCACCCCAGCAGGAAGACCGCGTTGATGATCACCGAGCCAAGATTGGCCAGATTGCCCTCGCCCAGGCCGAATGAGCTGAGGATAACGGGGCCGAACGTGAAAATCGCGAACAGTGGAGTTACTTGGAGAATGTAGAAAGCGCTGCAGAAAAACAGTCGCTTGGGGTACGGGCGGCGCAGCAACAAGGAGAAGTCGACTTTGCCTTTCGCCGCTGCCTGGGCAGGAGAGTGCGCTTCCGCTGCAAACACTGAAGCCACATCCACCTGGTCGCCCAGCCCCACGCGCAGTGCATCTTCGGCTTCCTTTCGCCGCCCATTGTTCAGCAGCCAGCGGGGTGATTCCGGAATTCCGTGCCGCATGGCCAGAACGGCAATACCCAGCACGGCGGAGCTACCCAGCATCCACCGCCAGCTTTCGGGGCCGAACACCTCGGACATAATGAACCCCACGAGCGACGCCAGCGCAGCGCCGGCGAACCAGCCGGTGATCAGCATGCCCAGCATCTTTCCCCGGCGCTTTTGGGGCAGCCATTCCGCCAAGAGTGCGCTTGCGATGGGATAGTCAGCCCCGATGGCGAGTCCCACGATGAAGCGAAGGATGATCAGTTGGGTGGCGTCCTGGACCACGAACTGAAGGGCGGACGCTATCACCAACGCCCACAGGTCGATGGTGTACATCAAGCGCCGGCCGATCTTATCCGTCAACGGCCCGAGGAACAACGCGCCAAAGAAGATACCCACCAGAGCGGAAGCGCCGATAAGGCTGACTTCCAGCTCGTTGGCGCCAAATTGCGCCGTCAACCCCACCATTGCGATTCCAATGATGCTCAGCATGTATCCATCGAGGAGTGGGCCGCCCATGCAGCCCACCACTAGTTTGCGATGAAAGGGAGAAAAGCGTGCTGAATCCAGAGTGGAGCTAAGTCCCATGATTCTCCTTGGCCCTGCTTCCCGCGACGCTGCGGAAAGACGTAAATATACTAGAAACCTTCGGTCTGATATATGAGAAAGTAGTGTTGCGCCTCACAGACTGTCAATCTGTTACGCCTCAACGCATTTGCGCTGCTCAGGCCCAGATTTGGTAGCCCGTGGGCTTGTCGAACAGCTTCCTGGTGGAGAGTCCCTCGGCCGCTATCCAGAGCACCGAATCGTCGTCGGAGGCCTGCTCCACCACCCCGGTGAGAACGTGGCGCTCCAACAACCACACCTCCACCGTGTGGCCGACGAGTTGAGCCCAGTCGTTCCGCAGGCCGCGACCATTAGCGGTCCTAACAAGAGCGAGATCCGTCATTTGGCTTCACCAGCCGCGTTCTGCGAGGCGGTGGGGCTGGGGGATGTCGTCCACGTTGATGCCCACCATGGCTTCGCCCAGGCCGCGGGAGACCTTGGCGATGACATCGGGATCGTCGTAGTAGGCAGTGGCGTTCACGACGGCGGCGGCGCGCTCTGCTGGGTTGCCGGACTTGAAGATTCCCGAACCGACGAACACGCCGTCAGCGCCGAGCTGCATCATCATCGCAGCATCAGCCGGGGTGGCGATGCCGCCTGCGGTGAACAGCACCACGGGGAGCTTGCCGGTGGCGGCAACTTCCTTGACCAGCTCGTACGGGGCCTGCAATTCCTTGGCCGCAACGTAGAGCTCGTCCTCGGGAAGGGCGGCGAGCTTGGCGATCTCGGAGCGGATCTTACGCATGTGGCCGGTGGCGTTGGAAACATCGCCGGTGCCGGCCTCGCCCTTGGAACGGATCATCGCCGCGCCCTCGTTGATCCGGCGCAGGGCCTCACCGAGGTTGGTGGCGCCACACACGAAGGGAACGGTGAAGTTCCACTTATCGATGTGGTTGATGTAGTCGGCCGGGGTCAGGACCTCGGACTCGTCGATGTAGTCAACACCGAGGGACTGCAGGACCTGGGCTTCAACGAAGTGGCCGATGCGGGCCTTGGCCATGACCGGGATGGACACGGCAGCGATGATCGCATCGATCATGTCCGGATCCGACATGCGGGACACGCCGCCCTGGGCGCGGATATCAGCCGGGACACGCTCAAGCGCCATGACAGCCACGGCACCGGCATCCTCAGCGACGCGGGCCTGCTCGACGTTAACGACGTCCATGATGACGCCGCCCTTGAGCATCTCAGCCATGCCCCGCTTAGCGCGGCTGCTGCCCGTCAGCGGGATGTGTTCGAAGAGGAGGGGTCTTGTCGTCACGCGATACTCCAAGGGCTGAAGGCTGTGATTGCATCACAAGCGCCCGGATGGACCAGCGGCAACCCGCAGAAGTCTGATATCCGGATGATATATTAGTTGGCGTTTTCAGTATGCAACCGGCCCCCCGGGGAGTCAACAGTCGGGGAAAGCGCAGGCGGAGTCAGGCCGCGAAAAGCGCCTGGCGCACTGCTTGCTCGAAACCACTCACGTGAACCCGGGCCAACTCGGCAGCCTTCTCCTCATCGCCGTCAATAACAGCCCGGAGCAGATCCAGGTGTTCGCGCACGTGGTGCTCAAGGTTGGGCAGCCGATCCAGGACCATGCACCAGATGCGCGTGGCCAGGTTGTCATAGCGGATGAGGACGTCTTCGAGGTGGGGATTCGCGGCAGCCGCGTAGATCCCTTGGTGAACACTGGCATCGAGCCGCAGCGTTTCCACTACTGAAGCAGCGCTGACATCGAAAGCTTCCACCGCTTGCATGACGTCCCGCAAGTGCTGCCTGGTGGCGGGCGAGGCGACCCGGGCCGCCCTTGCGGCAGCGAGCGGCTCCAACTGCGCCCGAATCTCGGAGATGAAAGCCAGGTCGGTTACCTCCACGCGGGTGGCGAATGTGCCCCGCCGCGGATAGGTGATGACCAGCCGGTCCAGCTCCAGCCGCTTCAGGGCCTCACGCACCGGAGTCCGGCCTATCTCCAGGTCCTTGGCAAGCTGATCGTCGTTGAGGAGGTCGCCGGGCTTGATGTCCAACATCAAGAGTCGATCCCTGAGGCGTTCGTAGGCGACGTCAGCCAAGGACTTCCTTGCGTCTTGGCCGGCGATTGCCAGAGTTTCAAAAGCCACAGCGCCATCCCCTTCTTAACAACCGACAAACCTATTGACCTGCCTGAGCCACCAGTATACGCTGAATCCCAATCCTAATATATCAGTTCAGGACCCAGGAATATATCTAAAGGAGGAGACATGACCCTCGTGGCTACAGACTCACCGGTAAGCACACTACCCAAGCCCGAATTGCTCAAAGAAGAGCAAGCACAGAAGTTCGTACTCACATTGTCGTGCGTCGAACGCGCCGGGATCGTGCAGGCAGTCACCACCTTCCTGTTTGAACGCGGCTTCAACATCGAAGAGCACCAACAGTTCGACGACGGCCTCCGCCAGACGCTGCACCTGCGGACCGCTTTCTCGGGCCCGCTGTCCTACTCGCCGGAGCGCCTTGAAGAGGAGTTCAGCGCGATTGCCGACCGCTTCGAGATGAAGTTCAGCTTCCATGACCAGACCAAAAAGCGGGTCCTGGTGATGGTGTCCAAGTTCGGGCACTGCCTGAACGACCTCATCTTCCGCTGGCGCGGCGGCAGCCTTGGCGGCGACCTCGTCGTGGTTGCTTCCAACCACGAGACCCACCGGGCCATGGCTGAAGCCGCAGGCTTGCCTTTCGTCTACATTCCCGTCACCCCTGACACCAAGGCAGAGGCTGAACAGCGCCTCCTGGACCTCGTGGAGGAGTACAACGTGGACCTCGTGGTGCTGGCACGCTACATGCAGGTCCTCTCCGACGATCTCTGCCGCGCCCTTGAGGGCCGCGCCATCAACATCCACCACTCCTTCCTGCCTGGCTTCAAGGGCGCCCGCCCCTACCACCAGGCCTATGACCGCGGCGTGAAGCTGGTGGGTGCCACTGCCCACTACGTGACCGCGGACCTGGACGAGGGGCCGATCATCGAGCAGGAAGTCATCCGCGTCGATCACAGCTACGGCCCCACCACACTCTCAACCGTGGGCCAGGATGCCGAAGCCCTGGCATTGTCCCGCGCCGTCAAGTGGCATTGCGAACACCGGGTGCTGCTGGACCAGACCAGCACCGTGGTTTTCCGCTAAGCCACCCGTCGCCCCAGACCCCACACGAACTTCAGCAGGAGAACCCCATGACATCCACGCCCCGCATTGTCATCATCGGAGCCGGGATCGTCGGCACCAACCTCGCCGACGAACTGGTCACCCGCGGATGGAACAACATCACCGTCCTGGACCAGGGCCCCTTGAACATGCCCGGTGGCTCCACGTCCCACGCGCCGGGCCTGGTCTTCCAGACCAACCCGTCAAAGTCCATGGCGCTCTTTGCCAAGTACACGGTGGAAAAACTCCTGTCCCTCACCGAGGACGGGCAGAGCTGCTTCAACCAGGTGGGCGGCCTTGAAGTTGCCACGAACGAGACGCGCCTGGCTGACCTGAAGCGCAAGCTCGGCTACGCACAGTCGTGGGGCATCGACGGCAAGATCCTCACCCGCGAGGAATGCAAGGAGCTCTACCCCCTGATCAATGAGGAAGACATCCTGGGTGGCCTTCACGTCCCCACCGATGGCCTGGCGCTTGCGGCCCGCGCCGTGCAGTTGCTGATCAAGCGCACCGAAGCTGCCGGCGTGAAGTACATCGGCAACACCGAGGTCACCGGAATTGAGCAGTCAAACCGCCGCGTGACCGGCGTCGAGACCGCCGATGGCGTCATCCCGGCGGACATTGTGGTTTCCTGCGCCGGCTTCTGGGGCGCCAAGGTGGGCGAGTTGATCGGGATGTCCGTTCCGCTCCTCCCGCTGGCACACCAGTACGTCAAGACCACCCCGGTTCCCGCCCAGAAGGGTAAGAACGAACTTCCCAACGGCGCCCAGCTGCCCATCCTGCGCCACCAGGACCAGGACCTTTACTACCGCGAGCACGGCGACCGTTACGGTATCGGCTCCTACGCGCACCGCCCCATGCCCGTGGATCTGGATGAATTGGGCAGCTACGAACCCAGCAGCATCAGCGAGCACAACATGCCCTCCCGCCTGGACTTCACCCTGGAGGACTTCCTTCCCGCATGGGAAGCATCCAAGCAGATCCTGCCGGCACTGCGGGAAAGCGAGATCGAGGATGGCTTCAACGGCATCTTCTCCTTCACCCCGGACGGCGGCTCGCTGGTGGGCGAGTCCAAGGAAGTCGACGGCTTCTTCGTTGCCGAAGCCGTGTGGGTCACCCACTCAGCCGGCATTGCCCGCGCCGTGGCCGAACTGCTGACCACCGGAAAGTCGCAGATCGATCTTGGCGACTGCGATATCCACCGCTTTGAAGAAGTCCAGCTGAACCCGGAATACGTCAGCGAAACATCCCAGCAGAACTTCGTGGAAATCTACGATGTCATGCACCCGCTCCAGCCCAAGCTCTCCCCCCGCAACCTTCGCGTCAGCCCCTTCCATGCCCGCCACAAGCAGCTGGGCGGCTACTTCCTGGAAGGCGCCGGATGGGAGCGCCCGTACTGGTTCGAAGCCAACGCTGAACTGCTCAAGGAAATGCCGGATGACTGGCAGCCCCCGGCCCGTGATGCCTGGTCCGGAATGTTCAGCTCGCCCATCGCCGCCGCCGAGGCATGGAAGACCCGTACGGCAGTTGCCATGTACGACATGACGCCACTCAAGCGCCTTGAGGTATCCGGCCCCGGCGCCCTGAAGTTGCTCCAGGAACTGACCACCGGAGATCTGTCCAAGAAGCCCGGCGCTGTCACCTACACCCTTCTCCTGGACGAGGCCGGCGGCGTGCGAAGCGACATCACGGTGGCCCGCCTCAGCGAAGATACGTTCCAGCTGGGTGCCAACGGCAACATCGACACCGCTTACTTTGAGCGTGCAGCCAGGCACCAGACCGAGAACGGCAGCGCCGGGGACTGGGTCCAGGTCCGCGACACCACGGGCGGAACCTGCTGCATCGGTTTGTGGGGTCCGTTGGCCCGTGACCTTATCGGCACGGTCAGCAACGATGACTTCAGCAATGACGGCCTGAAGTACTTCCGGTCCAAGAAGGTCACCATTGGAGGCGTCACCGTCACCGCGATGCGCCTGTCCTACGTGGGCGAACTCGGCTGGGAGCTCTACACCAGCGCGGACAACGGGCAGCGCCTCTGGGACGCTCTGTGGAAGGCCGGCCAGCCGTTCGGTGTCATCGCCGCGGGACGTGCCGCCTTCAGCTCCCTGCGACTCGAAAAGGGCTACCGCTCCTGGGGCACGGACATGACCACTGAGCACGATCCCTATGAAGCGGGTCTTGGGTTTGCCGTGAAGATGACCAAGGAGAACTTCGTTGGCAAGGCCGCTCTGGAAGGACGCACCGAGGAAGGCTCTGCCCGTCGCCTGCGCTGCCTGACGGTCGACGACGGCAGGAGCCTGGTGCTGGGCAAGGAACCGGTGTTCTATAAGGACCAAGCGGTGGGTTACGTGACCAGCGCCGCTTACGGGTACTCGGTCCGCAAGCCGATTGCCTACGCATACTTGCCCGCTGCAGTATCAATCGGAGACTCCGTGGAAATCGAGTACTTCGGCCGCCGCATCCAGGCGACCGTGACCCAGGATCCGCTGTACGACCCCACCATGAGCAGGCTCCGCGGCTAAAACGCCACGTAGTTCGCCACAGAATGCGGCCCGGGCCCCTTCCTCCTTCGCGGCCGGGAGGGTCCGGGCCGCAGCTTTGCCCCTCAGCCTTCTCCCCCAGTTCAGCCTTCTCCCCAGTTCAGCCAGGACGGCACATGATCAGCTCAGAAACCATCAATGACTACCTCTCCCGGCTTGCCTCACGTCAGCCGACCCCCGGTGGCGGTGCAGCTGCGGCCTTGCACGCGGCACAGGGTGCTGCCTTGGTGGCGATGGTGGCCAGATACACCACCGGACCAAAATATGAGCAGCACGCGGCTCTCGTCGCCAGGATCACCAGCGCAGCCGACCACTTGATCATTGAGGCATTGCGTCTGGCGGACGCCGACGAACACGCTTTCCAGTCCGTTATCGATTCCTACAAGCTGCCATCAGAAACCGGGCAACTCAAGGCAACAAAGACCGCCGCCATCCGGGACGCCCTGGTCCAGGCCGCGCACACGCCTGCCCAGCTCATCAAGGTTTCCGGTGAGGTGGTGGACCTCGCCACCGAACTTTTCGACGTGGCCAACCCCAATGTCATCAGCGACGTCGCAGCGGCAGCAGATGCAGCCCGCGCTGCCGCCACCACTGCCCGGGTCAACATCGACATCAACGTGGTGGCCATCAAAGACACCGCAGCCCGCACGCGTTTGGCGGAGCAGACGGACGGCCTTGAGGACAAAGTTGTCCTGGCCGCCGACGCCCTGGTCAAGCGTGTCCGCGAAAGGATCCTCTCATGACCACTGCAGTTCTTTCCGGTAAGGGACTCGCTTCCCTGATCCGGGAGCAAGCCCAGGATGAGGCCCGCAGCCTTGGCTCCGATGGAACGCGGCCCACCCTCGCTGTTGTGGTGGCCACGGAGGACGAGTCAACGCTCTGGTACGTCCATTCGATCGAGCGTTCAGCAGAACGCGCAGGAATTGGATGCAGGATTGTCGATCTTGGCCACGACGCCAGCGAACAAGCGCTGGCCAGTGTCCTGGCGGATCTCAGCGCGGAGCCAACCGTCCACGGCATCATCCTCCAAACTCCCCTGCCGGCCGCCGTTCGGGCAGACCGGTTGGTGGGGCACATCGCCCCGGAGAAGGACATCGACGGCGCCAATCCCCTCAGCCTCGGCCGCTTGGCTGTGGGCCAACCGGCCTTCGCACCCGCTACTGCGCGGGCGGTGGTGGAACTGCTGGACCACTTTGAAATCCCGGTTGCGGGCCGGAACATCACCGTCGTCGGACGTTCCGCCGTGGTGGGCAAGCCGCTGTCCCTGCTCCTTCTGGAGCGGGACGCGACCGTCACCATCTGCCATTCCAAATCGGGGCCGCTGGAACGCCACACCCGGGCCGCCGACGTCGTGGTTGTTGCCGCAGGGCGCACCGGGCTGCTGAAGGGCAGCGACGTCTCACCGGAGGCGGTAGTGATCGACGTCGGAACAAACGTCCTGCCTGACGGTTCCCTGGTGGGGGACGTCGACGAAGCCAGCGTCACCGGAGTCGCCGCCGGCCTGAGTCCGGTTCCAGGCGGTGTGGGCTCTGTAACCACAGCACTGTTGCTGCTGCACACAACGGAAGCCGCCCGGCAGCAGTCCCCCGCCGCGCTGCTGACTGCTTCCACTTCCCGGATCTGAAGGGTTTCCCATGCATTCCAAAGCTCCGCGCGAGAACATTGATGAGTCAAAGCTGACCGTCAGCAAACCCAAGACCAAGGCTGTGGGCATCCCGGCTGTTGCCAATGCCTTGAAAATTTCCTTGGAACAGATGGGACCGCTGCGAAGCGTCCAGACCTTGCTGGCGGTGAACCAGTTGGACGGGTTCGACTGCATGGGTTGCGCCTGGCCTGAGCATGAGAAGCGCAATGCGGCAGAGTTCTGCGAGAACGGCGCCAAGGCAGTGGCCGAGGAAGCCACCCGACGCCGCGTCACGCCCGAGTTCTTCGCCAAGCATTCCGTTGCCGAGCTCAAGACCCGCGATGATTTCTGGTTGGGCCAGCAGGGCCGGATCACGCACCCGATGTTCCTCGATGAAGGCGCAACGCACTACACGCCCATCGGTTGGGAGGAAGCGTATGACCTCATGGCCGAGGAGCTGCGGGGTATGGACCACCCTGATCAGTCGGTCTTCTACACCTCGGGCCGCACCTCCAACGAGGCAGCGTTCGTGTACCAGCTCCTGGTGCGCGGCATCGGTACCAACAACCTTCCGGACTGTTCCAACATGTGCCACGAGTCCTCCGGCTCCGCGCTGGTGGAAACCATCGGCATTGGCAAGGGCTCTGTCAGCCTGACGGACCTGGAAACGGCATCGCTGATCTTCGTCGCCGGACAGAACCCCGGCACCAACCACCCGCGTATGCTCAGTGCCCTGGAAAAGGCGAAGAAAAACGGCGCGGTCATCGTTTCCGTCAACCCCCTTCCCGAGGCCGGGCTCCTGCATTTCGAGAACCCGCAGCATGTGGCCGGAATGATTCAAGGGACGCAGCTGACGGATGACTTCCTGCAGATCCGGGCCGGCGGGGACCAGGCCCTCTTCCAAGGCCTCGGCAAATATCTGTTGGAAGCCGAAGCCGCCGGACGGAACACCCCGGGCCTGCAAACGGTCCTGGACCACCACTTCATTGACAACCACACCGTGGGCATCGATGACTACCTGCGGTTCCTGGAGAAGGTGGAGTGGGATGACATTGTGGAGGCAAGCGGCCTCACCCTGGAACAGATCCATGCAACCGGTGAGCGGATGCTCGCTTCCAGCGCCACCATTGTGTGCTGGGCCATGGGACTGACCCAGCACAAGCATTCCGTGCCTACCCTCCGCGATGTGGTCAACGTCCTGCTGCTCCAGGGCAACATCGGCAAGCCCGGCGCCGGCGTCTGCCCGGTGCGCGGCCACTCCAACGTCCAAGGTGACCGGACCATGGGCATCTTCGAAAAAATGCCGGAGGCGTTCCACGACCGGCTGGACCAGGAATTCGAGTTCCGCTCTCCGCGGGAGCACGGCTTTGACACCGTCGCAGCCATCCGCGCCATGCGGGACGGGAAAGTCCGGTTCTTCATGGGGATGGGCGGCAACTTCGTCCGGGCCGCCCCGGATTCGGACGTGACCGAGCTGGCCTTGGCCAACACCCGGTTGAGTGTCCAGATTTCCACGAAGCTGAACCACTCCCATTTGTCCACAGGTCGCCGGGCGCTGATCCTGCCCACCCTCGGACGCACCGAGAAAGATACCCAGCGCACCGGGGATCAACGGGTCACCGTGGAAGATTCCATGAGCGCCGTGCACGCATCACGGGGACGGCTCAAACCTGCCAGTGACCACCTCCACTCGGAAGTAGCCATTGTCTGCAACCTTGCAGACAGGCTGTTCAAAGACGGTCACCAACGCCTGCCCAACACGCCCCAGGCTTCCTGGCTGGCCATGCGGGACGACTACACACTGATCCGCAAACACATCGAAGCCGTGTTCGATGGCTTTGAGGACTTTGAAGCGCGGATCCAGCATCCCGGCGGCTTTGTGCTGCCCCATCCACCGCGCGATGCCAGGAAGTTCGACACCGCGTCCGGGAAAGCACATTTCACAGGCAACGAGCTGGAGTTCATCAAGGTCCCGCCCGGCCGGCTGGTTCTTCAAACCCTGCGTTCCCACGACCAGTACAACACCACCATCTATGGCAAGGACGACCGCTACCGTGGCATCCACGGCGGCCGGCGGGTGGTGCTCATCAACGCCGAGGACATCACGGAGCTGGGTTTTGCCGACGGGGACATGGTCCACCTGATCTCCGAATTCCAGGGAACGGACCGCCGGGCGGAGAACTTCCGGCTCGTGGCCTATTCGACGCCCAAGGGGTGCGCCGCAGCGTACTACCCGGAGACCAACGTCCTGGTGCCCCTCGATTCCGTTGCGGACACCAGCGGCACGCCCACGTCCAAGTCCGTGATCATCAGACTGGAGAAAGCCTAGGCGGCGCTGTACAGCATGAGCTGCGTCACCTAGGATGACTGATATATCTATAGAGCATTCACGAAAATATCAGCAGTCCGGTTGTCCGTGAATGGTGCTTCGGTGGCCTGAAACCTGGGGAGGTATTTCTTCACCGAAGCACCACTTTCGGACCATTGGGCAGCAGATTTCAGCAATAGCCAAAGAACAGGGAGTGACCATGTCAGGAAACAGAGCAGTCGCCTACAAGGAACCCGGTGTCGTCGAAATTATTGACACTGACTACCCAACGTTTGAGCTTAAGGACGGGCCGGGCGTCAACCCCGCGAACGTCGGGCGGAAAGTGCCACACGGCGCGATCCTCCGCACCGTGACCACCAACATCTGCGGTTCGGACCAGCACATGGTCCGCGGCCGCACCACAGCTCCACAGGACCTGGTGCTCGGCCACGAAATCACCGGCGAAGTGGTGGAGGTGGGACCCGACGTCGAGTTCATCAAGGTGGGCGACATCGTCTCGGTGCCGTTCAATATCTCCTGCGGCCGCTGCCGAAACTGTAAGGAACAGAAGACCGGCATCTGCCTCAACGTCAACCCTGACCGCCCCGGCAGCGCCTACGGCTACGTGGACATGGGAGGCTGGGTGGGCGGCCAGGCAGAGTTTGTGCTGGTTCCCTACGCTGACTGGAACCTGCTGCGCTTCCCTGACCGCGATCAGGCGCTTGAGAAGATCATGGACTTGACCATGCTCTCGGACATCTTCCCCACAGGTTTCCACGGCGCCGTCACCGCCGGCGTCGGCGTTGGCTCCACGGTGTACGTCGCAGGTGCCGGGCCCGTGGGCCTTGCCGCCGCCGTCGGCGCTCAACTGTTGGGCGCCGCCGTCGTGATTGTGGGCGACATGAACGAGGACCGGCTGGCGCAAGCCCGGTCCTTCGGCTGCGAAACCGTCAATGTGTCCAATGGCGATCCGAAGGAACAGATCGCGCAGATCCTCGGCGTTCCCGAGGTTGACTGCGGCGTGGACGCGGTGGGCTTCGAAGCCCGCGGCCACGGTAAGGACGCCTCCCACGAGGCCCCCGCCACCGTACTGAACTCCCTCATGGACATCACTGCAGCCGGTGGATCCTTGGGCATTCCCGGGCTCTACGTCACCGGCGATCCGGGTGGAATCGACGACGCTGCCAAGCACGGCTCCCTCTCGCTGTCCCTTGGTACCGGCTGGGCCAAGTCCCTGTCCTTCACCACGGGCCAATGCCCGGTCATGAAGTACAACCGCCAGCTGATGATGGCCATCCTGCATGACAAGGTCCAGATCGCCAAGGCAGTCAACGCCCAGGCCATCCCCCTCGAGGACGCTCCGCGCGGCTACGCCGAATTCGACGCCGGAGCGGCAACAAAGTTCGTACTGAACCCCAACGGTTACGTGAAGGCCTAGTACACCACCGGCTCAGTACGCACCACACGGATACCGGGGACTGCGCGGCAAGCATGACGGGAAGGCCGGGCAGTCCCCGGTATCTGTGGTGAGACAGCAGCACCACCCCAGGAAGCGAAGATCCATGCTTACCCAAGAAACCGCCGCCGGCACTTCCGTTTTGCGGCGGCCCGCACCCACCTGGGCTGAAGCCCGGCAGTTGGCCTACCACTGCGGCGGCCCGCTTCCTCCGGTGAACGTCACCCTCCGGGAAGCCATCGGGCGGACCCTGACCAGCGCCGTCACCGCGCAACGAAACCTTCCTCACTATGCGTCGTCAGCCATGGACGGCTGGGCCACCAACGGCAGCGGTCCATGGACCCTCGCGTCGCCAGGGCGGCAACTCTCCGCCGGAGAAGCAAGCGTCATTGCCACCGGCGGGCTCGTACCCGCCGGCGCCACAGCAGTCCTGCGCAAGGAAAGCGGCCACGTTTTCGCGGATGGATCCGGCATCCAATGCCTCACGCTGACACCTGATGCGAAACCGGATGAGGCACGTCCCGGCCGGCACATCCGTCCAGCCGGGGAAGAAGCCACAGCCGGCGATGTCCTCATCCCCGCCGGCACAGACCTCAACCCTGCACACATCGCCCTGGCCGCCGTCGCAGGCCACGACTACCTCCAGGTACAGCGCAAGCCGAGGGCCGCCGTCGTACTGACCGGTTCGGAAGTAGTGACCTCGGGCGAGCCGGGACCGGGACAGGTCCGTGACGCGTTCGGACCGCAACTGGATGCCGTCATATTGCAGTTGGGCGCGGAGCCCGCGGGCCAGCTCAGGATTGGCGACTCGTACGGGGAATGGCTGGCAGCGCTGGGAGATGCTCCTGAGGGCATACCGCCGGACGTCACCATCACCACCGGCGGGACAGGCAAATCCGGGACAGACCATTTCCGCGATGCCATCACCGCGCTCGGCGGCCGGCTTCTCCTGGACGGCATTGCCATGCGACCCGGCCACCCTGCCGTGTTGGCTGAACTTCCAGATGGCCGATTCGTCATCGGACTCCCGGGGAATCCGCTGGCCGCCATGATGGCGCTCATGACCCTGGGCGAACCCCTGCTGGCAGCACTGGGAAACCGGCCTCTTCGGGCAGCCCGCCTGGTGACGTCCGGTGCGGACATCGAGCCTTGTCCAGGGCGGACGCGGCTTATGCCCTGCACTTCCATCCACGACCTCGCGTTCCCCACGTCCCGCACAGGTCCGGGGATGATGCGTGGGCTTGCCTGGGCCGACGGCTACATGGCTGTTCCCCCCGAAGGGGTGGCAGCCGGCGCGCCCGTTTCCGTCTTGCCGCTTCCATGGACAGCTCCCAGCGTATAGATGACGCGAGGCCCCAAGGCGTGAAAGAGTCCGTGCAAAACTCCGTCTAGGATGAGGAACGACGAGCGTGCAGGCCGGACAGCGCTACCAGCCCAGGTCGGCCTGCCTGGACAACGACACGAGGCATCATGGCCGCACGCAGCAACCCGGAGATCGACAAGGACGCAGACGCCCAAGGCGGCGGCGTCCAATCTGTGGACCGCGCGCTCCAGATCCTGGAAATCCTGGCCCGTGAAGGCGATGCCGGAGTCAGTGAAATCGCGGAAGAAATGGGCATCCACAAATCCACCGTGTCCAGGCTGGTGGGCTCCTTGGTCAACCGGGACATCGTCAGGCAGAACAGTGAGCGCGGCAAGTATCAGCTGGGCTTTGGGATCCTCCGGCTGGCGTCTTCCATTCCCGGCAGGCTGAGCGTGGTGCATGAAGCACGGGAAGTCCTGGAGGCGCTGGCGGCCGAGTACAAGGAGACCGTCAACCTGGCCGTCCTGCGATCGAACTATGCCGTCAACGTGGACCAGGCCATGGGACCCTCAACCCTGGCCACCTACGACTGGGTGGGCAGCCTGACGCCGCTGCACGCCACGTCCAGCGGCAAGGTCCTTCTTGCTGCGCTGACCGCCGACGAACGCAACCAGATTCTCAAGGCCGTGGGCCTGCCCGCGCGTACGCCGCGTACCGTCACCAACCGTGGAGAGCTGGAAAAGCAGCTGCTGGACGTGGCCCGCAACGGGTACGCCACTGTCCACGAAGAGTTTGAAATTGGCCTCACTGCCATCGCCGTGCCCATCTTCAACCACGCCGGAAGCGTCATCGCCGCCGTCAGCGTCTCCGGACCGGCGTTCCGGTTCGCACCGGAGGACCAGCCTGGGCTTGTTGAAGGCCTCCGGGAGGCCGGACTGACTATCAGCACCCGGATGGGGTACAGGCGGCGCTAGCACTTCCTTCACCTTCTGGGGACGCGCTATTCGCAACGAAACCCATGATACGCAACGCCCCGCTTCCAGCCAATTGATATATCAATCTGCTGTTAAAGAGCGTGGATCCCTTGACTTTGGATGTGACGGAGCGCACTCTGTTGCATAGCGCGGATGTTGTTGATTCCTGCGGAACACGGCTTGGAGCAGTCAACCGCCCCCGTCCCACGAACCAGAAGAGGTGCATCATCCCTATCGCCTGCCCGCTCCGTGACCGCGCACCCGGGGAGGCGCCACGGCCCGCCATGACCATCGGATCGGAGGAAGACCCAACCTTCCCACCGACCCATTCACCAAGGCCTCGTAGAAATTCAGGCTCATGACACGCCGAGCAAAGGACCCGCTCATGGCTACAAACAGTGACACAAAACCGCTGACACCCGAGGAATTACCTGCCGACGATCACGTTGCAGGTACCCCGGGTGCAGCCAGCCCAACCAACCCCGCCCACGCGGAGAACCCTGAAGCAGTCATCAGAGTCTCCCCCGACGACACCAACCTGGCAGCCCTCAACGCTGAGGACGGAGGCGTAGATCCCCTCTCCGATTCTGTTGAACACGAACAGATCATGGAAGAGCTGCGCCACGCCAAGACCGAGCAGGCCGTCTCTGCCCGCCGGAACCGCAAACTTACCCTCGACAAAGTCACCTTCGGGATCACGGGCGCCATCGCCGTCGCCTTTGTGGTCTGGGGCTTTGTTGGACGGGACAGCCTCTCCGATACCTCCAAGGGCGCCCTGAACTGGGTCATGGAATACACGGGCTGGCTCTTCATGGTCCTCGCCTCATTGTTCGTCGTCTTCGTCCTGTGGCTTGCCCTCGGCAAGTTTGGCAATATCCCGCTGGGCAAGGATGGAGAGAAGCCCGAGTTCCGAACCGTCTCCTGGGTGGCCATGATGTTCGCCGCCGGCATGGGCATCGGGCTCATGTTCTACGGTGTTGCCGAACCGCTGTACCACTACATCTCACCACCACCCGGGACCGTGGACGGCCGCACACCCGCGGCCATCCAGACAGCCATGGCTACCTCGATCTTCCACTGGACCCTGCACCCCTGGGCCATGTACGCAGTAGTCGGCATCGCCATGGCGTACGGCACCTACCGCCTGGGCCGCAAGCAACTGGTCTCCGCAGCCTTCACCTCGCTCTTTGGCATTCGCATGGTGGAAGGGCCGCTCGGCAAGTTCATCAATATCCTGGCCATCTTCGCCACACTCTTCGGAACTGCTGCCTCACTGGGCCTCGGAGCCCTCCAGATCGGCAGCGGCATGACGTCCAACGGCTGGCTGGGCGAAATCGGCACCCCGGTGCTGGTGGTCATCGTCGCCATCCTGACATTCTGCTTCGTGGCATCTGCTGTTTCAGGCATCAGCCGCGGCATCCAGTGGTTGTCCAACATCAACATGGTCCTGGCCGTTGTCCTGGCCCTGATCGTGTTCGTCGCCGGACCCACCTTGTTCATCCTCAACCTGATCCCCTCAGCCGTGGGTGACTACGCCCGGGATCTGGCCGAAATGTCCTCGCGTACCGAAGCTGTGGGAGACGACTCCCTGCGTAGCTGGATGACCAGCTGGACCATCTTCTACTGGGCCTGGTGGATCTCCTGGACGCCCTTCGTGGGAATGTTCATTGCCCGCATCAGCCGCGGCCGCACCATCCGCCAGTTCGTCACCGGTGTCCTGCTGGTGCCGAGCGTAGTCAGCGTGATCTGGTTCGGGATCTTCGGCGGCGCCGCCTTCCACGTGCAGCAGGAAGCGGACAAGGCCGGCACTCCCGGGCTTGTGACCATGGTGGACGGCGCTCCCTCCATCAACTTCGATGGCGCCCTCTTCGACCTCGTCAAGAACCTGGGCATGCCCGGCTGGCTGACAGCAGCCGTCATTGTCCTGGCCATGGTCCTGGTGGCGATCTTCTTCGTCACAGGTGCCGACGCAGCTTCGATCGTGATGGGATCCCTCAGCTCCAACGGTGCTGAGCACCCGCGTCGAGGAGTCGTCATCTTCTGGGGAAGCCTCACCGGCGCAGTGGCAGCGGTCATGCTGCTTGCCGGCGGCGATAAACCATCGGAGGCATTGTCCGGCCTGCAAAGGGTGACCATTGTGGCTGCCCTGCCATTTGTGATCGTCATGCTGTTGCTCTGTTTCGCCCTGGTCAAGGACCTTCGCCGCGATCCCCTGCAACTGCACAAACGTCTGGCCACCTCCGTGGTGGAACGAGCCATCCGGACGGGCGTCGAGCAGCACGGCGGCGTTCAGTTTGACCTCGTCACCAGGCACGACTGCGCTGAAAAATGCACGGATTCCGACTGCTCCGGGGGAACACCTACGGGAACCATCCCCCTGGTTGGCAAGCCACCCCAGGACTCCACCAGCAAGTAACCCGGCTTTGGCCAACCCCCTTCACGCATTCACACACCAGGAAGGTCCACCATGCCCAAAACATCTGCCCAAGGCACCCTCCGCCTCAACTCCCGGGACAGTCGCAATACCCGAGCCAGCGAGGATGTGACCCTTACCTTGGACTCATCCAAGCCAATGACAGTCCGGATTGAGGTTGACCACTGCCCGTGCGGATCGGAACACAACAGGGCCGGCTCCTACGTCGACAGTGACTTCGGCCGCTAGGCCTCACCACAACACTCCGCAACTCAACAGAGCAGGCGCCGGATTCCGGCGCCTGCTCTGTTGTGTGTCTACTGTGTGGTGTCTCTAAAGCCCTAAGGCCTATTTGGGCATCAGCACTGAATCGATCAGGTAAACCGTAGCGTTGGCGGTCTGGACGCCACCGCAGATCACGTTGGAGGCTCCGTCAACCGTGAGGGCATCCTTGGTGCCGGCAACCGTCACTTCGCCACCCTGGACAGTCTTGTGGGTGCCGACGATCTGGTCCGGGGTCAGCTGACCGGGGACTACGTGGTAGGTGAGAATTTTGCTCAGCAGGGCATCGTCCGTCTTGAGCGTCTCGATTGTTGCGGGGTCGATCTTGGCGAAGGCATCGTCAACCGGTGCGAACACCGTGAATTCGCTGCCGTTCAGGGTGGAGACCAGGTCCACCTTGGGGTTGAGCTTGCCCGAGACCGCGGCGGTCAGGGTCTTGAGCAGCGGGTTGTTGGAAGCTGCTACGGCTACCGGATCCTTGGCCATGCCCGTTACCGAACCGGCACCGTCCGGAACCTGTGCGGCGTAACCGGCGCAGCCGGGGCCAACAAGGTTGGCGGCCGGATCCATGGCGGCACTGCTCATGGCGGAGGCCGACGGCGAAGCAGACGGCATGGCTGAGGACGTCTCCGGAGCGGCAGATGCCGAGGAGGGCGAAGTGGAGGTGCTGGAACCACCACAGGCAGTAAGACCGAGAAGGGCGGCTGCAGTGAGGCCAACGAAGGCGAGGGCGGGGCGCTTTGTGGACAACATGTCATTCTCCTTGTTTTTGGAACCAGGGCGTTGGGTCCATTGGGTGGTGGGACACTGGCTGCTGATGCTGCTTTTGCTTCACCGGCGGTTTGTGTCTCACCAGCTATTCGGAGGATGGGACGGGGTGGATGGGTGCGGATTGAAAAAGTTTTTTAAACCAACCTCCGCAGGACTGGTGAAGGGGTTCAACCCGGTGACAGGATGGGCCGCATGGCTATCGAGGTTCGACCCGCAGCGGTGTTCGATGACGTGAAGACCATGGTGGGGCCCAAGAGCCCTGATTCCAACGTGTGCTGGTGCCTGAGTTACAGGATCCCGTCCAAACTGAACCAGGAGCTCCAGAAACAGGAGCGCGGGAAGTTCGTGAAGAAGCTGGTCTCAGAGGATCCGCCTCCCGGCGTTTTGGCGTACGACGGCGACGAAGTGGTGGGGTGGGCAGCGGTCCACCCCCGCGCGGACACCACTTTCGCGAAGAACCGCAAGATCCCCCACGTGGACGAGAGCAATGTGTGGTCGGTCTGGTGCATCCGGGTACGGCCCGGGCATCGCGGGAAGGGAGTCTCCCATGAACTCCTGCGCGGGGCCATCGACTTTGCCAAGAGCCACGGCGCGCCCGCCATTGAGGGTTATCCCGTGGACAACAAGGGCGGCAAGGTGGATCTGACCATGGCGTACGTGGGCACGCGCAGATTATTCGAGAAGGCGGGCTTCAAGAAGGTGACCGAGACGACGTCGGTCCTCAATGGCTTCCCCAGGGTCCTGATGCGCCTGGACCTCAACTAGCGCCCTGCAACCTTGCCGTCATCCGGTGGGCTTCCTCGAGGAGCAGCCTGCCCAGGAATTCCTGGCGGTCCGGACGGAACCTGGGCTCAATCCCGGTCAGCGAAAGAGCCCACGCCGGCTGGCCCTGCTGGTCAAACACTGCGGCTCCCATGCCCCAGCTGCCCTCCAGGATCAGCCCCGGATTGACGGAGTACCCCGCCAGCCGCGTCCGTTCCAGGTTGTCCCGCACCACATCGGCAGGATGTCCCACGGCGAAATCGCCAGCGTGGGCTGCCCACTTCTCCAGCAATGATTCCTGTTCTTCCGGGGGAAGGAAGGCCATGATGGCGGTCCCCGCAGAAGCCACCCCCAGCGGAAAGCGCACTCCTTCGTGAAGGACAAACGACCTCACGGGAAACGCACCCTCTTCCCGCAGAACACAGATGGTTTCGTTCCCGCGGCGGATGGAGAAGAACGCACTCTCCCCCGTTTCCGCAGCGAGCCTGCGCAGCGATGGACGGGCGATGTCCTCCATGGGGAACCGGGCAGCCGCCACTGATCCCAGCAGGAAGATCTCCGGCCCCAGCACCCACTTGCCGGCGTCGTGCTCCAATAAACCCTCGGCAGCCAACGAGGTCAGCAGCCGGTGCACTGTTGGCCGCGTCAACCCGGATTCCCGGACCAGCCCCGCCAGCGAGGTTCCCTCAGGCTTGCGGCCCACGAGCCTGAGCAACTGCGCTACCCTGCCGACGACCTGCGCTCCTTGTACCGCCACAACACCCTCCGGGAAATTTCATCCACAATATGGACAGCTTTAAGCCTAGCGTCCACACCGTGAGTAGCCAATACCGCGAGCCGTTGCGGGAATCGTGAACGAAACCTAGGCTCAGTCCTAAAGAAGCGCAGTCCACAAAGTGGACGCATCATCCATAGGCTCAACGAGGAGTTCGGAATGTCCACCATGTACGCGAGCGCAGCCCAAGCGCTGCAGAACCTGATGGCAGACGGCCTGACCATCGCCGTCGGGGGCTTCGGCCTGAGCGGAATCCCCGCGGACCTGATCGATGCCGTCCGGGAATCGGGCGCCAAGGACCTCACCATCGTTTCCAACAACATGGGGGTGGATGGCAAGGGTCTCGGCGTCCTGATCGAGGCCGGCCAGGTCCGGAAGGTCATTGCTTCCTACGTAGGCGAGAACAAGCTTTTCGCCGAGCAGTACCTTGCGGGGAAACTCGAGGTGGAGTTCACGCCGCAAGGCACCCTGGCTGAGCGGCTCCGTGCCGGCGGCGCCGGCATCCCCGCCTTCTACACGCGCACCGGGGTGGGAACCTTGGTTGCCGAAGGCAAGCCGCTGGAAGAGTTCGACGGCGTCACGTACGTCCGCGAGCGCGCCATCACCGCCGACGTCGCGCTGGTTCACGCCCACACGGCCGATACGGACGGCAACCTGATCTACCGCTACACCGCCCGGAACTTCAACCCGGTGGTGGCCACCGCCGGGAAAGTCACCATCGCGGAGGCCGAGGTCATTGTGCAGCCCGGCGAGCTGGATCCCAACCACATCGTGACCCCCGGTGTTTACGTGCAGGGGCTGGTTCAGGCCACCGCACGGGTCAAGGACATCGAACAGCGCACGGTCCGGCAGCGTGCCGTGACGCAACGCCCCGAAGCCCTCACGGTTTAGAAGCAAAGGAGCATTCACCATGGCATGGACACGTGACCAGATGGCCGCCATCGCGGCCGAAGAACTGAACGACGGCGACTACGTCAACCTCGGCATCGGCATCCCCACGCTGGTGGCCAACAACCTGCCCGACGGCGTGCGGGTGGTCCTCCAAAGCGAGAATGGCCTGCTCGGTATGGGCCCCTTCCCCTATGAAGGCGAGGAGGACGCAGACCTTATTAACGCCGGCAAGCAGACCGTCACCATCACCCCAGGCGGGAGCATCTTCGATTCCGCCACGTCGTTCGGCATGATCCGCGGCGGTCACGTGAAGGTGGCCATCCTGGGTGCCATGCAGGTCTCGGGCTCCGGGGACCTGGCCAACTGGACCATCCCCGGCAAGATGGTCAAAGGCATGGGTGGGGCCATGGATCTGGTGGCCGGGACACCGCGTGTGGTGGTCCTCACGGAGCACAATGCCAAGGACGGCACGGCCAAGATCGTCCGCGAATGCACGCTGCCGCTGACGGGCCTCAGGTGCGTTGACCGGATCATCACGGACCTCGCCGTTTTTGACATCGAAGAAACCCACGACGGCGGCACCCGCCTTCTGCTGACCCGTCTCGCCCCGGGCGCCACGGTGGAGGAGCTCCGCAGCAAGACGGACGCGGAGTTCACTGAAGCGCTCACCTCTGACGAACACACGCTTGAAGGAGCCAACGCATGAGCCTGAAAGACCAGTTCGGAAAAGACATCCTGCTCACGGGATGGGGACACAGCAAGTTCGGCAAGCTGACGGATGACACCTTGGAGTCGCTGATCGTCCAGGTGGCCGGCGAAGCCATCAAGGACTCGGGGCTGGACCCCAAGGACATCGACGAGATCTACCTCGGCCAGTTCAACTCCGGCATGCAGCCTCTGGGCTTCACGTCATCGCTGGCCCTCCAGTTGTCAGCGGACCTTGCCAACGTCCCCGCAACGCGCACTGAAAACGCCTGCGCTTCCGGATCGGCTGCGTTCCAGCAGGGCGTCAAAGCGGTGCTGGCCGGAACCGCACGCAACGTCCTGGTGATCGGCGCAGAGAAAATGACCGACGCCGGAGCGGATGTGGTGGGGGCAGCCCTCCTCGGCGCTTCGTACGAGATGGCGGGCAAGGCGTCCTCCACGGGATTCACTGGCCTGTTCGCTGAGGTGGCCAAACATTACGGGAAGCGCTACGGGGCTGGCATCAGTGGCCCGGGTTTTGAAAACGGCCTCGGCGATGTCCTGGGTTCCATTGCCGCCAAGAACCACCGGAACGGCATGGACAACCCCTATGCCCAGATGCATCGCGACTTCGGCGAGGAATTCTGCCGAACCATTTCCGAGAAGAATCCCATGGTGGCCGAGCCCTTGCGCCGCACGGACTGTTCGCCGGTCTCGGACGGTGGCGCCGCCGTCGTGCTTTCCACGTCGGCGACCGGGGGCGCAACTGCACCTGTGCGCCTTGCCGGGTTCGGTCATGCGAACGACTTCTTCCCCGCGGAGAAGCGCGATCCCACCGAGTTCGCCGCCACCAGGGCCTCGTGGGAGCGTGCGCTGGGCATGGCCGGCGTTGGGCTTGAGGGCCTGGACTTCGCCGAGGTGCACGACTGCTTCACCATCGCCGAGCTCATCATGTACGAGGCCATGGGGCTCACACCTCGCGGCGAAGGTGCGCGCGCGGTCCAGGAGGGTTGGGTATACAAGGACGGGAAGCTGCCCATCAACGTCTCCGGCGGACTCAAAGCCAAGGGACACCCCGTGGGCGCCACAGGCGTGTCCCAGCATGTCATCGCGGCCATGCAACTCACGGGCACCGCGGGGGACATGCAACTCCCGAATGCCCGCCGCGGTGCCGTGCAGAACATGGGTGGCGTCGGCATCGCCAACTACGTGAGCGTGCTGGAAGCCGTCTGACTAGCGGGACTGGATCAGCGGGACCGGATCAGCTCCGCGATTTCCGTAAACCCGAGCCGCTCTGCGTTCTGCAGGGCGGTTCGGCCTTGGGGGTCGCGGATGTCCGGGTTGGCTCCGGCCTCGAGGAGTTGCCGCACCACGTCCTGCTGGTTGGGCCCGCCGTTGTTGAGCAGGATGGCCTCCTGCATGGCCGTCCAGCCCAGGTTGTTGACATGGTCCACCGGGACACCGGCCGCAATGAGGATCCGGACGGTGTCCGTGTGCCCGTGCTCGCTCGCCGGGATCAACGCAGTGCCGCCGTACCTGTTGGTGCTGCGAACATCCGCTCCGGCATCCAACGTCAGTTGCAGGACCTCATTGAAGCCCTCCGCACCCGCATACAGGAACGCGGAGTCCTGGATATCGTCCTTGGCGTTGACGTTTCCGCCGGCCGCGATGAGTTCGCGAACCCTCGCGGCGTCGTTGGCCTTTGCGGCGAGGATCAAGAGCCGGTCAGTTTCGATTTGGGCCTCCGGTGACAGTTTTTGCGGCACAGCAGACGACGACGCCGGGCCAGCGTACGACGCCGGGCCTGAAGCCTCCGTGCTGGAAGGCGGGGCGACCGGCGTCGTGCTGGAAGCCTGCGCGCTGGAAGGCGGGGCGACCGGCGTCGTGCTGGAAGCCTGCGCGCCGGACGGCGGGGCTGCCGCCGTCGTACATCCGGACAGCAGCGCGAGCACCAGCAATCCAGCCCCCACCACTGGAGTTTTTGTACAGATAACGCCCCTAAAACGCTTCCATAAGGGCGGTATCTGTACAAAAACTCCTCGAGGATTCATGGCTACTTCGCTGCCGCGGCCAAGGCTTCGGCACCGGCCGTGGCACAGGCTTCGTCGAGGGCGCCGTCGGGTGCGCCGCCAACTCCGATGCCGGCCACCGACACGCCGTTGACCTTCAGCGGGACGCCGCCGGCCAGGAACAGAGTGCCGGGGAGGTCTGCGATGGACGGGCCGTTGCCGTTGATGCGCTTGGCGAGTTCGCTGGTGGGAGCACCGAATGCGGCTGCTGTGTAGGCCTTCTGCTTGGCGGCTTCGATGGTGTGCTCGGCGGCGTTGTCACCGCGAAGGAGCGCCTGGACGGTACCGAAACGGTCAACCAGGGCCACAGTGACGAACGGAAGCTTGTCCGCCTGGCACTTGGCGAGCGCTGCGTTGACGGCTGCGCTTGAGGCACCTACGGAGATACGGTTCTGGGCAACAACGTTCTCCGGCGCGGGCTGGACCTCGGCCGCAACCTTCGCGGGAGCGGCCTGTGCGGCAGCCGGTGCTGCGGCTGGTGACACGGCGTTGGCCACGGCGGTAACACCGCCGGTGAGCAGCAGTGCTCCGGCAGCGGCGGCGGCGATCATCTTGTTGGACTTCTTCACGGGGTTCTCCTTGTAGTGAGCGTCGGGTGCAGTGGTTGGCAGCGGGTACATCTCCATGCTTCCGCGGACGCCCCCAACGCCACATCGCCCGGTCGCCGTTCCCGGGCTCAGCCTTTCCGCCACCAGTATCAGCCAAAAGGTGGAGAGACCAATGCCCGCATGGGACCTAGCATGGGAAGATGCCCACTGCCCCTCCACAGCCGGCGCCGAGCATTCGGCTCGATGGCCGCATCGATGCTGTGGTGCATCTGGGCTTCGCCGTCCTGATGGTCGCGTCGGCGGTCCGCTACGTCATGCGGCACTCCCCCGCCGACAACCTCTGGACAGTAGCGTTGGCTGGAACCGTCTGTGTCCTGTACGCGGTCACGGCAGTGCTGGCCCGGCGGCGGGAACGTGGCCGGCGGCAGCCCGGCCAGCCGCGCCGCCTATGGATTCCGTGGATGATCGTGTTGGTGGGAGCGTGGGCGGCGCTCGTGGTTGCTGCCCCCAGCTTCGCCTGGTGTTCCTTCGCCATCTTCTTCCTCACCCGAACCGCATTCCGCGGGTGGGCCGCCTATGTGGCGGGAGGCGCGACGGCGGCCGCCACCGCCGTCGGGCTCTTCAGGATGAGCGACTGGACAGACATCGCGATGTTGCTGGGCCCGCTCGCCGCGGGCGCCCTGCTCACGTTGATCTACGACAAGATTGAGCGCGACCAGGAACGGCTTGCCGCCGGCGAGCGGGAGGCCGGAGTCGCCGCCGAGCGCGAGCGCGTTTCACGGGAAATCCACGACACCGTCACCCAAGGCCTGGCCAGCAGTCTGCTCCTCCTCGAAGCTGCCCAGCGTTCCTGGCCGGCTCCTGCGTCGGACCAGGACGTCCGCAAGGCAACTGACCTCCTGCGACGCAACCTCGCAGACACCCGCAGCCTGGTGCACGAACTCTCCGCGCCCGGCCTGGAAACCGGGCCCCTCCCCGAGGCCTTGGAACACGCAGCCCGGCAGTACGTGGAGACCATCCGTGTCCAGGTCACCGGAGATCCGCGCACCGTCCCTTCCGAGGTGCGGCACGCCCTGCTGCGCGTCACCCAGAGCGCCGTAGCCAACATCAAACTCCATGCCCGCGCGAACAACGCCAGCGTGACCCTTGGATACCTTCCGGATGCGGTCACCTTGGACGTGTACGACGACGGCCGCGGCTTTGATCCCGGAACGGTACCTCCGCCGTCGGAAACCGGAGGATACGGGCTGCGGGCCATGCGGCAACGCGTGGAACAGTTGGGCGGAGAATTGTCTGTGGAGAGCACGCCGGGCGAGGGCACCATCATCGCGGCGCAACTGCCGGTCGGTCCGCCCGCACAACCAGCCAACGGCACAAAAGAGGTGGCCCTGTGACCAGCATTTCCGTGGTGCTCGTGGACGACCACACAGTAGTCCGGAGCGGACTCAAGGCGTTGTTGGGCACCCAAGCCGATATCGCCGTCGTCGGGGAAGCCGCCTCCGGTGAGGAAGCGCTGGAAGCGGCGCAGCAGCATGCCCCGGACGTCGTCCTCATGGACCTGGCCATGGGCACCGGGATGGACGGTATCGAAGCCATCAAACAGCTCCGCCAGCGAACCCCCAAACAGGCGGTCATTGTGTTCACTACCTATGACTCGGACGCAGACATCGTCCGGGCCGTGGACGCCGGCGCCATGGGCTATCTGCTCAAGGACGCGGCTCCGGAGGAGATCTTCGCTGCGGTTCGCGGGGCTGTGCAGGGGAAGAGCGTGATGAGCGCACCAGTGGCCTCGCGCCTGTTCCAGCAACTGCGGAACCCGGACGAAATCCTCACCCCGCGCGAGGCTGAACTGCTGAGCCTGCTGACCGAAGGCCTCAGCAACCGTGACCTTGGAAAACGCCTCTTCATCTCGGAGGCAACCGTCAAGACCCACCTCGCCCACATCTACGCCAAACTGGGCGTCGAGACACGGGCAGCGGCCATCGCCACAGCTATCCGGCGCGAGGGGATGCGGTAGGAGACGCGGTTGGCTACTCTGGCCCTATGTCGGACGCAGCGGATCGCAAAATGTTCAAAACCCCGGGAACGGCTTTGATCGTCCGGGGAGTCCTCGCCATTGTTTTTGGCCTGTTGATTATTGCCTTGCCCAGCGCCACGGCGTTCGTAGTGATCGTCATGTTCGGGGTCTTCGCCATCATTGACGGCATCACCAGCGTGGCGCATTACTTCTACGACCCCGCAGGCCGTTCCCGCTGGAGCATAGTGGGCGGCCTGATCTCCATCGCTGCCGGCATCCTGGCCATAGCCTTGCCGGGAATTACGGCCGCGGCAGTGGGCGTCCTCATCGGCCTGTGGGCTCTGGTGCTGGGCCTTTCACAAATTGTGCTGTCCCTGGCCGCCAGGAATTTCGTCAGCAACTGGGGAATCTGGTTCCTGACCGGCCTCATCACCACCGTTTTCGGCATCTTTGTGCTGGTGAATCCGGGCCTGGGCTTCCTGAGCCTGGTGTGGATGTTGGCAGGTTTCGCGATTGTGATGGGATTGCTGCTCATCGCCTCCGGCATGGGGCTGCGCAAACTGTCCCACACGGAGCCGTTGTATGGCCACTAAGGTCGGGGTAAAAACCCGTCAGGGGATGCGCTCAGCGCCAAGTTCGGTAAGTTAGTGGCTGTGAAGATAGCTACCTGGAATGTGAACTCCCTCCGCGCCCGTGCAGACCGCGTTGAAGCCTGGCTCGAGCGCAGCGACTGCGATGTCCTGGCCATCCAGGAGACCAAGTGCAAGGACGAAAACTTCCCCTGGGAGCTCTTTGAGCGCATGGGCTACGAGGTTGCCCACTTCGGCGTGAACCAGTGGAACGGCGTTGCCATCGCCTCCCGTGTGGGACTGGAAGACGTTCAACGAACGTTCCTGGACCAGCCCGCGTTCGGCAAGGCCGGCAAGGATCCCGCCCAGGAGGCCCGCGCCATCGCCGCTACCTGCGGCGGCATCCGCATCTGGAGCCTCTACGTTCCCAACGGTCGTTCCCTGGACGATGAACACATGCCGTACAAGATCAAATGGCTGGACGTCCTGCAGGGCCACGCCGCCGAATGGGTCAAGTCCGATCCCACTGCGCAGATCGCCCTCATGGGTGACTGGAACATCGCGCCGTTCGACGACGACGTGTGGGACATCGAACTGTTCCGCACCAACAATTACACCCACGTCTCCGAACCCGAACGCGCCGCCTTCCACGCTTTCGAAGCCGCCGGATTCACCGACGTCGTCCGCCCTTACACTCCGGGCCCCGGCGTCTACACGTACTGGGACTACACACAGCTGCGCTTCCCCAAGAAGGAAGGCATGCGGATCGACTTCTGCCTCGCATCCCCGGCGCTGGCTTCGCGGGTCACCGGCGCCTCCATTGACCGCGAGGAACGCAAGGGCAAGGGCGCCTCGGACCATGCTCCCGTGATCGTGGAGCTCGCCAACTGAGTACACATCACTGACGAAAGGGGCGGCTGATATGACTGGAAACCTGTATCGGGGCCAGGCAGGGCTGCCCTTCTCTTCCTCGCTGCGCATTTACGAGCCCCTCGAAGCGTTCCCGCCCGAACAGCAGGGCCAGCTCGTGGCGAAGGGCAGCAAGAGCGGTTCCCGGGCCGCCGTCGAAAATGCGGAGCTGCAGGCCTCGCTGGGCCGCATCACGCGGTCCGGCGGTGACCCGTTCCCCACCGGCAGCACCGACCTTGTACGCATGACACGCGTTCCCACCGGACGGCACGCGGCGACGCCGGAACAAGCTGGAGCGGGCCAAGCAGCCGCTGCCGCGTCCCACCACAGTGCCGCATCGGCCCCGGAAGGGCACGACGCCGGACGGCTGCTTTACTGCCCCAGCCAACTGGTGATTCGGGCCGGGTTGGCGGCCAACGCGCTCATGGACGGCGTGCACAGTCCCCTGGCCGATCTCCTCATTCCCGTCTCGCAACGGGACAAGCACCAGGCCAGGATCGATCGGATCAATGCCGGGGAAGATGCCAAGCGCGTCCATACCCGGGCCTCAACGTGGGGTATCCCGTTCAGTTGGTTCTCGCTCTTCGCCGAGTCGGACCGCAAGGACGTGGTGGAGTCTGAGGGGCGCATTCTCACCGTCCGGGTGTGGACTCCCCTGACGGAGGCCCTGGACCGTGCACGCTTCGCTGTGGCGCACTTGGCTTTGGCTGCACCGGACCTGGACATGCTGGATGACCTGACTCAGCTCACCGAATGGCTGGAACTCTTTCATATCCAGTCCATGGTGGAGCTGGACTACGGCGCAGTGGCAGACAAGGTGTACCCGGACGAGTCCCCCATGGATGTGCGCTTGGGCATCGAGTGCCTGGCCGAGGGTGACATGACCGGCGCGGCCGCTGCCTACCGCAGGCTCGCCTCGCGGTGGATCCCCATCCGGCAGCTGGCACGCGCTTCCTGACGTTGGCCTTGCTTCTCTAGCGTTCGAGGACCACATCCTCGGTAGGCCTACGGGAAGGCCCGGGTCTTCCTAGCTTGCTGCTGGCGGGGCTGTTGTCTCGCGCACGATCAGCTCATGGGGAGCCACTTCAGAATGGACGGCTTCCGGGTTGCCGTCCAGCTCGTCAAGCAGCATTTTCGTGGCAAGTTCGGCCTGGTTGTCCGGGCGCTGGCCCACGGTGGTCAGGCCAATGGAGGCCGAGAAATCGTGGTCGTCAATGCCGATGACGGAGAGGTCCTGGGGCACCCTGACGCCATGGCGGCCGGCCTCGAAAATGACGCCCATCGCCATCTCATCCGACGAACAGAAAATGGCCGTCGGTTTGCGTCCAGGCTGGCTCCACAGCCGGTTGAAGGCCTGTTGGCCGCTGGCAACGGTGAAATCGCCCCACTGGTCCCATTCCGGGCGGACTTCCAGTCCGGCGTCGGTCATGACTTCCTGGAAGGCGCGGATACGCACGCGCGGTACGTCGAAGTTCAGGTCCGTTTCGTCGTCCCCGTGGAGCAGGGCGATGTCCTTATGGCCCAGGTCCAGGAGGTGCCGCACGGCGGTGGACGCGGCGTCGTAATCGTTGATGCCGATGTACGCGCAATCCTCCACGTGGCCGCCCACCACCACCAGCGGGATGTCGATCTTGTGGAGGTGTTCCAACTCTTCCTCGGTCAAGGACATGCACAGCACCAGCAGGGCGTCGATCTGTTTGTAGACCATGGTGGAACTGAAGAGCCGCTCGCGGTTGCTGCCGTGGCCGCCCAGGTTGAACAGGGAAAGGTTGTACTTGCGCGAATGCAGTTCCCGGTCCGCGCCTTCGATCGCTTTGGAGAAGAACCACCGGCTGACGAAGGGGGCCAGGACGCCGATGGTGCGCGTTCGGCCGGTCGCAAGGCCAGACGCCGACGACGACGCCACATAGCCCAGGGAACTGGCTACTTCGAGGATCTTCTCGCGGGTGGCCGGAGACACCCGCGGTAAACCCCGCACGGCTCGTGAGACGGTCGCCGTCGAAACTCCAGCGGCTGCGGCGACGTCTTCAATACTGACGCCGGTATGACCACCGCGTTGGGACCTACCCGTTGTTCGTGACACAGGCTCCCCTCTCCGGCCGCCGTTGCTCCGCCTTCACCTTAAAGGTGGACTTGTGCTTTGCATCCCTCGGTTACGCAGCGGCGTCATGCGCTGCGTAACCGAGGATGCGGTTCTTAGCCCTTGAGGCCGCCGGACAGCAGGCCGCGCACAAAGTAGCGCTGCAAGCCGAAGAAGACCAGGAGCGGAACAATGATGGAGACAAATGCTGCCGCCGGGTTCAGGTAGTCCCTGGCGCCGCGGGTACCGGAGAGCTCCGCCAAACGCTGCGTAATCGGAGCAACGTCCGCCGTGCCACCGGAGAACACCAACGCCACCAACAGGTCGTTCCAGACCCACAGGAACTGGAAGATGGCCAGCGAGGCAAGCGCCGGAACGGAGAGCGGCAGGATAATCCGCCAGAAGATGGTGCTGTGTCCGGCACCGTCCACCCTTGCTGCCTCGATGACTTCACCGGGAATTTCGGAGATGAAGTTGTGAAGCAGGAAGATGCCCAGCGGAAGGCCGAACATGGTGTGGGCGATCCACAGTTGCGCGTATGATCCTGCCGGCAACTGCAGGGTCTGCGTGAAGAACTGCAAGAGCGGAATGAGCGCCATTTGCAGCGGGATGATCTGCAGGGCAAAGACGAAGATGAAGAGTGCGTCCCGACCCTTGAACTTTCCCCACGCAAACACGTATGCGGCCATGGATGCCAGCACCAGCACAAAGATGGTGACCGGGATGACGATCGCTATGGAGTTGACGAAGTACTGCGAGAGGTTGGCGGACTGTGACCCCGCCGGGGTCAGGACGTCCGCATAGTTCTTGAACGTGAACTGCCAGTCGACGAAGGCATTCCACCAGCCGTCGGACCGGGGACCCACCTGCTTGGCGGCAGGACGGAACGAGGTGACAAAGAGGCCGAACGTCGGCACAGACCATACGACGGCGATGATGATCGCTGCCGCTGTGGCCCACTTGGAGGTGAGCTTGGTCTTGACGCGGCGCATGATCGGCTGGGCGTCCTCCGTGGGGTCGGATCCAGGACGCTGCCGGGTGGCCTTCGAGGCCTCTTTCGGGGCTGGCGTGGCTGTCAATGGATCTCCCTTTGCTTGCGAAGGACTCGAGCGTTGTACACAACGATGGGCAGCACCATCAGGAACAGGATCAGGGCCAAAGCGGCACCACGTCCCGGCTCACCGGCGCGGAAAGCCTGCGTGTACATTTCGTTGGCGACCACGGACGTGTCGTAGTTGCCGGCGGTCATGGTCCGGACAATGTCGAAGACCTTCAGTGTGGCGATGGTAATGGTGGTCAACACCACTACCAGGGCCCCACGGATACCGGGGACTGTGACGTTGCGGAACTGCTGCCACGCGTTGGCACCATCCAGTCGGGCTGCCTCGATGAGTTCCACCGGGACACCCTTGATTGCTGCCGACAGGATCACCATGGCGAAGCCGGTCTGGATCCAGACCATCACGATGATCAGGAAGATCGTGTTCTCCGGGGCATCCAGCAGGAACTGCTTGGGGTCCATGCCCAAGGCATCCCTGAAGAAGTTGATGACACCGGTCTGCTCGATGTTGGGTCCGCGGTAGTCGTATACGAGCTTCCAAATAATGCCGGCACCCACAAAGGAGATGGCCATAGGCATGAAGACCAACGACTTCAGAACCTTTTCGCCCCGGGCCTTGTCGATGAACACCGCGTAGGCAAGGCCAAAACTGGTAGACAGCAACGGCACCAGGACTGTCCAGATGACGGTGTTCCGCAGTGTGGTCAAGGCCTCGGGCTGCGTGAACATCCAGACGAAGTTATCGAATCCGTTGGCATTTCCACCGGCATCCGTGAAAGCGAGCATTGACGTGCGGATTGCCGGATAGACCAGGCCCACGACCATCAGGATCGCGGCAGGAGCAAGGAAGCCTGCCACCGTGACCTTGTCTTTGACTGATTTAGGAGCCCTGTCCACCAGCAACATGATGAGGCCGATGACCGCGGCGAATATCGCCAGGGCTATCACTACTTGTAGGAGTTTTTCTCCAATAAATTCCATACCCAACCTCCGGGGCGTGAGTGAATCACTAAGTTCCGGGAAAAGCACTGCCTCCCCGGCTGGGTAACCCAGCCAGGGGAGGCAGCACTTTGGGAGTTAGCTCTTAGGCCAGCTGGATTCGATGCTGTTGGCAACCTCTTGGGAGGACGTGCCGTTGATCCACTGCACGATGCCCTTCCAGAAGGAGTTGGAACCTACGGCACTCGGCATCAGGTCCGAGCCGTCGAACCGGAAGACGGTGTCCGGGTCCTGGAGGATCTGGACAGTCAGCTTGTCGAGGTCGGACTGGGCGTTGGCGGGATCCAGGCCCTTGTTGGCACTGACCACACCGCCCAGCTTCACGCGGTTGTTCGCGAAGTCGGCACTGGCCAGGTATGCCAGGAAGGACTGAACCTCAGGGGTGTCCTTGTAGGCGCCTACCATTTCGCCGCCACCGGTGACTGCTTTGCCCTTGCTCTCGTCGATCGGCGGGGTGATGAAGGCCCAGACATCGCCATCTTCAGCAACGTTGGTTCCTGCAGGCCAGTTGGCGGCCTGGAAGTTGGCCTGGTGGTGCATGGCGCAGGTGCCGTCAAGGACCGGCTGGCCGGCCTGGGCGAAACCGGTGCTCAGGATCGAGCGGACGTCACCGAAGCCGCCGTTAACCATGTCCTGGTTCAGCAGGATGTCGCCGGCCTTGTCGAAGGAATCAACGATCTTGGGGTCGTTGAAAGGAATCTGATGGGTGATCCACTGGTCGTAGACCTCGGGGCCATGTTCGCGCAGAACCACGTCCTCGATCCAGTCCGTGCCGGGCCAGCCCGTCGCCTCACCGGATTCGAATCCGGCGCACCACGGCTTCATGTTCTTGTCATCCGCGGCGATCTTCTTGGACAGCTCGATCATTTCGTCCCAGGTCTTGGGGACTTCCCAGCCCTTGTCCTTGAAGGTCTTGGGCGCGTACCAAACAAAACCCTTGACGTTGGCGAGCATCGGAGCGGCGTAGAACTTGCCGTCAACCGTGCCGTACTTCTTCCAGTCCGCGGACCAGTTCTTGTCCACGAGGTCCGAAACGGTCTGCGGAGCGGGCTTCAGGTAACCGGCCCGGGCCTGGGTGGCAAGGAGGCCGGGCTGCGGGAAGATCCCGACATCGGGGGCGGTACCGGACTGGGCACGAACACCGATCTGCGTCTCGAATTCCTTGCTGCCCTCGTACTTAATGGTGATGCCGGTGCAGTCTTCGAACTGCTTCCAGGATTCCTCGAGGTTGGTTGCTTCAATGTCCACGATCGTCGAATAGACGGAGACCGTCTTGCCATCGTGTTTTCCGTAGCTTTCGTAAGCGGAGCAATCATCCGAGCCTGCGGTCGATCCCCCGCCGCCTCCATCTCCGCTACAGGCGGAAAGGGTAAGTGCCAGAACACCGGCGGCTGCGACCGGTAGCAGGTACTTGGTTTTCTTCATGCTAAAGACTCCTCGCTGAGTACAAGTGATTCGGCGGCGCAATTGATGTGGTGACGCTCACACTAGCTAGGATATGCGTCAAAATGCAAGCGCTTACACCGAACGTAACCGCATCGATACCAAGTAACCTGCCGATATCGACCGGAAGGCTGCCGTGGCCCGTTGTGGCAGGGCAGATGAATCATCTCCCCTGCCGGCTGGAACCGGATTCGATTTGGTTACCCAATGTTGCCTATGGAAAAATAGGAAGTGTGGATGAACTTGAAGCACTGCAGACCATCGGCCGATTGATCAAGGAAGAACGCCTGGCCCAAGGATTGAGCCAGGTGCAGTTGGCCAAGCAGGCAGGTACCGCCATCAAGACCGTCCGAACCTTGGAATCAGGAACGCGGCGCACCCAGGAAATCAACCAGCGCAAGCTTGAGCATGCGCTGGGATGGCGTGCGGGGTCCGTATCAGAGGTCCTCAAGGGAAAATCGACGTTTGCTCCGGAAATGATCACTCCGGACGACATGCGCTCGGGAGACGAACCACGGCAGGGGCCTCCCCGCATCGCTGTCCCCGCTGCTCCCATCGCCCGGGCGTCGCACCTTTCCGACGAAGAACTCCTCGCTGAGCTCACCTACCGGATGATGCACCGCAACAGAGGCTGAGTATCGTCGCCTCAACTACCCGCTTGGCGCCGGACCATCTCGTTGATCCAGCTGGGCGCAAACGGTGAGGTGCAGTTGGGCGGGGTGGGGTAGTCCTTCAGGACCTCCAAACGCTCACCAATGTCCAGGGCCCTGGCCCGGTGTTCCGGAAATTCAATCCCGATCATGGCAAGGCATTGGTTCATGGCCCACTGGAGACGGTCCGGCGAGTCCTTCATGGTGGCCTCGATAATGTCCAGCAGGACCACAATGTCCAGTCCGTCCGGCTTCTTGACCACGCGTTCCGACGTCAGAGCCCACCCGGCGCTGGCCACAACAGGATCGGCGTCGGCGAACCAGGCCACCCGCAGCCCTTCGGAGTGCGGACTCTTTTTGACAACGTAGTTCACCAGCCAGTCCTGCACCTTGGGGGTCCGCGCTTCCCGGAGCATGCTGTCCAATTCGTCCCGCTCAAAGGCCTTGGGCCGGCAGATCAGCAGGGACAACAGCCTGGCCGCGGTGTCACCCGTGGTCCACAATTCACGTGATAGTTCCTGCTGCGTTTTCAGTCTCTTAGCGACAGCGCGCAGCTTGCTGAGGTTCACGCCGTGGTCGTCACCGTGTTTTTCGTTGATTTCCCGCGCACGGGGTTCTTCCAGCGCCGCCAGCTCGGCCATGAGCCCGGCCACTGTGGTGTCGAGCACCGTTGTTCCAGCCACTGCGGTCTCCTGTCCATCGCGTATGGACCTCAGGTTACTAGGTTCGGGCCGCCTGTTGGCCCCGAACAGCGTGATGGCAGCCCGCTTCCGCGCGGAATTCCGCGGCGGCTGCGAACTGCCATCCCGTTTTGTGGAGTTGCTACTTGTCGCCCTTCAGCAAACCGGCAATCTTCGAACCCAGTCCCTTGACGTTTTCGGCTACGTCTCCGGCGATTTCCTTGGATTTCTCCGCGACGTCTCCCGCCAATTCCTTGGCATTTTCTCCTACATCGCCGGAGAAGAATTCTTTGACATTTTCAGCGGCGTCACCCGCGAAATCTTTGACATTTTCAGCTGCATCACCGGCGAATTCCTTGACGTTCTCTACAGCTTCACCCGCGAATTCCTTGGCATTCCCCAGCACTTCACCTGCCGTGTCCTTGGCGTTTCCTGCTGCGCCGTTCACCGCTTCGGCTCCCGTGGTCTCTTCACTCATGGTGTTCTCCTCTTTACGGTCGAATATATGACGTAGCGTGCCATTGGAGGTTTTCCCCCTTGGAGTCAACTTAAGGGCTTGGGCTTGCGTTCTGCAATATCAGCGGACGCGCTCCGCTTTGGTAAACCTGGACCTGGCACCGGAAACCATGTGTACCAGTACCGGGGTTTTTTGGCCGATAACCAGGTCCAATGCGTCAACCAGTTGCGATATTTCGGCAGCCAGCAGGTGCGGCGCAACTCCCTGCCTGGGTTGAATCCGGATGCGCAGGCCTGGTCTTCCCCGTACCTCGTAGGTCGCCACTGAGGCGGCCGCGAGGTCGGTCCTCCCAGCGAGTGCCGCCCTCAGCGCTTGCTCGGCGACACCGCCACCGATCCGTACTTCTCCGTTGATGTGGCTGTCGTCATCGCTGGCGATCAGGAGGTTGGCCCTGCCCTTACCTTGCTGCGACAGCCAGGCGATCATGGCGATGATGATCGCCACCAGGACCGCCCCTGCCACAATCCACAGCCAGCTTTCCTCACGTCCGGGGAAGCGCGTTTGGCGGAAGGCACTTTCCATCCCTGCCCAGGCAGCGGCGGACCAGCCATGCCACCAAGCCGCAACAGCGGGCACGGTGGCCAGCAGCAGGAGAAGCACCCCTACGGCCAGGAGTTTCACCCCGATGATGAATAACAGCACACGATTAAGAGCCCGCGGTGTTCCGTTCACGCACCAATCACCCCCGACGACGCCAGGTTTACCCGCACCGAAGGCATCGGCACGGGAGACATCTCCTCAAGTTCTGCTTGCACTGCTGCCAGCACAATTTCCTCGCTCACCCTGCTGCCGGATGTAGGCCGCACATTGACCACCACCAGCTGCCGGGAAACGATCACCATGACCTGTTCCTGGGTAACGTTCGCAGCAGTTCGTGCACGACGTGCCAGCGCTGAGGCAAGAACCTCGTCATCAACCACGACGGCGGTCCGCGCGTCCCTGAGCAGATGCCGGGCCCGCCTGCCGGGCAGCACTGCGAGCAGGAAGAAGAACAGTCCCACCATGGCAACTACGGCGCCACTGGCACCAAGCAACAGTGGGGAAATACCTTCAGGGAGAGCGATGATGCGCCCGGCCGCAGTGGTGGGATCGATCAGCCACGGGGGTTGACCAACTGCCCGCACGCCTGCCTCAAGCAGGGCGTAGAGGCAGAGAACAATGACCAGGACGGCGGCAATGGCGGCAGCAGCGGCCCGGGAAGAGTGGGTTTCACGGCGCAGGATTCGGCTCATTTCGGGGTCTTCGCCCGCCACCGGTCCAGCTCCTGCATATCCCTCCAGCTGAGCTTGCTGATCCCGGGTGTTCCTGTTCTGGGTTTCCTGGTCCTGAGTCACTGAACGCGGCCACCCTCCGTGACGTGGGCTCCACTGATCCTGATGTCCACCCTGCTTAACTGGGATCCGCTGAGTCGTGTGACCGTTTCAAGAACAGCGGCCTTGGCAGCTACTGCACGGTCCCAGATGGAGCCGCCGAAGCCTTGGACGCGCAACGGGTCCCGCAGGACCTCGGTCAAAGCCGGGATGCTGATAGGTGCCACGATCGACAAAGCCAGCAGGCCGTCGTCGTCCGCCCAATCAGCGCGGATGTCGTTGGCCTCAACGCCGAGGGCCTCGGAGGCGGCGGCGCGCGCCAGGGATGTCAAAGCCTGGGTACTGATCCGGTTGTGGCCGGCCAGGCTGCTGGTGGAGTCCACAGCCTCAGCCACGCTCATGACGAAGAGCGCCGGCCCGTAATGGCGTCCAGGACGCTGCGGAGGTCCAGCTTTCCGTCGGCGGCCCGGCCGAGCAGCGCTCCGATGCCCATGAAGAGAAGGGAGATCAGGAATCCCCACAGCCCAAAGGAGAAGGACATGAACGCCACAAAGGCACCGATCGCGATTCCAACAACGGTCATGCTCACTGGAGCGCCTCCCTTTCCACTACAGCCGCTTTGCTTCCCGCAGGTTTGACCGGCGGAGCCACGTAGACGTCGTTGATCTCGATGTTGACCTCAATGACCTGCAGGCCTACAAGTTCTTCAACGGCGCGGAAAACGGCGCTGCGGACCTGGTTGGCGACGTTGTGCAGGGGGTATCCGTAGAGGGCCACGAGGTTGATGTCCACGGCCACCTGAGTCTCGCCGACTTCCGCGCGGACGCCCGCTGCGTGGTCCGAACTGCCAACGGCGTCGCGAATCGCGCCGAGCGCACGGGACGGACCCGAACCCAACGAGTAGACGCCCGGCACTGTGCGGGCAGCAATGCCTGCAACCTTGGCAACCGCCGCTTCGGAGATGATTGTGCGTCCAGTCCCCAGGATCTCGCCCCCAGGCACAGGATCAAGCTGCACGTTCTGGTCTTCCATGGAGCACTCCCCTTCTTTTGAGTACCACCCTAGCGTCTAGCTCCGACGCTTTGGGAGAAGCTGCTCTTCGGGCAACTGTTTTGATGTGACCCCGGCTTAAATGCCGGCTCCAGCACCCACTTCGGGCGGGTTATCCACATAGCAGAATTCTTGGCTGGGACGCTCTTGGCAGCCCACCTAGACTGGCCGACACATCACTAAACAGCTGCTGGGGAGCTTGTCATGCCGCGTCTTTCGTCTGCCACTTTTCCTTATGCCTCCTCCCGGACGGCAGCCCTGGCTGTGGGGCTTGCCCTGCTCCTCACGGCTTGCCAAGGCGGAAGTGCGCCAGATGGCCCACCCTCACAAACGGGCTCGACGACGGCGTCCCCCACCTCGAGCCCCGCCGCCCCGGCTCCTTCGGCTACCTCTGGCGCTCCTTCTGCATCCGCCATCTACAAGCCCGCAGACGCGAAGGGAAAAGCGCAGAACGTGCCCGTCCCCGTGATGCCCGAGTTGGCCAAGGAGAACTCGAAGGCGGGGCTGGAGGCGTTTATTGGGTATTGGTACGCGACGTACTCCTATGCGACGGAGACGGGTGACCTGACGGAATGGATGGCATCTACAGATACGACTACAGAATCGGGCGCTGCCTACAAGAAGGCCATAGAGCTCAATTACGTAAATGGGCGCTGGGTCGTGGGCGGGCGGATAACCACTCCGGTCATAGAAGTCCTCTGGAAAGAGGGGGCAGACCAACAGTCGGCAAAAGTGCAGGTGCTCCAAGAGCGTATTCAGTACTTTGATGCAGGCGGTAGCCCGGGGCAGGAAACGACGCCCGCATACAACACTGCCGAAGCGGTCATGCTCAGCTATCGGGACAGCAAGTGGCAGGTCATCGACAATGGACTGATTGTCGGTTAGCAGTGCAGCCATTTAGATGGAGTCATGTCATCCTCGCCGCCATAACAGCGCACGCTGTTCTCGCAGGTTCCTCGGCGTTTGCGAAAGACGAACCTCGAGTCAGCATCGGAAAACACGACACGGCCATCGACATCAACGCGAAGTTCACCATCGACCCAGTCACCGGTATGCCCTCAATGAATCTGGGATCCGCTGCCGCCACGGAGGATCCAAATCAGTACCTGGCTGACACCCACTGTCGCGCCGATGGACCTGACACCAAGGACCCCGGTTGCGATGCCCTTGAGTGTCCAGCCACCGCAACCAACAGTGAAGCAGGCACCCCCGTCATCTGGAAGGAAGCCCCCAAAGCCATCACCAATCCGGGTTGGACAGACTGGATCCCAGTCAGCGGACCCACATGCCTCTACGACCCCCAGCCGGAAAACGTCCTGGCCAACATCGCAGCCCGCATCCTCACCGACTTCCAACAACTACCCGTCAACCCCGGAACCCTCCAAGCCCAACCCTTCCCGCACACCCTCAAAGGCGGACCCACCAACTTCTACACCACCACCGCAGAACAAGGCTTCGACGTCACCATTCTCGGCCAAGCAGTCCACCTCACCGCAACACCAGCCCACTACACCTACACCTTCGGCGACGGAGGAACCCTAGGCCCCACACCGGTGGCCGGCTACTCCATCCCCGAAGCCGACTGGCTCACCAACCAGACCCGAACCAGCCACACCTACACCGAAACCGGCAACTACCAAGCCACCCTCACCACCGCCTTCACCGGCACCTACTCCGTCAACAACGGCCCACCCCTACCCATCAACGGAACCCTGAACCTCACCACACCAGCCAAAACCATCCAGGTCTGGAAAACAGAACGAGCACTCGTCGCCGACACCTGCCAGCAAAACCCCAACTCCTGGGGCTGCCCCGGCGCGAAGACCGACTAATAAAGTGAGTGTGCAGAGCGGGTGAGCGCAGGTGGAGGACACCTTCCGTGCGGCCTCCACCTACTTTGAACGGCTATGACCTTCGACACACGGAGAATTAGGTGCGTCGGCTTCTGCGACGAATCCAGGCGAACCAAAGTGGGTGGCGGCGGTACACGCACCCGCTCATCGGGTTAAAGAAGAAAAGCACCAGTTCCAAAGAACTGATGCTTCCCAGTGGTGGCTCCGACCGGCGTCGATCCGGTGACCTTTCGATTTTCAGTCGAACGCTCTACCAACTGAGCTACAGAGCCTAGGTGACATGTCACCTTGAGAACCGAATTTCTTCGGCGCTCAGAGCGACCCTGACGGGACTTGAACCCGCGACCTCCGCCGTGACAGGGCGGCGCGCTAACCAACTGCGCTACAGGGCCTTGCGTTTGCAGTATCTCTACCGCGTTTTTTTCAAGGCTTCTAGCTTACCAGACTTTTTTCATCCGATTTACCACTTCCTTGCGTACCCCCAACGGGATTCGAACCCGTGCCGCCGCCGTGAAAGGGCGGTGTCCTAGGCCGCTAGACGATGGGGGCCTGAACTCAATTCGGATTTCGCAAAAGAAAAGCGACGCTCTACGCGTTCTTTCCGTGTCTCGCTCGTCCGAACTGGACTCTAAAACTTTAGAGCATAGATGGCGATATTCCCAAATCGAGGTCTGCTGACCGTCCAGGGCTACCGACTTGGGTTCCACCGAGGGGCGGGATCCCACCTCTAAGAAGCACCCAAAGAGTCGAAAGCCCACCCCTCGCCAGCGCTCACCCACATCAACAACGGACCCACACCGGAGCCGGTCCGTGAACATTGGCAGGATCTTGCCCTGACGCGTCCGAAAACCGCCAGCCGCCCCGGCTCATCGGCGGCTAGATTTGGCTCTATGACAACCACCTCCCCGGCCGAACCCGGCCAGCCTTCCCCGGACCTGCCCCAGCGCACCACCCCCGCGCCCGGAGCAGCCATGAGTAAACTCGGCATCGCCGCCGTGATCGTCACCGTGATCCTGTGGGCTTCGGCGTTCGTGGGCATCCGCGCTGTCGGCCCCCACTTCTCCCCCGGATCCTTGACGCTGGGACGCCTGGCGGTTGCCGCCGTCGTGCTTGGAATCGTGGTGCTGCCGACGCTGAAAGTTTGGCCGAGCGGCCGGGAGTGGTTGCCGATTGTGGCCTACGGGGTGATGTGGTTCGGCGGTTACAACGTGGCACTGAACGCCGCGGAACATATGCTCGACGCCGGCACCAGCGCCATGCTGATCAACGTTTCCCCCATCCTGATCGCGATCCTTGCCGGAATCTTCCTCAAGGAGGGCTTCCCCCGCTGGCTGCTGATCGGCAGCGGGGTGGCGTTCTGCGGCGTCGCAATGATCGCGCTGGGTTCCGGACAGCGCTCGACGGCGGACGTCGCCGGCGTGCTGTTGTGCTTGCTTGCCGCTGTACTCGCCTCGGTGAGCGCGATCCTCCAGAAGCCCGTGCTCCGTAAGTTCACCGCCGGGCAGGCAACGTGGTTCGGCATCATGGTGGGAGCCATCTGCTGCCTGCCGTGGACCGGGCAACTGATTTCCGAGGTCCAAACGGCGCCGATCCCGGCATCCCTCGGCCTGGTGTACCTGGGCATTTTCCCCACAGCCATCGCTTTCACCACTTGGGCGTACGCTTTGTCCCTCATCTCGGCCGGCAAGCTCGCCGCAACCACGTACCTGGTTCCGGGCACCACCATTCTGATTTCGTGGGCCGTGCTTCAGGAAGTCCCCACCATCTGGGGACTGATCGGTGGCGTGGTGTGCCTGATCGGCGTGGGCCTGACCCGGCGTCGGACGCGCCAACCCCTCAGCTAGCGGGCCATTCCCACCAAAAGTTCGCGGTGTGTGGGCGGATTGGCACCAGGGCGGCCGACGGCAATGGAGGCCGCCATGGAGGCAATGGTGCCGATCCGCTCCATGACGGTGGGCGCCAGTCCGTCGCTGCCACGCAGGAGCAGCCCCATGATCAGCGCTGCCATATAGGAATCGCCCGCGCCGATGGTGTCTGCCACTGTGGCAGGGACGGCCGGTACGTTGAGCTGTATGTGCCGTGTGGCCATGAGCGAGCCCTTGACACCCTGGGTCACGACAACCAACCCGGTGCCCAGTGCGAGGAGGTGGTTCGCGGTGTCTTCAAGCGCCTTGCCCGGGTACAGCCAGCGGGCATCGGTGCCGCTGAGCTTCACGACGTCGGTCAGCGGCACTATTTCCTCGAACAGCGCCAAGGCCTCCTGATGGCTTCCGAGGAGGTCGGCGCGGATGTTGGGGTCGTACGTCACCATGCAGCCACCCTGCGCTTGCTCCAGCAAGCTCCGCACAACGCTTGCGCCGGGCTCCAGGAACGTGGCGATGGAGCCCGTGTGCAGGATCCTCGGAGCGTAGGGAAGGGCCAGAGGCGCCAAAGCCCAGTCAATGTCGAAGGTGTAGTCAGCTGAACCGTCCGCAGCGATCCTGGCCGTCGCCGTCGCGGTCTTGCCCGCGGACATGGAGCCGGGCAACAGCACCACGCCGGCACTGTGCAGATGCGATGCGATGGCGTCACCCCTGGCATCGCGGCCAATGGCTGTCAGCAGTCCGGTCTTGACGTCCAACCGTCCCAGGCCGAAGGCGACATTGGCCGGCGAGCCGCCGGGGTACTCCACCTGTCCGTCGGCAGACTGCACGATGTCGATCAACGCCTCACCGACAACCACGACGTCGAGGGGTTCAGGCGCGAGGGAAGAGGTGCCGGTCATGCGGTTCCTGTGTCTGTCGAAAAGAGGATTGACTTTTAGTATCTCTCATCACACACGGCGCCGATGCTGCCAGAGCGGACTAAAGTCAGATCATGCCCGCGAATCTTCCACCCGGCTTGCCCATAGTTCCGGACGGCGAGCGCCCATCATCGCCGCTTCGGGAACGGAATGCGGTGCACAGTCCTGTTGAGCACACCGCAGCGGACGAAGCCCATAGCGCCTCGCCTTTCGACATGTCTCCCGAAGAATTTGAAGAGGCCGTCAGCGACGCCCTCCAACTGATCCCGCCCAAAGCGGCCAGTGCCATGGACAACGTGGCTATCTTCATTGAAGACGACTACACGCCCCAGCCGGGCGAAGATCCGGACACTGTGCTGTTGGGACTCTACGAGGGCGTCCCCCTGACGGAACGCGATTCCTGGTGGGAAGCCGGTTCACTGCCGGACCGGATCACCATCTTCAGACAGCCCATCCTGAACATCTGCAGCACGCGCGAAGAAGTGATTGATGAAGTAGCCATCACAGTGGTCCACGAGATCGCGCACCACTTCGGGATCGACGACGACCGTCTGCACGAACTCGGCTGGGGCTAGCCTTATAGACATGGGGCACGACCACAACCACTCCCACGGAGTCACAGCAACCGGCAAGCATCGGAAGCGGCTCATCGCCGTCCTGGCCATCACCTTAGGGGTGGTGGGCATCCAGGTGGTGGGCGCCGTCGTGTCCGGATCCTTGGCGCTGCTGGCTGATGCCGGCCACATGCTCTCTGATGCCGCAGGCGTCTTCATCGCACTGATGGCGGCTTGGATCGCCACCCGTCCAGCCAGTGACCAGCGGACGTACGGGTACCAGCGGGCCGAAGTGCTGGCCGCCTTGGCGAACGCGTTGATCCTCATTGTGATCGCTGTGGTGATCATGATCGAAGCCATCCGCCGCTTCGGGGAATCCCCGGAGATCCATACCGACGTCATGCTGTGGGCCGCCATTTTGGGTGCCGTGGCCAACCTTGTCTCGCTCCTGATCCTGCAGGGGGCGCAGAAAGAGAGCCTCAACGTACGTGGGGCCTACCTTGAGGTCCTCGGTGACCTTCTGGGCTCCATCGCGGTCATTGTGGCGGCCATCGTCATCATGACGACAGGCTTCAGCGCCGCCGACCCCATCGCTTCGGTGTTGATCGCAGTGATGATCATCCCCCGCGCCTGGCATCTGCTTCGCGACGTGGTGGACGTCCTCTTGGAGGCCACACCGAAGGGCGTGGACGTGAACATGATCCGCGAGCACATCATCGCCGTGGATGGTGTGGTGGAAGCCCACGACATCCACATCTGGACCATCACTTCCGGCGTTCCCGTGTTCTCAGCCCATGTTGTGGTGGAAGACGAAGTCCTCAACGCCAGCGGGGCGGACAGCATCCTTGACCAGTTGGGGTCCTGCCTGGGCCGTCATTTCGACACCGAGCATTGCACTTTCCAGTTGGAGCCGGTGAGCCACTCGGAGCACGAGTCGCACCAGCACGCCTAGCTGGTCCCCTCGCCCGCACCCTCAACAGCTACGGTCCCCGCTGCGCCGTCCACGGTGACGCGCTGACCGGTCCTGATGCGCGATGTGGCGTCCGGAACCCCCACAACGGCAGGGATGCCGTACTCACGAGCCACCACGGCGCCATGGGAGTTGGGTCCACCCATCTCCATGACCAAACCTCCCGCTGTGAGGAACAACGGCGTCCAGCCGGGGTCCGTTGACGGTGCCACGAGGATTTCTCCGGGCTCCAGATGCGCGCCAATGGGGTCCATGATGACCCTCGCAGGAGCTGTGACCCGTCCCGTCGACGCCGGACTGCCGGACAAAGTGCCAGAGCGCTGTGGCCCCCTGGTTCCGGGTGCGGCTTCCGGTTCGGTGCCATCCGACATCAGCACCCGCGGTATGTGCCTCCGCCGCAGTTCCTGCCCGTAGGCGGCGCGTCGCTCAGCAACCAACTCCTGCAGGTCATCTCCTGCCAGTGCGGTCTCGGCTTCGTCGAGGTCCAGGAAAAAGATGTCCTCGGGGCGTTTGATCCGGTGCTCTGCCGCAAGCTCATTGCCGATGAGAAGCAACTGCTTCCGCGCAACAGCCAGTCCCAGGACCAGGTTGTACTTGGGCAACTCTCGCAGTCCAGCGAACCTCCGTGTCCGGTCCAACGCCATGCGAACCACGGCAGAGTGCAAAGGGCTCTTGGTCCTGGCCCGCGCCACGAAACGCGCTACCTGTTCATCGGCGTCGCGGGCTGCACGCGCGAACTGCTGGTCCGGCGCCTCTGAGCCGTCCGCAAGCCTCAAATAGTTGGTGACGACGCCAAGGATGTGGGTGGGATCGTCTGACCAGCGCGGCATGCCCAGGTCGATCTCGGCGACGGCCCGGTGCCCGAAGGTGCCCAGGAACGAGCTCAATCCGGCTTGGGCAACGGCTGGGAGCTTTCCGTCCCGATACTGCTCCGTCAATTCTGCCGCCGGGAGACCGGACATGGAGGCAACGGCGTCGGGGTCTTTCCGAATCTCAGCGGCAAGCTGCCAGAGTGCCAGGTCCATCTCGGTAGTGACGTTGTTGGGAAGGCCCCGGATCACCGTTTGGAGCTCGCTATACGGAGCCTGATCCCCCAGGAGCTTCTTGACCAACGCCAGCATGGCAAAGCCCAGCGCGGGAAGGGGCAGCACCCGCGGGACCGTGGCGAAAACCTCTTCTCCGAGGATTCGCTGGACGTGGCCGATCCGCTGGTGGGCCGTTGCTCGCTGCGGGACCGTCAAGGTGCTGCGCAGATCGGAGCCGCGTTTCTCCACGCGTTCCAGTGCCGACGCCGGGCGGAGCAAGCCACGGAACAGCGTCTCAGGGAGCCGGTACCTGGCCGCAACCGGAGCAACGTGGCGAATCAGTTTCAAGGGCGTCCTGGTGGTCACTGTGAAACGTGGATCGTCAAAGAGTCCACGTATCAGAACGGCCGAGCGGGCCTCCATGAGATCGAAAACCCGGGGCACGATCGCCCGGCCGACCCTGCTCCGCACCACCGAAGTGAGGTCGAAGAAGATGCGCTGCCCCGCCTCGTAGTAAGGGGGCGGGCCGGACCGGGGATCCGGAACATCGAATGCCGCGGTCCTGGCGACGGAGGAGGCGATGAGCCGAATGCCGGCCAGGCCCATGGGAGTCAGTGGCCTGGTGAGGCCCTGGGCGAGGCTGAAGTTCAGGAAGGCGTGCTCGCCCGGAACGGGAGGGGTCCGCGTGGTTTGCGGGTACAGGGTAGTGATGGGCCGGGCTTGGGTGAGCCATATTTTTCCCTCATGGTCGATGGCCCACTCGGTGTCCTGCGGGGCTCCGTAATGCAACTGGACCTCGCGGCCCAAGTCCACGAGCCCCAACACCTGGTGATCACTGAGGCAGGGCTGAGGGTTTGAATCGCCGGGCTGGTCCCGCGAGGACCCGGTGCTGCGTTCAACGCGTTCCGTGCCACCGCCAGGGATCGCCCTGATCTCCACTTGCCTGTCCCCCACGGTCCTTTTCACCATGGCACCGCGCCGAACATCCACCACGTACTGATCCGGATTCACGGCTCCGGAAACGACGGCCTCTCCCAGGCCCGGGCTGGCATCAATCACTGTCTGGTGCCGGTTTCCTGTCACCGGGTTGGCGGTGAACATGACTCCGGCGGTGGCGGAGTCCACCATCTCCTGCACCACTACAGCCAGGGTGACCGACGCGTGGTCAATCCCGTTGGTGGTCCTGTACGTCACGGCACGGTCTGTCCACAGCGACGCCCAGCAGCGGCTCACAGCTTCCAGGACAGAGTCAGCGCCCACCACGTTCAGGAAGGTGTCCTGCTGACCGGCGAAACTCGCGAAAGCCAGGTCCTCCGCGGTTGCTGACGACCTGACGGCAACGGGAACGTCCTCTCCCAACTGCTGGTAGGCGGACCTCACCACTTCGGCGATCGGTTGGGGAATGCCGGCGTCGAGCACCAAGGACCGCGCGCGGGCGGCGAGCCCGTTCAGCTGGTCCAACCGGGAAGCATCGACCTCCTTCAGTGCCGCAAGGACCTCGTCCAGGCCAATGGCCGAAAGGGCGTTCCGGTAGGCAGCGGTAGTCAGGCAGAATCCGGGCGGCACGGGCAGTCCGGCACTGGCCAGCTCCCCCAGGTTGGCCGCCTTTCCCCCCACATCAGGAACCATGGCCCCACTGATGTCAGAGATGTCCAGAATGAGTGCCGCGCTGGGCTGTTGGACATCCATGGCGCAGTGGTCCCCGCGCCCTAAGCTGCGCCGAGCATTGGCCCAAACTTGTGACGGTCGGCCAGCCGGGGGTCCTCACGATCCGGAACAACCAGCACAGGACCCTTGGCATGGTGGAGGACGCCGTCCGAGGTGGAACCGAGCAGCATGCCCGCGAACCCGCCGCGGCCGCGTGTTCCCAGGACCACCAGCTCGACGCTGCGGCTGGTTTCCACCAGCACGTCCACGGGTGAGCCATCGCGGAGATCCGTCTCAATGGGAAGCTGGGGGAAGTGGCTCCTGAGCCACGCAACACCGGCGTCAAGCTGCACCCTGATATCCGCAAAGAGGGCATCGCGGTCCAACGGAGCCGGCACCCATGCCAGGGACCCGCTGTACTGCGGCACAGCGCAGATGACGCGGAGCTTGGCTCCCATGCGCTGCGCTTGCTCGGCCGCTTCGAGCACTGCCACGCGGGCTTGCTCGGAGCCGTCGACGCCCACTGCAACGACGTTTTCCACGGCGCGGGGGCCAGCCTTGGCGTGCTCGGCCTTGATGTGCTTGTCTTCAGTGTTTTCGCCGAGACGGTCGGCGCAGTACAGCGGGACCGTGACGGTGGGGCATTTGGCGTGGGCAGGCAATGCGCTGCTGACAGATCCCAAAAGGCGTCCAACGAAGCCGCCGCGGCCCCGGCTGCCAAAAACAAGGAGCGCGGCGTCTGCCGAGAGGTCCAGGAGAACACCGGCGGCGTCGCCGTTCTCGACGGAAGCGTCAACGTCGATGGCATACCCGGAGATCTTGTCCATAGCCTGTTTCACGATCGCGTCCGCGCCCTCGCGGATCACCGAATCATCCACAGTTGCGTAGCCGCCATCCAGCCCTGATGCGGCAAAAATGGGTACGGAGTAGGCCGTCACGATGTGCAAAGGCAGCTGACGGCGTTCGGCTTCACGTGCCGCCCACACCAACGCACACTGCCCGTGCTCTGAACCGTCGACTCCAACGACAATGCCACCTGGCGCCACTGCCTGGTCCTGGCCGTCCTGTGGCTCTTCATTGTGCCTGCTGTGCTGGTCCATGGGGCCCGCCTCTCCACCTGCTGCTTGATGTTCCGGCCATTCTGCCAGAGGTTCTCCGGCTCGGATTCCCTATTGGCGCCATTGTCAATGGCCCGGGCAGAAGGAACCTGGAAATTCCTTCTCCCAATGCCCACTATTCTCGGTCGGCAACGCCGAATCAAGGTGACTTTGGGCTATGTGTATAACGGTCCGGGCTCGGTTGCAGGGGCCGCATTTTGCGCTGGGGATGAACAAGGCGAACACGCGGACTCAGGAGGCTATCCATGGCAGAAAAAGTTCGGTAGTGTTCGAGTCACCGAATGGCCGGCAACCGTGTTCCACAGCACACTCCGGCCATTTATTGCGGCCGCTTGGGGAACTCGGACGCGACCCCATGCGATGCCTAACGGCACACACGTCAAGGAGGAACCAAGCAGTGTCACTCACGCCTGATTCCGCCACGGAACGCACCACCACCGTGGTCATCGGAGCCGGCCTGTCCGGCTTGGCAGTTGCCAGTGAGCTCAGCCGCTACGGCGTGAACTCCATAGTGGTGGACGGGTTCGGGACGTTGTCCGCAACCGGCCCGTCAGTCCACACTGGCATGCTCCAACGCTGCGATGCAGCCGATCCCTCGGCCATGCAGGAGCGTAACGAGATCCTCCGCCACCTGCGGAACTACGCCGCAAGCCATCACCTGGATGTCCGCAGCACCACACGGGCGGTCCGCCTCGACTTTCTTGGCTCCGACCCTTCCCAGCAGATCGGCTATGGACTGGCCGCCAGCATGACCACTGCCGGGCTCAGGACAGGGCTTCACGCCTCCGGACCCCTCGAGTCCACCCGCCGCCAGTGGGCCGTGCACACTGCCAACGGTGTTCTTCTGGCCGACCATATTGTGGTCACGCGCTGTGCGCAGAGCCAATTGCGCCGAATGCTGGCGGAACTCGGTATAGCGATCGGCCAGAACCTGGTGGCCGCAATGCGGGCCGTCGGGATGCACCTTGTAGGAGTCGGCGAGCTCATTACGCCCACACCCAAGGAAGTACTTCGGCAGGCAAAGGCTGTGGGCCAGGCGATATCGTCCAAGGTGGCCCTCCCGGCAGGGCCGGGCATCGCCACCGCGTAGCAGATCAAACGCCCTCCACGACACCCTGCAAAGGCCCGCCTGCCCGCCTGACTGACCTTCGGCGTCGTGCCTGGCCGTGAACTATTCCGCACAAAACTTAACGCCAAAGGCCGGTGTCCTCGAAGAAGAACTCTTCGAAGACACCGGCCTTTGAACTGAAGCGTGAGGCTTATGCGCCAGCGCGTACGTAGGTCAGGGGACCCGTTGCGGTCAACCAGCTGATCGGGTGGATGCCCGTCTGGTTGCCATTGATGCCACCGCTGATGGCCTGGCCGTTGCCGATGTAGATGGCGACGTGGCCGGACTGGACGATCATGTCACCGGGCTGGGGTGAGCTGACAACCTTGCCGTAGTTCATGAACTGCATGGGACCGAGGTCGCCAACGGGGATGCCTGCGGAGCCGAGTGCGCGCTCCACCATGGCGGTGCAGTCCTGCATGATGCCGATCTGGGCGTAAGCCGAGGCAACCATGGCGGCATTGACGCCACCAACGGCCGGAGCAGCAGCGGCCGCAGGAGCAGGAGCAGCAGCGGCCGGAGCGGCAGCAGCAGCCTTGGCAACAGGAGCCTTTGCGGCGGCAGTGGTGACTGCTGCCTTCTTGGCGACGGGAGCCGGAGCAACCGGTGCAGGCTTCTCGATAACCGGCGCTGCAACAGAAGCAACAGCAGGGCGCTCGAAGTTGACGGTAGCCGTAGCCAGGGCGGTGACAACCTGGGTGGGTGCGTCGGCTGAAACGGTCTCAGCGACCGTTGCCGGGCTGGAATCCCGCTGAACCGGAGCTTCAGCAGCGTGAGCTGCAATGGAGCCGGTCAACACAAGGCCCGAGGCTGCTGCGATAACAGCCGCCTGGCGGCCAGCGCCGGAAGCGTTGCTGGCAACTGCCTTGGAGATGGAGATGAACGGATTAGGACGTACGCTGTCCGCCTTACGACGGCCGCGAAGAATGCGTGAAGACATGAAAGAGCCTCTCCCGATGCCTGCGAGGTTAGCTGTCGGATTCGGATGGGAGTCACCCGGCCACTATCTCCCGCTGTTCAGCGGAAGCATCGTGACTTCACCCCAAGGCACGCTCGAAAGCGGCCTAAAATGGGTTCCCCGTCTCTGCCGTAAGGTTTGTCTGCGAACGGATTCCGGACTGCGGCAGAGCTAGGCAATCAGGCCGGAAGTGCCCGCTACGTGGAACAGGCACAGGTACCACCGTACGCGATGATCACGCGGAAGTCACATTTAAGTAACGAGAAGTACGCTTCTGGCGTGTCGCAGTAACCGTTTCGAGATCTTCGCGGCTACGTAGAAAACCCTGTTATTCCGCGGGAGAATCGCCATCAGAGTCGTTTGAAGCAGCGAGTTTTCTGCGGGCTGTAACAGCCAGAAAAATAACGAGACCAACAGCAACAACCGCCAGGCCTACGATGCTCCACGGGAAGGGCTGGGAGGCGTCGGCCGCGGGTTCGCTGTTACCGGTTCCCTGCGCCGCGTTGCCCGGGGCCGCGGTTCCGGCCGTCGGTACCGCTGCCGACGGTGCTGAAGACGACGGTGCTGAAGCGGAAGGAGAGGCTGCCGCCGAACCGCTGGTCGTCGTCGTGCTTCCTGCGGTGGCCGTGAAGGTAAAGGTGCCCTCGATGGGGTGCGAATCGCTGCTGACGACGCGCCAGACCACCGTGTATTCGCCGGCCGGAGCGCCTTCGCGCAGCTTCTGGACCGCCTGGTTGTCGATGATCTCCACCGGGCCATCCGCCCAGTTTTCGCCGCCCGCCGTAACCGTCACGCCCGAGAATTGCGCGAGCGGCCGGTTGTTGAATGTGATGGAAACCGACGCCGGAACGTCCGTGACGCTGGTGCCATTGGCCGGCGTCGTGGATTCAGCGACGTCATGGGCGGACGCGGGTGCCGCAGAAAACAGCAGGGCGGACGCGAAGGCAAGAGCAGCGACGACGGCGGCCAGAAGCGGGCGGATGGTACGCATGGGGCGGTTTCTCCTAGTGTTGGCTTCCTTACAGACTAGGCGAATCGTCCGGAGCGCCCGTACCGGACCGCATAGGATTTGAGGGCACACTCCCACCGATCCCCGGAGTCCTTCATGCTTAAGCAAGGTTCTGCAGTAGACCGCTACTTCAAAATTACTGAACGTGGATCCACGTACTCGCGGGAAATTCGTGGCGGCTTCGCAACGTTCTTCGCCATGAGCTACATCGTGGTGTTGAACCCGCTGATCCTCTCCGGGGCGGATTCCAGTGGGGCATCCCTCGGCTTTACGGCCGTCGCAGCCACGACGGCCTTCGTGGCGGGCATCCTGACCATCCTCATGGGTGCGTGGGCCAAGCACCCGTTCGCCGTCGCAACCGGTCTGGGCGTCAACGCCTTCGTTGCCGTCACGGTCGCCTCGCACCCGGAGCTCACCTGGCCGGACATGATGGGCCTTGTGGTCCTCTCCGGCATCACCATGCTCATCCTGGTGCTGACCGGTTTCCGTACCGCCGTGTTCAAGGCCGTGCCGGAAGCGCTCAAAACGGCGATCGTGGTGGGTATCGGACTCTTCATTGCGCTGATCGGGCTGGTCAATGCGGGATTTGTGCGCCGAATTCCCGACGCCGCCGGCACCACGGTTCCCCTGGGCCTGGGCGTGGATGGCAAGCTCATGGGCTGGCCCACCCTGGTGTTCGCAGTGGGCCTCATCCTCACCATCGCCCTGGTGGTCCGAAAGGTCCGCGGCGCCATCCTCATCGGGATCGTGGTCTCCACGGCACTGGCCGCCATCCTCGAATTCACCCTCCACATCGGCCCCAGCTTCGACGGCAAGAACGTCAACCCGCGCGGCTGGTCCCTCGTGGCTCCCACCCTCTCGGAGTGGGGCGCTCCGGACCTGTCCCTCATCGGCAAGGCCAACCCATTCGGCGCCTTTGAGCACCTTGGGTTCATCGCAGCGGCCCTGCTGGCATTCGTGATCCTGCTGAGCATCTTCTTCGATGCCATGGGCACCATGGTGGGCCTGGCCAACGAGGCCGGAACCGTGGACAAGGACGGCAACATCCCCAACGTGGACCGTGTCCTGCAGGTGGATGCCCTCGGCGCGATCGTAGGCGGCGGCGCGTCCGTTTCGTCCAACCAGATCTTTGTCGAGTCCGGCGCCGGCATCGGCGAAGGTGCCCGCACCGGCCTCGCCTCGATCGTCACCGGCGTGCTGTTCCTGGTGGCGATGTTCTTCACCCCCCTCATCAACCTTGTCCCCTTCGAAGCCGTGGCCCCGGCATTGGTGGTTGTGGGCTTCATGATGGTCTCCCAGGTGGGCAAGATCGATTGGCAGGACTGGGGTGTCGGCATCCCGGCGTTCCTGACCATCTCCCTCATGCCGTTCACGTACTCGATCGCCAACGGCCTCGGCGCCGGCTTCATCTCCTACGTACTGATCCGCACCTTCCAGGGCCGCGCCCGCGAAGTCCACCCGCTCATGTGGGCTGTGGCCGCTGCGTTCCTGCTGTTCTTCGGCATTGGAACCGTGGAGGAACTGCTGGGCGTCAAGTAGGTCGCGGGGTTGCCTTCGGCGGTGAAGTCCGGGGTTTCAGACACTCGCCACGCTGGATCGCTGGTTTTCGTGTGCTCATTCGGGTGTGCTTGAAGCATGGAAACCAGCACCACCCTCGCCGTAGACGTCAGCCCCAGCCCTTGGACGGGCCGCTTTGACGGAGACGGCGCTGAACACCGCCGCTGGTGGCAGGCGGTAGCACCCCTGACGTCGCCCGCGCCCGCAACCGCCACGCGCCCCGCCGTCGTGCTTGGTTTCTGCAGCGATGCCGGAGTCCTCCGCAACCAAGGCCGGGTGGGTGCTGCTGCGGCTCCCGCCGCCATCCGCACGGCGCTGGGTCCGCTGGCGTTCCACCTTGACCGTGACGTGTTCGACGCCGGTGATGTGGTGGTGGAGGACGACTCACTGGAAGCGGGCCAAGAGCGCGCCGGACGCGCCATTTCGGAACTGCTCGACGCCGGAAACCTCACCGTGGTGCTGGGCGGCGGCCACGAAACAGCGTTCGCCAGTTACCTTGGGGTGGCCGGTTCTGACACGGTCCGCGGCAAACGGCTTGGTGTCCTGAACCTGGATGCCCACTTTGACCTTCGCGACGAGCCCACACCGAGCTCGGGTACGCCGTTCCTGCAGATGGCCCACGCAGAAGCCGCCGCCGGCCGGGAACTGCAGTACGCCGTCGTCGGAATTTCGGAGCCGAACAACACGCGCACCCTCTTCGACACCGCCGATCGCCTGGGTGTGAAGTACCTGCTGGACGAGCTGTGCACCCCGGAGGCCGTGGAGATTTTTGTTGCCGATTTCCTGGCCGGCGTGGACGTGCTGTACCTGACCATCGACCTGGATGTAATGCCTGCATCCGTGGCCCCTGGGGTCAGCGCACCCGCCGCATATGGCGTGCCTTTGCCAGTGATCAGTGCCGTCTGCCGGCAGGTTGCTGCGAGCGGGAAGCTCCTGCACCTGGACGTAGCGGAGCTGAACCCGGAGTTTGATATCGATCACCGCACCGCGAAAGTGGCTGCGCGGCTGGTGAACGCCCTGCTCGCCTAGCGTTCCCTTTTCCAGCCGCCTTCCTCCGCCTACTCTGTGGGGAGGGAAGGATGGCGATGCGCGGAACTCCTGTGCAGGACAAGTGGGCCTGGGTGGCAGGGCCAGCGGCTGTGGCTCTGGGCCTCGCAGCGCACCTGTTCGCGGGCGGAAGCGCTCCGGCCATACCTGTCCTCCTGGGGTTCGCCGCGTTGTGTGCGCTCGCCGCACAGCTTGTGTCCCGCTGGGTGCACGGCCCGCTGCTGCTGCTGCTCCTATCCGGCTTGGCACAGCAGCTGCTGCACTTCGGCTTTGAGGCCTTCGGAGGGTACTTTCCCGGCAGCGGATTCCTGGACCACGTGCACGGAGCCCCGGACTTGGGGGACGCACCGGCCGGCACCGCGACCAGCGGCGGCGACATCCACCTCCTCCTCTACACTCACATGGCGGCTGCGATCCTCGCACTGCTCGTGGCCGTCGGCGTGACCAAGCTGGCGGGGCTGCGCTCCGGGCGGGGTGCATCCACGGATCCCGCGCTTGTCCGTGACACCCGCTGTTGAGCGTTGCGTTCAGCGAACGAGCCCGGGTTCGGCCGGTTCATGACAATCTTCACGTCGCCGAACGACTCCAACTCTTAGCCTGGCGACACGGTTCGTAGCCTTACGAAAGCCCGGGACATGAACATTGCCGGGCCCGCTTGAGTGCACCTAGTGTCTTAGGCACGTGGTGTACCCGAGAGGCCAGGGAGCTGCCTGCAAAGCAGCGCACGCGGGTTCGAATCCCGCCACCACGTCTTTGGGGTCCCGCCGCCGGCACGCCCCGCGGCGGTCGGCGGGGGGCGGAAGGGGTTCCTCCATAGGCAAGCTCCGGATGAGACGCAGGTCACCTGACTGCCAGTCATCTTACATATTTTCGGCGGTCAGCCACTATGATTGATGGGTCGCCCTCGCATGCGGCACGTAATAGGAGGCCCCCCAATGACCCCTGCAATGACTGCAGAACGCGAAATTCGCCTGTCCTTCTCGAAGGCAGACGAGATCCACGACGGACTCGACCGCGCCGTGGATGCCCTGATCGAAAACGCGGCAGCAGACGCTGCCTGCGGAATTCTGGTGACGCGCCACGAGCCCGGCACCTACACCGTGGCTCTGGACGAATCCGTTCCCTTCGGCCAGACCCGCGAAGTACTCGCTGCCTGATACCCCACCGTATTTCCGGCAGCGACGCAAAAACCGGGGCCCGTTCCTTTCCGCATCTACTACCCGCGGAAGGGAACGAGCCCCGGTTTCTGTTTAATAAGTACCTCTGCAGAACCTCCGCCTATGCCCGGCGGAGTGTCACGCCGTCGGACTTCATGAACAGTTCCTTACCCTCTTCGGTAACGCCCGGGCCGGAGTGCTCAAGCCACACCACGTTTCCGCTGCTGGAGATTTCCTCGATCCGGCCAGTGGCAATCACGTGGGCATATTTGACCACTTCCACCGCCTCGCCAACGTTCAGCGTCTTCCAGTCCGAAACCGTAGCCGAGTGAGCGCTTCGCCTGGACAGGACTGCTCCGCGTGCCTTCATTGAACTTCTACCCCTTTGTGGATGTTCTCTGTTGTGTATTGAGTTGTTCACGGTTGACCGTCAAGCCCACAACACCGTTGTTGTGGACGTGACGTACACCATAAGTTCTACTACATTTGCCACGCCCCGGTGCTTGCGTTGCGAACAAAGACCGGGGCGTGACAAAGATGCCCATCAAATGAGCGTTTTATTCGACGTCAGGCCAAAATCCCGACGGCGGATTCGGCGGCCGCGCGGACCGCGCCGGAGCCGACCAAACGGTCAGCCGCTTCCAGTTCCGGCGACAGGAACCGATCGGTGCCCGGGCCCTGAACCACTTCACGAAGTACCTCAAGCACGGCCGTACCGGCAGGACCAGGGGTGAGTTCGCCGTCGGACATTTGCGTCCGCATGTCGATGGCGCGGGCGCTGGTGACAAGCTCGACGGCGAGCACGCGGCGAAGGTTCTCCACGGCCTTGCGCAGCTTCCGGGCAGCGTGCCAGCCCATGGACACGTGGTCTTCCTGCATCGCGGAGCTCGGGATGGAGTCCACTGACGCGGGAACGGCCAGGCGCTTGTTGTCCGAGACCAAGCCGGCCTGCGTGTACTGGGCGATCATCAGGCCCGAGTCCACGCCCGGATCTCCAGCGAGGAACGCCGGAAGCCCGTGCGAGCGTGCGGGATCGAGCATGCGGTCGGTGCGGCGCTCGGCGATGGAGCTGAGGTCCGCTATGGCGATGGCCAGGAAGTCCAGGACGTATGCCACGGGTGCGCCGTGGAAGTTGCCGTTGGACGTGACGCGGCCGTCCGGGAGGACCACCGGGTTGTCGATCGCTGCGGCGAGTTCACGGGAAGCGACCAGCGCTGCGTGGTCCACGGTGTCGCGGACAGCGCCTGCAACCTGCGGCGCACAGCGCAGCGAGTAGGCGTCCTGGACCTTGGTGTCGTTGATCCGGTGGGAAGCAACGATCGGCGAGTTGGACAGCACGCGGAGCATGTTGTCCGCGCTGGCGGCCTGGCCGGGGTGCGGCCGCAGTGCGGCATGGAGCTCCGGCAGGAACACCTGGTCCGTGCCGAGCAGCGCCTCGACGCTGAGCGCGGCGGTGACGTCCGCCGTCGCAAGCAACAAACGGATGTCGGCGATGGCCATCAGGAGCATGCCGAGCATGCCTTCGGTGCCGTTGACGAGGGCCAGGCCCTCCTTCTCAGCGAGGGTAACCGGCTCGATACCGTGCTGCGCGAGCAGCTCAGCAACCGGCGGCTGGCCAGCGGTTCCGTACAGTTCGCCGTCGGGACCTGCGGCTTCGCCTTCGCCCATGAGGACCAGTGCGCAGTGCGACAGCGGCGCGAGGTCGCCCGAGCAACCCAGCGAGCCGAACTCGCGGACCAGAGGGGTGATGCCGGCGTTGAGGACATCCACCATGGTCTGCAGCACCACGGGGCGGACGCCGGTACGCCCGGAAGCCAAAGTCTTGGCGCGGAGGAACATGATGCCGCGGACCACTTCGCGTTCCACGGCCGGGCCCATGCCGGCGGCGTGGCTGCGGATCAGCGACTTCTGCAGCTGGGTGCGGAGGTCGTTGGGGATGTGGCGGTTGGCCAGCGCGCCGAAGCCCGTGGAGATGCCGTAGGCCGGGACATCGCTGGTGGCGAGATCGTCGATGTGGGCGCGGACCTTGGCCACGTTGTCCAGGGCGTCCTGGGAGATGGTCACCTTTGCGTCATGGCGGGCGACGGCGACGACGTCTTCCGGGGTGACGCCGCTGGAGCCGAGGGTAACCGTGAGCTGTTCGTTCGAGGTAATGGTCATGTTCTTACTTGCTCTCTGCGGATTCGTTCATGGGGATGCGGACGCCGCGTTCGTTGGCGACGTCGATGGCGCGGTCGTAGCCGGCGTCGACGTGGCGGATGACGCCCATGCCGGGGTCGTTGGTCAACAGCCGTTCGAGTTTCTGGGCTGCCAGGTCAGTGCCGTCAGCGACCGAGACCTGGCCGGTGTGGATGGACCGGCCAATACCAACCCCACCGCCGTGATGGATGGACACCCAGGTAGCGCCCGAGGACGCAGCGGTCAGTGCGTTAAGCAACGGCCAGTCAGCAACAGCGTCCGAGCCGTCCTTCATGGACTCGGTCTCCCGGTACGGGGACGCCACCGAACCCGAGTCCAGGTGGTCACGGCCGATCACGATCGGGGCCTTGACCTTGCCCTCCTTCACGAGCTGGTTGAACAGCAACCCGGCCTTGGCGCGCTCGCCGTACCCGAGCCAGCAAATACGTGCCGGCAGGCCTTCGAATTCCACGCGGTCCGCGGCAGCGTCGAGCCACTTGTGCAGGTGCGTGTTCTCCGGGAACAGTTCCTTGATCGCCTTGTCCGTCACGGCAATGTCTTCCGGGTCACCGGACAACGCCACCCAGCGGAACGGGCCAAGACCCTCGCAGAACAACGGGCGGATGTAGGCCGGGACGAAGCCGGGGAATTCGAACGCACGGTCATACCCACCCTTCCGGGCCTCGTCACGGATCGAGTTGCCGTAATCAAAGACCTCAGCTCCGGCGTCCTGGAACTCCACCATCGCCTGGACCTGCCGGGCCATGGACGCCTGGGCCTTCTTCGTGAACCCTTCCGGATCAGCCTCGGCTTCGGTGTGCCACTCCGCCACCGTGATGCCCTCGGGCAGGTACGACAACGGGTCATGCGCGGACGTCTGGTCGGTGACTACATCGAACGTCACTTCCCCGGCCTTGTGGCGGGCCAGCAGTTCGGGGAAGACCTCAGCGGCGTTGCCCACATACCCCACGGACCAGCCACGGCGCTCATCCTTCGCGGCCTGGACCTTCGCGATCGCAGCATCCAGATCAGTTTCAACCTCGTCCAGGTACCGTTTCCCCACACGCCGACGCAGGCGGGTCTCGTCCACGTCCACAATCAGGCACGCGCCGTCGTTCAGGGTGACAGCCAGCGGCTGGGCGCCGCCCATCCCGCCGCAACCACCGGTCAATGTCAGGGTGCCCGCCAGCGGACCCTCCGTCGAACCCGGCGCGGCAGCGCCTTCCAAAGACCGGGCCGGGTGGCGCCCCTCCGCGGCGAGCTTGTTCCCGACGGCGGCAAACGTCTCATACGTGCCCTGCAGGATGCCCTGGGTGCCGATGTAGATCCAGGACCCGGCGGTCATCTGGCCGTACATCATCAAACCCTCAGCCTCGAGGCGGCGGAACTCGGGCCACGTCGCCCAATCCCCCACCAGGTTGGAGTTGGCGAGGAGAACCCGCGGTGCCCACTCATTCGTGCGGAACACACCCACCGGCTTCCCCGACTGCACCAGAAGGGTTTCATCCTTCTCCATGGTTTCCAGGGTCCGCGTAATCGCATCGAACGCGGCCCAGGAACGCGCTGCGCGGCCGGTGCCACCGTAGACGACCAGGTCGTCCGGACGTTCAGCGACCTCGGGATCCAGGTTGTTCATCAACATGCGCAACGGTGCCTCGGTCTGCCACGACTTGGCAGTGAGCTCAGTACCCCGCGCAGCCTTAACCGGGCGGGCTCCTGTAGTGAAATCGGCGGGTGCCATGGTGGCTCCTTCGTCAGTGGGAAGTGTGTGCTGGAAAGATCTTCTACTTCTACTAAAGCCCCTTTATCGCGCGGCAGGAACGGCTTTTGGAGTGGTGCTGTCCGGGATTACAGACCCACTCAACCTCTCGCATTCGAGCACCAATGAGCGCATGCTGGACCCATGGCAACGTTCCGTATATCGACCCTTGTGGCAGCACCACCCGAACAGGTTTTCGCGACCTGGACGGATCTTGACCGGTATCCCGAGTGGATCGGCGGAGTCACCCGGGCGGGCGACCTGGTTGGTTCGATTGATGAGCCCGGCAGCCGCTACACGGTGTGGTTCGGGCGGATGGCCAGTCCCACCGAAATCCTTGAGGTTGAACGGCCCCGGCACATCCGCACCCGCTTCGGCAATGCCATCCTGAAGGGCGAGTCGGACGTGACCTTCACTGCCGAGGGCGACGGCACGCGCATCAACCAAGTGTTCATCACCCGGGGATTCATCGCCGGAATCTTCGGGCGGCTGTTCTCCATGGGGTCCTACAAGGGCAGCTTCCGGGGCGAGCTGGAGACTTTCCGAAGACTCGTTGAAAGCGAGACGGCGTGACTGCACGAGGGCGCGTCATGAACCCAACTTCTTAGTTGCCAGGGCGGCCGTGGATCCGCACCGACAATTCGTCTGCCGCTTTCCGGATCCGGGCAGCGAGCACCGGCCATTGCTCGGCCGGCACTTTGTCCTCCAAGAACGTGACGGCGACTGCCGCCGTCGGCCATCCAACGTGGTCGGTCACCGCGGCGGCGATGGAGCCGAATCCCGGTGTGATTTCGCCGTTTTCCGTGGCATAGCCACGCTGCCGCACCTGATCGAGGTGAGAGGACAACGCGGAGTATTTCATGATGGGGAACTCCACCTCGTGCCGCGAGGTGAAGGCGGCGGCGTTCGGATACAGCGCACGGACCTGCGACTTTGGCAGGGCAGCTAGGATCGCTCGGCCTGACGCCGTGAGGTGGCTTGGCAGGCGGACCCCGACGTCGGTCACCAGGCTGGGGCGGTTCTTGGCGCGTTCCTCCACGATGTAGAGGACGTCGCGGCCATGGAGCACCGCGAGGTGCGCGCTCTCGCCGATCACATCAACCAGTGACGCCAGCATGGGCCGGCCAAGCCGCGACAAAGGCTCCTGGCGCGAGTATGCCGAGCTGAGTTCGAAGGCGCTGATGCCCAGCCCGTACCGCTGTTCTTCGTGGAGGTGCAGGACGAAGCCGTTGGCCTCCATCACCCCCAACAGGTGGTAAACACTGGAACGTGGCAATCCCAGTGCCGTGGCAATGTTTGACGCCGCCATCGGGCCGCGTCGCGAGGCCAGCAGCTTCAGGATCCGCAGGGTGTTTTCGGCGGCAGGGACTTTGGAAGTGGCCTTGCCTGGTGCCACTGGCGACGTTGTCATGGTTCCTCACTGCTCAGGGTTCGGGACCAGCGGATCAAAACGACTGTCCGGTATCCCGTACTCAAGCGTGCACCCTCTGGGGCCCGGCAGCCAACCCGTCAGGCTGGGTCGGTGTCTGGGGTGTCAGACAGAGACCTTCCGACGAAGCAGGAACGTGATGGCACCGGCAGCAGCCAGGACCAGCGCCGCAATCAGGCCGAAGGTCCAACCACCCAAGCCGGTGGAGGAAGCTGCCAAGGGAGTGGCCGCCTCTTGCGACAAAGACTCGGCCGACGCCGGCTCGCTGGGCCATGTCGCAGCGGGTGGGACCTCGACATCTGTGATGTCGGGACGTTCAGCATCAACAGGCCCGCCGTCCGGCGCCTCGCCGGTGACGGGAAGCGCGACGGCGGAAACGGGCGCCTGCGGCCACGGCACCACTGTGGGAGCTGCTTCTGCCTGGCGGGCCGCCTCGGCGGCTTTCGCTGCCTCTGCCTGACGGGCTGCTTCGGCGGCCTTCGCAGCGTCGGCCGCTGTACCGGCGTCGAGCGCTGCCTTGTCCGCCAACCCGGCGAGTTCGGCAATCATGGCATCGATCGAGGCAACGTGGACGGCGGTGGCTTCGTCACGCTTTGCAGCAGCAAACTGCCCCGCCGTGGCGAATGCCCGAAGGTCAGCCCGGCTGCCCTCCAGCGCTACCGTGGCAGCCGCCCGCCGTTCCGCCCCTTTATCCAGGGTGGCGTAGGCAAGGATCCGGTTGTCCAGGTCCTGCGCAGTATCGAAACCATACTCAAGGAAGTACCGGACATCTGCGTGGTTGGGGGAGCCCAGGGCAAGGTCAGCCGCCTTGTTCACGTGGCTGCCACCGAGGTCGAGCAGCTGGTAAACGCGCTGGCGGTCCGCGCCGAAAGCCGATACTCCGCTTGAATCCCGCGCAATGGCTTCTGGGTGGCCCTTGGCCACGAAGTTCTTGATCGCCGCGTCGCCACCCAACATCGCCGCCTCGGCTGCCTTCTTCACTTCAGGCGTGCCAACCAATGCGAGATCCACGGTGACCTGCCGGGCTTCCTTGACCAGCGCGTCAAGGTCGGCACCGGGAGCGGTGAGGGTCGCCAAAAGTCCGGGCAATTCCTTGGCGGCACTTGCAAAGGTTTCCTTGAACGGCTTTTCGGAAGCCGCGCTTGCACTGTCCAGGACATTTCGCGGAACGGCCTGGGCACTGAGGAGATCGCGATCAGCAGTCAGACGTGTCGTGTCTGCTTTCCGGGCCGCCGCAGCGGTGTTTCGTGCTTGTTCCACGGCGGTCTTTGCCCGGTCGGCGACTGCTGCGGCTCCTGCGGGATTGGCCTTGACGTCGTCTTTGACCTGCTGGAGCAGGGCAGAAACAGCAGCCGATTCAGTGTGGTGCCCGCCTGCAACGAACTGGCCGTAGCGGAGGTAATCGGCAACCTTCGCGGCGTCGGCGGCGGGCTCGGTGGTGGCAAGAGCGGTCTTAGCTCCGGCTGAAACCGCGGGGTTGGGCGAGGCGATCAGCGCGTACACCGCCTGCCGGTCCGACACCTTGGCCTTGACCTTCCAGCCGCTCAGGACGAACTCCTCTACGGCCTTCTCGCCTTCGTCAAGGCTCTTCTGAGCCTCGCGCTGAACCAGGCCGTTGTTGTACTCGGCGAAGTAGTAGGCAACCGTTTTGAGGTCCACCCTCCACGTGCTCTCCCAGCCGGACGCGAGGAACGCATCGATCCTGGCCGGATCACCGGTGGCAAGAATCTCCTTGGCTTTCGAGCGAACATGCTCGCTACCCCGCTCCGTCAGCTCGGTGACCATTTGTTTGCGGTCCGCTGCCAGCGGTACGTCCTGCCCGCCGTCGACGAATGCCTGGACCGCACTTGCGCCACCCACGAGGGCCGACGCAGCTGCGGCGCGGGTGGCCGGGCCACCCGTCCTCCACAGCTCAAGGACGCCCGCCGCGTCGGAGGCCCGTTCAACATACGGGACTGGAGCTTGCGATGCGCTGGGAACCTCGAAATCGGGAATGTCGTAAGCCTGCGCGGGGGATGCAAAGAGCAAAGACGCGCCAGCCACAACGGCAACAACGGCAGCGGCCCAACGGCGTCGAGTGTGACGAAGTACAGAAATCAAAAGTCCCCCATAAGGATGCGGTGGCAGCGCTGAATTCAAGGGGGGCGACGCTGAAAAGCGAGGGTTGCCTGACCGGTTTGATGAGCTGTCCGCGGTCATCATATCTGAACGGCGACTATGACTTTGACCACCCTCCGAAAACCGTCCGGTCCGCCAGAGCCGCCGGGTCCGCCCACAGCAGCAGTGTCTGCGATCAAAGACACCAAACCCCCGTGAGTCCGATCACAAGGGGCCCAAAAGTGATCTGCTGGATAGCGATCCCCTCCCAAAGACGAGAAGGTTTTACTATGCAACAAACCAAGCTGGCCGCGGAGAACTCTGTCCTCCAGGCCGCGGGTACGGCGCTCAGCCGGGGCCTGAACGTCCGCCACATCCGCTTCATGGCCCTCGGATCCGCAATCGGTACGGGCCTCTTCTACGGCTCTGCTTCTGCGATTCAGAAGGCCGGCCCGGCCGTCCTGCTGGCCTACATCATTGGCGGCGCGGCCGTGTTCATGGTGATGCGCGCACTCGGCGAAATGGCCGTGCGACACCCCGTGTCGGGCTCCTTTGGCCAGTACGCGTCCAAGTACCTCGGACCGTTCGCGGGTTTCGTGACCGGGTGGACGTACGTGTTCGAGATGGCCATTGTGGCCATCGCCGACGTCACTGCTTTCAGTATCTATATGGGTTTCTGGTTCCCCCAGGTGGACAGATGGGTCTGGGTCCTGGCCATCATTCTGTTCCTTGGCGCCATGAACCTGCTCAGTGTCAAGGTGTTCGGCGAGCTCGAGTTCTGGTTCTCCCTCATCAAGGTGGTGGCGATCATCGCCATGATCGTGGGCGGTGCAGCGATTGTGGTGTTCGGCTTCCAAACGGGCGACGGCGGCGGCGTGGCACCGGGACTGGGGAACCTGGTGAACCACGGCGGCTTCCTCCCGAACGGCTTCGAGGGGCTCCTTGCTGCATTTGCCGTGGTGATGTTCGCCTTTGGCGGGATCGAAACCATCGGCATTACCGCGGGCGAAGCCACCAACCCCAAGAAGGTCATCCCCCAGGCAGTTAATACCGTGCCGGTCCGCGTGCTGCTCTTCTACGTACTGACGTTGGGTGTGCTGATGAGCATCTTCCCGTGGAACGAGATCGGCAGCAGCGGCAGCCCGTTCGTGCAGATCTTCGACGGCCTGGGCATCCCGGCCGCGCCGCACATCCTCAACGCCGTGGTCATTACTGCCGCGCTCTCCGCTATCAACAGCGACATTTTCGGAGCAGGCCGCATCCTGTTCGGCCTCGCCCAGCAGGGTCACGCGCCGAAGAGCTTCAGCAAGATCTCGCGGCACGGCGTTCCCTGGATGACCGTGGTGATGATGGGCGGCATCCTGCTGATTGGCGTCGTGCTGAACGCCGTGATTCCTGAAGACGTCTTTGTGCTCATCGCATCGATCGCCACCTTTGCCACCGTGTGGGTCTGGGTGATGATCCTGGCGTCGCACGTGGCCATGAAGCGGGAGATCAAGCGCAAGGGGCTGCCGGCGTCGGAATTCGGGTCACCTCTGTGGCCTGCTGCGTCCGTCCTGACCATGGCCTTTATGGCAATGGTCATCGTGATCCTCGGCGTCTTCGAGGACACCCGGGTAGCCCTGTATGTCGGCGGCACCTGGCTGGTGCTGCTGTTCGTGGCCTACAAACTGTGGGTCCGCGGCGGCGGCCTCCGCCGGGCAGAGCTGGTGGACGAAACCGCCTGATTCCCTGCGCCGAAACTACAGTTGATGCCAATGTTCACGCGGAACATTGGCATCAACTGTCGTCTCGCGAGGGCTCAGCTCAGATGGCAGCAGCAGCGGAGCGCACGGCGTCGGACAAGGGAGTTGCCGGGCGCCCGATCAGTTTCCGGAGATCACCGGTGGTGACCAACAGCTCGCCGCGGCCAATGCCCAGATCGGTATCGGCCAGGATCTGCGCGAAGCCTTCCGGTACCCCTGCGCCCGTCAGGAGATCGGCGTACTGGTCTGCCGGGAGGTCCCGGTATTCGATGGACTTCCCTGATGCAGCGCTGATTTCGGCGGCCAGCTCGTCCAAGGTAAAGGCCTCGTCCCCGCCCAATTCGTAGATCTTGCCGGCCTGGTGCTCCGCGACCAGAACCGCGGCTGCAGCTTGTGCATAGTCTGCGCGGGAAGCACCGCTGACCTTGCCGTTTCCGGCGCTGCCAGCAAGCGCTCCCTGCGCAAGCGTTCCCGGCAACTGATCGGTGTAGTTCTCGATGTACCAGCTGTTGCGAAGGAGGGCGAAGGGGACGCCGGATTCCTTCAGGATGGATTCCGTGGCCTGGTGCTCTGCGGCCAGCTTCATGCGGGTGGTGTCTGCGTTGGCAATGCTGGTGTAGGCCAGAAGCTCCACGCCCTCGGCCTTTGCAGCCTCGATGACCGTGCGGTGCTGCTCTACCCGCTGGCCGACGGCACTTCCCGAAATGAGAAGGACCTTGGTGGCACCCTTAAGCGCTTGGGCCACAGAGGCAGCGTCGTCGTAGTCCATTGCAGCGGCGCGAACACCGCGGGCAACAAAGCCGGACAGCTTTTCGATGGAGCGGCCTGTGGCAACAATGCTGTCAGCGGGGACATTGCGCTCGAGCAGGGCCTCAATGACATGGCGGCCCAGCTGGCCTGTTGCTCCGGTAATGACGATGCTCATGACTGGTTCCTTTCAAGGAAGTTATTGGGTCGGTCACCGATCACAACCAGCGCTTCAACAGATAACTTCCCGAAAGAGAGTACGCACTTTAAGGTAAGGTACTGACATGAAAGTAAGTACCCTCTTGGCTCCCCTTCCGGCCGGCGTCGCGGACGGTGTCTTCCCAGCCGGCTGCCCGAGCCGGACGGTACTGGACCACATCACCAGCAAATGGGGCGTGCTGATTCTGCTCTCGCTGTCCGAAGGAGATCAGCGATGGAGCGAACTGCGCCGACGAGCTGAGGGCATCAGCGAGAAAATGCTGGCCCAAACCCTGAAAACCCTCGAACGGGACGGACTGGTGCGCCGCGATGCACAACCCGTCATCCCGCCGCGCGTGGACTACAGCCTGACTGAACGCGGCCGCGAACTCACGGCACTGCTGATCCCACTAGTGACCTGGGCCTTCGATAATGCCGAGGAAATCATCGGCGGCCAAAGTTAGCCCGGATTTGGGGACTTACCGGGCCGACCAACCACCGTCCATGGTGTAGCTCGCACCGGTGACCATCCCGGCGTCGTCGGAGGCCATCCACGCCGCCAACGACGCAACTTCCTCCACCTCCACCAGCCGCTTCACGGCGGACTCCGTGAGCATCACTTTGGCCAGGACCTCGGCTTCGGGGATGCCGTGGAGCCGGGCCTGATCGGCGATCTGCTTCTCCACCAAGGGGGTCCGTACATAGCCCGGATTGATGCAGTTGGAGGTGACACCGTGCTCGCCACCTTCCAGTGCGGTGACTTTGCTGAGCCCTTCGAGGCCGTGCTTGGCGGAGACGTAGGCACTCTTGTACGCCGAGGCGCGGAGCCCGTGGACCGACGAGATGTTGATGATCCGGCCGAACCCGTTGGCGTACATGTGCGGGAGGGCGGCCCTGATGAGGAGGAACGGTGCCTCCAGCATCAGGGCCAGGATCCGCCGGAACTCCGCGGGTTCGAACTCCTCGATGGGCGCGACCTTCTGGATGCCGGCGTTGTTGACCAGGATGTCGCAATCCAGGCTCAGTGCGGCCAGGGCGTCGACGTCCAGAAGGTCCACTGTCCAGGCTGTGCCGCCCAGCTCATCGGCGAGCGTCGCCGCTCCGGAGGCATCGACGTCGGCTACTACAACCTTCGCGCCGCGGGCGGCGAGTGCCCGGGCGCAGGCGGCCCCGATCCCACTCGCCCCGCCGGTCACCAGTGCTTTGCGTCCGTTCAAGGAGTTATCCACGGGTTCAGCCTTTCGACGTAGATGACGTGGCCAGTCCGTGACGGATGGCGTCGGCCTGGTCCACTTCCTGCAGGGCGATGCCCTTGGTCTCCTTCAGCGAAACAACCGCGACGACGGTGATGGCGCAAGCAACCACGAGGTAGATGGCTGTGGGAACCCAGGAGCCGGTGTCCTTGAGCCACTGGGTGGCCAGCAGCGGCGCGAGTGAGCCGGCGAAGATCGAGGTGACCTGCGAGCCGAGCGAAACGCCCGAGTAACGCATGCGGGTGGGGAAGAGTTCGGACATGATGGCCGGCTGGCCCGCGTACATGAACGCGTGCAGGCAGAGGCCGATGGTCACGGCGAGGACGATGATTACGGCGTTCTTGGTATCGAACATGGGGAAGGCGAAGAACGGCCAGGTGGCACCGGCAATAGCGCCCACGAGGTACACGGGTTTGCGTCCCCACGAGTCCACCAAGCGTCCGACCTGCGGGATGACCAGGAAGTGGATGACGTGGGCGATCAGAAGGGCGAGCAGGAGCGAGGAGGTGTCGTACTTATGGACGCTCTTGAGGTACACGATCGCGAAGCTCACCACGAGGTAGTACATGATGTTCTCGGCGAAGCGGAGGCCCATGGCCTGGAGGATGCCCTTGGGGTACTTTCGGATGACTTCGCCAACGCCGTAGCTGATGGCCTTGGACTCCTCCACCTGCGCCTTGGCTTCGAGGAAGATGGGGGCTTCGGTGACGTGGGTGCGGATGTAGTAGCCCACGAACACGATCACTGCGGAGAGCCAGAACGCTACGCGCCAACCCCAGCCGAGGAAGGCTTCGCTGCTGAGAACTGAGGACATGGTGAACAGGACCGCGGTGGCCAGGAGATTACCCACTGGCACTGCTGCTTGCGGCCAGGAGGACCAGAAGCCACGCGACTTGTTGGGGCTGTGCTCAGCCACCAACAGCACCGCGCCGCCCCATTCGCCGCCCAGGGCGAAGCCCTGGATGAAGCGGAGTGCCACCAGCATGGCCGGAGCCCAGTACCCGATGTCCACGAAGCCCGGAAGGCAGCCCATCAGGAAGGTGGAGACGCCCACGATCACAATGGTCAACTGCAGGGTGGGCTTGCGGCCGAGCTTGTCGCCGATCTGGCCGAACACGATGCCACCGAGCGGGCGGGCAACGAATCCGACGGCGTAGGTGATGAACGCCTGGATGATGCCGTCCAGTTCATTGCCGGTGCTCGGGAAGAAGTACTTGCCGAAAACCAGCGTGGCGGCCGTGGCGTACAGGAAGAACTCGTACCACTCCACCACGGTGCCCACCATCGAGGCCGCGACGATCTTCTTGAGTCCGGAGCCTTCGCCGGCGCCCTTCCCTGCTTTTGATGCGGAGCGCTGCTCTACGCTCATATCCATCTCCTCAGTGTCCTCTTTGACCCTTTTGAACGTGATGTGATCCACAACACGAAATGCTCCACTGAGTATTGCCGCAGATTTGTTGTGTCTCAATGACCAAAGCAGCACCCTGTGTGTGCAAAATTGCAGATATGAAGCCGAACCCGGATGACCTCCTCATCTTCCTCGCCGTCTCACGTTCAGGAAAATTTACGACGGCGGCCCAAGCCTTGGGGCTCAACCACACCACCGTTTCGCGCAGGATAGCGGCGCTGGAGAAGGCGCTGGGCGGCAGGATCCTCGCGCGGGCCGCGGGCGGTTGGGAGGTCACGGAGTTGGGCGCGGAGGCCGTACTGGTCGCAGAACGGATTGAGGCTGCGGTGGGCGCGCTGGGACCCAGCGACCGCGCGCCCGACCCCATTACCGGCGTCGTACGCATGACCGCGACCGATGGCTTCAGCGCCTATATCGCGGCCCCAGCGGTGGCGCGATTGCGGAGGGAACACCCTGGGTTGAGCGTGGAGATCGTGACGGTGACCAGGCGGGCGTTGCAGCAGCGCTCCGGCCTGGATATCGAGGTGGTGGTGGGGACGCCGCAGGTCCACCGGGCCGAAGCGATCAGGCTGGGCGAATACCGGCTGGGAATGTACGCGTCCCGGGCCTACTTAGCGGCAAAGGGTACCCCGGAGAGCATCGAGGAACTCACTCAGCACCAACTGGTCTACTTTGTGGATTCCATGCTCCAAGTGGACGATCTGGATGCTCCCCGCAGGCTTGTTCCCACCATGCGGGACGGGCTGAGTTCAACCAACGTGTTCGTCCACGTCGAGGCCACCAGGGCAGGGGCCGGCATCGGGTTTCTGCCGTGCTTCATGGCCGACCGGCACGCTGATTTGGTGCGCCTGCTGCCCTCGGATTTCGCCGAGCTGCTCCCCTACTGGATGGTCCTCCGCCCGGACTCCATGCGCCGCCCCGCGGTAGCCGCCGTCGTGCAGGCACTGCGGGAGGAGACCGAGCAGCGGCGGGAAGAGCTGCTGGGGGCTGAATAGCCCGCCGGCGGCGGGGACCATCAGGACCCCAGCGGGATCACCAGCGGCGTGTGGCTCACGGGGTCATCGATCACGATGCACGGCAGGCCGAACACGTGCTCCACCAGCTCGGCCGTCACGACATCTGCAGGCCGCCCCTCGGCCACCACGGCCCCGTCCTTCATGGCGATCAGGTGTGTGGCGTAACGGCATGCATGGTTGAGGTCGTGCAGCACGGCCACCAGCGTGTTCCCTTCGCGGTTGAGCCGCCGAAACAGTTCCAGCAGCTCAATCTGGTGCGCGATATCCAGGAACGTGGTGGGCTCGTCCAGCAGGAGCAGCGGGGTTTGCTGGGCCAGGACCATGGCCACCCACACTCGCTGCCGCTGCCCGCCGGAGAGCTCGTCCACCAAACGCCCGGACAACGACGTCACGTTGGTGGCTTCCAACGCAGCAACCACGGCCGCTTCATCGGACTCTGACCACTGGCGCAGCAACTTCTGGTGCGGGTAGCGCCCCCGGGCAACGAGGTCGGCCACGGTTATTCCGTCGGGCGCAATGGAGGTCTGCGGCAGCAAACCCAAGCGTCGGGCGACTTCCTTGGCACCGTAGGAGGAGATGCTCTTGCCATCCAACAGCACGGAACCGGAACCGGGCTCAAGCAGCCGGGACAGCGCACGCAAAAGCGTCGACTTCCCGCAGGCATTGGGCCCAACAATCACAGTGAACCCACCATCGGGAATGCGCACGTCCAACGCCTCAGACACGGTCCGGCCCGCATATCCGAGGCTTACGTTCTCGGCGCGGAGCCGGGCGCCCACACCATGCGGGCCAACAGAAGCCGGAACATCCATCACATCAGTCACAGCAATTTCCTTCATTTCTTGGCTCATTGCCGTTTCACTTCGCGGGCAAGGAGCCACACGAGGTAGCAGCCGCCGATACTGACGGTCACCACACCCACGGGCAATTGGATCGGCGCGAACAGGTTCTGCGCCACGATGTCGCTGGCCACCAGCAGGAAGGCGCCCATGGCCGCGGAGGGAACCATGCCCACCGAGGCGGAGCGGGTCAGCCGGCGTGCCAGTTGCGGGGCGGCAAGGGAGACGAAAGCGATCGGTCCGGCCGCAGCGGTGACCATCGCCGTCAAAGCCACGCCTACCACTGCCAGGACCAGCCGCGATCCTTCCAGCCGAACGCCCAAGGCGCGGGCGGCGTCGTCGCCCATTTCCAACAGCCCCAACCGCCTGCCGTAAAACACCAGCACGGCCAGCAGCAGCACAAAGACACCCACCACGGGCAGCACCTGGTCCCACGAGACCTTGTTGAGGGAACCGGCACCCCAGACGGCAGCGGACATCGCCTGTTCCAGGGAGGCCTTGAGGATCATAAAAGTGTTCACGGAAGCCAACATGGCACTCACGGCGATGCCGGCAATAATGAGCCGGAACCCCTGGATGCCCTTCTTATACGCGAACAGGTACACCAGGGCAGCAGTTACCAGGCCACCCAGCAACGCACCGGCCGACACCGCAAAGTAGCCGCCACCCATCAGCAGGATGACCACCAGGGCACCCGTGTAGGCGCCGGTGTTGAAGCCAATGACGTCCGGACTTCCCAGCGCATTGCGCGTCAGCGACTGGAAGATTGCCCCGCTGACCCCCATGGCCGCCCCCAATAACAGGGCCAGGAGGACGCGGGGCAATCTCCACTCCACCACCACCATGTGCACGGCTCCGCTGGATTGACCCAGCAAAGCCGATACGACGTCCGGCACCGCAACGCTGAACTCACCCAGGCCAAGGGCGACGACGGCGAGCGCCAGGGCGGCGGCGATGAGGACGGCGGTGACAACAAGGGTACGGACGTCGACGCGCAGTGAAAGCCGCCCACCGAAGCGGCGGACAGCAAGGGTCCGGCGGCCAAAATCGATGGAACGGGCCTGCTGCATGGAAGGGGCCTGTTGGATGGGAGCCGCGGGATCGGTGCGCGTCACAGCGTGCTCACTTTCCGGCGTCGGATGAGCCATATCAGGACAGGCGCACCAATGAAGGCCGTGATGATGCCTACCTGCATTTCGCCAGGGCGGAGCACCAGCCTGCCCGCAATGTCAGAGACGAGGAGCAGCACAGGCGAAAGCACCAGGGTGTAGGCCAGAATCCAGCGCTGGTCCGGCCCGACGATCCACCGGGCCACGTGCGGAACCATGAGCCCCACAAAGCCGATGGGTCCTGCCGCGGCCGTTGCGGCACCGCTAAGCAGGGTGACGGACACGATGGTCCAAATCCGGGTGCGGATGATGTTGGCGCCGAGGGACTTGGCAGTGTCGTCGCCCATGGCCACGGCGTTCAGGGGCCGGGCAAGGGCGAGTGCTATGAGCGTCCCCACCAGGATGAACGGCGCTACGGTGGTGAAGATTTCCCAGGTACGGTTGCTCAACGTCCCGGCGCTCCAACTGCGCATGCTGTCGAACACGGCGGGCCGCAAGAGGGTGATCCCTGACGAAATTCCGCCCAGGACTGCTCCCAGGGCAACGCCGGCAAGGGTGAGGCGGAGCGGTGTCGCGCCGCCTCTCCCCCGCGAGCCGATGAAGTACACGGCTACGGTGGCAACCACGGCACCGGCGAACGAGAACCAGATGTACTCATGGATGCTGGTCACGCCGAACAGCGCAACCCCGAGCACTACGAAGAAGCCCGCACCCGCGTTGACGCCCAGGATGCCGGGGTCCGCCAACGGGTTGCGCGTCAAGGCCTGGATCAACGCCCCGGACAGGCCGAGGGCGATGCCCACCACCACTCCGGTGACGGTGCGGGGCAGGCGGAGGTCGTGGATGATCACGTGCTCCGGCGAGGCATCGTAGGCAGTGATGGCGGGCCAGAGATTGCCCATGTCCACGTCTTTAGACCCCACCACCAGGCTTAGCCACAGAACCAGGGCCAGCGCGGCAATCGCTGCAAGAAGTCCCAGGAGTCGGTACCGGTTCACGGCCACCAACCCGGCGGGGCGCGCATCTGCAGAAGAAACCGGCGCCGCGTCCTGCGGTTCAGCCATGACCGGGCGCGGCGCCATGGTTCCGGACGCCATTTAGAGGCCCAGCAATTCGAACTTGGCGTCCTGAAGGTCCACGATTTCCTCGCGATCGCGTTTCTCGTTGGACCAAAGATCGTCGAACCAGCGGCGGGTTTCGGCGTCGAGGTTTTCCCAACGCGCTTCCCAGGCCTCGCTCTTATCCGTCCAGTAGCCGATCAGCTTGTAGGACTCGGGCGTGAGCTTCTTGTCATGCCGGAGGTACTTGCGGATCCCGCGCAGCACCTTGGTTTCGCCGGCCACCCAGATGTAGCCGATGCCGCCAGGCAACTCCATGGAGCGCAGGACCTCGCCCAGCCGGGACTGGCTGTGGCCGTTGCCGCCATGGATCCAGGCGACCTCGGTTCCAGCGCCCAGGGTCAGCTCCTGCTGGTGCGACGGGTGCTCCACTTCGATCAGGACGCGGGTCCGAACTCCCGGCGGCGTCTGCTCCACCAGCCGCGCGACGGCGGGGAGGCCGGTCGCGTCGGCCAGCAGGATCTGCCACTGAAGGTCCGCCGGGGGTTCGTACAGTCCGGTGGGCGAGTTAAGCCCGACGACGTCACCCACCTGGGCGCGCTGCGCCCAGGAAGCTGCCAATCCGCCGTCGTGAACGACGAAGTCAATGTCCACCGTTCCGGCGGCGGGGTCCACAGCGCGGACGGTGTAGGTCCGCATGGCGGACGGCTCTACGCCCTCGGACCAGTCCCAGGAGTCCCCGGTGGAGATGGGCAGCCGGGCCTCATGCGTGCCGGGATCGGGGAGGAAGACCCTGAGATATTCGTCGCCGACACCCGTGGTGTCGAAGCCGGCCAGGCCGGGACCGCCGAAGGTAATCCGCACCATTCCAGGCGTCAAACGGCGGGTGGCGAGGACCTCGGCCCGGTAGATGGCCATCATGACAGGAGGGCCTTTTCGAACTTCTCCAGCAGTGCGTACTGGCCGCTCGGGGAGCCGTAGATCATTTCGAGGTCGTAGGTGTGGATCTGTTTGTTGGCCACGAAGGGCAGTGAGGTCCACAGCTTGTTGTTGGCCAGCGGGGCGAAGGCGTCCGGGTTGGCGCCATCCTTCTCGGGAACCTCGGTGGTGATGATGGCATCGATGCCGTTGAGCTGTTCCAACTGCTCGGCGCTCAGTTTGGAGCCTTCACCGTCGGCCAGCGGGGAGACCTTCAGGCCCAGGTCCTTGATGACCAGGCATGGCGTTCCGTAGCAGCTGACCGATACCTGGTCCTCGTAGTAATCCACGGGGCCAATCACCAGGTCGCTCTTGCCGGCGGCGGCCAGGCGCTTCTTTACGTCGTCCATCTTTGCCTGGTACTTGTCCATCCACACCTGGTACTGCTCCGTCTTGCCGAAGGCCTCGGCTACGGTCTTGAACTTGGTGCGCCAGTCGCTGCCGTCGAAGCCGTTGAACGTGTAGGTGGGAGCGATGTCGGAGAGCTTGCCGTCAAGCTCCTTGTCGTAGCCCAGGCCATTGAGGATGACATCCGGCTGAGCCTTGAGGATGGCCTCGAAGTTGAACTCGGGGTAGTTGGTGAAGGGCGTGATGCCCTTGAGTGCTTCCTGGTCAAAGAAAGACGGGAAGCCTGTGTAACCGCTGTCGCGGATGGGCTGCTGGCTGGCCAGCGGAATGCCCAGCGTGATCAGCATGTCCAGGTCCGTGGTGTACATGCCCAAAGCCTTCTTGGGCTCCGCGGGCATGTTGACCTCTTTGACCTCACTGGTGACAGTGCGGGTTTCCGATTTCGCACTGGCGCTGGCATTGGTAGTGGCACATCCGCTCATCAGAAGGGCTGCGGATGCCAGGGCCGCAACGGCGGCCGACATGGTTTTAGGGCGTGAAATCACTGCGGTCCTCTTGGTTCTCAGGGGAGACGGAGAGCTCCCGATGGCGTCCGCGGCCCCGTTGATGGGTCCTCGCAGCGGCTGCCGAAGTTAGGTATACCTACCCTAACAACGGACTGGTCTGAGAAACCGCTGGAATCTATTCGGAACCGGCCAAAGAGTGATGGTTTCCGGCCTTAAGCGAGGACACGTACCAGCCGGGAGTGTGCCCCATCACTTTTCGGAACACCTGAACGAAAGCGCTCGGGTTGTTGTAACCCACCCGCCTGCTGACCGAAGAAACGGGGTAGCCGGCAGCCAGCAGCCCCAAGGCAACCCGCACCCTGGCATGGATGCGCCACTGCGCAAAAGTCATGCCGGTTTCCTTGTGGAACAGGCGGGAAAGGTTGCGGACACTGATGGCAACCTTCACGCTCCACTCCTCCAGGGAACGGTCCAGTGCGGGATCATCCAGGAGCGCCCGGGCTATGAGTTCCAGCCGGGGGTCCGTGGGCATCGGCAGCAGCATCGGCCGGGCATCCACAACATCCAAAAGTCCCACCACCACCTGCTCCGAGCGCTCACGGATGGAGTCGTCCATATCGAAAGCGCTCATGTGGCGCAGCAACTCCTGCGCTGCGGCCGGCACCGTCACCGCCACGGTCCGGCTCGCAAGATTCGGCACTACCTGGCCGTCGATGTGCGAGCAGTAAAACCCTGTACCCTGCGCGGATTTCACAGCATGGACCACGCCCGCGGGGATCCAGAGGCCCAGGGTTGCCGGTACGGCGAAGAAACCGCCGTCGGCCTCCACCGTCAGGACACCGCGGGCACCCCACAGCAACTCATGGGTAGTGTGGACGTGTTCAGTCCAGGTTGCGGGCGTCGCGCACTCGAAATACTGCGTGCAGACGCCATTGACCTGCTGTACCCCCACCCCTGCCGTCGCCTGTGGCACGGTCTGTCCGGATTGCGATATAGCTTGGCGGGTCATCTGGCCTTCTTGAAGTTAGGTGAGCCTTACTATGGTAAGCATGCCCTCCCGTTCCGCCATTCCGTCCTGCCCACCCGGGCGTAACAAGCCAACACCGTGGACGGCTTCCCGTCTCTTCAAGTTCACCCTGTTGGCCAATGGCCGCTGGAAGTTGCTGCTGGTGGGCTGCGCCGGCTTTATCCTGCATCAAGTCAGCGAGGCTCTGGTTCCCGCGACCATCGGTGCCGCCGTTGACAAGGCAATCGCACCGCACGACGCCGGCGCCCTCCTCTGGTGGCTTGGCGCCTTGGCCGTCGTCTTCGTGGTGCTCGCCCTTTCCTGGCGCATCGGCACCTTGGCCACCAACCGCTCCTTCCTCTACGGTTCGCACGACCTCCGGCAGTTGGCGGTGGAACGCACCCTTCACCCACGCGGCATGGCGGCCCGGCGCGCACCCGGCGAAATCGTGGCGATCGCCTCCTCCGACGCAGACAGGGTTGCCGGCCTGTCATGGCTCATCGGTGGGGGCATCGCCGCGGCGGCCGGCGTCGTAACCTCCGCAGTGACGCTGCTGCTGATTTCGGTCCCCTTGGGCATCGCGGTCCTGGTGGCCACGCCCGTCATGCTGGTGGTGATGCAGCGCCTCACCAAGCCGTTGGAGGACCGCAGCGATGTGGAACAGTCCTCAGCGGCCAGCGCCGGCGCGCTGGCCACGGACTTCGTGACCGGATCACGCCCCCTCAAGGGTCTCGGGGCCGAGGAAGCAGCCATCACCCGATACCAGGCCGCCAGCCGGACATCGCTGCTGGCCGGGCTGCGGGCTGTCCGGGCCAGGTCCGCCTACAACGGCGCCAGCACCGCGCTGTCCGCTGCGTTCCTGGCCGGGATCTCCTTCTTCGCAGCGTGGTTCGCGGTCCAAGGCAGCATCACGGTGGGCCAACTGGTGGCGGTTGTCGGCGTGGCCCAATATGTCCAGGGGCCCATGGCCGCGCTGGGCTTCCTCAGCGTGGATTTCGCCCGGAAACGGGCCTCAGCGGCACGCATCGCGGTACTGCTCGAGGAACCGGAGGCGGTGCCTGCGACTGTTGACGGGGAACGCCTTGCCGACGGCTACCGCGCAGCTTCAGGGGACCGCCTCGCCGCAGCAGAAAGCACGACGGCGTCCGCCACGTCAGCGACGCAGCCCGCCTCCGCGGGGCACCCGGTCCCGCTCCTCGAACTCCGTGACAGCCCTGACAACAGCGCCTTCCCTCCCTTCACGGCCTCCGCCGGGGAGATCGTGGGCGTGGTGCTGCCGGACGGCCCGCAAGCCAGGCGATTGGTGGACACCCTTGGTTTCCGCACACCCGCTCCCCGCGGCGTAGTGTCCATCGACGGCCACGACGCCGCCGACCTGGACCCACTGGATGTCCGCTCCAAAGTCTTCGCCGATACTCACGAAGGCGTCCTTTTCCGCGGCAGTGTCCGCGACAACGTGGCAGCAGCCGATATCCCCCTGCAAGAGCGCGCCATGGCGGCTGCAGCCGTCGCGGACTTCGTTTCCCAACTGCCGGATGGCACCGAAACCGTTCTTACCGGGCATGGCCAGAGCCTGTCCGGTGGGCAGCGGCAGCGGCTGGTTCTTGGCCGCTCGCTGCACCAGCAGCAGCCGGTGCTGGTCCTGCACGACCCCACCACCGCCGTCGACACCGCTACCGAAGCTGTGATCGCGGAAGGCCTCCGCAACTTCCCGGACAAGGCGTTGGTGTTGGTCACCACCAGCCCCACGCTGTTGGCCGTCTGTCACCGGGTGGTGGTGGGAGGTGCCGATGGGGCGTCGGAAACCGGGACGCACCGGGAACTCCTCGCGACGTCGGCCGGCTACCGCGAGGTGGTGGGTTCATGAGCACCGACATCCTGCCCATCGCCACACCCCGTGAGACCCGGCGGGCCATGTGGCGCCTGTTGGCACAGCGCCCCGGCAGGCTCGCCTTGACCGTGTTCGTCCTGCTGGCGGCGGCCTGCTGTGGACTGGCAGCGCCGGCGATCCTGGGCATCATGGTCAACATCGCGGCCGGCGGCGGAGACGTCATGAACTTGCTGTGGCTGGCCATCGGCTTGCTGGTTGCGGGTGGATGCGGCGCCCTGCTGGGCATCCTGGGCCAGAACCTGCTGGCCCGGATCTGCGAGGAAGCCCTCGCCGGCCTCCGCGAGGAGGTCTTCGCGGCAGCTGTCCGGAAGCCCTTGGCGCAGCTCGAAAAGGCGGGCATCGGCGATGTTGTGGCCCGCGTGTCCGGCGATGTCGAGGCTGTCAGCGAAGCCATTTCCGGAGTACTGCCGGCGTTCACCAGCGCAGCCTTCACTATCGCTGTCACCTTGCTGGGCCTGGGGGTCATCGACTGGCGCTTTGCCGTGGCCGTCCTCATCGCCGCACCCTTACAGGTGTTCACGCTGCGGTGGTTCCTCAAACGGACCGCCCCCATTTACCGGACCGTCCGTATCACCGAGGCCAACCGGACCGAACAGATCATCGAGACCGTCCACGGCTCACCGTCGGTCCTGGCGTTGGGTCTCGGGTCGCGCCATGCGGAGCTGGTGGCAACTGCTTCCCAGGAGAACATCGGCCACGCGCTCAAGGGCGTCAGCTACCTGACCCGGTTCTACAACCGCCTCAACCTGGCCGAACTCATAGGCCTGTCCGCAGTGCTCGTGGTGGGCTTCTGGCTTCACTCCGAGGGCATCGTGACTATTGGTGCGGCGACGGCGGCTGCGCTGTACTTCTACCGGCTGTTCGATCCGATCGGGCTGGTCTTGGGGCAGTTCGATGAACTCCAGAAGGCCGCTGCCGGCCTGGGGCGCATGTTCGGGCTGACCATGTCAACGGCCAAGACCTCCCCAACCGCCGAATCCCGCGCCACTGATTCCAGCATCGTCCTGGACAACGTCAGCTTCTCCTACCCCGGCCAGGGGCCCGCGCTCCACGGCGTCTCGCTCACAGTACGACCGGGTGAGCGGGTTGCGATCGTCGGCACCTCAGGAGCCGGAAAGACCACCCTGGCCAAGGTCATCATGGGCTTGGAACACCCGGACAGCGGGACCGCCTGGGTGGGTGGGCTCGACTCAGCCGCCGCAGCCCCCGCGGACCTGCACTCGAGGATCGCGATGGTCAGCCAGGAGGTGCACGTCTTCTCAGGAACGCTGGCCGAGGACCTCAAGCTTGCCAAGCCGGACGCTTCCCCCGCTGAACTCCCGCGCGTCCTCGCCGCCGTGGGGGCTACCTGGATGAACACGCTCGACGACGGACTGGAGACGCCCGTAGGCGCCGGCGGCCACCAGCTCACCCCCGAACAAGCACAGCAGCTGGCGCTGGCCCGGCTCATGCTCAAGGATCCGCCCATTGCGGTCCTCGACGAAGCTACTGCTGAGGCGGGAACCGGCTCAGCCACCATGCTGGACCAGGCTGCCGAAGCCGCGTTGGCGGGGCGGACGTCCGTGGTGATCGCACACCGTTTATCCCAAGCAGCGTCGGCGGACACCGTTGTGGTGATGGAGCAGGGACGGATTATCGAGTCGGGCCCGCATCAGGAATTGCTGGCCGGCGGGGGCCGTTACGCCACCTTGTGGGAGGCGTGGAACAGCTCACTCAGCCGCAACTGAGGGATCGGCCGCGGGGACGGCTACGGGGTCATGCCGCACCGGCGTTCCCGCCGCAAAAGACCGCACTTTCGCATCATCCCAGATGTGCGCCGGGACGCCTCCGCCCAGGAGTTTGCGGGCCAGTGTGGGGTCATCTCCGAAAGGTGCGTGGCTGCCGGCCATGATCATATTGCCGTAACGGCGGCCCTTAAGCATGGCAGGGTCCGCGATGATCATGGTGTGCTCGAAAGTGTCGGCGATGGTCGCGGCATCTGCCCGGGCGTTCTTGAGGTCAGGAGCGTCCCCGGAGTTGACCACGTACAGGCCGTCGGGGGCAAGCACCGCGTCGGCATGCGCCGTGAACTCGCGGGTGGTCAGCGCGCGGGGTGTGAAGGCACCGGCGAAGACGTCGCGGATGATGAGGTCCCGGGTATCCGGAGTGAGGGATTCAGTGACCTGCCGGGCTTCGCCCACACGGAGCCTCAACAACGGCGCCTTGGGAAGGTCGAACCAGCCGCGCACATAGTCGGCCAGTTTGCCGTCCAGTTCCACCACTACCTGCCGGGCTTCCGGGTAGGCGGCGTGGAAGTAGCGCGCCATGGAGCAGGCTCCCCCGCCGAGGTGCAAGGCCCGCAGCTTCGGTTTCTGCTCCGGCGGCCAACGTGATTCCACCAAGGCAGCGATCCAACGCATGTACTCAAAATCCAGGAACAGCGGATCGGCGAGGTCAATGTGGGAACTCATCACACCGTTGATCTTCAGCAGCCAGCCGTTGGAGTTGTCCTGGTCCGGGATGAGCTCGCAGTCGCCGGTATCGATGTAGTAGACCCCCGCAACCGGACCATCAGGACGGGTGCCGGAAGGCACCTCGACGACTCCCGTCGTCGACCTCTGGGACCTGTTGGGTTTGCCGCGTTTCGCCACTACTTCAGCCCTGCTTGAGTCATGCTTCAAGCCTAGTGGAGCGCCCCATTACTCCGAACGGTCACATCGAAGGTAAGGCTACTTACCTTTACGGCCTCTGGAGCCCTATGATCTCTACATGGAACTCGGAGCATCGGTGTGGGCGGAGGTGTTGACCGTGGCTGTCGCATGGTTGACGGTGGTCTGCCTGCTGCTGGCCCGTGTGCCCAAACCGCCGGGCCTCCTCGATTCGCCGCTGGACATGGATCCGCCCGACGATCCGGAATCGCGTTAGGTCTGGCAGTTGGTGCCTGCGGTCCGCACGTGTCAGTTTATGCGGATGGAAAGGGTTTCGTAGGCGATGACCGAGCCCTCCGCCGGCGCCCGGCAGGTCAGCTGCCTCCGCGGTGCGCGGCTGGCCCGCAATTCCACCTCGATATGCGCCGGATGGGGCGGCCGGCCAGTGATCTGGATGCGCCAGTGGTCGCCCTCCCGCAAGGTCCCAGTGACCCCAAAATCCTGCCGGCCGGCAGGACCGAACCGCCCCAGCACCGCCACCACTGCGGCTTGCTGGGGCGGCAAAAGATCCGTATATCCACGCAGATACCCGGCGTGGATACGACCGGCCAGATGCTCCTCAACGGTGGCCACGGAGGACCCGGCGTCGAGCCCTCCGTAGTACACGCCGTCCGGAGCGATGACCACGTTGGCCGCAAACCTGTCACCGCCAACGTGGGAGCACTCCCACACCATCTCCGGCCATCGCTCGCTGAGTGCACGTCCCACGGGGCGCCCCCATACTGCGCAGCAGGGGTCGTGCTGACCGTGGGCGCAAACCATGATGACCGGTGGAAAACCGGGCTCCCCGGGAGATACCAGGGCTGATGCAATCCCTGCGAGGTCCTCATCCCGCTCCCACGTTCCCCAGTGCTGTCGATGGGCGCCGGAGCCTTCATGGCGAAGTACAGCCCATCTGCCCGGACCCGGGCGGCGGCGAGGGCCGGGCCGCCGCACCAGGAGAATCCGCGCATTCGCCGTCCGCGCGGCTGAGATGACGAGCGCTTTGGTCCCAGCCTCGAGATCGAGGGCGTCAAAGCCGTTGGGCGGCCACGCGCCCCGGTACTCCACAAGGACCCAGACGAGGCCGGGTGACGCTGTGCCTGCCATCGAGTCGCCGCGCACCCGGGCAGTTTCCGCGCAGAAGAAGCGTTCCGTTGCGGCTGCCGGGGACGTCATTGTGTAACGGGGACAAGAACTCCTGCGCGCAACAACCTCTCAGCCAGTTCCAGGCCGATGTCCGCCGCGAGGTAATCCCCGCCCTCCAGCAGGCGCCGCACGGACGGCAGATCTTCCTCGGGGAAGTCCAGCCAACCGACGCGGGTTGTGAGGCGTGAGCCATCGAACCGTGCTTCCAGGGCCTCCCGAAGACGAACCAGCGACTCCGGCCTGAGTCCGTCAATGGCCGCGAGCTGGGCCACCGGACCCAGCGGAGCCGGCCGCCCTTGTCCCCTTCGGGCCCGATGGAAAAGGGACGTCGTATCGGCTTCAAGGACAGCGGCGGCGAGACGTTCGCGGACTGCGGCGATTTCCTCCTCAGGTCCGGCGACACCCAATGGCAAGGACCGGCGCATCCCTGGATCGTCACAGAGCGCGGCAAGCGCGGCCTGTGCCAGATGCTCGGCCAAGGCATGGCGGGTCCAGGTGTGAATACCCAAGGTGAGATGGATGGAAACTTTCCCCTGCGCCTGGGCGGCATGGAGCCAGCCTCGTGGCAGGTAAAGGACATCGCCCGGCTCGAGGACCGTGTCGATGTACGCCGCGCCTTGAGCGGCCTCTTCGACGGCGGAGCGGCGATCCGTCCAAGGCTGGCTTCGCAGCGGATCTACGTGGACCGGCTCATGGATGATCCAGCGCTTGGTTCCCTCGATCTGCAGCACGAAGACGTCGTGGATGTCGTAGTGATCATCGAAGCCACGGTTCTGCGGCGGGGTGATGTAAGCGTTGGCCTGCACAGGATGTCCGAGTTCAGTGCTCAACTGCGAGCTGAAACTCGACACAGGCTCCCACGTGCGGTGCAGCGCTTGCAGGACGAGGGTGGCGCCGTCAGCGAATTTGCGCCACAGCGCGGTGTCGTCAAGTTGGTCCGAGATGGTGGCGCCGACCCCTGCCGGAGAAGTGTAGGAGGACTCGGGAAGCGTGGAGCCTCCTTTGGCGACGCGCAGGAACGGCGTCCGCAGCCCGCGCCGCGAAACCAATTCGTCCACTGCGCCGGCTGAAAAAACATCGGAGAAGTCGCTGACACCGCGGCTGAGCAGGGCGGTCCGCCCCCAGACATCACTGGCGAATTTTTCCTGGCCGATGTCGATTAAGCGTGTTTCCAGGACCCCGCCGCCTTTCACGGCGCCGGGGTCCTGGAAATCAGTACTGGTAGAGCTCAAACCTAGCTGCCCTGTTGTCCGGCGCCGCCGTCCGCGCCACCATCGGCGCCACCGTCGGCACCGCCGTCGTGCGTGCCGGGCACGCCGTCCGCACCACCGTCAGCGGGGCCTTCTGCACCACCATCTGCGCCGCCGTCGGCACCACCGTCAGCACCGCCGTCGTGCGTGCCGGGCACGCCGTCCGCACCACCGTCCGCGGGGCCTTCTGCACCACCATCTGCGCCGCCGTCGGCACCACCGTCAGCAC
>NZ_JBIVTK010000001.1:387990-618170 GCF_044756725.1 Paenarthrobacter sp. NPDC091669
GCACCGCCGTCGTGCGTGCCGGGCACGCCGTCCGCGCCACCGTCCGCGGGGCCTTCCTGCTGGCTTGGATCCTGCTCTGGAATAGACATGCTTCCTCCCGGGAATCGGACCGGACGGTCTTCATCGACACCGCCCGTGATCACCATATCCAGATGAGTCAGCTGTGGGAACAGCTCAGGCGGTGGGAACTTCCTACAGCCCGCGACGGACCATGCGATGTTCCGGCAGCGAGTACCAGGAGGGATCGCATAGTTGCCGCTTGCCGTCAGGAACAAAGCCATTCCGCCGATAGAAGGCCTGGGCGCGCGGATTGTCATCCAGGACCCAGAGGCAGGCCGGGCCGTCGCCGATCAAGGCATCCACCAATGCTTGGCCAACTCCCCGGCCATGAATACGTTCCAAGGTGTAGAGCATAAAAAGCTCCCGCTCGCAGGGACTGTCCTCATCCCTGCCCGGGCCTGCGGCGCCGATTCCTACCAGGAGACCATCGGGATCGTGGGCCAGCATCCTGGCGTGACCCGCCGCGATGTAGTCGCGGTAGCGCCCGATGCGGTCGGGCAGTGCCGCTTCCTGTTTCTCGAAAAACACCGGGGGCAGGAGGTGCCCGTAGCTTTCGCGCCACGACTGGACATGCATGAGGGCCATCGCTTCGGCGTCGTCCACCGTAGCGGGGCGAAGCGTGAAATCCACTAGCGCACCCGCGCTATCGCGAAACCGTCCCAGCCCTTGCTGCCCACCGTTTGGATGGCAGTGGCGTCCAGGCGCGGATCCTGGCCCATCATGTCCAACATTTTTATGATGCCGGGCGCGTTGACCTGGTCCCGTTGGGGCTCGAGGATGGCGCCGTCCCAGATGACGTTGTCCACCACGATGACCGTCCCGGGGCGTCCCAGACGGATAGCCCAGTCGAGGTAATTGGAGTCGTTTTCCTTGTCCGCATCGATGAAGACGAAATCGAACGATTCCTGCCCCGCCAGCGTGGGAAGGGTGTCCAGGGCAGCACCCACCCGGATGTCCACTTTGTGCCCCACCCCGGCGGCATCAAGGTTGGCGCGTGCCACGTCCGCGTGCTTCTGGAGGAATTCGCACGTCACCAGCCGCCCGTCGTCGGGCAGTCCCTGCGCCATCCACATACTGCTGAAACCCGCCAGGGTTCCGATCTCCAGGACCCGTCTGGCCCCCGACATCTGAACCAGCATCCGGAGCAGCTTGCCTGCGTTGGGGGCTACTTCAATCGCCGGCATGCCGGCCTCGACGGCGGACGCCAGGGCCCGCTTGTGGGCAGGATCAGGACGTACGACGACGTCAGTCAGGTAACGCTCGACGTCAACCCAACCGGGCTCGGCAACGTGTTCAATCATGGGCCCCAGTCTGGCACCGGTGGCTTCGCTGGGGAAGGATCTAGTCCGTGGCGGAAATCGCCTCTTCGAGCCGCTCCACCTTGCCGGTCAGTTCGCCGCTGTAGCCGGGCCGGATGTCCGCCTTGATCACCAGGGAGACACGGCTGCCGTAGCGGCCCACAGCTTCAGTGGCGCGCTTGACGACATCGAAGACCTCATCCCATTCGCCTTCGATGGTGGTGAACATGGAGTCCGTCTGGTTGGGCAATCCGGATTCACGGACGATCTTGACGGCGGCAGCGACGGCGTCGTGCACGGAAGCGTCGGGGGTGGGTCCGCCGTTGGCGGCGGATGCGGGCTGGCCCGAAGGGGCGACTGAGAAAGCAAGCAACATAAAATCCAGTGTTTCACGTACTGGTTTGTCATATAACGGCCTACTCCCGCGTAACAACGGGCCAAGGGCGCTCCGTTGCTACCCTGACAAGCATGGAACAGCCCTCTGAACGCAAGCCCCTCAGGGCAGACGCCGCACGCAATGTGGACAAAATCATTACCGCCGCCCGGCAATGTTTCCGGGAACACGGGCCCGAAGTGCCCCTGCAGACCATTGCCGCCACCGCCGGAGTTGGCCCCGCAACGCTGTTCCGCAACTTCTCGGACAAAGAGCAACTGGTCCTCGCCGCGTTGTCACGCCAACTGCGCCAGCACGTCGACCCGGTCGCCGCAGCTGCCCTGGACGGCATGGACGCTGCAGAGGGACTCATCAACGTCATCGATGCCGTGATGCAGGTAGCCAGCGAAGACGCGAACCTGCTCGACGCCGTCGCAGGCCGCCGCGGACTCCTGATAGGCATCACCCGCGGCATCATCGGCTCCATGGCCACCCTCCTTGAGCGCGGCCAGGGCCAGGGCTCCTTGCGGCGAGACATCACCATCGAGGACATGGTCCGGCTCGTTGCCATGCTGATTGGCGCCGTGGACACCATGGAACCGGGCTCTGCAGCCTGGAAGCGCCCGGTGGCCTTGATCGAAGACGCCATCCGGACCGAGCGCCCGTCCCGGCCGCTTCCGGAACAGTCCGGCATCCCAGGTGTGACGCTGACCGAGGTTCCATAGCCGAGGTTTTCCCTCTCCGATGTGGAGGACGACTTGATGGTGAGTCCTGCCCATCGCGGGACGGCCTGTGTGGCACTAGGCTCGGGCGTATGAATATTCCCCTGAGCTCATACTCATCCAGCGGTTCCGAGTCCGCTGCAGCAGCCGGTTTGGTCATGCTGCTGATGGTCATCTACTTCGCAGTGGTCTTTGCGATCGTGGGTGTGCTCTACATGGGAATGTTCACCAAGGCAGGCCGCCCTGCGTGGGCGGCCTTTGTCCCGATCTACAACAGCATCAAGCTCATGGAGATCGCCGGACGCCCCTGGTACTGGTTCCTGCTGACCCTGATCCCGTTCGCAGGAATCTACTTCAGCATCGTGGCCCTTCACGACCTCTCCAAGTCATTCGGCAAGGATGCCGGCTACACCGTTGGATTGGTCCTGTTGCCCGTGGTCTTCGTGCCGATGCTCTCTTACGGCTCCGCCCCCTACCTGGGCCCGGCGGCCGGGCGGCAGTTCGTGGCCTACCCGCAGGGCTACGCGCAGCCGTACCCCCAGGGTTATGCGCAGCCGGGCCAGCAAGGTTATGCGCAGCCGGGCCAGCAAGGTGCGCAGCCGCCGGTCCAGCAGCCACATGGCCAGCAGTACCGCTAGCCCCAGCCGAGCAGCCTGAGGAGTGCCGCGGCCGCGGCACCCGAAATCACCACCACCAGGAACGGTGCTCGAAGCCACAGCGCGACGGCGGCGGCGGCCAGGGCGCCGATGCGGGCATCAAGGACCAGTCCCTGGCCGGAGGCAACAGCGTTGACCACCGTCAGGGAGGCCAGCAGGCCAATGGTCATGGTGCCGGCCACATGCATGATGCGGGGGCTCTCCAGCAGCTTGGCCGGGACGAAGTAGCCCACCAGCTTGGTGAGGTATGCCAGCGCACAGGCAATCAGGATCCATAGCCACAGATTCACTTCGTGCCGCCGTTTCCAGGTTTCTCATGCCGGTGTTTCTCTGCATAGGGATCCACGTCCGGCTCCAGTCCTTCGTCCAGGCGTGCGTGGCTGAACCACCCGATGACACCTGCCACCACAGCCGCCACCAGGATGGGAACGCCCGATGGAACGAAGGGCACGGCCAGGATGGTAGCCAGTGCGCAGGCAGCGGCGATGGCCCAAGGTTCGCGGCCCTTCAACCGTGGCCATAGGAGGGCCAGGAATGCAGCAACCGCGGCCCCGTCCAAACCCCATTGTTTGGGATCGCCCATCGCGTCCCCGGCCAGGGCCCCCACGGCCGTAAAGATATTCCAGAGAATGAATATACCGATTCCAGCGGTCCAGAACCCCCGGCGCTGCTCGTCGGGATCGGACTGGCCCGACGCCGTCGCTGTCGATTCGTCGATGGTGATGTGCGCCGAAACATAACGCTTCCATCCGCCGGGACGGAGCATCGCATTGATTTGCATGCCGTAGATGCCGTTGCGTAACCCCAGCAAGGCACTGGCCGTCATGGCCGCCACTCCGGAGCCACCGCCTGCCACCACACCAATGAAGGCGAACTGCGATCCACCACTGAACAGCAACAGGCTCAACACCATGGTCTGCCAGAAATCGAACCCGGACGCCACGGAGAGGGCACCAAAGGACACTCCATACAGGCCCGTGGCGATACTGAGGGATACAGCGACCTTGAAAGCGGGCGACTCCCTCAGCTTCACGGGAGCAGCACTCCCGCTCATTTCCGCAAACTCCACGACCACAGGATCAGCGGAATCTGCAGCGGCAGGCGGACAGTGTGGATGCGGCGCTCGGCTGCCGTGCCGCTGGGACCATAGGCACGCCGAAGTGCATCTATATGCCCGGCAAGGAATGCAGCGAACATGGCCGTGGTGGCATCCGCGGCAATCTTTCGCGTGGCAGGGATCAGAAGCCCCACGGCGGCAGCCGCCTCGATCAACCCCGACGAGGCAACCCATTCCTCCCGGGACATGACTGCCAGCGGTCCATTCGGGCTGCCGGCCGGCTCGTCGTTGCGGCAGAGGTAGTCCGGCACCACCGGGTAGTAGAACTTAGGCGTGCGGAAGTGCTTCGCGGCGCTGGCCAGGAGCAGTGCGCTCAAAGCTACTGCGGACGTGGTTCGGGTTGCTTGTGCTGACCAGCGAAATGACATGAGACCACTCAATCACAAGCGGGGTGGCCGCCAAAGTCAGCTTGACACCATCAACTGTTTGAGGACCTCCGCCGGCTTGTTGGTGGTGATCTCATGGATTCCAAGTCCTTGGCACAGTGCCACGTCCCGTTCCGAATCCACAGTCCACACGCGGAATATACGCCCGTCTTCCAACCACCGCTGCACGTTACGCGCATGCTCCCTCACGTACTCAATTCCGGGGCCGGCAATTGATGCTTCGCCTGTGTCCAGAACACGTTCTGCTTCCAGCTGCGTGGCACGCATGACGTTGGCTACCGCCCCGCCGGTCAGGAAGCCCAGCCCGAGTTCCTGCCGGAGCTCCTTAACGGTGAAGTCGTCCACCAGTTGGCACACGTGCTCTTTTGGCACGCTCTGCAGCAGGCGCTGGACGGAATCGGTATCGAAGCTCATGAAGGAGACCTGAATGTTCTCCAGCCGGGACTCCTCCGGCGTCCAGCCTTCTTCTTCCAGCAAGGCCAACACCCTGTCCTCCAGCTTGAGCAGGTAAGGACTGGGATGCTTGAGCTCAATTGCCAAACCAATCTCGCGGCCGGCCCCGCGCAGGATGTCCAGCAATTCCGGCAACGTCAGGAACTGATCGGCCACTCCCCCGTAAGCCTCGGGGATGCGCGCGCCCTTCCACGACGAGAAGTCCAGAGAGCGGAGCTCCTCCAACGTGTGCTCCGCCACCGGACCTGTACCTGTGGACGTCCGGTCCAGGTTCGCGTCATGCAGCAACACCACGTGCTGGTCCCGCGTCAGGTGGACATCGCACTCCACACCGTCGGCACCGTCGGCGATTGCCTGCAGATAAGCCGCCCTGGTGTGCTCGGCGTAGGCTGCACTCGCGCCGCGATGGGCGTAGACCTTGGGCCGGCCTGGGGCGAAGTCGTCGCTAGTCATGCAGACACGGTAGCCCACCTCCGTGCATCTGCGGGGGCTACGCTGGGCTCATGCAGGTGAACTCTGAACAAATCCCAACTGAAGACGTCACCAACCCCAATCCGCTGCCCCACCAGCCGGGTTCCACAGGTTCCATAGGTTCCGCCCGCGCCGGTTCCGCCCGCGCACGGCGGGGCGCCGCCGTCGACCTTTCAGCAGGTGACATGGAAAAAGCGGCCGCGCTGCTCCGCATGAAACGGTTGGCGCTGGCGCTGCTGATCGCCATGGCGGTGATCTTCACCGTGGCGTTCGCGTTCCAGAAGCAGTATCCCTGGCTGGAATACGTCCGTGCGGCGGCCGAAGGCGGCATGGTGGGCGCGTTGGCCGACTGGTTCGCGGTGACTGCGCTGTTCAAGTACCCCCTGGGCCTGAAAATCCCCCACACGGCCATCATTCCGCGCCGCAAGGACCAGATCGGCGAATCGCTCAGTGACTTCGTGGAGAGCAACTTCCTCTCCCAGGAAGTGGTGCAGGACAAGCTGTCCAGCATCGACATTGCCCGCAAGGCCGGCACGTGGTTGTCGGCACCGGGCGGAGCCGAACGCGTGGCGAAGGAAGGCGGCGCGATCATCCGTGGCGCCTTCACTGTCCTGAACGACGACGACGTCCAGGCAGTCATCGAGGGAATGGTCCGTAAGCACCTGCTCACCCCGCCGTGGGGACCGCCCGTGGGCCGGATGGCTGAACGGATCTTCGCCGACGGACACCACCACACCCTGGTTGACCTTTTGGTTGACCGCGCCGCCGACTGGGTGGATGCAAACCACGCCACGGTCAACCGGCTGGTCTCGGATCGCTCGCCCCTCTGGGTGCCCACATTCGTGGAGGGCCTGGTGGGCGACAGGGTCTACGTGGAGCTCTCCAAATTTGTTCGCGCTGTTCAGTCTGACCAGAACCACCAAGTGCGCCAGTCGATCGATGCTTACCTGAAGGATCTGGCCCAGGACCTTCAGCATGATCCCGCCATGATTGAGCGCGCAGAGTCCATCAAAGCCCAGATCCTCGGCGATCCCGAGGTCCGCGAACTGGCGTCCCGCACGTGGGGAACCGTGAAGACTGCGTTGCTCAACGCCGTCGACGATCCGCACAGTGAACTGAGCCAGCGCTTCAAGGGCGCCGTCCGCGATTTCGGTACACGGCTGGTCAACGACGACGAACTGGCCGGCAAGGTCAACGCCTGGATCGGAGACGCGGCGGGCTACTTGGTGAACACGTACCGCTCGGACATCGCAGGCGTCATCTCTGACACCGTGGCGCGTTGGGATGCCGAGGAAACGTCCCAGAAGATCGAGCTGCAGGTTGGCAAGGACCTCCAATACATCCGCATCAACGGCACCGTGGTGGGCGCCCTGGCCGGGCTTGCGATCTTTACAGTGGCGCACCTGCTGTTCGGCTAATTACCGGCGGCGCTCTGGAGCTATCCCACGGGCCTTGGTACCTTCAACGCATGCCCATCAAACTTGAAAACGTTGGCATTGCCGTCCGGGATCTTGAAGAAACCATCGCCTTCTTCACCGATCTCGGGCTCACCGTGCTGGGCCGTGACACGGTCAGTGGTGAGTGGGCCGATACGGCCGTAGGGCTGGACGGTAACCACGCAAAAATCGCGGTGCTCCAAACTCCGGATGGCAACGGCCAACTGGAGCTTTTCGAGTACCTCCACCCGGATGCGATCGAGACCAGCCCCACCCTTCCCAACGAGATCGGCATGCACCGGGTTGCTTTCTCGGTGGACGACATCGATCAAGCCCTGGAGATCGCCGCGAAGCACGGATGCCACCCGCTGCGCGGTGTGGCGAACTACCAGGATGTTTACAAACTGACGTATCTTCGCGGGCCCAGCGGGATCCTGGTCATGTTGGCGCAGAAACTCTAAAGGGAGGCACTTCCATGCTGACTCCCGTCGCTGAGGGCGTTCTGGTTCACGAGAGCGAATTCATCCAGAGCAACTGCACGGTGGTGCAGGGCCGGGACGGTGTGCTGCTGATCGACGCCGGCATTACGGTCAACGAAATGGCCGCCATCGCGGACGACCTCCACGGGTTGGGCCAGCCCGTCGTGGCCGGTTTCTCCACGCACCCCGACTGGGACCATGTGCTCTGGCACCCTTCCTTCGGCAGCCCGCCCCGCTACGGCACGGCGCGCTGCGCGGCCTCCATCCGGACAGTCCTGGCCGCTGCTGACTGGAAGGAACAGGTAGCCGAGGGGCTGCCACCGGAGCATGCCGATGAGATTCCGATGGAGCTGCTCGGCCTCATTTCCGGGCTGCGTGCCGACACTGTGCAGATCCCGTGGGACGGACCCACCGTCCGCATTCTGGAGCATCAAGCCCACGCCCCTGGCCATGCGGCGCTCCTGGTCGAGGGGGCCGGTGTCCTGGTAGCCGGCGACATGCTGTCCGACATCCTGATGCCGTTCCTCGACCTGGAGGCAGCAGATCCGCTCAATGACTACCTCGAAGCGTTGCGGCTCTTCGAATCCGTGGCCGGCAATGTGGTTGCCGTGATCCCGGGCCACGGCTCAGTGGGCTTGGCTGGGCAACTGCGGGAACGGATTGCTTTGGATCGCGCCTACGTGCAGGCCTTGCTGGACGGCCGTGAGACCGAAGACCCGAGGGTTGGCCCGTCCGCTCCGTTGGAATGGCTCGCCGACGTCCATGGGTGGCAGGTTCAGCGACTGGCCGAAAGACGGCGGGGCTGAGTTTTCTCATGGAATGCCGTTCTTGAGAAAATCGACACCGCGTTTTCTCAGCCGAGCAAGTGCACCATCTGCCCTGGCCTTGCTTGGCCGATCAGGTCCAGGTCTTCGTCGCGCACTACGGCAATCACCGGCGACTTGGCCGCCGCAGGACGGCCGGCCAACGCAATGACGGGAAGGCCAGACGGCGGCAGCACCACTGCGCCCAAGGGCAACGGTTGAGGATGGGCTGCTTGGGTTTCGGCAGCTGGAGCCGTTTGTCCAACCTCAAGCGGTCGACCCATCAATCGCGCACCCACGCGATCTGATTCCTGCGAGAGAGTCCACGGTTCCGTGGTCAATCGAAGCCACGTGCCGGCGTCGATAGTCCGAGCCTGCGGGTCGCCCGGCCCTTCTGGCATACGTGAGACCCTGGCAACTACCGGCCTCTCGGGGTCCGGTGCCCGCCGGGCGGGGTGGTTGGCCTCAGGGAAACCCTGGCCGTGTGGCTTTCCGAACGTTACGGACGCACCGGCGGACAGCGCTTCGCCGGGCACCGACACACCACCTTGGACCCCTACGTAGTAACGGATCCCGAACAACGCCGGGCCGAAGTCCAACACTGCTCCGGGAGCTACCCTGACCGCTTTGTTCAGCGGAAATTCTGAGCCGTTGAGCGTCACCACACCCTCGGCACCGGTGACTGCCACAGCCGACCCGGTCACGAACCTCAGCTTCAGGCCGCCCACCAGCACCTCGAGTCCGGCTGCATGTTCAGGATTTCCCAGCAAGGCGTTGGCCAGATGCAGGGACTTGCGGTCCAGCGCTTGATCGGGCTTGAGGGCAAGCGTCAGCGTTCCGGGGACCACCACCACTGCACTCATCCGGCAAACTCCTCCTTCACGAACCAGCACAACGTGGCCTGCGCAGCATCAGGCCTACGCGAACGCCTCAATCTGCACACCAGCCTGCTCAAGGCCTTCCCGGACAGCAGCGGCCATGTCGACGGCCCCCGGGGTATCTCCGTGGATGCATAAGGAATCAGCCACTACCGGGACAACGGTTCCGTCGATGGCCAGGATTTCCTTGCGCGTTGCCAGCCTTACGGCTTGAGCCACCACGGCAGCGGGATCATGCAGCACTGCGCCGTCCTGGGCACGGGGTACAAGTGTGCCGTCCGGAAGGTAGGCACGGTCCACGAACGCCTCGCGGAATACTGGATGACCGGATTCTTCTGCGAGCTTCAGCCATTCGGAGCCCGGCAAGCCAAGCACGGGCAGCCCGGGATCGTAGGCATGGACGGCCGCGACTACGGCCTCTGCCTGCTCGGCGTCACGGACAATCCGGTTGTAGAGCGCGCCATGCGGCTTCACGTAATCCACCGACGCTCCCACAGCGTGGGCCATCCCATCGAGGGCGCCAAGTTGATACAAAACGTCGCCGAAGAGTTCGTCGAAGGTCATGTCCAGGGAACGCCGGCCGAAGCCCGCCAAGTCCCGGTAGCCCACATGCGCTCCTACGCGGACATCCAGTTCGAACGCCGCGCGGCAGCTGTCCAACATGGTGAGAGGATCACCGGCGTGGAAGCCACAGGCCACGTTGGCACTGCTCACGATGCGGAACATCGAGGCGTCGTCACCCATGGTCCAGGAGCCGAAAGACTCCCCGAGGTCAGCGTTCAGGTCCACTGTTACCGCCTTCCAGCGTGAGGGTTTCGGCCGATTCGGGAGCGAAGGCATTCTTTGGTGCATTGGGGAGCAGCTCACCCGGGACGGTGTCCGGCAGCGGACCGAAGGCTTCCTTGGCTGTGGAAACCACGGCCCGGCCCATCATGAGGTTGCCGGCACCACCCACCACTGCGCCCACGCCGAAAGGCAAAGCACGGCCCAGGAACGCGGTCCCCTGGCGCTTCACAAGGTTCTTGAGGAAGGCCCGCTGGATGGAGTCGCGGATGACCCCAAAGCCGCTTCCCGGAATCTTCTTGGTAAGGGTCCTGCCCCAGGCGTTGGTTACGCCCTTTCCGCGGCCGAGCGACTGGCCGCTCAGTGCCCCGAGCATGGACGTTCCTTCCTCGCCCAGCATGATGGCCATCACCATGGTTTGCGCACGTACGGGATCAGTCAGCCGGATGCCGTGGAGCTCCGCCAAGGACGACGCGTAGAGCGCTGTGGTCTCCAGGAAGCCCACGGTGGCGAGCGCGGAAAGTCCCAGGGAGGCTGCAGTTCCGATGCCAGGAACGACCGCTGTTGCACCCACCGCTGCACCTCCACCTGAGATGGCCAGCAAGTAGTGGCGCTCCAGTTTGGCTGCGAGCTGGGCCGGCGTGTCATTCGGGTGTCTGCGTTGCAGCCTGCGCAGGTTGGCCAGGACCAAAGGGCGCTGGACTTCGACGGCCTTCAGCAGGACATTATGGACGCCGGGCTTGGTGTTGCCTTCCTGATCGAAGACTGCGTTATGGGCTGTCTCTTGGGCGATTTTCACCGCCGGGTTGGGTCGCTTGGGCATCTTCACCTCTCCTTGGCAGCTGGGTCGTCATACTGGGAACTGCTGGATTCAGCCTATGCCACACCCCTGACCTGCGAGACCTTCCCGGGGCGCTATGTGGATACTATTCCGCGCACAGCGGACGTCCCGGCAGAGCTGCCGCGGCGTAGACTGGGGGCACTCACGGAAGCAGTCCACCCAGGACAGGAAGTATCCGTTATGAACGCCTCGGAAAAGAACGAACACGTCATCCGCCACCACACCGACGCCCCGGCGGAAGGTGAGCCGGAGGGCTGGGTTTCGCACGATACCGGCATCCACAGCCAGGACCCGGCCGAAGGCCCGGACATCGACGACGACGACGCACCGCCGTCGGGCGCTTCATAACTCAGGTTCCTACACCACGCGCCATCGGCAGGCGCGCCTTCCACAGCGCCAACTACCAGGTCTAGGCTGGTGAAATGGCTGCGTTAAGAGCGCTGCGTCCGTTTGCGCACCGGGAATTCCGGGTGCTGATTTCGGCGCTGTCCATTTCCATTTTTGGATCGGGCATGTGGGCAGTGGCGATGGTCTACGAGGTGATCCACCTCGGCGGCGGTCCATTGGAACTGTCACTGGTGGCCACTGCTGCCAGCCTGGGCCTGGTGGGTTTCGTGCTGGCCGGAGGCATTGCGGCCGACAGACTCCCTCAACGGCTCCTGATTATTGCGGTGGAAGGCGCCAATCTGGCCGTCATCGCGACCATCACGGCGCTGGCCATGCTTAACGTCCTTCAACTGTGGCACTTGGCCATCGGTGCTTTCGTCCTGGGCGTGGGGCAGGCGTTCTTCTTCCCTGCGTACTCGGCGATCCTGCCGCGTATCCTGCCTGCCGACGACCTCCTGGCCGCCAACGGCTTGGAGGGCACCGTTCGGCCGGTCCTGCAACAGGCGGCGGGCCCGGCACTTGCCGGAATCCTGGTGGCAGCGCTGTCACCGGCACACGCTGTGGCGGGTGTTGCTGTGTGTCATTTGCTGGCGTTCGGAATTGTGAACTTCCTGAGCCGGCAAACTCTGGGAGTGGACACGGTTGGGGCGGTTGGTACCAAGGACACACCAGCGAAGTCGTCCCTCTTCAAGGACCTCGCGGAGGGGTTCAGCTACACCATCCGCACCCCATGGCTGCTGTGGACCCTGATCTGGGCCTGCCTGTCGGTGCTCTTCCTCATTGGACCCATCGAGGTCCTGCTGCCCTTCGTTGTCCAGGACCAGTTGGGCGGCGACTCTAGGATGTTCGGGTTCCTGCTGGCCATCATGGGTGTAGGAAGCGCCATCGCCGCCCTGGCAACGGCATCCCTTCGTCTCCCCCGCCGCTACCTGACAGTCATGGTGCTGACGTGGGGCCTCGGCAGCCTGCCCGTGGCGGCCATCGGGTTCATGAACAGCTTTTGGATGCTCGGCGCTGCCATGCTGATCTTCGGAGTCACTGAGGGGATCGGCACCGTCATCTGGGGAACGTTGCTGCAGCGGCGCGTGCCACGGCATCTGTTGGGTCGGATTTCCAGCCTGGACTTCTTTGTTTCCCTGGCCCTGATGCCCGTCTCCATGGCCCTCGCCGGCCCCATTGCTGAGGTGGTTCCGATCTGGCTGATCTTTTTCGTCGGCGGTCTGGCGTGCCCCATCATGGCTTTTGTCGCCCTCTTCGTGGCACGCATGATGACGGACGAGATCCAGAATCCCTTGACCTCGGATGCCTCCGATGCTGAGACTGCAGACACTCAGCCCGATGCTGTGTAGCGTGGAATGTACATGCCGCCTCTGCTGGAGGCCCTCGGTTTGGCTGAACTGACGCATGAGAAGCGGAACAACAGCATGCGGGCCACTCGATGACGGTCTTGGACTGTTCCCCGCGGCGTCGAGCCGTGACGGAATCCGGTCTTGCCGGGTGAGACCGTCAACAGGCACCGGCTCCCAGCCGGGCTATTTACCGGCAGCCAGGGTGCCGATCTGATCCCCGCCTTGGCCGAAAACAGCCAGTTTTCCGTCTTCCTGGATCTTGGCGGTGGCAGCGTTCGACAGCCACGGATCAACGCCTTCGCAAGCCATCCGGGTAGACGAGAAACCTCCGAACGATACGGTTTTTCCATCCTCTTTCCAAGAGCCGACGAGCCTGTTGCAGCCATCCGTACCGGTGGCACTGCCGTCGGACTTCATCTCCAGGGAGGGTTGTTTGGCGTCACTGGTATCACCCCAGATTCCGACGAACGGGCTGGTGCCGCTTCCCGCGCAGCCCGCCAGGAAAGCAGCAGCTACGAATGCCAGGGAAACAACGCGGACAATGCGGGTCTGGGGCTGCGCCATGCGGTCAGTCTAGGTTCACTGCAGGACCACGCACCATAGTCCGGACCCGCTGACAGTGGGCGTCCGGTGGCGCTCACCATGCTGCTGTTAACCGGATCGTGCGGCCGGTCGCGACTCAGACGACCGACCGCACTAGCCCGGTTTACGCAGCGACGGCGCCCCGGGCGGGCCCCAGAACCCGCCACACCCATCGCTGCTAACTCCGTCGGTGAACCGCATCGCAGCCGAAAAGGGCAACGGCGCAGTCCGCGGTTCAACGACATGGGCACTCAATATGTGCGTTGACCTGCGGAAACGTGACGCGGTGTTTGCAGAAATGTTTGGTTTTGATGATTTCGGTCGCAACAGTCGCAACAAGCAACTTGTGCAGGACTCAGCCCCGGAGGCCAAGGCCATGCCTCTGCGCCAACCCTGAACAACAACGCCTCGTGAAATCGCATCACATTTCCGGTGACCCGCCCACATATCAGTAGACGGAAAAACACCCCAACGGATGCGCCCAGGAGCACGATGTGAAGTCACTGAACGGAATGGCTATGACCGCCACCCTTGCATTTACCGACGCACCGGATGTCCACCTCTTGTTCATGGCGGGATTGGTCTTCCTGGCCGGTGTAGCCGGGGTGGGCGCGGTGACCCTCCTGCTGTTGTTGGCACCTTTCGCCGCGCTGCTGGTGGCCCGGCCTCGAATGAAAAGGACCCTCGAAAGTACCACCGCGCCTGCTGCTCCCGCCGCGATCCCCTTCCAACGCAAGAGGCCCGACGGCGGTGCGGGGCGCCTGCCGCCGTCGCGTACCCGGGGCGACGAAGCCGCCTAGACTCAGCCGCCGGCGTCGTGGCTTTGCTCCTTGTGACTCTGACGCGGCTTCACGTTTCTGCCCAGCAACAGCACGGCGGCGTTAGCCGCGACGATCAATCCAATGCCGGCCCACTGCCCCACGGCAAGCTCCTCGTGCAGGGCGACGGCCCCGATCAGCGCAGCAAACACCGGGTTGATGCTCATGAGCACGCCGAACAGATGGGCAGGAACCCTCCGCAGAGCGATCAGGTCTGCCACGTACGGCAGAACGGACGCCAGAATGCCGGCACCCACTGCGCACGTGACCGAAAACCCGTCTACAGGCTGACTCATGAAAATCACGACGGCGACGGGCAGGAACAGCGTGGCGGACACACCTGTAGCGGCCGCCGTCCCTTGAATGCCCTGAACGCGTCGGCCGACGGTCCGATTGAGGAGAATGTAGGCCGCCCAACTGCAGGCAGCAATGAGACCCAGCCCTATGCCCACGAAGTCCATGGACGCCTGGGGTTGCGTGATGGCGATGACGCCCACAGCTGCCGCCACTGCGCACAGGGCGCTGGCCTTCTGTCGCGAACTGATCAGCGCCACGGCAAGCGGCCCCAGGAACTCCAGCGTCACCGCCAAACCGAGGCCAATCCTTTGAATGGACGCATACAGGCCAAGATTCATGGTCCCGAAGGACACAGCGAGCAGGAGAATGGGCCACCACTGGGACCACCCCAGTTCGCGGAGCCGGGGCCGGACCAGCGGCACCAGCACTATGGCCGCTACCAGTTGCCGGACCGCTACCACGCCAACCGGGCCCATGACAGGGAAGGCGAGGGAGCCAGTTGCGGCACCCAGCTGATTGGACAGTGCGCTGGCGACGAGGGTGGCCGCTCCGCCGGCTCTCCTGGACGGCTGCGGGCTGGCTGCACTCACTCCCATGGTCTCGATCATGGGGAAATTCTGCGCTTCTGCCGGTCATCCCCTAAATGCATGGATGCCACTATTTATACGCCCAGCGCATGAATAGGATGGGCGTATGGACGTTGAGCTGAAGCAGCTTCGCTGCTTGGTGGCAGTGGTGGACGAAGGCACCTTCACCGATGCCGCCATAGAGTTGCGCATGTCCCAAGCAGCAGTGTCACGCAACATCGCAGGGTTGGAACGAACCCTGGGTGTCAGGCTCGTGGAACGAACCACCAGGAGTGCCCGCCTCACCACCGCCGGCGAGCGCGCTGTGGGCAAGGCACGGCGCATTCTTGTCCTGCTGGCAGATCTGGAACGCGACGCCGGAACAGGCACGGGAAAGGTCCGGATCGGCTACGCCTGGTCGGCTTTGGGCGAGCACACCACCGAATTCCAGCGGCGATGGGCAGTCGCCTTCCCCTCCACCGAGCTCCAGCTGGTCCGTTCCAACACACCCACCGCCGGCCTCGCTGACGGAGGCACCGACCTTGCCATCCTCCGACGCCTGCCTGAAGCGGCCGCCGTCGAGCATGTCCGGATAAGTGCCGAAAAACGATATTGCGCCATGGCATCGGATGATGTGTTGGCGCCGAAGAGGTCGGTGACACTGGCGCAGATCGCCCAGAAGCCTGTGGCGATGGATCTACGGACGGGAAGCACCACGCTGGACCTTTGGCCAGAGGATATCCGGCCGCCAAACGTTGTCCCGACCCAGGACGTTGACGACTGGTTGACGCTCATCGGCAGCGGTAAAGCCCGGGGCATCACGGCGGAATCCACCGCACACCAATATCGACGACGGGGCGTCACCTACCGCCCGGTCCGGGACGCTCCACCAGTTCCTGTATATGCGGCGTGGTCCAGGAAGGATCCGCCGCGGGAGCGGGATCAGATTGTGGAGCTGCTGATGGGTTTGTACGGCTAGGTCAGTCCACCAAGAGAAGTTCAGTCCTCGAAACGCAAGTGGCTTTCGGTGCTGCCACTCAAGTGCGCGATGATGTCCGACGCGACGGCATGCAGTTTCTGGTTCCTGTGGCTGGAGGCTTTGGTCAGGAACTCGAAGGCTTCGTCCTGGGTGCAACGGTTCTGGGCCATGATGACGCCACACGCCAGGTCAATAACAGTCCTGGAAGACATTGCGGTTTTCAGGTCCGCGTTGAGTTGCTCCACGGTTTCGATCCGGATGGCAAGACGCAAGGTACTGCCGGTGACCTCCGTAAAAGCGGCAGCTTCGTCGATCACAGCTTGCGTGAATGTGCCGGCATTGGGGGCAAAGAAGTTGATGACCGCCTGGGATGTTTCGCCGAGGTCCATGGGCACGCCCAAGGCGGAGTGAATACCCTCAGCGGCCAAGGCCCGGCTGTACTTCGGCCAGCTGGTGTCGGTAGCAACGTCTGCCAGCAGTACCGGGCGGCCTGCGTCCAGCGCTTCCAGGCAAGGGCCCTGCCCAAGGGACTGCTCGATCTTGTCCAGATGCACCGCCCTCTCACTGCTGCCCGCAACGGTGGCGGTGCGCTTGCGGCGGCGCAGCGTGAGTGCACAGTCGATGTTTTCACCAGCCACTTTGCTCATCGCATCGGACGCGAATCCGGTCACACCGTTGAGGATGGCATGGATATCCGAGCTGCCAACCACCAGCTCATGCAGGCTTCGGATGTGTTCGGCACTCCCATTGGGTTCCATGGGCCCAATCGTAGGGAGTGTTGGGCTTCCCGTCACGTGCTTCCGGTAACTAGTAGACGGAGCCCATCAGGAGCTCTGACAGGCGGCCGGCAGCGCGCCGGAGTTCCGGAACGCTTGCTTTCAGCTCAGCTTCAGTGGCCGTCTCCACCGGACTTGTCAAGGCAATGGACTCACTCGGACGTCCGGTCCTGTTGGGAACTGCCACCGCCACGGAGAGGACACCGGTGGCGCGCTCGTCGGCGGAATAGGCAAAGTCCTCACCCGGAAGGGGCAGTCGTGCCCGTAAATCGTCGGCAGTGAATTCGGCATCTTCGTGGCCCGACGCGGAGGCCGCCAGCGCCACCTGTTGCAGTTCCTCAGGGGAAGCGGACACCAGGAGAATTTTTCCGGCGGCGCCCACCGTGAGTGGCAGCCGTTTACCCAGAGGGAGGTCGTACCGGAGGGGTGAATCGCCATCCACCCGGGCCACCAGGATGCGCTCAAAGCCGAGGCGGGTGTACAAGGACGCGGTACGGGCCGTCTGCGTGGCCACCTGCTGCAGGATGGGCCGCGCCGCAACCACCAGGGGATCGTTTTCCAGGAAGCTCCGGGCGGCAGGGAGAACCGCCGGCCCAACCCGGTAGGTCTTGTCCGTCTGGCTGACCATGCCGAAATCCTGGAGGACGCGGAGGATCCTGAGCGTGGTGGGCAGGCTCATGCCACAGGTCCGTGCGAGATCGCTCAACCGCTGCGGCCGCTCTGCACGCTGAAGCTCGGCAAAGACCTCCAGCGCCCGTGAAAGCGAGCGCATGTTGGCTGCCTTGGGGCCGTCTTCGGCTGAACTGGCGGAGTGCGTTGAACTCACGGTCATTCTTTCATTCTATGTAACTTCCTTGCGCTTGACATCACATGTGGCTCCTGTCACTATTTCTTCAGGCGCAATATTCTTTCATTCTATGAAATGAAATACCACGGAACGTAAGAAGGAAGACCATGACAACGGAGTCAGTTATGACCGAGCCGCAGCGCACCCGCGTTGCACCCACCGTGCTGGCAGGGATCGGTGCGTTCGTCGTCGTCGGCGTCTACGTACTGGTCAGCTCCCTGGAATTGGGCCTGTGGACGTCCCTCGGCCCGGGTCCCGGGATGTTCCCCTTCGCGATGGGCGGGCTGTTGGTTGCCATGTCCGCCATTTGGCTCGTCCAGGAATTGCGCCAACCAAGCGAAACCGCCAGCGGCGTCGACCGCGGCCTGGTGATCGCCGTCGTCGTCAGCCTTGCACTCCTGGCCGCGGTCATGGACCTGCTTGGCTTCCAGCTGAGCATGTTCCTCTTCCTGATGTACCACCTGAAAATCCGCGGCCGCCGCGGCTGGGTGTCATCGCTGATCATCGCCTTGGCCGGAAGCGTCGGCGCCTTCTACGCCTTCAACTATGGCCTCAACGTGGCCCTGCCTACCGCCGGAATTACCGTCCTGAACTCGATCGGACTCTAACCGTGGATACCCTCAACGAACTGGCCAACGGCTTCGCTTCTGCGTTGACCTGGCAGAACCTGATTTTCGCTTTCCTGGGCTGCCTGCTCGGCACCATCATCGGCGTGCTTCCCGGCATTGGCCCCGTGGCCGGCGTCGCCCTGCTCATCCCCCTCACCATGAATCTCGATGCCACCGGTGCCATCATCATGTTGTGCGCCATCTTCTACGGCACGGCTTACGGCGGAACCATCACCAGTGTCCTGCTGAACACCCCCGGCGAGGCGGCCTGGGCCATCACCACCATCGACGGCTACGCCATGACCAAGATCGGCAAGGCAGGTGCGGCCCTCACGATCGCCGCCGTCGGGTCATTTGTTGGCGGCACCATCGCAACTCTTGGCCTGGTGGCCGCTGCCAAGCCCCTCGGTGAGCTGGGGTTGCTCGTCGGTCCCCCGGAATTCTTCGCTCTCATGGTGGTTGGCATCTCGCTGCTGGTGGCTTTGGCGGGCAAGTCCATGGTCAAGGCCCTCATCTCCGGCGCCCTTGGCTTGCTGATCTCCATGGTGGGCATTGATCCCGTAGCCGGCGCACCCCGTTTCACCTTCGGGTCCGACAACCTGCTGGACGGCGTGAGCTTTGTAGCCGTGATCGTGGGCGTGTTTGGCCTCTCCGAAATCCTGTCCTACCGGAAAGACTCCAAAGCTGCTGCCGTGCATGCACCAGGCCTGCGCTCCCTGCTCCCCACCGGAAAGGAATGGCGCCGAAGCGCACCGTCCATGGCACGCGGAACAGGCATTGGGTTCGGTCTTGGCCTCATCCCCGGCATGACCGGATCAGTGTCCTCACTCTTGGCCTACGGCGCCGAAAAGAAGTTCTCCAAGCACCGCAACGAGCTGGGCAAGGGAGCGATCGAAGGTGTCGCAGGCCCGGAGACCGCCAATAACGCCCACGCCAACGCTGCCCTGATCCCCTTGTTCACCTTGGGCATCCCAGCCTCGCCAACCATCGCCGTACTGATGGGCGCCTTCCTTCAGCAGGGCCTGACCCCAGGACCAACCCTGTTCACGGAGCACTCGGAAATTGCATGGGCAATCATCGCAAGCCTGTTCATCGGCAACTTGCTGCTGCTTCTGCTGAATGTTCCGTTGGTGGGTCTGTGGACCTCAATCCTTCGGGTTCCGGCCTCCATCCTCACGGCCTTGATCCTGCTCTTCATGGTCATCGGTGCCTACACCATCAACTTCAATGTCTTCGATGTGTTCGTGATGATCGGCTTCGGCCTCCTGGGTCTGGCACTGCGGCACCTCGATATCCCGCTGGCTCCGATGGTCCTGACACTGGTACTGGGACCGCTGATGGAGCGGTCACTTCGCGAGTCCTTGGAGATTTCGCAAGGAGACTTCGGCATCTTCCTCAACCGCCCCATCTCGATGGTCCTGATCGGTGTAGGCGTCCTCATCGTCCTAAGCCCACTTCTCAAACTCCGCAAGCCCAAAGCCCTCAACGAAGACCCCGAAACGTAAATACCTACCGCAACACCCCCTTCAAAGGAGAAGAACCATGACCCGCACACGCATCGCGGCCGCCTTCGCTGCCGCCGCCCTCATCGGACTCACCGGCTGCGGCGCCAACGCCGGCGCCGCCAACAACGCCGGGGGCGATTTCCCCAAGAAGGGAAAGTCGATCGAGCTGATCGTCTCCTTCTCCTCCGGCGGGGCCGTAGACACCGCCGCCCGCCTGGTGCAGCCAATTCTTGAGAAAGAACTCGGCACCAACGTTGAAGTCATCAACAAGCCCGGAGCGGGCGGGCAGATCGGTTACACCCAGCTGACCAGCGCCAAAGCCGACGGCTACACCATCGGCGCCACAGGCTCCCCATCCGTGGTCGTCTCGCCCCTGGATCCGGCACGCGGTGCGAAATACACCCGCGAAAGTTTCCAGCCCCTGGGCCGCCAGGTCATCGATCCCACAGTGATCGCCGTGCAGCCGGACAGCCCCTACAAAACCCTGAAGGAGCTCCTGGACGCCGCCAAGGCTGACCCGAAGTCCATGACAGCCAGCACCACTGGCCTGCAGACAGGCGAACACTTCGCCTTGGCACAGTTGCAGGAAACCACGGACGCCGAATTCGCTCCCGTGCACTTCTCAGAAGGCGCCGCGCAGGCAACCACCGCATTCCTCGGCAAGCACGTGGACATCCTGGTGGCCAACGTCAGCGATGTCACTGACCTTTCCAAGCAGGGCAAGGCACGGGTGCTCGGCGTCATGACGGCAGAGCGTGCTCCCTCCCTCCCGGACGTTCCTACCTTCAAGGAATCCGGTTATGACATCGAGGCCGGTACCGTCCGAGGCTACTCCGCCCCGGCCGGCCTGCCGGACGCCGTAGCCGCCAAGCTGGAGGCTGCCTTCCAAAAAGCGATCGAGGATCCCACCGTGGTCAAGAAGATGGAAGACCTCGGACTCCAGACCAGCTACCTGTCCGGCAAGGACTACCAGGAATTCTGGGCGAGCCAGGAAGAGGACTTCAAGAAGGTTCTCCCGCTGGTTCAAAAAACCGACTGAACCAAGCCGCTCTCCGACCCCCGCCACCACACACGGAAGACCCCATCATGACAACTCCAGTCCTTGAAGACATCGACGCCGGTTTCCCCCGCCCCGCGCGGGACGTCCTGGAACGCCTCGCCAAGCTCCCGGCAGCGAACATCGGCGATGCCATGGACCGCCTGGGTGTTGCCGACTCGGCCATCCAGGCCATTTGGCCCGGCGCCCGCATCGCAGGCCCCGCCTTCACGGTCTGGACCCGCCCGGGAGACAACCAAGGCATCCACCGCGCATTGCAGCTTGCCCGCCCGGGCGACGTCATCGTCGTCGCCGGTGGCGGAGACGAGTCCCGGGCCCTGCTGGGAGAACTCATCGGGGAACGTGCCATCAACCTTGGCATAGCCGGGTTCGCGCTGGACGGGGCTGCACGGGACGCGGAAACCCTCGGTGAGATTGGAATGCCGGTCTTTGCACGAGCCACCACCCCCGCTGGTCCTTACAAGAACGGCCCATCCCGTCTGGGCACGCCCATCTCCTTCGGCGGAGTCCCTGTCATGCCAGGTGACATCATCATCGGCGACTCCGACGGCGTCGTCGTCATCCCCCGCGATCAGGCAGCGAACGTCGCCGAGGCGGCCGAGGCCGTGTTCGCCGACGAGACCAACCGCAGGGCCGCCATCATCGCGGACCGGACCAAGTAGGAAAGACGAAGAAAATGACAGCTTGCACCGTCATCGGCCTCGGAGAAGCCGGAGCCACTTACGCGGCAGCCCTGGTTGCCGCAGGGCACCAAGTCACCGGCTTCGACCCCGTCGCCCCAAACACCCCCACCGGCGTCACCAGGGCGTCCACCGCAGGGGAGGCCTGCGGCCACGCAGACATCGTCCTTGTTCTCACAGGCGCTGCAGCAGCCCGGGCCGTGGCACAGGAATGCCTGCCTGTGTTACCCACAGGAAGCTGCTACGCAGACTTTACGTCGTCGTCTCCCCATGTCATGCGGGAACTCGGGCAGGTGCCCAGCGAAGCCCTCTTCGCCGACGTAGCGATCCTTGGCCCCGTCCCCACCCAGGGCGCGAAGACACCGCTGATGGTCAGCGGTCCCGGCTCCGCCGCAGTGGCGGACCTGCTCCGGCCATTGGGTGCCGACGTCGAAATCGCCGACGGCGACCCAGGCGCCGCCATGTCCCACAAGCTGCTCCGCAGCGTCCTGATGAAAGGCCTGGCCTCCGTGGTGGTTGAAGCCGTGACGGCTGGACGGGCTGCCGGTCTTGAAGAGTGGATCCGCGGCCAGATCGCCCGGCAGTTGGCCGGTGATGGGCAGGCGGTGATTGACCGCTTCCTCACTGGCACGGCGAAACACGCCCAGCGCCGCTCCAAGGAAATGCAGGACACCGCCGACTACCTGTCATCGGACCTGCAGGTTCCTGCAGAGATGACCACAGCCTCGGCCGCCGCCCTCACCCGCATGGCATCCGAACCGGCGGAAGCCGCCGCACCCTTGCGCTGAAGCGGACATCGGGAAGAATCAGGACAGGACCACCGGTGAACCAAACCCCGGCACACCTTCTTTCGGGAGCAGCATCATGATCGGCATTTGGGCCCTCGGCGCCTACTTGGCCGTCATCCTGCTGTGGACAACCCTCATCAAACGCAGCGTCGGCGAAGCCATGATCATCGGCTTCCTGGTGGTGCTCCCGTTCACCGGAGCCGCTGCCGTAGAGATCGGTTGGACAGCGCTCTACTCGGCGGTGACCGATGAGATTGTGTACGCCACCATGGCTTTCGTTTTCATGGGATACCTGCTGGACAAGTCCGGCGTGCTGGATCGGCTCATCGACCTGCTGAATTCCCTGATCGGCGGGGTCAAAGGTGGGCCCGCGTGGGTGTCCACCGTGGCCTCCGCCGGGCTGGGAGGAGTGGTCCACAACCAGGCAGCCATCGCAGCTACGGTCGGCTCCGTGACCATTCCCTGGATGGAAAAGTCCAAGCTGGACAAGCCCTCGGCCGCCACCTTGGTGGCCGGCAATGCCGGGATGGGCATCACGTTTCCCTTCAGCGCCTCCATGTTCGTCCTGGTGGGTTCCGCCACCGTGGGACCGTTGCTGAACAGCAACGATCTTGTGCTGCCATTGTTGTTTGGTGGGCTGTGGTGCTTCCTGCATCGGCTGATCGTCACGTGGCTGCTGATCCGCAAAAGTGGGATGGCACCGCTGGATGCCGCACACAGACTCACCGTGAAAACGGCTTTCGGCCGGGGATGGGCCACCTTGCTGCTCTTCGTCGTGGTGGCGATTCCGTTGATCATCACCTCCGGCACCATCGCCACGGCGTTGTCCGACTGGACTGGCGGCGATGTCACCAAGTCGGTCAGCGTCATTGTCTGGATACCCGTGGTCCTCATCGTCACCGGGGCGTTGCTCGGCTGGAAGCGCCTGCCGCGTGGAGGGCGGGATTGGTGGAAGCTCCTAGAGAGTTCCGCCCCCAGGTTCGGTGTTGTCGGAATCACCGTGGTGTTCGCCTTTGCCAGCGCCAACGCCCTCGCAGCTACAGGCTTGCCGCAGCAAATGACCACGTTGCTCAATCAGATGAACCTGCCGTTATGGCTGCTCGCGATCCTTATTGGATTGATCGTGATCGCCGTGGCAGCGCCTCTGTCCGCGACAGCGACCATGGCCGCCGTCGGGACCGTTGGCGTTGCCACGCTTGTAGCGGCCGGTGTCCCGGCCACGACTGCTGCCGTCGCCGTCCTGGTCTTTTCATCGTGTGAAGCTGCTGTTCCGCCCGGCGGTGCGCCGCTGTATGTTGCCTGCGGGATCGCCGACGTCAACCCCATCACGACGTTCGGCCGGTTGCTGACCCACTACGCCCTTCCGCTGCTGGGCATTGGGGTCCTGATCATTCTCGGCATCCTGCCCATCTAAGGAAGCTCCCGTGAAACTCATCCAAACCATCTTCGTCCTCACTCTCGCTGCCCTGCTTCTGGGTGGGGTGGTGTTCGTGGCCGGACAAGCCATCGCCATCATGGTGGGGAAGGGCGAGTGGCTGACGTTCCTCAACGATTCGTTGAAGGATCCAATGTGCATCGCCGCCTCCATCTGCGCGATCGCCGGTTTCCTTCTCAGCTATAAACGCCATCAAAAGCAAGGTCAACACGAGGAGGCCCGGAGCCGGTGACGAACACTTTTGACGGAAAGTACCCAACCTTTGCCGAACTGCTCCAACGGGACGGGAATCTCGCCGGCACTTCCTGGGGGCTGTTTTCCGGGGAAAGCCGCGGAACGCCGTCGTTCATCAGCCCGCAAGCGGTTTTACAGGCGCGGGACTGTATCCGGACCGGGACGGCCTTTGGCCTGGACTACGCCGCGGACGCTTTCGACCCCGGAATGTCGCTGAAGCGCAGCGCCCCACGCCACACGATCTACTCATCGCATGCGGCCCACCGGGACGACTACCTGGACGGTTACTACCTTCAGGGCTCTACGCAGATCGACGGGCTCAGGCACCGGAGGGCGGACGACGTCGGTTTCTACAACGGCACCCCGGATGATCTGGTGCGGGAAGGTACCCCGGAGCTGGGGATACAGGAATGGTCCGAGGCACCCATCGTGGGCCGCGGCGTGCTGGTGGACCTTGAGGGCTATCGCTCAGCCCAGGGCGCGCCGATCCACCATGCCCACGGGGAACCGCTCGCCCTGGATCTGATCGAGTCAGCATTGGCAGCCCAGTCCGTCACCCTCCGGCCAGGCGACATCCTCATGCTCCACACCGGCTGGTGCGAATGGTTCCTGAGCTTGTCCCACCGCCACAAGCAGGAGTTGCGGGAAAGCCGCCGAGCTACGGGCATCGCCCAATCCGAAGAATTCGTGGCGTGGGCGTGGGACAACCAGCTTGCCCTCGTGGCGGCCGACAACTTTGCCGTGGAGTGCCTTCCGGCCGTTCCCGACAGTCCCTTCAAGCACACGGCACCCAACGATCACGGCATGATGCACCAGCAGCTGCTCGCCAAACTCGGTATGCCGCTCGGTGAACTCTGGAAGCTGGGTCCCCTGAGCCGGCACATGCGAGCCGCCGGGAACTGGGACGCCCTGGTCAGCATCAAGCCCCTCAACATCATCGGAGCCACTGGCTCACCTGCCAACGCCACAGCACTGGTCTGAGATGGGGGGTACTCATTGTTATGTCACTGCTTGTTATGTCACTGCCGGCCTGCTTGGAAATACTGCGTTGAAATGTGGGAAAAACGCAAGCGAACGACGTCGGGGACCTCCCGCCGTCGTTCGCTTGCGTAGAACAGTTTCCGATCCGGCTTTTACGCTGACTATCCTGTCTTTCCAGACAATGCCACCAGCACGCCGGCGGCGGAGAAGAACTTGTTGCTGCCGAGATCACGGACTGTTTTGATTCCCAGTTCGGCGAGCAGCTCGCTGTGTTTGTCGGTCAGGCCGGCCAGCGCCGATGGCGGAGCGGCGAGGATTTCGTCCAGGGTGGAGTTTTCATAGGCTTTATCGAGTGCTTTGCCCAATTCAACAGAAACAGCCAAGGCATTTCCTTTCATCGATACGGAACAATTGCAAACGTACTAAGCAGCCTTTGTACTTGACGATTTGGCCGCCTACGAAACAACATAGCCCACATTGCATTCCATTTGGCCATCGCTTACAAACTAAATTGCACTAGCGCAGCCCCGCCGAGTGCGCCAAGGCAATTGCCTCAGCCCTGGAACGCACGTCGAGTTTTCGGAAAAGATTCCGGATGTGGAACTTAACCGTGTTTTCACTGATGTGGAGGGCGCCGGCGATGCTCCGGTTCCGCTGCCCGGCGGTGAGCAGTTGCAGGACCTCCAGCTCGCGGGGCGCCAGATCCCAGACGGCTACATCGCCGCCGGGGGCCGGCGGTGGATCCAGCGGCAGCACCACCGAAATGTCCGCGCCCCAGCCTTGCATCACTTCAAGGGACATCCGCCCGTCAACGGCCTGCACCCGCTGTTGCAGCCGGGCGATGCTGGGCGAATCCGGCGAGAGTGCGCCCAGACCGTCGTCGCGCACGTTGATCAACAGGTTCTCGCCATCGCAATCCCACTGCGCGCGGACCCTCCGGACGTCCGGCTGCTCCGCGATGGCCAGGACCAGCCCGCGGACAACGGCACGCGCAGCATGGGCCACTTCGCCGGGGAGTGCGCGCCCGTTGGCCGGCGGCTCGATGAACTGTATGTCGATATTGCTGAAGTGCATCAGGGGCCGGAGGTCCTCACGCAGCCGCTCGAAAGCCGTCGCTACCGGTTCTTCCACCAGGTCGCTGGTGCGGTCGCTGAGGGTGCGCAGATCCACCAGGGCTTTGACGGCGAGGTCGGTCACGGAGGCGCGCGCCGCGGCGTCGTCCATCGATGTCGACCGCAGAGCCGCGAGCAGGGTTTCGAGCGTGGTGGAGTGCTGGTCTACCAACTCGGCCGTCACACGGATCCGCTCAGCGGATGCGGCCCGCGATTCCAAAAGGTACGACGGCGGCGCGTCGGTTACTTTCTCCTGGATGCGTCGGGCGGTTAATCGCCAAAGGTAGGTGAGAAGACGGAGAGCCTCCTCTTCCGCTTCCGATCCTTCCAGCCCGGCAGTCACGGACGGGGCAGTCACGGACGGATCAGTCAGGACCAACAGCGCTTGGCTGGGCGCGTAGCCCAAGGCGAGCACTTCCCGCTCTTCACCGGCGATGACCGCAGAGGTGCGCCACGGCTCCTCCCCCGGCATCGCCGACCTTAGCCGGTCCAATTCTGCGATGGAAACACGGCTGACGACGCCTTCATCGCCCGCCTTTTTCTGGGGCCGGCCAGTGCAGTCCTCGGTGAAGATGACCAGGGCGTTGCTTGCAAGGAACGGGAGCGTGGCCTGACGAAGGCTTTCTGCGATGCGGTTCAGCGGCGCGGCAGCGAGGTCGCTGACGGAGTGAAGGAGGTCCCAGTTCTGCATCGGCCCAGCATACGTGCCAGTGACGTGCAGGCACTACCCAAAGGGGTAGGAAAAGCCGTCATAAAACAGCGTTGCCCCCACCCATCAACTGCACCAAGCTGGAACGGAAGACATTCACGGCAACTGAAGGAGAGAGTGTGGACGCTGTCGCAGAAAAGGCCGCCCTGAGCCAAACACCAGCCCAGGCCGTCCTCAACCTGTCCCTGATCCAGGGCGAGATAGTGAGCACCACCAACGCGATCGACGTCGGTCAGTTGGCAGTCCTCGCCGGACGAATCCACAGGGCGGAACGGGTCTTCCTCGCCGGCGCCGGACGCAGCGGGCTGGTTCTCCGCATGGCAGCCATGCGCCTCATGCATCTGGGCCTGACGGTCCACGTCGCCGGCGACACCACCACACCTGCCATCACCTCCGGAGACCTCCTAGTGGTGGCCTCCGGCTCAGGGACCACCGCCGGCGTGGTCAAGGCAGCCGAAACAGCCATCGCCGCCGGCGCGGACGTCGCTGCCGTGACCACCAACCCGGAATCGCCCTTGGCCGGTCTGGCCGATGCATTGGTGATCATCCCCGCCGCGCAGAAAACCGATCATGGCTCCAGCCTTTCCCGCCAGTACTCCGGCAGCCTGTTCGAGCAATCCCTTTTTCTCGCCACCGAGGCAGTATTCCAAACCCTGTGGGAGAACACCGACGAGCCTGCCGAACAACTCTGGCTGCGCCACGCCAACCTCGAGTAGCCCACCCCAAAACCCGCACCACCCGCACCACCCGCTCCAAAGCAAACCCCTCCGAAAGAAAGAAAAACCCCATGAAACTTCAGGTAGCACTGGATCTCCTCACCGTCGAGGACGCCCTTGAACTGGCCGGCAAAGTGGCCGAGCACGTGGACATCATCGAACTCGGCACGCCGCTGATCAAGGCAGCCGGACTCTCCGCCGTCACCGCCATCAAGGAAGCCCACCCCACCAAGATCGTCTTCGCCGACATGAAGACCATGGATGCCGGCGAGCTTGAAGCCGACATCGCGTTCAACGCTGGAGCGGACCTGGTTTCCGTTCTGGGCACGGCCGACGACTCCACCATTGCCGGCGCGGTCAAGGCTGCAAAGGCCCACAACAAGGGCATCGTGGTGGACCTGATTGGTGTGGCAGACAAGGTATCCCGCGCCAAGGAAGCCCGCGCGTTGGGCGCCAAGTTCGTCGAGTTCCACGCAGGCCTGGATGAGCAGGCACAGCCCGGATACAACCTGCGCACCCTGCTCAACGCCGGCGAGGAAGCACGCGTCCCGTTCTCAGTAGCCGGCGGCGTGAACGCTGGAACCATCGCAGCGGTCCAGCTGGCAGGCGCCGACGTCGCCGTTGCCGGAAGCGCCATCTACAGCGCCGCGGATCCCGAACTGGCCGCCAAGGAACTGAAGGCAGCCATCAACTAGTTCAGCCCTCAACAGCAAAAACGTCGACCTGCCCATCCGGGCAGGTCGACGTTTGTGGTGGCCCCGCACCGCCGTCGTACTTCAGTGAAGTACGACGGCGGCAGGCGGCTTTTTGTTGAAAACGAAACCCTTAGAGGTTCTCCACCAGGGAGACGTCGCGGACGGCGCCCTTGTCCGCGGACAACGCCATGGCAGCGTAAGCGCGCAACGCGGGAGACACGTGGCGTTCGCGGTCCTTCGGCTTGTAGCCACCGTTGACTTCGAGCTTTTCGCGGCGTTCAGCAAGGATCTCGTCCGAGACCTCCAATCGGAGGGAGCGCTGCGTGATGTCAATGCTGATGATGTCGCCGTCCTCCACCAGCGCGATGGCTCCGCCGGAGGCAGCCTCCGGGGAAATGTGCCCGATCGACAGGCCAGAGGTTCCGCCGGAGAAGCGGCCGTCCGTGATGAGGGCGCACTTCTTGCCCAGCCCGCGGCCCTTGAGGAACGAGGTCGGGTAGAGCATCTCCTGCATACCCGGGCCACCTCGGGGGCCTTCATAGCGGATAACCACCACGTCGCCTTCCTTGATGGTCTTGTTCAAGATCTTCTCCACCGCTTCGTCCTGCGACTCGCACACAACGGCGGGGCCTTCGAAGATCCAGATGGACTCGTCCACGCCTGCAGTCTTGACCACGGCCCCGTCCACTGCGACGTTACCGCGCAGCACGGCCAGGCCGCCGTCCTTGGAGAAAGCGTGCTCCACGGAACGGATGCAGCCGCCCTCAGCGTCAGTGTCCAGGGTGGTCCACTGGTTCGACTGCGAGAACGCGGTGGAGGACCGGACGCCACCAGGGGCCGCGTGCCACAAGGCCTGCGCTTCCTCGGTGGCCTTGCCGCCGCGGATGTCCCAGTCCTCCAGCCAGCCATCCAAATCGTTGGAGTGCACGGAGTGGACGTTCTTGTGCAGGAGGCCACCGCGGTTCAGCTCACCCAACAGGGCGGGAATGCCGCCGGCCCGGTGCACGTCCTCCATGTAATACGTTTTGTCCCCAGCGACGTTCGGGGCCACCTTGGCCAAGCACGGCACTTGGCGGGACTTGGCGTCCATTTCGGCCAGGCCGTACTCCACGCCCGCCTCTTGGGCTGCGGCCAGCAGGTGCAGGATGGTGTTGGTGGAACCGCCCATGGAGATATCCAATGCCATGGCGTTATCGAAGGCCTCGGCAGTGGCGATGGAGCGCGGCAGCACGGAGTGGTCGTCGTCGTCGTAATAGCGCTTGACGAGCTCGACGACGGTGGCGCCGGCTTTTTCGTACAGCGCCTTGCGGGCGGTGTGGGTCGCCAGCACGGAGCCGTTGCCTGGGAGGGCCAGGCCGATCGCCTCAGCAAGGCAGTTCATGGAGTTGGCGGTGAACATGCCGGAGCAGGAGCCACACGTGGGGCAGGCGTTCTCTTCGATGAGGTTGATGTCCTCATCGGAGATGGATTCGTCCACGGCGTCGGAAATCGCGTTTACCAGGTCCAGGGAGCGCACGGAACCGTCGGTCAGGGTCACGCGGCCGGCTTCCATGGGGCCGCCGGAGACGAACACAACGGGGATGTTCAGGCGCAGGGCTGCCATCAGCATGCCTGGGGTGATCTTGTCGCAGTTGGAGATGCAGACCAGGGCATCGGCGCAGTGGGCGTTGACCATGTACTCCACGGAGTCTGCGATCAGGTCGCGGGACGGCAGGGAGTACAGCATGCCGGAGTGGCCCATGGCGATGCCGTCATCCACGGCGATGGTGTTGAATTCCCGCGGCACAGCGCCCGCGGCGAGGATCGCCTCGGAGACGATCCTGCCCACGGGGGCCAGGTGGGTGTGGCCGGGGACGAATTCGGTGAAAGAGTTGGCCACGGCGATGATCGGCTTGCCGATGTCGGTGTTGGCGACGCCGGAAGCGCGCAGCAGTGCGCGGGCGCCGGCCATGTTGCGGCCGTGGGTAACTGTTCTGGAGCGAAGTGCAGGCATAAGTACCATCCTGCTGTTGTTCTACAGCGGGTGGAAGACGGTGCTGCTACTAGTAGTGAAAGTACCAGAGTAATAGTGTTGGGTTCGTGAAAGACGAGAGACGCAAGGAACTGGGACTCTTCCTTAGGACCCGCCGCAACCAAGCCCTGCGGTCCGACTATGGCTTGCCGCCTGTGGGACGTTCCCGCGAGCGCGGCCTGCGCCGGGAAGAGATCGCCTTCCTCTCCGGAGTCAGCGTCACTTGGTACACCTGGCTGGAGCAGGGGCGGGACATCAGCCCCTCGCGCCAGGTACTGGAAGCGGTGGCCCGCACGTTGCACTTGTCCGACACCGGGCTGGGCTACGTGCTGTCCTTGGGCGGCTACTCCTCTGCGCCACCGGCCGGTCCGGTTGCAGCGGACGCTCCCGCCCACGTGCAGCGTCTGCTGGACGCACTGGATCCCAACCCTTCCTACGCGCTGTCACCCGATTGGGGCATCGCTGGCTGGAACCGCGCCTACGAGGCGCTGTATCCCAACATCGGCACGTTCGACGCCGTCGACAGGAACCTGCTGTGGCTCGTCTTCACCGACCCCTATATTCGTGACCTGCTCCCGGACTGGGATGTGACCAGCAAGCGCTTCCTGGCGGAATTCAGGGCCGAAACCGGGCAGCGCCTAGGCGACCCCGATGTGGAGTACCAGGTAGGCCGGCTCAAGGAAGCCAGCCCGGAGTTCCAGGAAAGCTGGGACCGGTACGACATCCTGGGCTTCGAATCCCGTGAGCGACAGTTCCATCACCCGGCCGTTGGCGTGCTGCATCTGGAACACCACCAGGTCTCGCCTTCGGACAGGCCGGACCTCCACATCGTGGTCTACACGCCTGCGCCGGGGAGTGACGCCGGGGAGCAGATGCAGCGGCTGATGGGGACCTGAAGCACGGTGCCGGGCACCCGGTTCAGCTGAGCTCCTGCTTGTCCAGGACGAAGTGCGCAGGAGCCGACGCGACTCCGTTTGCCTGGACCACTACGTAGTGCTGCCCCGGGTAATAGGAGCGGGTTGTGATGGGGCGGAATGAGTGTTTTTTGGTGACAGTGATGGTCTCACCGGGCGGAATCAGACGGGAAGTGAGCTTGAAGGTTTTGGCGCTTACCGTGCCGTTTGCCCGCTGGAAGCCGATGGAATAGTCAATGGCCACAGTGGCGGGCTGAAGGCCTTCATTGACTACCTCGGCCGAAAATTCCACTGTTCCGTCCCATGCGACTGCCGTGAGGAGGAGTTGAGGCTCCTTGACCTCGAGCCGACCGCCCGCGTAACCCAGAAGGGCGAGCGCTTCCGGATTACCCTTCTTTACCAGCGTCCTGAGTGCATGACGGATGACCTTTGGAGTGCTGTCATCAGGTTTTCCGTTCCAACGGCGCGCAGTGGTCAGCACCAGCAGCGGATCGATCCGGCTCAGGTCGTTCAGATGGTTCGCTGCGGAACGTCGAACATATTCGGCAGGGTCTTGATAGGTGGCATCGAGTATCCCTTGTGTTGCCGCTGGATGGGCCACCAGCCAAGGTACTCTCTTGGCCCACGGCAAAAAGGCGCGGGAGCCCTCGGTGGCGAGACGGCGGACGTTTTCGTCGTGGTGATTGGTCCAGGTTTGCATGGTGGCGATGGCTCGTTCCGGACGGGCAGCTATGAGGTCACGGATGGCGAACTCTGCCGTGAGCCTCCCAGTCAGGCGGGACAGGACCGTGAGCGCAGCGTCAAAGTCGGTCAGCGACCCCGATTGAAGCGCCCTGGCGGCCACGACTTCGGTGGCCGGCCAGACCATCCACCCCGTAAACCGAGGGTCGTCGAGAGCACCGAGCATGATCCTCTGAACATCGGAGGATCCCGCCGGTAAGTCCTGAAGGAGGGCATCCCTCACTACATCCACCCGCTGCCGGAGGCGTTGCCCGTCGAGGGCACCATGTGAGCGCTCCAATGCCCGCAGTTCAACGCCGTGCCCCGCGTCCATAAGTATGGAACGCAGTTCGGTGACCACACTGGAATTGATCAGCTCATCCATGGCGCCCATATTTTCTCCTTCGCCGGTGCTGTCATCGTAGGCGATGGACGTGACACCGAAAGCAGGCCTCAAAGCCGCCCGGCAGGGATTTTGTACAGGTAATGCCGCTAAAACCCCACCTCAATGGGCGTTGGCTGTACAAAAACCCGATGATCCAGCGCACTATGGGGAGATGAACGCCCAAAGTGCCAACGGTTGGGGGCAGGGTGGTTCGGGCAGCCTCGGGGCTGGCCTGCACCCGTGGAGCCGTTATGTGGCTTTGGGGGACTCCTTCACCGAAGGTTTAGGCGATCCCGAGCCGCGGAGCCCCGGCGGATTACGGGGCTGGGCAGACCGGGTTGCGGAAGAGTTGAGCACCGGGCACGAGGATTTCGCGTACGCTAATCTGGCCATTAGTGGGCGGTTGCTCCATGAAATCCTGGAGGAGCAAGTGGGCCCGGCACTGGACCTCAAACCAGATCTGATCACGCTCAACGCCGGCGGCAACGACCTCCTCTTCCACCGGAGCGATCCCGATAAATTGGCCCTCGAACTGGACGCCGGCGTGGAAACGCTGGCCTCCACCGGCGCTACCATCCTGCTGTTCACCGGGCCGGACTGGGGCGCTACCCCGGTACTGGGGCTCGCCCGCGGCAAGGTGGCCATCTACAACGAGAACGTCCGGGCTGTGGCGGCCCGCCATGACGCCTTGGTGGCCGACCTCTGGGGGCTGCGCCAACTCACCGATCCCCGGATGTGGGATCCTGACCGGCTCCATTTTTCGCCGTTGGGCCAGCACACCATCGCCATCATGGTCCTCAACACCCTCAACGTTCCACATTCCCTTGAGCCGTTGACGCCCAAACCCCTGACCGAGCGCAACTGGCGGGAGGCCCGGGCAGGCGACATTGTGTGGGCCCGCCATCATCTCTTCCCTTGGGTGGTGCGTCGGCTGACCCAGCGGAACGACGACGACGGCAGGCACCCCAAGCGGCCGGAACCGGGCCCTGTCTTCGGCGCCGGAATGCTGCCCGGAACCTTCGTGGGCAACGATCCGCGGCATATCGCTGACTAAGTCACGGAGCCAGTTGTCAGCCGGCAGGCTGGGCTTCCGTTTGTGCGCGAATGCTCCACGCCGACCAGTCCAACGGGTGAACCGAGGGGCGACCCAGGAGGTATCCCTGGGCTGCGGTGATGTTGAGCGCCGTGACTTCCTTGAGCTCTTCGGCAGTCTCGATGCCTACAGCAATGACTTCCGACCCGATCTCCCTGGCGAGCTCAACGATCGCCTTGGCCCGGATCCTTTGGCCTTCGCTTCTTTCGATGCCTTCAATCAGGTGGCGGTCCAGTTTGATGATGTCCGGGCGCAGTTGCTCCACCCGCTCCAAGGCGACCAACGCTGCTCCGGAGGCGCTGATGGCCAGGCGCAAACCCAAGGCGCGCAGCGGTCCGAGTCCGTCGCGGCCGGTTTGGCCTCCGACGTCGGCCAGGCTGCCGGTGAGTTCAACAATGATCCGGTCCGGTGCAAGTGCCGCCGCGGCCAGCAGGTTCCGGACCCTGGGGTCGCTGGAGGTTGCCGGGGTGAGGTTGAGGGCCACCGACATGGTGTCCGGAACGTCGTGCGCTGCGGTGAGAGCGCAGTGGAGGGCAGCGATCTCCAACTCGGTTCCCAGCCCTGCTGCAGCGGCCTCGCTGAACCAGACATCGGCGCCGGCGCCGTCTTCACCGACGAACCGGGTGAGTGCTTCAACTCCCACTACCTCGCCGGTGGGCAGTGCATGGACGGGCTGGAAGGCCGTCAGCAGGAGCTTGTCCGCCAGAACCGCCTGGATTCCTTCCCGGACTTCGTGGCTGACGGGAACCGACACGGTCCGCGCTGCGTCAACGGATTCGAGGTGCACGCTGGCGGATTCGAGGTGAACCGGCACGGTGGCTGCCGGTGAGGCCTCTTTGCGGGTTTCCAGCAGGTGCTCCAACAAGGCGCGCTGAGGGTCTTCGGGGTGGGCTTCCAACAACGCCCCGAGCCTGATTCTGGCGGCCTCGCTGCGCGGTTCGGTATCGGCAAGGATGGATTCGATGATGTCGTTCACCTGCTCGCGCATGGTCGCCATGGCAGGCGGTGACGTGACAACAGGCGGTGACGTTTCAGCAGGCGGTGACGCGTTGGCGCCATCCTGTGAAAGAGAGCCCTCTTCTTGAGCCATCAGCTATTCCTTTATGTGTATCCCCCGCTGGCAAAGCCAGACAACTACCCGACCGGCCCATCTGTGGGCCCTGTCACGAATAATACAGAAGAACACTTCGCCGTTGTGCCGGTGCGCTTTTCCAGGCGCGCAAAACCGTGTCGCGCGGCAGCCGGCCTGAGATGCTTAGGGGGTGACATCCCTTTCAACGGAAGCACCCCGCACCGCGCTCAGCTGGAAACTCTTACCGGCGGCGCTGCTTTCGCTGTCCGGCATTCCCCTCTTCGCCATGGGAAACGAACTGCTGGGCTACGGCTTGCTGCTGGCCAGTGTTGTCACCGCCGCTTTCATTGACCGCCGGCTGATGCGGCACCTCGCATTGATCGCGGCAGGCATGACCATCTTCAGCCTGGTGCCTCTCAACGCGGACCTCAGCACGGAGCACATGGCCCTGATGGGTGGGGCGCTCGCGCTGGCAGTGCTGGTGCCGTGGCTGGTGTCCCGCTTCGCGTATCGGGAAGACATCATCAAGTTCCCCATCAACACCGGCAGGAAATGGCCCCTGGCAGCGAAGCTGTACTTGATAGGCGTCGTTGCGTTGGGCTATTTCATCCTGCCCGTCTACCTGATCAGCACCGGCGTCTACCAGAACTGGCCCGACGCCTCCGATCCCGACATCTTCTGGCGACTCTTCCTGGGCGTTAACGCCGTAGGCATCTGGGACGAACTGTTCTTCATCTGCACCACGTTCACGCTGCTGCGGCAACACTTCCCGGACTGGCTGGCCAACCTCCTGCAAGCCGTGGTTTTCTCTTCATTCCTGTGGGAAATCGGGTATCAGTCCTGGGGTCCCTTACTAACGTTCCCGTTCGCAGTGCTGCAGGGGTACACCTTCAAGCTGACCAAGTCGTTCACCTACGTGGTGTCGGTCCACCTGCTCTTCGACTTCGTGTTGTTCCTGGCGCTGGTCCACGCCCACAACCGGGATTGGCTGCCGATCTTCCTGTACTAGTGCTGGTCCGCCACAGGGGAGCCCGCAGAACCTGCCCACGCCTCTTCGGAAACCTCGATTTCCTGCGCCATGTCGTCCAGGAAGCGCATCACGGTCTCCCGTTCAGCCGGAGTGAGCCGGGCTGCCGCCAGGAACCGCTTGGCTTGCTGGCGTCCCACCGTCCGCATCGCTGCCTCGTGCGTTTCAGGGGTAATGGCTATGGCGAGTGCCCGCCGGTCGGAGGGGTGGGCGCGTCGCGTGACATGGCCCGCTCGTTCCAACCGGTCGAGCAGCTTGGTGGTTGACGCCGTCGAGATGCTGAGGCGGGAGGCTATTGCTCCGGGGGTGGCAATCACGTCATGGTTGGCGCAGACAATCAAGTAGTGCAGTGCACGCATGTCTGATTGGTTGAGCTTCATGTACCTCAGGGAGGCGTCGGAGAGCCGCTGTTCTGCCTCGCGCAGCCGTCCAAGGGCCGCCATGAGGTCACTGATCTGCTGGACATCCTCTTCGGAGAGACCGGATCGGTCCACCAAGTCCTCATGAGGATCGTTGGCGTCCAGGTGATAAATACCGGAGGAAACCGGGGTCCCGGCTTCTTCAGGAATCTCTTCAGGACTGGACATGTTGAGTATGTTACACCCAACTTCCTACATGGTAGCCTTTCTTCTAGCTTGTCTAGCAATATTCAAGTTTCTCTAAGGCACCGGGTGTAGGAGGTAGGCGCAGGATGAACGCGACAGAGATGGTGGTCCTCCTGGACGACGCCGGAACACCTATCGGGGAGGCCGCAAAAGCGGGAGTGCACACACTGGACACACCCCTTCACTTAGCCTTCTCCTGCTACTTGCTCAATAACGCCGGCGAGGTCCTCCTGACCCGCCGCTCCCCTGAAAAGAAGACCTGGCCGGGAGTATGGACCAACAGTTTCTGCGGCCACCCGGCACCAGGCGAGCAGTTCGAGGACGCTGTGATGCGGCGTGCGCAGTTTGAACTTGGGGTGGACGCCAAGAGGATCGAACTGGTCCTCCCGGACTTCCGCTACAGGGCGGTGGACCCCACGGGCATCGTCGAAAACGAGGTCTGCCCGGTGTTCATGGCCCGGATCAGCGGCCCCCTGCAGCCGAATCCAGCCGAGGTTGCTGACTGGGCCTGGATTTCCCCGGCCCTGCTCGAGGATGCCCTGGCCCACACGCCGTCCGCTTTCAGCCCGTGGCTCGGCCTGCAGTTCCCCCAACTCCTGGAAGCGCGGGCGTTGCCTTTACACGAGGGAGCCACCTCATGACCGTCACCTCCGGATCCCTCCGAAGCCGCACAGACCTCTGCGGCGCCATCGAAAACGAGCTGACCGGATTGATCGGCAAAAGGGCCAGCGCTGCAACCGCCTACGGCCCCAACTTCGCCAGACTGTGGGACCTGGCCGGCCAGAACGTGCTGGGGGGCAAGTTTGTCCGGCCTTTGCTGCTCATGGAAACGTACGACGCCCTCCTGCAACGCGGCTCATCACGGCCGGAACAAAAAGGCCCCGGCCAACGCGAAACTGCCATCAGCATCGCAGCCGCCATCGAACTCCTCCACTACGCCTTCCTCCTGCATGATGACGTGATCGACGGCGACCTCGTCCGCCGCGGGCACCCCAACCTCATCGGTTCCCTCCTCGCAGAAACCGGCGAGCTCCCCCGTCCGGATGGCGGCCTTCACTGGGCCCAGACCGGCGGAATCCTGATGGGTGACATGCTGCTCGCCGCAACCCACCAAGCCTTCGCCCGTGCGGATCTCCCCCACGCATTACGGCTCCGCCTCCTGGACCTCCTGGAGCACACCATCAACGAGACCGTGGCCGGCGAGCAACTGGACGTGGGCCTGGGCGACGGCGTCATTGCCCCGGACCTGGAAACCATCCTGGTGATGTGTGGGTACAAAACCGCCACGTACACCTTCGAGCTGCCGTTGCGTGCCGCCGCAGCGCTGGCCGGTGCGGACTTCGCCGTCGAGACTGCGCTGGCAACAGCCGGCCGGCATCTTGGCCTGGCCTTCCAGCTCCAGGACGACCTCCTGTCCACGTTCGGGGATCCGCGCCGCCACGGCAAGGATCCTTTTTCGGACCTGCGCGAAGGCAAGGAAACGGCCATCATCGCCCATGCGCGGACCACCAGCACGTGGCCGCACATCGCGCCCCTCTTCGGCAGGCCCGGACTCAATGGCGAGGAAGGCGAGCACGTACGCCGCCACCTCAGCGATTGCGGGGCAGAAGCATTTGTCCAGGGCCTCATCGAGGAACAAATGGCAGCGTTTAATCATCAGCTCACAAGAACCATCCCGCAGGACGCACGGAACGTACTGCTCGACCTTGCGGGGCAGCTGGAAGGACGGCAATCATGAGCGTCGCCACCGATACCTCTTTCACCCATTTCACCCGGACGGCCGAGCGGGCCGCCAACCAGGTCATCGCCGCCTATTCCACGTCCTTCGGGCTGGCATGCAGGTTGCTGGGGCCCCGGCACCGCCAGCACGTCCGCAACATCTACGCCCTCGTGCGGGTGGCGGACGAGCTCGTGGACGGTGTCACTGCGGAAGCCGGCCTCAGCTACCAGGAACAGTGCGACGCCTTGGCGCACTTCATCGACGAAACCCACCGCGCGGTCAAGCTCGGCTACAGCAGCGATCTCATCATCCATGCCTTTGCCCAGACTGCCAGGACGGCGGGCATTGATGAGACCCTCATCGATCCCTTCTTCGCCTCCATGCGAACGGACCTCGGCGAGCGCACGTCAGCCGGCTCTTCTGCGCAGCAGCCGGCACCACTCCGTTTCGACACTGATGCCCATGATGGCTACGTGCACGGTTCCGCTGAGGTGGTGGGGCTGATGTGCCTGCGCGTCTTCATGCGGGATGAGAACATCGACGACGGCGACGCCGCAGCTTTGCAGTATGGCGCCAGCAGGTTGGGCGCTGCTTTCCAAAACATCAACTTCCTCCGCGACCTGGCGGACGACACCTCCCGGTTGGGCCGCAACTACCTCGGCACCTCGGACCACCTCGAGGAGCATGACCGGCTGGAGTGGGTCAGGACGGTCCGGGCCCAGCTGGCCGACGCCAACGCCGTCATTCCGATGCTGCCACGCGATGCCAGGGCCGCTGTCCGGAGTGCGTTGGCGCTGTTCCAGGCCCTCACGGACAGGATTGACCAGACCACGGTGGACGAGCTGTATCGCTCCCGGGTCCGGGTGCCGGATGCCGTGAAAGCCGGCCTCGCCGCCCGCGCCGTCGCCTCAACCTGGATGGAGCTGCACCGATGACGCGGACTGTAGTGATCGGCGGTGGCATCGCTGGGCTTGCCACCGCCGCACTCCTCGCCCACGAAGGCCACGAAGTCCAGCTCCTGGAGCAGCGCGACCAGGTGGGCGGCCGTGCCGGGTGCCTGGAACGGGACGGTTTCCGCTGGGATACCGGCCCGTCCTGGTACCTGATGCCCGGCGTCTTCGACCACTTCTTCAAGCTGCTCGGCACCAGCGCGGCGGAACAGCTGGACCTGCGGACGCTCAGTCCCGCGTACCGCATCTTCAGCGAGCCAAACCACGACGGCGTTCGGCCGGACCCGCTGACAGTCCCGCTGGGCAGCGATCAGGTTCTGGAAACCTTCGAGAGCGTGGAGCCCGGCAGCGCCAAGGAGCTCACCTCCTACCTCGCGTCTGCGCGTCACACCACCGAAATGGCTGAACGGTTCTTCCTCTACAACCCGTTCACCAGGCTGCAAGGACTGCTGCATCCGGAAGTCCTGCGGAGCCTGCCCAAGCTCGCGCAACTGCTCCTGACACCGCTGGATAAGTACGTGTCCCAACGGTTCCAGCACCCCGTGCTCCGGCAGGTCCTGGGCTACCCGGCGGTGTTCCTTGGCACCAATCCTTCGGATGCTCCCGCCATGTACCACTTGATGAGTGCGCTGGACCTGGGCGACGGCGTCCAGTATCCGATCGGCGGATTCCGGGAGCTCGTGAGGAGGCTGGAGTCGTTGGCGGTGGATGCCGGCGTCAGGATCCATACCGGTGCCGAAGCCTTGAAGATCACCACCCGCGAGGCACCCCGGACCAGGAAGGTAGGCCGCTTCGATGGCGTGAAGCTCCCGCCTGCCCTGTCCGGGAAGGATGGCCGTGAAGTCACCGGGGTCAAGTGGCGCGACAACTCGGGCACGGAGCACTACAGCGTTGCGGACCTGGTGGTCTCCGGCGCCGATCTGCACCACACCGAAACCCAGCTGCTGGGCGTCAGGGACCGGAGCTACAACAGCAAGTACTGGCAGAGCCGCACCAGCGGACCCGGTGCCGTCCTGGTGATGCTGGGCGTGAAGGGTTCCCTGCCGGAACTTCCCCACCACTCCCTGTTCTTTACCCGGGATTGGGAGGCGAACTTCGCCGCGATCTTTGGCGAGGAGACCAGCATCCCGGACCCCGCGTCCATCTACGTCTGCAAACCCAGCGCCACCGACACCGGCGTTGCGCCACAAGGGCACGAGAACCTCTTTGTCCTGGTTCCTGTCCCGGCCGATCCTTCGCTGGGAGGGGGTGGACCCGATGGCAGCGGCGATGTCCTCATCGAGCGGACCGCCGATGCCGCCATCGACCAGATCGCCCAGTGGGCCAACATCCCGGACCTCCGCGACCGGGTGGTGGTCAGGCACACCATTGGACCCGCCGACTTCGCTGATGAGTACAACTCCTGGCGCGGCGGCATGCTGGGACCGGCGCACACCCTGGGCCAAAGTGCCATGTTCAGGGCACAAAATGCCTCGAAGCGTGTGCAGGGCCTCTACTACGCCGGCGCCACCACAGCCCCGGGAGTGGGAGTGCCCATGTGCCTCATCAGTGCCGAGCTGGTCTTGAAACGAATCCGCGGCGATCACAGTGCCGGCCCTACCACTGTGAGGCCCGTAGCTAGCAGGATTGGCTGATGGGTGTTCTCTACTTGGTGTCGTTGCTGCTGGGCATCACCTGCATGCTCCTGCTTGACCACCGTTTCCGGTTGTTCTTCTGGCGCGACGCCAAAGCAGCGGCGATCGTCACCGCCGTCGGGGTCCTGTTCCTTCTCGCCTGGGACCTGGCCGGAATCGGTCTGGGAATTTTCCTGCGAGGTGAAGGCACCATCGCCACGGGCCTGTTGATCGCCCCGGAGCTGCCCATCGAAGAACCCGTGTTCCTGCTTTTCCTGGTGCTCTGCACCATGGTCCTGTACACGGGCGCCCGGCGGCTGCTTGGCTCGAGCACGGCGTCGCGCAGTGCGAAGCAGCGGGAGCGGGAGAACGCATGACGTACTTGTGGCTCGCCCTCGCGTTCATCGCCGCAGCAGTGATCGCCGGCGTGATCTTCGCCCGGCAAGGCGCCCAGCCCGGAGAAACAGGCAAGCACTGGAAAGCTGTGGGCCTCGCTTTTGCCGCGTTGGCCGTCCTGACCGCGGTGTTCGACTCCGTCATGATCGGGATGGAACTCTTCCACTACGACGCTTCGCACATCCTCGGCGTCAAGCTTGGGCTCGCCCCGATTGAGGACTTTGCGTACCCCCTGGCAGGTGTCGTGGCGCTTCCCGGACTATGGATGTGGCTGACGCGGAACCGCAAGCAATCCAGTGAAAGCCGGACGGAATCGAGGCTCAAGGGCTTGGTCCCGCAAGCCGTCCTCGCGTCCCGCCCCGTCAGCTGGATCAACACCGCCTACCCGTTCGCGGCGGCAATGCTGCTCACCACCCGTGAAATCGACTGGGTCCTGGTGGTGGGCACCTTCTACTTCCTCATCCCCTACAACCTGGCCATGTACGGGATCAACGACGTCTTCGACTACGAATCCGACCTGAAGAACCCGCGCAAGGGCGGCATGGAGGGTGCGCTCCTCCAGCCCCATCTGCACCGCCCCATGCTGTGGCTCGCGGCCATCACCAATGTGCCGTTCCTGCTGGTGCTGGCGTTTGCGGGCGGACCTGCCGCATGGATCAGCCTGACCGTGAGCGCCTTCGCGGTGGTGGCTTACTCCGTCGCTGGGCTTCGCTTCAAGGAACGGCCAGTCTTGGACTCGCTGACGTCCAGTACGCACTTCGTCAGTCCCGCCGTCGTCGGATTGGCGCTGGCCGGCGCGGAGGTGACCCCCGGCCTGGTGATCCTGCTGGCGGCCTTCTTCCTCTGGGGCATGGCGGCGCACGCCTTTGGCGCCGTCCAGGACATCGAGCCCGACCGGCAGGCCGGCATCGGCTCCATAGCAACAGTGTTCGGTGCCCGCCGGACGGTGCGGCTCGCCGTCGTGCTCTGGCTTGTTGCGGGTCTCGCGATGCTCGCCACGCCGTGGCCCGGGCCGCTCGCGGCAATCATCGCCCTCCCGTACATCGCCAACTGCGCGCCGTGGTGGAACGTGACGGATACGACGGCGGCTCGCACCAATGTGGCCTGGCGGCGGTTTATTTGGCTCAACTACGGGTCAGGATTCCTGGTGACGCTCATCTTCATCCTGCACTGGAGCCTCACGTCATGACGGGGTTGGGTTCCCGGCGTGGTCGGTCTCTTCTGGATCTCCAGGATCCTCGTCGATCGTGTCCAAGGCTTCGCGCATATGCTGCAGGAAGTTCACCACCACCTGCGACTCGTCCGGGTTCAAGGCGCACGCCGCATCCAGCATCCGGCGGTGCATTCCGCCCAGGGTGTGCCGTACTTCCTGGTCCGACCCCGGCGTCGCCTTCAGGATCAGGGCACGCCGGTCGGTCGGATGGGGTTCGCGCCGAATATGGCCCGACTCCACCAAACGGTCAATCAGTGTGGTCATGGACGCCGACGTTATGCCGAGCTTGTCGCCCAAGTCCTTCGGCTTCATCACCGTGCCCGAGGCCTCGGCTTCGAACAGATAGCGGAGGGCCAGCAGGTCCTTCTCACCCATTCCCATGGACGAACGCGTCCTGCGGCGCATCGCTTGCTCGGAGGCGCGGTAATCCCGCAGGGCATTCAGCACATCAATGGCAATGGCCTTCTGACCTGGGTCTTTGCCGTACCAATAGCCCTTTGCGTGGCCTTCCGAGTCCATCCGATGGTCCTTTGATAAACGTAAAGCTTGTCTTGCTAGCAATTTGATAGTAGATCACGGACCTCGTGAATGCATGACACCGCACATCAGCCCAGGAAAGAGGCTCAGCATATGAAAACTCAAAACCCGGATCTTTTGCGGCAGGTCGCAGTCACCGTGAGCTTGGTGATCTGCATCGTTGGCTCGATGATCGGCGTCGGAGTCTTCGGCGGGACCCCCATCGCCCAGGCAGCAGGCGGTGCGTTGGCCGCCGACTCCACGCTCCTCGCACCCGCAACCCCTGCCTTCTCCATCTGGTCCGTGGTGTACACCGGACTGGTTGCCTACACGGTATGGCAGTGGTTGCCGTCCCAACGGGCCAATCTGCGGCAACGCTCCCTGGGCTGGATCGTGGCCGTGTCCATGGTTCTGAACGCCGCGTGGATCCTGTCCGTACAAGCTGGCTGGCTCTTTGTCAGTGTTCTGGTGATCCTGGCCCTGCTGGTGACCCTCGTCCTGGCGTTCCTTCGCTACAGCCAGAGCCGTGCCACCTCATGGGTTGAGGCTGTTGTGGTGGACGGGACTTTGGGCTTGTACCTCGGCTGGACCAGCGTTGCCGTGTGCGCCAACATCGCCGCCGCTTTGAAGGCCTCCGGCTTTTCAGGCTTCGGGTTGCGGCCCGAGGTCTGGTCAGTGGCCGTCCTGGCAGTGGTGGCCGTTGTTGGCATCGCTCTGGCCATCAAGGGACACGGCCGCCTCGCCCTCGCAGCCGCCATCGCGTGGGGACTGGCCTGGATCACCGTCGGCCGCAGCGCCGCTGCACCCGAGTCATTCCCGACGGCGGTCGCGGCGGCTGTCGCTGCTGCGTCGGTCCTCGGCGCAGCGATCACGGTGAGGACCCGGGTGGTGCTGGCAAGGGTTGGGGCTTCCAAGCACTAATACCCCCACCCGCCTCATCCCAACGGTGCCGAACCAGGCGATGGCGGATGTCAGGCATGGTTTTCCACATAGGCGAAGTCAGGCCTGATATCCGATTCTCCCGACTGGGAGACGGCTCGGCCCGGTGCTACGTTGGCGGGTCTCGCGGCCGTTATTGCTTCCTTGCCCGCGAGCACAGGCAGTGGCGAGCTTGTCAATGAGATTCGTGCCCTGGAGGACCTGAAATCCGCGATCACTGCGCGTCAGGCCAGGGCCGCTGTCGCTTTGGATCTGACTCAGCGCCGGGAGCAGGCCGAAGCAGGCGTTCCCACGGCAGAGCAAGGCCGCGGTGTCGCCGCGCAGGTAGCCCTCGCCCGGCGCGAATCACCGAACCGCGGGTCCCGGCTCCTCGGGCTGGCGAAGGCACTGGTCACGGAGATGCCACGCACCATGGCCGCTCTCGAAGCAGGCCAGCTTAACGAATGGCGCGCCACGCTGTTGGTCAAGGAAACTGCGTGCCTCAGCGTTGAAGACCGCGCCGCCGTGGATGAAGAACTGGCACCGGACACGGGCACGTTCAACGGGTCCGGGGACCGGTCCATCATCGCCGCAGCCAAGGCCGCAGCCTACCGGCGCGACCCCCGCTCGGTCACCCAGCGGGCCAGTCACGCCGCCGCAGAACGTAGGGTCAGCCTTCGCCCGGCTCCGGACACCATGACAATCCTCACCGCTCTGCTTCCAGTGGCTCAAGGTGTCGCCGCCTACGCTGCCCTTAGCCGTCACGCAGACTCAGCCCGCTCGACCGGCGACAGCCGAAACCGTAGACAGATCATGGCCGACACCTTGGTGGAACGCGTCACCGGAACACCTGGCGGGGTCGCAGGGATCGACCTCCAACTCGTCATGACCGACCGCACGCTCTTCCAAGGTGACAGCGAACCGGCCCGCCTCCAGGGGTACGGAATCGTCCCCGCTGAATGGGCAAGAGTTCTCCTGACCGACGGGCCCACCGAGCCAGAGGGAGAGGCTGGGACAACCGGGTCGGACGCGCAAACAGGGTCTGCGGCCACGCCCGCCACGTCCACGAGCCAGAGCCACCAAGATGCGGAAGCGAAGGAGCGCCAAGACTTCCGAGTGATGATCCGGCGACTTTACACCGCTCCGGGAAGCGGCGAACTCCTGACCATGGACGCCAAAGCGAGGATCTTCCCCCAACGATTACGTCGCTTCATCGAGGTCCGGGACGACATCTGCCGAACCCCGTATTGCGATGCGCCCATCAGGCATCTCGACCACGTGGTCCCATGGCACAACGGCGGGACCACCACCCTCAACAACGGCGCGGGGCTATGCGAGGCATGCAATCACACCAAGGAAAATCCCGGTTGGAGCGCCAGTGTGCCGCATGGCCAAACGCACACCATGGAAGTCCGAACCCCTACAGGGCACATCTACCGGTCGAAACCGCCACGTTTGCCAGGGCACGAGGACGCTATGTCACCGGCGCCGCCGGACAGGCCACCCGCGACGGAACGTCCCCGGGAGCCACAACTGCAGAATGCCCGGCAGACGTAATGCACAGCAGAGTCATACACGGCCGCTTCTTACATGCCCGCGTCGCAACAGCTGCTATGCCGGGCAGGCATCCTTCAGTGCTTGAACGGACTCGGCCGGTACTTGGTCGCCGGCGTCGGCGATCTGACGGAGGGGCGTGGTGATATCGGAGGGGACGCCTGCAGCTTCGGCGGCTGTCACCAGGCCAGCGAGTACCTGCTTGTCCTCGGCGCCCACCAAGCCGTCTTGGACAACAGCGCAGATCTGCTTGGTCACTTCGTCGGCAGCGGCGGTAGCAACTTTTGATGCGGCCTCGCTGGCAGCGTTTCCGGCTGCTTCCTCAACGGCTCCGCAGCCCACGAGCAGCAGCAGAACGGGAACGGCGGACAGGGCTGCAAGTCGACGGGTCATGGGTCCAGCCTAGCAATCCTGCAGCAGAGCCTGACTTTTCCTCACGCGGTTCACTGGGTCTGGTTTTGTCGGGCGCCTACTTCAGTCGCCGCGGCGTGGCCCCACTGTGCCGGCTGTGCCTGAGGCGACCACCGACACAGCGCAGCAGACCTAGCCTGCGATGAGTTCCTTGACCGGGCCTTCGTGCAGAGCAAGGTAAACATCGTCCCGGATCTGGTTCGCCTCTGGATCGGTCATTGTCCGCCCAAGGGGACGCATCACCACCCGTAACAGGGCATTGGCCTGCCCCCGTCTGATGCGGAGCCGGTCCCGCGCTGCCGCCGGAAGCTTCCGGCAGGGCGTCAGCGCCAACAGCTCCACGCTTTCCAGATCCTCAGCCTGCTCCCCCAGAGCCGAACGAACCGCATCGCCAAGCAACTCATCGTCCATGTCCTCTGCAACCACGATTGACATGTCCCTGCTGATGGAAGGCATCCGGGAGACAGGATGCCACGGCGACAGGTCAAGCATTTGCCGTTCAATCCTCGGATCCGCAGACCGCAGCAGCCTGATGTCGGGAATGCCCTTGCGAAGCATCAGGGCGCGGTCCAAACCCATCCCCAGCGCAAGGCCCCGCCATTTTCCGGGATCAAGGCCCGCGTCCAGGAAAAGCTGCGGTGCCATGAGCCCACACTCCGCGAGTTCCAGCCACTCGCCACCCATAAGAACGTCAAGCTGCAAGCCCTCTGTCGTGTAAGGGTGGGCTGCCGGAACGGCACGCCACTCAGCGCCCGGGAGGACGGCAGCCACCAAGGCACTGATCATTTCCTGAAGGTGCCCGCCGTGCAGCTTTCGGATGGAACTTACGCGCCACAGGTCCACCTGATGGGGCGTGCCTACATGGGTGCGATCAATGGAGTCCCGCCGGTAGACGAGGCCTGGGATCGCCCAGAGCTCGTCCACGCCCTCGGCAGGATCAAGCGCCCGCAGGAGCGTCGGGATGGACGCCGAGGTATGGCTGCGCAGCATGACGGTGGGGCTGACGTAGCGGGAGTATCGCTGGTCGCGGGTAATGTCCGCGGGGCAGTACCCCAATCGGTCATAGTTGTCCGCAACGCTTACCAAGGGGGTGTGACGTATGGTTCTGCCGGGCACGCTCCACTGCGTCTGAAGCGTGTCCACCACGTCACGCAAGAGTTTCTGCATGGCATGCGGACCATGGTCGGGGTTGGAGAGGTCCCTGATGGTCAAAGCATCGTGAAGCTCGGCAGGGCTTAAATAAACAGGCATTGCTGGTCCTTAAGTTTCGGAGTGTTTGGGTTCCTCCCCCGACTCACTCCGGCGCCAGGACCTAGGCGCGCGCCTTAGTGCCCTCGCGACCGGACACCGGTCGGGGGCAAATAAATCGACGCATGGAGAGCATGGGCCGACTATACCTCTGTCCGCCGCGAAGGCACAGGCCCCCGACCAGCAGTCCCCGCTACTTATTGATCGGTTTGTCCAACGCAAGGCTGATGGTTTGGCCCGGCGCGAAAGTTCCTGTCGGTGGGTCAATGACGTTGTACCAAGCGGCGGCGCCGCCGGTCAGCGGCCTGTTCGCTGCCCGGAGGTCAACCACGCTGAAGCGGAAGGCGACTTGCCGCTCTGTGTCTCCCGTCGCCGTCGTATACGTCAGGGGGATGCCCCCTGCGTCCGAAGTGAAGGTTCCTTTGGCGCCCGCAATAGGAAGATCACCTGGTATCAAACGAACTTTCGTGCCGACGGGAAGGGGTGTTCCAGCCGAAAGGGACGGGTTGTACATCAGCAATTGCTCGGTGGTGGACCTGAAGTGGTATCCGAGGCTGTCGAACGAATCTCCGTCCACCGTGGTGTAGAAGACTGGCTGGCCGAAGGAATTGGTGATCGTCACACCGGCACCGGACCGGCTGTCCACTGGCTTCTTCTGCAGCTGGATGAGGTGCCCCGAGCGGATGAAATAGGTGTTTCCTTGCTCGTGCACGTACGGGACTTTGTTGGCTTCGGCCAACTGCTCCCCGCTGACCCCGAACCGGTAACTGATCCCGTCGAGAGTGTCGTCATCGGCAATCACGTAGCTCGTGGGGATGCCGTTCGCATCCTCGGTTGCGGTTCCCATGGCGCCAGGGATCGGGCCTGGCGCAGGGATGAGGCGCAAGGTGGTGCCCACACTCAGCAAAGTGCCGGGATCGATCCCGTTGAACTCGGCGAGCTTGGCTGTGGAGAGCTTAAAGGAGGCTGCCACGTCGGCGAGGGTATCGCCGTCAACCGTTGTGTAGAAATCGACATTGCCGAACGAATCACTCACCGCATGCCCCTTCAGGGACGGTTTATCGGCGTCGGATGATGGCGTCGCCGATGCAGAAGGCACGACGACGGCGGCCGCCGGGGTGGTCGGGCCGGGGGAAGCTTCCAGGTGCGTACAGGCCACCAAACCCGCAGAAAGGACGACCGCAATCAAAGCAGCCTTGAGTTTTACCTTCACTATTCCCCCAAACTAGAGTGCGCCCCGACGTGATGGGACGGCAGCCCTTTCGAGCCTAATTTATCGCCCGGCAGGCTCAGGTCACCCGGTGATCAGCGAGCCGGTATACCGACACGTGGCTGCGGGACTCCGCGGTGAACTCGCTGCGGTCCCAGTCGGCCCACCTGTGTTCCAGCTCGAATCCAGCAATGCGTGCCATGAGGTCGAGTTCACTCGGCCAGATGTAGCGGTGCGGTGTCCGCCCGATCCGCGCATCGCGCCCATCCGCAACCTCGGGGCCGAACCGCACATGATGGGAGATAACGTGTTGGCGGAGCACGTCATAGGTATCCACCAAGAGGTATCCGGGCTGGCTCACCTCCACCGTTCCGCCGTGCCCGGGCGGCAGTGAACGCAGTTGCGGTACCCAGAGCTCGACGACGAAGCGGCCGCCTGGAACCAGGTGGCCGGCAGCGTTCTGGAAGCACCGGACTTGTTCGTCCTGGGTCAGGAGGTTGGCGATGGTGTTGAAGACCAAAATTGCCAGCGTGTAATGGGAACCTATCGAAACCTGGGACATATCGCCCTGGACCACGGGAATCCGGTCTTCCCCCACCTTTTCACGCAGGCGGGCGATCATGGCGTGTGACAGCTCAATGCCGCTGACTGGCACGCCGGCTTCCAGAAGCGGGATGGCTACGCGTCCGGTACCGATGGCAAACTCGACGGCGGGACCTCCCGACGCAAGTTCCGACAGGACCTCCACCGTGGGGCCAAGCACATCTGGTGAGAACATCCCCACCCCGGGGGTGTCATAGTGCTCAGCCGCGTCGTGGTCCCAAAGCTGTTGCTGGTTGATCATCCTGCCACTATTGCATCCGACGTCCGGGGAGTTGAAGGGGTGCGGCCACACCTATGCTTGGGGGATGGGAGAAGAGACTGTGGACCACAAGGCCCTGGCCGTCTGCATGATTGATATCTCGTCCGACATTCGCCGCAAGTCACTCAACGAGACAGGACTCCGCCCCATCTCGAATGGTGTGTTGGAAATCCTTCGCGTGGTTGAAGGCCATCCTGGTGTCACCGTTGCCGAGGTGGCGGGCAGGCTGGGGCGGCAGCTGAGCAACGTCAGTTCCCAATTGCGTGAGCTCGTAGCTGCCGGTCTGGTGACGCGCGTCAAGGATGCCTCAGACAAGCGCTACGTTTCCCTCCACCCCACGGACGAGTCCCGGCGGATCAAGGCGCTCCTGGAGGATGGATGGGCTGACGCAATCATCGCGGCGAGCGCCCGCCTGCTCCCGGAGGAACGCGAACAAATCGCGGCCAGCCTCCCGGCGCTTCAGCGGTTGGCGTCGTTTCTTTCAGAACCTGAGACGTCCCCTTCGAACTCGAAGAGCACGTAAGACAAGTCACCCCCGCCCGGGCTTACACATGCCAGCCGTAGTACTTATACTTTTATAAGTATTACTACTTTCAAGAATGGGTGACGCGTGGCATCGCAACTACTGGAGACATCGGGCGGACGAGCCCAAGCAAACACACCAGCCCCCCACCGGGCGGTAAGGGCAACATCGGCTGGCGGGCCTTGCCCTTCCTGGCCCTGGCCCAGTTCATGGTGGTTCTGGACGGCACCATCGTGAACCTGGCACTCCCCCGCCTCCAGCTGGAAATGGGCATCAGCGATTCCACCCGCTCCTGGGTGGTCACGGCGTACGCCCTCGTCTTCGGCGCCTTCCTCCTCTTGGGCGGACGGATCTCCGATTTCTGGGGACGTAAGAGGACCTTCATCACAGCCTCCGCGGGCTTCGCGGCGGCATCACTTATCGGCGGCTTGGCCCAGCAGCCCTGGGAACTCATCGGAGCCCGCGCCCTCCAAGGCATCTTCGCCGCCCTCCTCGCGCCGGCGGCCCTGGCACTCCTGACGGTGGCCTTCCCCGGCGGCAAGGAGCGCGGCACCGCTTTCGCCATCTTCGGATCCATCAGCGGTGTCGGTGCAGCTGCAGGAGTTCTGCTGGGCGGCTTCCTCACCGAATTCGTCTCGTGGCGGTGGTGCTTCTTCGTCAACGTACCCATCGCAATCATCGCGCTGATCGGCGTGTGGCTTCTGGTGGGCGAAAGCAAAGCGGGAGGCTCCACCAAATACGACTGGCCCGGCGTCGTTCTTGCCGCTTTGGGTCTGGGTTCCCTGGTCTACGGCTTCGCCAACGCCGAACACGGCTGGGGTGCGGTGGAATCCTGGGGCTTCATTGCGGCAGGTGTGCTGCTGCTGGTACTTTTTGTCGCCGTCGAACGCAAGGTCAAGAATCCGCTGCTTCCGTTGCGCGTCGCCACCGAGCGTAACCGCGCCGCCGCATTCCTGGCGTCCTTCCTCGCCGGAGCAGTGCTGATTGGCGGCATCCTGTTCATCAATTTCTACCTCCAGATCGTTCTGGGCTTCGCCCCGTTCGCGGCCGGAATCGCGTCCCTGCCCATGACGGTGGTACTGATCATCACAGCGGGCATCGCAGCGAAGAACCTGCCCCGGCTGGGCGCCAAGGTCCCCAGCGCACTTGGTCCGGTCTTCATGGCCGCAGCCATGCTGTGGCTGACCCAGGTCACGCCGGACGGGACGTACGCGGTGAACATGCTGCCCGCGTTGATCCTCATGGGCATCGGGCTGGGCCTGGTCTTCGTCCCCATGCAGAACCTGGCCCTCTTTGGTGTGGACAAGGACGACGCCGGAGTGGCGAGCGCCCTGGTCAACGCTTCGCAGCAGATCGGCGGATCGCTGGGCATAGCACTCTTCAGCGCCATCGCGGCTGCTGCCACCGCGGCAGCGACCACGACAACTGCCGGCGGGCCCCTTGCGGCGCTGACCTCGGGCTATTCAATGGTGTTCCTTTGGGCGGCCGGGGTGGCGGTTGTGATAACCCCACTCGCACTTCTCCTGATCAGAATCGACCGCAAGAGCTTCAGCGGAACCAGCGACACCCCGCACGTTCACCTGGGCTGAACGACCGGCGCCGCCACCTGCCTGGGTGGCGGCGCCCATGTCTCCAGGACAGTTCCGAAGGATACTGGGACCATGCACAATCAAGAGCTGCACTATCTGCACGGCTTGGACGAGTTGCTGGCGGACCCCGAATCCCTGACCATGGCGAGGGTAGCGGATTATCTGGCCACAGTTCGCGTGGCAACCGCAAACTGGTTCGGTCGGACCGGCCGCGCCGAACTTTCGGCTTGGATCGACCGTGACGGCACGGGCTGGCGCGTGTGGGACACTGACGAGCGCGCTGGGATCATGGACTTCTCAATACTTCGCACCGAGTCGGAAACAGAGGCGCTCGGCAGCTTTCTCCGCCGGGCGCGCCATCACTTCGATCAAAACAAAATGGCGGTCCGGCGCGACTTTTGACGCGGGCGCATGCCCGCTCCGGACGAATATCAGGGCACGACGGCGGCGATCTTACGTAATGATTGACATGACATAAGTCACATTCTGTAAGCTAATTTCAAAGTCAGGCATACGGCTTCCTTCGCCCTACCCGGGGAGGTCCCCCATGGCCCCGAATTCACTCAAGGCCGAGAATCTCATGGCCCATGGCGTCGCGCTCTCGGCGGCCACCATCGCCAGGCGACGGGCAGCCGCTCACCATGGAAACCACGGTGTGGCCAACAAACCCGATGCCCTCCTCGGAGCAATAGCCGTCCGGCAGTTGTTCCACCGCTGGCCGTTGGTGCCGTCGCGGGAGCTGGAACGAATCCGCCACGTACTGGTCCATTGCGACCAACTCGGTTCACCGGACACACATCACTTGTCCGAGCCGGCGCAGGCGCTGCTGGACCTCATCAACTGCGAGTTGGAGCGCCGACGTTTGGCCGGGAATCAGGCTGGAGGAAAGGCGCCGATTGGCGACGCAGTGGTGGCAGGACAGACATCAGTCGCCCCGGACAAGGACGCCGCCTGAGGCTGGCTGGCCTTTGGCGTTGGCGCCCATGGAAGCCTGAAGCTCCCGGAGTTCGGCCAAGACAGCTGAACAGTGGGTGCATTGCTCCGTGTGCTGCCTTATTCTGGCCTGCGCATTTCCGCTCATACCGTTGCGGACGTACCTGCCGAAATGCCTCAGATAGTGTGCGCAGGACTGAATGGCGGGCTCCCCCACGTGCTTCTGCAAGTACATCTGGCGGAGACCCTCGCGGGCCCGCATGGCCAAGGCGGACAGGGCGTTCGGGGTCAGCCCCAGCAACGGTCCGGCTTGTGCCGGCCTGAGGCCCTCAACGTCCACATACCAGAGCACATCCTGCCAGCGCCGGGGAAGTTCACGGAAGGCGTGCACCAAAATGATGGTCTCGTGGGTCCCCAGGACGTGATCGTCACCGCCAAAGGCCAGGGCATCCACCGTGCTGGAGTCAGTGAGGACCAGCCGGGCTGATGTCTGGTTCTTTCGGTGGGCCATCCTGCGGATGGTGGTCAGGAGGTAGGGCCGGAACGACTCCACCGGACCCCTGCCCTCGATGATCGCTTGGAAGACGGCGGCAAACGCTTCACCCACGATGTCTGCCGCGTCGCTGGCATTGTCTGATTCCGCGCGGGCCACGAATCCTCCCAGCCGACGGTAACGGATGAACAGTTCGCCGAAGGCGGCAACATCTCCTCCCCGCACCATCGCCAGCAGCTGCTGGTCGCTCAGCGGTTCTGCGGAAGCGGGGTCACCGCGGTTTGGGTAGGGGATAGCTTGGGCTGACATGACGGCCTTTCAGGGGCTGGACAAGCCGGGACGGAGCTGCCGGGACTGACGTGATGCGGCCGTGTTATGGGCGCAGTCAAGGAAGGCCCCGCCCAATGCGCCGTGATCTGCATCGGACGGGGCCGCGTGAAAGGTGTTGGAACGTTCCTGCGGGGGCTCTTGCTACGGGATGGCCGCCACGACGTCGATCTCCACCAGGAAGTCACCAAGGAATGAACCAACGGTGGTCCGCGCCGGGTAAGGGGCTACGACGTACTTTTCGTAGATGGCGTTGAAGCTGTCAAAGTCGCGGCGCGGGTGGTGGAGGTGGACGGTGGCCTTGATCACGTGGGAGAAGTCCAGGCCGTGCGCGCCCAGGACGTTACCCAGGTTCTCCATGGCCTGGACGGTCTGTTCTTCGATGGTGATCCCCACGCGTTCGTCCGTGATGGGATCATGCGGCGTTTGGCCGGCGGTGTACAGGAACCCGTTGGCCACAATTGCCTGGGAGTATGGGCCGGCCGGGCTTGGTGCCAGGTCTGTCGCGACTTGGAGACGGGTCATGATGGTGATGCCTTTCGTGGTGCTGAAGGAACGTTGCTGCTTACAAAACTTTGGAGAGGAACGCCTTGGTGCGTTCGTGCCGGGGGCTGCCCAACACTTGCTCGGGCGGGCCGCTTTCCACCACCACGCCGCCATCCATGAACACCACTTGATCGGCTACCTGTCGGGCGAAGCCAAGCTCGTGCGTGACCACCACCATGGTCATCCCGGCCTCGGCCAGGGATTTCATGACGTCCAGGACTTCGCCCACCAACTCGGGGTCAAGCGCGGATGTGGGCTCGTCGAAGAGCATCAGTTTGGGCTTCATGGCCAGCGCCCTGGCAATCGCGATCCGCTGCTGCTGCCCACCGGAGAGCTCCTGCGGATAGGAGTGTCCCCGGTTGCCCAGGCCAACACGGTCCAACAGGGCCTGTGCTTCCACCACCACCTCACGGCGTGGCCGCCCAAGAACGTGCACCGGTGCTTCGATGAGGTTCTCCAGCACGGTCATATGCGGGAAGAGATTGAAGCGCTGGAACACCATGCCCGCGTTGAGCCGTGAGCGGGCGGTTTGGCGTTCCTTCATTTCGTAGAGCTTCCCGTTGCGCTCGGTGTACCCCACCAAGTGCTCGTCGACATAGAGCCTGCCGGCATCAACTTTTTCAAGGTGGTTGATGCACCGCAGGAACGTGGTCTTGCCGGAACCGGACGGGCCGATCAGGCAGGTCACGGATCCCTTTTCAACCCTGAGGTCAATGCCTTTCAGGATTTCGATAACACCGAAGTTCTTCCGGACTCCCCGGGCTTCCACCATGGCGGTAGTCATCATGCTGTCCTTGTCTTGGGCTTGCGGGTCCGTCGCGGTGCTGAGTCGAAACCGCGGCCGTACCTGCGTTCGAGTTTGTTTTGGAAGAAGCTCAGGACGGTGGTCATGAGCAGGTACCAGACGCTGGCAACAATCAACAGCGGAATGGTCTGGTAGTTGTTCGCATAGATGATCTGTGCCGAGTAGAGCAGGTCCGAGATCGCCAGGACGCTCACCAGGGACGTGCCCTTCAGCATGGAGATGACCTGGTTGCCCGTGGGCGGCAGCACCACCCTCATTGCCTGCGGCAGGATCACCCGGTTCATGAGCTTCCCGCCGCTCATGCCCAAAGCGCGGGCGGCGTCGTACTGGCCCTTGTCCACGGAGCCGATGCCACCGCGGATGATCTCCGCCATGTAAGCGGCCTCGTTCAAGGACAACCCCAGCAGGGCTGCCCCCAACGGGGAAATCAGGACGTTCGCAGAGCCAAGGACCATGGACGGTCCACCGAAAGGAAGCCCGAAGGCAATGACCGGGTAGAGGGCCGCAATGTTGTACCAAAAGATCAACTGGACCAGCAGGGGTGTGCCCCGGAAGAACCAGATGTAGCCGCGGCTGATGGTGCTCAGGATGGGATTCTCGGAGAGCCTCATGATCGCGAGCAGCGTACCCAGGGCTATGCCGACCGTCATGGACACCACAGTCAGCAGGACGGTCAGCCCGGCACCGGCCAGGATCTGCGGGGCGAACAGGTAGGACACCACCACGTCCCACCGGTACCGTTCGTTCACAGCCACATCCCACGCGGCACTGAGCGCCACCAGGATGAGGACCACTGCCAGGACCAAACGGACCGGATGCTTCAGCGGCACCACGGGAATCGAATCACCCGAAGCCGCTGTAACCGGCTCCTTGGTATCGGGAACTGAGGGTTGCTTTTGCATGGTTGTCACCTTTTACTGGGCAAAATTCTTACTGGGCGAAGTTGACGCGGGCTTCGGTGATGGCGCTGGTCTCCAGCCCGTACTTCCCGAGGACCTTGGTGTAGGACTCGCTCTTGATCACGGCATCCAGGGCGGCGGAGACGGATTTCACCAGGCCGGACTCCTTGGGCACGCCCACCCCCACAGGAGCGAACTCGTACGTCCGCGCAACCTCGATCTGCGGGTTTTGGGTGGCCGCGAAGTTCAGGATGGGAGAATCGGCCAGCACCGTGTCCAGGCGTCCGCTGGTCAGTGCGGAGATCGCCTGCCGGGTGTCCTGGAATTCGCTTTTCTGGATGGCATCCTTGCCGGCGGCAGCACAGGCAGCATCGTAGTCAGGAACGTTCACGGTCAACTGGTAGGAACCAGTGAGAAGCCCCACCTTCTTCCCGCAGAGCGCATTCTCGTCCTTGATGTCTGCCGGGTTGCCCTTGGGTACGGCGATCGCGTTGCCAATCTGCATGTAGTCCACAAAGTCCAGGACTTCCATGCGCTTCTCCGTGGGGGTCATGGAGGACACTGTCATGTCGTAACGGTTGGCCGCCAGGCCGGGAATGATGGAGTCGAAGTTGGCCACCTGGATGTCCACGGTGACACCCAGTGCCTCGCCGATGAGACGGGCCACGTCCGGGTTGGTTCCGGTCATTTCCTGCGTGCCTTCACGGTAGAACTGCGTCGGCTGCTCGTTGGTGGGGATGGCCACGCGCAGCACCTTGGACGCCTTGATGGACTCCGGCAGAAGTTCGACGGCGGCCTGGTTGACTTCCAGCGCAGGCACGCCCGTGCCTCCTGCCGCGGAACCGCCGGACGGGCCCGACGTCGATGCGTTGCCGGTGGGGCTGCAAGCCGTCACCGCCAGCATGAGCGCTGCCGTCAGGACGACGGCAGGCAAGGCACGTTTGGTTCGCTGGGTGGCTGAGACATTGTTCATTAGGGAGTCCTCATCTGTGCAAGGCCCATGGGGGCGGCCTTGGGGATACGGGTGGGTTGGGTGCGGGCGAAGGCTTCATTGCGGTGCCGGATCAAGTCCCGGCCTTCCGTCCGCAGTTCTTCGATGGTTGACACTCCGAGGAGCATCATGGTGCGGGTCATTTCTGATCGGAACATTTTCAGCACGTGCGCCACGCCGGCTTCGCCGGCCGCAGCCAGTCCGTAGAGGTAGGGGCGCCCGATCGAGCAGGCATCCGCGCCCAGCGCCAAGGCTTTGACAACGTCGGAACCGCGGCGGATGCCGCCGTCGACGATGATTTCCAACTGGCCGGCGGCCCTGTCCACAATGTCCGGAAGGACATCCAGTGGAGCGGCCATGTGGTCAAGTTGCCGTCCGCCGTGGTTGCTGACCTGGATGGCGTCGATGCCCAGCGCAACGGCCAGTGCGACGTCGTTCGGGTTGACGACACCCTTGAGGATGATCGGTCCGTTCCAGCGCGCCCTCAGATCCTGGATGTCGTCCCAATCCGTGGGCTCATAGGACCCGGCCAGCAGCGTGCGCCACATGTCCGGGGAACTGGCCAGCGGGCCTTCCGGAACATCGGCATCAAGGTTGGGGAAGGCAATGGCATCGTTGGCCAGGAATCCCAAGGCCCAGGCGGGGTGCAACATGCCCTCCACCACCGTCTTGGGCTTGATGGACGGGGGTGCGGTGAACCCGTTGCGGTAGTCGCGCTCGCGGTGGCCGATGGCCCGGCAATCAACGTTGACCAGCAGTGCTTCGTAGCCGGCGTTGGACACCCGTTCCAGGACGGCTTGCAGCAAGCCCTTATCCGGAATGGGTTCCAGGTTGAACCACCGGCGGAGTCCCGGCGCGGCAGCGCTGACATCTTCCATGGTGCTGGTGCTGAGGTGGGCCAGTCCGTACGGAATTCCCTCAGCGAGCGCTGCCCGGGCCACCGCGGACTCTCCCTGCGGATGGAACAGCCGGGTACCGCCTGTGGGCGAGAGGGTCACCGGCATGGAAGCCGGGCCGCCCAGGAGGGTTGAACTGAGGTCGAAGTTCTCCACGGATCCCCACTTGGGGAGGAAGGACCAGTCTTCGAACGACGACTGGTTGCGGCGGAGTGAGACCTCGTCCTCGCCGCCACCTTCGATGTATTCGAAGATGCTCTTGGGCAGGCGCCTGGCTGCCAGCTTGCGCATGTCTTCCACGCTGTAGCACTTCCGGGACAGTCGTTCCGCGACTGATCGGGCTGGTCCCTGCACCGAGGCGAGCGCCTTGATGTCCTTGAGTTTCATGGGGTTGGTCCTCTGCGTTCCTGCTGGGTTACCCGCCCAGCTCCTTTCCCAATAGTGACGCAGATCTCTCCCCCGCTATATGTGAATTCCTCCATAAGATGCTGATTGAACTTGTGATAACGTCCACGTATGGAGACGGGCCAGCAAATAGGAATCCAGCAATCCGCGGTTCGGCTATCCGACTGCATTCAGTTGATGCAGGCGGATTTGGTGCATGCCAACCCCACACCGGAGAACCTGGGACATCCCGTTTCGGACGTGTTGATGTACGACCCCCTTGACCACTGGTCCAGCGTGGATGACCGCATCATCCTGGCCGTCGGGTGCACCTACGGCTCACCGGATTTCGATCAACTCCTCCACAGGGCAGCAAACAGCAACGCCGCAGCGGTGATCGTGAAGGCGCATGGCGCAAAGATGGAGCACCTGCGTTCGGCAGCGGTGGGATACAGCATGTCCGTCTTGGTGGCGCCGGACGACGCCGACTGGACAAGGCTTGTGGCACTGGCCAGGGCCTCAGTCATGGGTGCAGCAACCGATTCGGTGGCCGGGGTCCGCCTGGGAGACCTGTACGCCTTCGCCAATGCCGCGGCCTCCATCACCAACGGCGCCGCGAGCATCGTGGATCCGCTGGGCCGGATCCTTGGCTATTCCACCTTGCCGGGCCAGCCCATCGATGAGCTCCGGCGCATCACCACGCTCACCCTGGAGGAAACCACACCGCCGGCTTTCGATCAGGATTTCAAGATCGTCTATGCCGCCCCGGGAGCGGTGCTGGTGCCGGCGCCCGACGACGGCATGGCCCGCCTTGCGCTGGCTGTCCGGGCCGGGGGTGAGCTGCTGGGCTCCATCTGGATCATCGATCCCGGCGAAGAAAACCGGGCTGCAGCGCTGAACGCACTGGACCGGATGGCACCGTTGGCCGGCTTGCACATGCTGCATGCCCGTTCCGCCTCGGACTTCGGGGAGCGCCGCAATGCGGACCTGATCCGAACGCTCATGGACGACACTCCGCACGCCGCGTTCGCTGCCGCCCAATTGGGACTGGACACCGCCAACGGCCTGGCCGTGGCAGCGTTCTCGATTGTTCGCCCGGAGACTGGAAGCCTGGAATCGGTGCGCGATATCCACCGGCTCCTGCATCTGGTGACCACGGTTTGCAATGTGCAGTTTGGTACCAGCCACAGCGCACTGCTCGGCTCCGTGGTCTATGCGCTCCTGCCGGGCGGCAAGGGGTCCTCGCCCCGGGCCGTGCACGGGCGGATCATCCAGGAGATTGAGGCGTACTCACACACCATCAGCCCATTCCCGGTCATCGCTACCGTAGGGGGCATAGCCCAAGGAATCGAAGACCTACCCCGATCCCGGTCCGAGGCCGTCCAGACGCTGAACCACCTGCTGAACCTGCAGTCGCGCGCCGGGAACACGCGGGGGGCCGGGAATGCCGGGAATCCGCCGAAGGTGGCCCTCTATGAGGAATTCCAGATTCCCTTGAACCTGCTGAAGATCGGGGCATTCATTGAGGAGAACGGACTGGGCGGAACGGACGAAATCGCCAGCATCCAGGCCCGGGACGCCGAGCAGCAAACGGACTACCTGGAAACCCTCCGCGCCTATCTTGCGAGCAACGGAAACATCTCGGCCATGGCCGCCCAACTCCATGTCCACAACAACACGGTCCGCTACCGCGTGACCCGCCTGGCCGAGGACTTCAACCTTGACCTGGCGGATCCGCAGAAACGGTTGTGGCTGTGGCTTCGCCTGACCACCATGGACCTTGCCGCCAAGTAGCTCCCTGCTCCAGTAGCCCGCGCAGCCTGGACGCTACCGGATGATCGGAAGTCCCGCCGTGGGGAAGACGCTGGGGAAGATCGACGGCGGTGGCACCGGCACCGTTCCCAGCGGAACCAGGACGGTATCCGCGCCGACCGTCACCACCCGCTCCCGTACGTTCACGTGCAGCGGTTCGTCGCTGTAGTCCGTCCCGGGGATGAGTGTCAGCCCGATGGAACCCTGCGCCAAGTCAACAGCCAGAAGGCGCCCTTGGACCTTGAGGCGGAAGGACAGGCCCTCCCACTCCACAGGCAGGCGTGGATCAAACCGCAGCAGCTCACCCTGGTCCCGCATCCCGGCGAACCCACAGACCAAGGAACTCCAGATTCCTCCGGTGGAGGCGATATGGACGCCGTCGATGGTGTTGCCGTGCGAGTTGTCGAGGTCGATGAACAGCGCCTCCGTGAAGTGCTGGAGCGCGACGTCGCCGTACCCCACCTCAGCAGCCATGATGCCCTGCACGCAGGCGGACAAGGTGGAATCGCCTGTGGTGATGGGATCGTAGAAGTCGAAAGCTCGTTGCTTTTCCTCGGCCGAGAAGTCCTGCCATTGGAGGAACATCGCCAACACAGTATCGGCCTGCTTGAGGACCTGGTGCCGGTAGATCACCAACGGGTGGAAGTTCAGCAGCAGCGGGTACTTGGACTTGGGCGTGTTCCAGTCCCACGGCTCCAAGGTCATGAAGTCGTTGTCCTGGCTGTGGAGCTGCAGGTGTGGATCGTAGGGAAGGAACATCCGCTCGGCTGCCTGACGCCACACCAAACGCTCCGTGCCGGCAATGCCCTCGTGCTCCAACGCCGCGGCTGCACGAAGGTTAAAGCGCGCCATGACGTTGGTGTACAGGTTGTCATTGACCACGGCTGTGTACTCATCCGGGCCGGTGACGCCGTGGATGTGGAACATGCCGTCCTTGCCGAAGAAGCCCAGCGACGCCCACATGCGTGCTGTCTCGATCAGCAGGTCGGCACCCAGTTCCGCACGGAAGGTGGGATCTGCGCTGGCCCATTCATACCTGTTGGCGGCGAACGCGATGGCCGCGGCGATGTGGAACTGGGCCGTGCCGGCGGCGTAGTAGGCGCTGGCTTCCAGGCCGTTGATGGTCCGCCAGGGGAACAGTGCACCGTCCACGCTGAGTTCTTTGGCTCGCACCCTCGCGTCGGGCAGCATGGCGTGCCGCGATTCCAGGACCTTCCGGGCACCGCAAGGATTGGTGTACGTCAGGTACGGCAGGAGGTAGATTTCCTGGTCCCAGAAGTAGTGGCCCTCGTAGCCGGAGCCGCTCACACCCTTGGCGGGGATTCCCGCTACTCCGGCACGCGCAGTGGCCTGGGCCAGTTGGAACAGTCCCCACCGGACCGCCTGCTGCATTTCCGGCTGGCCACCGATCAAGATGTCGGCCGTGGTCCAGTACTCGTCGTAGTGCGCTTTGCTCTGGGCCAGGATATCGGCGAACGGCACCAGCTTCGCTTCGGCTTCCGCTGCCAGGCTTTCGCCGCGGTCTTCGGCGTCCGTGGAGCCTGCCACCAGGTAACTGACCGTTTTCTCCAAACGGAACGTGTCGCCGTCGTGGATTGCCAGAACGTAGCGGACGGATGAGTCGTCCTCCCCCACCAACGTCTCGAAGGGCTGGCCTTCGGCGGAGATCCAGTGATCCACGGCCATGGCCACGCGCTGGCGCGATTCGGCCGTCTCCCAGGCAAGGCGCAGGGAACCGTCAGTACCCTGCAGGTGCAACGGCAGCAGGACACGGCCGGCGTGCCGGCCCGAGCGGCGCGGATCGTGGGCCGACTGGTCCTCGACAGGCTGGTCCTGACGGTTCACGACGCCCGAGGTGATGTCCGCGGACACGTCCCGGTCAGCTGTCAGTGACAGTTCCAGGCCAAGGCAACCGCGCGAATCGAACCCCACCGCCCTGCGCTCCACCGTGGTGACGGTGGCACCCGAACGGCAGGCCCACGTGATGCTCTCTTCATAGACGCCGGTGGAAAAGTCCACGCTGCGGCTGTAGTCAGTCACCGTGGACTCAGCCAGGCTCAGGGCCTCGCCATCGATGGACACCGTGAAGTTATTGGCATCCGGGACATACACAATCCGTTGGCCGGTCCTGGCGAAACCGTAAGCATTCTCGGCGTGCTTGATGTCCCAGATCTCGTGGAAACCGTTGATGAACGTGCCGGGAAGTTCGCCGTCGCCCGCCGTTGAGTGCGAGCCGCGGATACCAAGGTGGCCGTTGCCAAGTGCGAACAGCGTTTCCAGCGTTCCCTCGTCACCGGGGACGTGGATATTCTCCACGAGCCTCCAGGGCTCACAGGGGAAGCGCAGCCGATCGGAGCTGATGAGTGCCATGGGCGGTTGAAATCCTTCGAAAAAGTAGGGTCAGAGAAGATCGTTGAGGTCGTCCACCACCAACGTGGCACCGGCGTCGAGCAGGGTTTGGCGGCCCGCCCCGCGGTCCACGCCGATCACGGCGTAAAAGTCGGCACCTGCACCGGCCTGCACCCCGGACACCGCATCTTCCACCACTATGCATTCCTCCACAGGCACGCCCAGCAGGCCTGCGCCGTAGACATAGGTGGCAGGGTCAGGCTTGCCGGGAAGCCCAACACCGGCAGCCACCTGACCGTCCACCACCACCTCGAAATGGTGGTCCAGGCCGGCAGCCTTCAGGACGGCAGGCGCGTTGCGCGAGGAGGACACAACCGCGACTTTCAGGCCCAGCTCCACCGCGGCATTGATGAATTTGACCGAGCCTTCAAACGGCTCAACGCCACGGGAATTCACGATCTCGTTGAAGATGGCATTCTTGCGGTTGCCCAGGCCCTGCACGGTGACGTTGTCCGGGTGGTCGTGGACCGGGCCTTCGGGCAAAGTGATGCCACGGGATGCCAGGAAATCCCGGACACCATCGAAGCGCGGCTTGCCATCAATGTGGTCGAAGTAATCGCTTTCCTGATACCCCTGCGGGTGTCCCGTCCGGGCAAGGTAGCCGTCGAACAGTTCCTGCCACGCCTGCTCGTGCACCACGGCAGTGGGCGTCAGCACGCCGTCGAGGTCGAACAACAGCGCCGAAGCGCCCGTCCAGGCATTACGAAGATCAGTCATGTGCATTCCGTTCAGCGCTTGCGGCGCGTGTTTTTGCGTTCGATGAGCTTGGTATCGGGCAAGTGGTTGGAAGGATTTTCAGTATTCACTGACACGTACTGGACGCATCAGCCGCGTTCCCGGAACCCGGTCAACGCACCGAACGCGGATTCATCACCATGGGCAAACGCCGCCGCGGGCCTCCCACCACGGGCGATGGGTTCCGTCATTGCCCGCTCAGTCACAACGCGGTGCTCATTGCTCGAGAGAACGGCCAAGTCCACATGCCCCAGCCCAGCAAGTGTTGGGGTACTTGCCAGGTTGCGTGTTCGTCATCGATACCTACATTGTCCCACGGAACAATTAGCATGCACCACGGCCTCAACCCTTCCCTGCTCGCCTGACGCCTTCACGGGAGACCCCCGCGGGGCCACCAGCCAAAAGTGTAAGCGCTTACAATTTTGTCATTCAACAGTGTGCAGTCGAATGCGAAATTGTGACGCGGATCGCACCACGAGATTGATTCCGGAGCCCCGATGCCTTCTAATCCGGACCCCAACCCCCAGCTCTAACCCAGCACGTAGAACTTCAAGAAGGCGCTGACGTCCACCAGCTCAGGCGGCTCGATCCTGTGTCCCATGCCCGGGTAGGTCCGTGCCGTCAGGGCCACGTTGGCCTCCAGCCACTCGCCTGTGTGGGCAATCGCGTCCTCATTGATGACAGGATCGGCCTTGTCCCTTCCCCAGAAGAACGGCGGCGGGGTGTCGAAGGATTCACTCAAGGCAAGGAGATCGTTGTCCAGCACAAAACCGGACAGGCCCACCGTGGCCTTGAAGGCGTGGGGCCGCAGGCGCAGGAGCGTGCTGGCCATGGCCATCCCCTGCGAATACCCCAGCAAGCTGACGCTGCTGTGGTTGTCCTTGACGGAGTTGATCCAGTTGAATACCGAGTTGGTGGAGGCGATGACATCAGCAAAGTCGTTGGTCAGGAAGTAGTCCAGCAGGAACCAACCGTAATGGTCCCCGATCACCTTGGGACCGCGAAGCGCAGCGCACGTGAACTCGCCCGGGAGATGCGGAAAGAGGTCCACCATGCGCTGTTCGCTGGTTCCATACCCGTGCATCATCACCAGCAACGGAGTGCCCTCGCGCTGGTTTTCGGGCTTTGACCACACCACTGAATCCATGGGCATGAGCCTAGTAGACTGGCGCCATGACTCCGCAGGAACTGGCCAACCTGGCCCATCTGCGGCGCGCCCGCGACTTCATTGACCGCGAGTACGCGCGTCCGTTGGACGTGCCCACCATGGCCGCCGGCGCCCTCATGTCCCCCGCGCATTTCTCCCGCCAGTTCAAGGCCGCCTACGGAGAATCGCCCTACAACTACCTCATGACCCGGCGGATCGAGCGGGCCATGGCCCTGCTCCGGGCGGGGACCAGCGTCACGGACGCCTGCATGGAAGTGGGGTGTACGTCGCTGGGATCGTTCAGCACGCGCTTCACGGAAATCGTAGGCATCAACCCCAGCGAATACCGCTCCCGCGAACACCACGCGGTCAAGGCCATGCCCACCTGCATCGCCAAACAGCACACCCGGCCTGAAAGAGCCGGCAAAGGCAAAAATCCGGTTCCTGAAACACTGAGCAGGATTGAAGAAGCGCCCACGTCACAGCTGCAATAGCGTGTGGTTCATGAACATTTCATTGAAGTACGCACATGTCACTGTCAACGATGTAGACGAGTCGCTCGCCTTCTACCGCGACGCCCTGGGTTTCGACGTCCGGAACGACGTCGGCTCGGACGGCCAGCGTTGGGTCACCATCGGCAGCGATGCCCAGCCGGACCTTGAACTGGTCCTTTCCCCGCCGCATGCCGGCCGCTCCCAGGCCGACGGCGACGCCATCCAGGAACTACTGACAAAGGGCGTCATGCCCATGCTGGTGTTCACCACGGATGATCTGGACGGCACGTTCGAGAAACTCCGCGCGTCCGGAGCCGAGGTACTCCAGGAACCGATCGACCAACCGTGGGGCCCGCGCGACTGCGCCTTCCGCGATCCCTCCGGCAACATGATCCGCATCAATCAGGGCTGACGGGCAGCTTCCCGTCCGGCGGCGGTTTTCCAGTTCGGTGGTCACAGGCCCAGCGGGCCGGTGGTCACAGACTCAGCAGTCCGGCGTCGGACCGTTCGCCATCCTGGTGCGTCGACGCGATGGCGGCGGATACGACGTCGGACAACCGGCGCCGCTGGCTGTACGCCTGGCGTTGCAGCCGCTCGCCGGTGCCCCGACGGAGGATGTTGGCCACGCCTGCCCGTGCGAGCGCGAGGTCGCCGGCCCCCGTTAGGGCCACACGAATGTGCCGGAGCAGGGCGCCCGCAACGTCCGCGGCGGGGTAGGGCCGCTGCTCCAGCGGGTGCAACAACTGCTGGTTGATGCCAAAGCGGCTGGCCTTCCAGTTCGCCATGCGGATGACCGGCGTCAACGTGCTCGACGCCGGTTTTCCCCGCCGCCATTCAGCCGCCGAAGTCTCCACCAGGGCACGGGCAATGACGGCAATGGTGAGGGCGTCTTCGGCGTACAGGCAAACGTCGGCGATCCGGAGTTCAACGGTGGGGTGCCCCCTGGAGAGGCGGGCATCGAAGTAGATCATGCCCTCATCCAACGGAACGCCCGTCCCCAACAGCTCCGAAAGCATCGCTTGGTAGCTCTCCGCTGAACCGAAAACGTCCATGGGGCCCGCCGTGGGCCACCTGTTCCAGATCTGGGTGCGGTAGCTGGCGAAGCCGGTGTCGGCTCCCATCCAGAAAGGAGAATTGGCGCTCAAGGCCAGGAGGACCGGCAGCCAGTGCCGCATCCGGTCAAGGACGGCGACCCCTTCTTCCGGCGATTCGATGGAGACGTGGACGTGGAAACCGCAGGTGAGCTGCTCACGGGAAATCAAGCCAAATTCCGTCCCCATCGCCGCGTACCGCTGGTTGCCCAGTGTGGGTGTGGCGTGGAAGACCGGCGGGGTGGCCAACGCCGCGACGCGAGCACCCACGGCCCGCGCAGCTTTGTCAGACAAGGCCCGCCCGGCACGGATCTCGGCCCTGAGTTCGGCCGCAGTCCGGCAAGGGCGCGAATTGACCTCCACCTGCTCCTGCTTGAACTCCGACTTCAACGTCGCATTCCCGGCGCCGGCCTCCCCGCCGGTTGTTTCGCCGGTTGCTTCTCCGGCTGCTTCTCCGTAGAGCGGAGCCGCCACGTCCAGGATGTCTGCGGCCAACGCCAAAGGCGTGCCGTCCGCGGGATCCGCGATCAACAGTTCCTCTTCAACACCAAACGTGCGCATAGCCACCCTCCCGCTGTTGGTTGTTCAGAGACGGCGGTCATCCAACGTGGCGTGGAACCTCCATTTGGAAACCGCAACGGCAATGCAGCACCTGCGTCTGCAAATAGACCTCCAGGAGGCTGGGGCTGTCCGGATCATCCGTGGTCCGGGGCGCCTCAATCACCCGCTCGGTGGGACGTCCCAAGGTCATGGGATCCCCGCAATGGGTGCAGCTGAACCAGAGTCCCGCTGCGGAAGTGGAGAGAAATTCACGTTGGATCTCAGGGACCAAGGCCTCCAGGCGGACAGCGTGGGCGTAGAACGTATCGCACTCGCTGCAGGTGTAGCTGACTTCTACTACCTCGGACTGATTCGGCTGGGCTTCAACCACCGTTTCAACAAAAATGTACGAATCAGTGCCGCATACTGTGCACCAGGGCCGCGCTCCGGTCTCACCGGCTGCGGGATCCGTCCCTTTGGCAGGTTTCGGGACGGGCAGGGATCCAAGCGTCATTGCCATTCTCCTTTTACTTCTCCAAGGAGCCCGCATGCGTGCACGGAGAGCCGGCCGAATGCGGCCACGGCTGAAAGTGCAGTTCTTGGACCATCCGAGATGGCACCGGGTGACATGTGGCTCCAAGGGCTATCTGCTTAACCCACCTAAAATGTAGTTCACCAGTGGCGCGCGTCACAAGTCACGGCCTGGCGGTCGGGAGCCCGCCTGTCTGGCTTAGGGCTCGAAATGGGCCACAGGAGCCTGCTTGGCAACACTCTGGACCAGGGACTCGGCGACCTCCCGCAGCTTCTGGTTCCGGGTGCTGGAGGCCTTCTTCAGAATCTGGAACGCCTCTTCCTGGGTACAGCGGTTCTGACCCATGATGATCCCGCTGGCAAGGTCAATGACGGTCCGGGATTGCATGGCGTCCTGGAGATCGTCAGCGTGCTGCTGCTTCACCCCGATGCGCACGGCCAACCGCAGCGAGCGCTCGGCCTGGCTTGCGTACAGCTCACAGTTTCGGATGGTGGCTTCGTCGTAGACGCCTGCCTGCGGGGCGAAGAAGTTCAATGCAGCAGCGGCACCTTCGTCCAACTCCAGGGGGACGCAGAGGGCCGACAGATGACCTCGTGCGGCGATGACGGTGCAATACTCTTTCCACCGCTCTTCAGTGGACGTGTCCGGAACGTGCACAGTGGCACGGCTTCGCATTGCTTCCAGACACGGCCCATCACCGTAGGCCTGCTGAATTTCGTCGATCAGCCTGGCTTCGGGGGTGCTCCCGGCCACCGTTGCCGTACGTCGTCGCCGGCTGAGGGTAATGCCGCAGTGCACAGGCACGCCCACGGCTTGGGACACAGCCGCTGCTGAAAAGACGGCCAACTCTCCCAGGAATCCGCCCACGTCCTCGCTGTCGATAACAAGGTCTTGAAGACGGTCAGGTACCGAATCGTCGTCAGGCGCTGAGGCGGCATCAGGCAGCACCAAGTCAACGTTCATTTCGCTCATGCCTTAGTTTACGATCGTCCGGGCCGGGCTTGTCACCCCCGGCAGGAATGGTTGCAGAATCCTTGCATATGCGGTGCACCTATGTGCACAATCTAGCTAAAGTCCCCATCACAGGACCCAGGCTTTTAGCTCAAGCAGACGGGCGTGCCGCATTTTTTCGATGCCGAGGTACAGACCCATGCCGGCCCAGCCAGCGTCCAGAGTTCCGGATGAAGCACACCAACCACCCGATGAGCCTTTGTGGTGCCAGCACTGCGACTCGGACAAGCACCTGCTGGTGAATTCCATCCAATCGCACTATCCACCCGCGCCCAACATGGTTGAAGTCACCTACGAGTGCCACGCCTGCAGGTACGCCTATCAACAGGTTGCGTCCGTCCAAAGGGTTGCGCTGGTACTGAACCGTCCAGGCGTCTCCCAGGGTGTGCTGCAGTTCGGCGGCCAGTATCTGCATTGCGGCGAGCCCATGAAAACCAAAAGCTGCGAGCTTCGCCGGATCCAAGCCCCCTTGGTCTTGAGGCCCGGCGGTCAATTGAGGATGTACGAGGTCCTTATCAACACACGCATCCTCGGATGCCACTGCGGCTTCCGCATGGAGATCCCGGAATGAGGATCAGCGGCCGCAACACCAGTTCTGGAGCTACCGGGAGGGACAGCATGCACGCGGAATCACAGAGAAAAGAACCTTCGACAACCAGCTCGCAGCTCAGGCCGGCCAGCAGGCGCAAGCTTCCCGACCCGCCGGATCCGGATAATCTGCCCATTGACTACCGGAGTTCCGGATGGGCCACCACCTGGTATCCGTCGTCTGCCCCGGAAAGCCTCAGACCGCACCGCCCGTCGCGCCAAAGGAGTTCCTGACCATGAGTGAATTCCCACCGGACCCGTCACATCCGGACCCCACCCGCGATCCCGGCCCGGATCCAACCCGCGAACCCGGGCCTACACCCGAGCCCGTTCCCTTGCCGGAGCCGGGACCGCCGCCGGTTCCCGACCCTACGCCGGGACCTACGGCGCCTCCCCCTCCGGGCACGGTGAACCGCCCGTTCCCCTGACGTAACGGGGAACTGGACACCACTCCACACCAGGCAGGTACCTCCCGGCCTCTTCCACAGACCGGATCCTGGCAAAATCCCCCAGTCAGGATCCGCACGAGGGCATGTCGCGCTACAGGGAGCGCGGCATGCCCTTTGGCGTGTCCGCGCACTGCAATTCCCCACGATCTTTGTTTGTGTTGCTTTCTCTTGACTTACCAACATAAACAAAGATAGAGTCAAGCAATTCCACATCGTTGTGACAGCAGTCACGGAAGTGGCCGTCCTGAAGACCTGGCTTGACCGCAATGGAGGGTAAGTGTTCGCCGAAGAACGCCAGCAACTGATCTCCGCACTCGTCGCAGAGCGCGGACGGGTGAGCGTCACAGACCTTGCCGACCGTTTCAGCATCACCACTGAGACAATCCGTCGCGACCTCGCGGCCCTCGAAGTCTCCGGAAACCTCCGCCGCGTCCATGGCGGTGCAGTACCGTCCGACCGCCTGAGCACCCGCGAGGAAAGCATCCTTGAGCGGGCGGTACAGCGTCAGGTGGAGAAACTCCGCATCGCCAACGCAGCCCTGGCACTGATCCCGGAACTCACAACAGGCAGCATCCTGCTGGACGCAGGTTCCACCACGGAAACGCTGGCAGACCTACTGGCCCAGCGGACACCCGCGGCCAACGGAAACGATGAACTCGTGGTGATTACCCACGCCATCCCCATCGCAGGCAAACTTTCCTCCACGCCGGGCATAGCACTGCAGATCCTTGGCGGCCGGGTCCGCGGACTGACGCAAGCCGCCGTCGGGCAGTCCACGGTGGAAGCTGCGTACAAACTTCGCCCGGACATCGCTTTCGTGGGTGCCAACGGCATCCACGCAACCTTCGGCCTCAGCACCCCCGATCCCGAGGAAGCTGCGGTAAAAGCCGCTTTCGTCACCTCAGCCCGCCGCGTAGTAGCCCTGGCCGACTCTTCCAAGCTGGACTCCGAAACGCTGGTCCAGTTCGCCACCCTGAAGGATGTTGACACCTTGATTACAGACAGCCAACCGTCCGCAGAACTCGCCGCGGCCTTGGCCGACGCCGGCGTAGACGTGGTGATCGCATGATCGTCACCTTGACTGCCAACCCCAGCCTGGACCGCACTGTGGAACTACCCGGCGCCCTGGCCCGCGGCGAGGTGCAGCGCGCCGTGGCCGTCCATCAGGAATCGGGCGGAAAGGGCGTCAACGTTTCACGGGCGCTCGTGGCCTCCGGCCTCGACACCCTGGCAGTGCTTCCGGGCGCGGATTCGGACCCGGTACTTTCCGGACTGCACGACGGCGGCGTGCCGTTCGCGGCGCTGCCCATCGGCCAGGCGCTCCGCAGCAATGTCACGCTCACCGAACCTGACGGCGTCACCACCAAGATCAACGAACCCGGCCCGGAACTGAGCGAAGAACAGCAGGAAGCCCTGATCGGGCTGCTGCTGGAACGCTCCCGTGGCGCGAGCTGGGTGGTACTCGCAGGTTCGCTCCCACCAGGAGTTCCCGCGGATTTCTACGCCACCATCGCCCGCCGGCTCCGGTCAACCCCGGACGGAACGACCTCCCCAAGCATCGCCATTGACTCCTCCGGGGGGCCGCTTGCGGCGTCTTTGGTGGGCGATGCCTCCGGTAAGCCGGACCTCCTGAAGCCGAACGCGGAAGAGCTCGCAGAGCTTGCCGCCGCCGCCGGTTTCACCAGCGTCTCCACTGCTGACGAACTGGAAGCGGATCCGGCCAAAGCCGCTGAAGCTGCAGCCGCCGTCGTCGCCAGCGGTGTAGGTGCCGTTCTCGCAACACTCGGGTCCAAAGGAGCAATCCTGGTGACGGCGGACGGAGCGTGGCTGGCCACGCATCCGCCCATCAAAGCCGTCAGCACGGTAGGCGCCGGGGACTCTGCACTGGCCGGCTACTTGCTGGCTGCAACCCAAGGCGGCTCCGCGCAGGACTGCCTTCGTCAAGCCGTGGCGCATGGTGCCGCTGCTGCCTCCCTGCCGGGCTCCACTGTCCCGGCAGTCCACCAGACAACCCCCAATGCCGTAACCATCACGGCCCTCCAGAAGGACTCACAGTGACCCAGCTGATCACAACCCAATTGGTCACCCTCGACCAAAACCTGGGCGACTCCCCTGCCGACGTCATCCGCGTCCTGGCCGGCAAAGTTGCCGCCACCGGCCGTGCCTCCGAGGTTGAAGGGCTCTTTACCGACGCCTTCGCCCGCGAGCAGAAGACCGCAACCGGCGTCCCCGGCGGCATCGCCATCCCGCACTGCCGCTCTGCTGCGGTCCAGGAGCCTGCCTTGGCCATGGCCCGGCTGTCCCACAAGGTGGATTTCGGTGCCAAGGACGGCCCGGCAGACCTGATCTTCTTCATCGCAGCCCCGGATGGCGCAGACCAGGAACACTTGAAGCTGCTGTCCAAGCTGGCCCGCTCCCTCATCAAAAAGGACTTCACGGCGGCGCTGCGTGCAGCTGCCACCGAGCAGGACATTGTGGACCTCGTGGACGGCGCCCTGGCCGACAAGCCTGCGGCTGCGCCCGCCGAGGCTGCACCTGCTGCTGCCGGCACGACGGCGGCTGCCGCGCCAAAGCGCATTGTGGCGGTGACCGCTTGCCCCACAGGTATTGCACACACGTACATGGCGGCTGACTCGCTGGTTGCTGCTGCCAAGGAAATGGGCGTTGACCTCCAGGTGGAGACCCAAGGTTCCTCAGGTGCCAAGCCGCTGGACCCGGCCGTGATTGCAGCAGCCGACGCAGTAATCTTCGCCGTCGACGTTGATGTTCGCGGCAAGGAGCGCTTCGCCGGCAAGCCGGTCATCAACGCGCCGGTCAAGCGGGGCATTGACGAACCCACCAAGATGGTCGAGGAAGCACTTGCAGCTGCCGAGGACCCCCGCGCACGTCGCGTTCCCCATGCCGGAGCCGAAGAGCAAGCCGAGCGTGCCGAGGACGAGAAGGGCGAGCACATTGGCCAAAAGCTGAAGCGTGCACTCCTCACCGGCGTCAGCTACATGATTCCCTTCGTGGCCGGCGGTGGTCTGCTGATCGCCCTCGGCTTCCTGTTGGGCGGCTACGACATCACTGAAGTAGCGGACAAGGTGGTGCTGGAGAACAACTTCGGCAACCTGCCTGAAGGAGGGCTCACCATCTACCTTGGTGCGGTCCTGTTCAAGATCGGCGCCCTGTCCATGAGCTTCCTGGTCCCGGCATTGGCTGGCTACATCGCCTACGCCATCGCCGACCGGCCGGGTATTGCCCCCGGTTTCGTTGCCGGAGCCGTGGCCAGCTTCATGGACGCCGGGTTCCTCGGCGGCATCATCGGCGGTCTGCTGGCCGGTTACATCGCCTACCTGATCGGCACCTGGCAGGTACCGCGCTGGCTCCGTGGCTTGATGCCCGTGGTGATCATCCCCCTCCTCGGTTCCATCTTTGCTTCAGGTTTGATGTTCCTTGTCCTCGGCGGACCCATCGCCGGCCTTACCTTGGCTCTCAACAACTGGCTCACGGGCATGAGTGGCGCTTCAGCAGTGGTTCTGGGCATCATCCTTGGCCTCATGATGTGCTTCGACCTCGGCGGCCCCGTCAACAAAGTTGCCTACGCCTTCGCGGTGGCCGGCTTGACCGCGGGCAGTGCCGACAACCAGGCTCCGTGGCTGATCATGGGCACAGTGATGGCAGCAGGCATGGTTCCGCCGCTGGCCATGGCGCTTGCCACCGTCCTGAACAAGAAACTCTTCACCCTCAACGAGCGTGAAAACGGCAAGGCGGCCTGGCTGCTGGGTGCTTCCTTCATCTCCGAAGGTGCCATTCCCTTCGCTGCAACAGACCCCCTGCGGGTCATTCCCGCCAGCATGGTGGGCGGCGCCCTGACCGGTGCACTCTGCATGGCCACGGGAGTAACTTCCCAGGCACCCCACGGCGGTTTCTTCGTCTTCTTCGCCATTGGCAACCTGCCGATGTTCATCATCGCCATCGTGGCCGGCATGGTGGTCAGCGCCCTGGCCGTCATCGCCCTCAAGCGCTTTGCCGTCAAGAAGCCGGTGGAAGCGGAAGCCGCGCCGGCAACCGCCAGCGTCTAAACCCCCACCGGTCTAGACTTCCAACAACGCCACCTCCCACAACCGCCACCCTTCACAAAAGGAGCACCAATGCCAGAACGTACAGCCACCATCGCAAGCCGCGTCGGCCTCCACGCCCGCCCTGCAGCCATCTTTGCCGAGGCAGCAGGGGACCTGGACCTCGATGTCACCATTGCACGCCAGGGAGAACCTGCCGATGACGCCATGGACGCGGCCAGCATCCTGTCCCTGATGAGCCTGGGCGCCTCCCACGGCGACGTGGTGGTGCTGCGCGCCGAAGGTGAAGGTGCGGACGCCGCCTTGGACAGCCTGGTGAAGATCCTGGAAACGGACCACGACGCCGAATAGGGATATTCAACCCTCAGCGCTGCGCAAAGAGCCTGGCGACTCCCGGATCCGGGTGTCGCCAGGCTCTTTTTGTGGCTGTCGGCGTCCCCGGTGTCGCCATCACGTGCGGAAGCGCCAACGGGTCATGGACCGGCGAGCTCGTCGAGATGGCGCGCGAGCAAGCTGGGCATCTCGCTGGACCCAGGCAGTTTCCCACTCCACAATCCATGCATCGCGATTCCGTCAAGAAGTGCACGTAACCGCTGGGCTTCATACTCCGGATCGCGCTCCGCGTGGAACTGACCCGTTTCAGCCAGGATGTGCACAGCTGCGCGGCATGCGCGCTCTACTGCGTCGCTCAGTCTGGTCGCAGCAGGACGAAGCCCGCTGTCGGTAAGGGAAAGAACGCCGAGTTGGACTTGTGCCACCAATTCCAAGCGCCGCTCTTTGTCGAGAGGAAGCAATTGCAGCAGCAACCCATCAACCAGGGCGCGGCCGGTCAGCTCAAGTGCGGAGACCCTGGCGGTAACCCGGTCCTCAATGAGTTGCAGGCAGTACTCCCTGAGGGCATGCTGCGTGGCAAAGGCACGCCGCAACGAAGCGGCGGCAATGCCCGCTTCCGCTGCGACCCCGCGCACCGAGAGGCCCTGGAGCCCATCACGTTCAAGGACACGTAACGAAGCCTCCGCAATCGCTGCGGTGCGTGCCTCTGCGTCGATTCTCCGGGGCATGGCGCTTCACCGCGAAGAAGAAGCAGCGGACACGGTTCCGGCGGCCTTCTTCGGCCAGATCGTGTAACTCACTGCCCACAGGAAATCGATGGCGAAGATGATTCCCAGGATGCGAAAGAACCCCGAGAGGGCTGAGGTTCGTTCCGCGTCGTTGACAAGAAGAATAATCGCTCCCAGGGTCGCAGCGGCGATGACCACCGCCAACGCAGTAAGGATGACATCCCGCCAGCATTTGGCCGTGTAGCGCATTCCTGTGAGCCGTTCCGGCGCGGGCCCGCCGGAGAACCGGTGTTGGAAGTGCGCATCGGCCCATGCCACCATGCGTTTGCCGTACGCGATGGAGACGCCAATGTAGATCGCCGCCAGTCCGTGCTGCCATGAGGCTGTTCCCCCGCCCAGCAGATCGACTGCGACCAAGGCAAGCAGGACTGCATCGATCACGGGAGCAAGGATCAGGAGAGTTCCGCCAAGGCGGGGTTTCCGCAGCAGATACCGCGCTGCGAGCCCGGCGATGATCGCCACCCAGAAGGCAACTTCGCACACCACGATCGCGATCAGGATCATTTACCGCTCCTCAACGTTCTTCCAGTCGAGCTTTATTAGTACGAGTGTACTCATAAAATTCACTCGAGGAGCCGGCGTCAGGGCATGGCAGTCGCCCCTGGTTACATCCTCGGCGTTTCGCCGTTCAGGAAGGCGGCCACGGAAGCCTCCGTGGGCTTCACGCCCTTCAGCTCTCCGGAGAGGTAAGCCTCAATGATGCGGGGGTCAACATAGGAGGAACGGGCCACGGACGGGGTGTTGCCCAAAAGTTCCGAGGCCTCCTTGATGGCCCTCACAATCGCTTGCCGGGGAGTTCCCTCATGGCCGGATTTGATCAGGCAAAGAGCCGCAGCCGCAGTACCCTTCCAGGTTCGGAAATCCTTGGAGGAGTATGCCTCGCCTGCGACACCGCGCAGGTATTCGTTGATCATGGACGCGTCCACCGAGACCCACGTCCCCTCTGAGAGGTAGGCAAGCAGGCGTTCCTTGCCTGGGCGCCCGGCCAGCGGTTCCAAAAAAGCGGCCAAAGCGGGGTCGTGGATGGATTTGTCCCACAGTTGCCCGCTTTTGCCCGGGAACTTCAGGAAGACATCATGCCCTTCCACCCGTGCATGACGGCATCGAAGAGTGGTGAGCCCATAGGAGCCGTTTTGCTTCATGTAGACCTCAGAGCCAACCCGAAGGGCCCCGAGGTCCATCAGCCGTACTGCCGCGGCGAGGGTCTGCTGCCGGGGATCTTCGGTGTTCTGCAGGTGGACGGTGACGTTGCGCCGGATCGCCGGCAGGACCAGCCCCAGCTTGGCGGCCCGAATGAACTTCTCGGTATCCTTCCGCTCCCGCCACGTGGGGTGGTAAATGTACTGGCTGCGCCCTGCATCATCGACGCCCGTGGCAAGGATGTGTCCATTCTCGAAAGGGCTGATCCACACATCGGTCCATGCAGGAGGGATCGCCAGCGCATTGATGCGCCGGCGATCCTCTTTGCTGACCAGGCTCCCGTCGGGGTGCCGGTAGCTGAACCCTTTTCCTACCTTGCGGCGGACGATGCCGGGCTTGGACAGGTCAGTGCGCTTAAGCCTTGGCACGGTTCTTCCGCCTGCTCGTGATCGGCCCGGCCCGTTGGGTTCTAGGCCTCGTCCGGATCCGTCACGGCAGCGCCGGCATTCATGATTTCCGCGTTGATCATCCATACCAGCTGCTCAAGGCGGGAGATGAACGCGTGCAGCAGGTCCGCCGTCGTGGGATCTTCCTCATCCACTTCGTCATGGACATCGCGCATTGTCTGGACAGCACGCTCCACGCGGTCGGTGACCAGCTTGACCGCATTCTTGGTGTTGACCAGGCCTGCCGGGAACTCCTCCAGGCGCGTGCCCTTGGCGATGGTCGCACTGCGGCCATCGGGCAGGGCGTGCAGGGCCCTCATGCGTTCGGCGGTGTCGTCAGCGAATTCCCGCGTGGCCACTACCAGCTCGTCCAGCTGGAGGTGAAGGTCACGGAAGTTCGGCCCCACAATGTTCCAGTGCGCCTGCTTCCCTTGAAGCTGGAGCTCAATAAGGTCTGTCAGGACGATCTGAAGGTTGTCTGCAAGCTGCTGTGACGCTTTCATGTGTTCCTCTCATAGACGTTCATGTGAGCCTAAAACGTGCCGCAAAGTTTCTGCGGCAACTGCCCAATCATCAGGTGACGACTTCAATAAGCCTTTCATAAGGAAGCTTAGTAGTACAATGAGAACTGTTAGTGTTCACGACTGGCGAACCACTCCGGAGGGCCGCTGGCAGGCAATAACGGCAAAGGCACTTTGAGGCGGCGGAACGCCTCCAGGTACCGGCATAACTCAATCGAAGTAATCGGAATGCATAGTTGGGAACCTGCGACATTAGTCAAAGATTCCCCCAGAAAGGAATGTGCTGACCATGAATACACTTCTGATCATTGCTGGTGTAGTAGCAATTGTTCTTCTCTTGGTAGGCGGCTTCACCGAAGCACTGAGCTGGCTGCTGTGGGTAGGCGTCATCCTGCTCGTCGTCGCAGCCATTGGCTGGCTGCTGAGCTTCATGTCGGGTCGCAGGGGACACACGGTATAGAGCAGGGGACAGGGTGGAATGCCGGGGGCACCGCCTCCGGCATTCCTGCTCTCAGGCCGGGCCATCTCCGGTGGCCGAGGGCGGCGGGGCCGCATCCGGATCCTTTGGCGTCGGGAACTCGTCGCCGGGAGCTTCAGGCACCCCCTGAGCGGGCCGTTCCGGGGTCTCGCGTTCGTCTCCCTGACCAGGCATTTCCTGTTCGGGGGTTGGCGTTCCGTAACCCCCGGGTTCGTTTTCCGGGTCTACCCGGTGATCGTCCTGGCTCATTTTTCCTCCTTGAAAATCCGATGAGGCCCCGATAGCGAGATCGAGGAATGCTGACAGTTCCGACCGTAGTCCGGTGCTTGGTCGGCGTCCACAGAAACCACCACGGAGGTGCATAGATGGTTGAGCCGGAGCAGGCTCCCAGGATTGGCAGGAACGAGTCCACAGAGGAACGGATGGACCGCAACTGGATGGAATTGATCCAGGAGTTACGGGTTCTCCAGACAGGGGTACAAATCCTTGGCGGTTTCCTGCTCACGCTCCCCTTTCAGGAACGGTTCGAACTCCTGGATGACTGGCAGCGGAGTCTCTACCTGTTCAACGTGATGGTGGCAGCGCTGACCACCGTCCTGATTGTGCTGCCCGTCAGTGTTCATCGCCGCCTGTTCCGCAGGGGGCTCAAAGCCACCTTGGTCTCCAGCGCCGACGTTGTGACCAAGTGGGCCCTGGCCGGCGTGGCCTTGTTGATTGTTGGCTCCGCCACTCTGGTGTTCGACTTCACCGCCGGACGGACCGCCGGGCTGGTAGCCGCCGGATTCATCATCCTGGTGCTGCTGCTCCTGGTGGTGGGAACGCCGCTCTGGCTGCACCGCCGGGCCGTCCGAAACGGCAGCGGCAACAACGGGACTGCAAAGGAAGAGTGAGTGGGATGCTGCGACCCGCCAAGCACAACCAGGGTTCCGGCAAGGACACCCGGCCCCCGCGTCACTGGGTCAAGGACCACGGCTTGCTGCTGGTCAATGCGGGGCTGTTCGTCGTCTTCCTCGGCGGAATGATCCTCTCAGGAGCAGCCCATTACAGCGAGGAACAGCAAGCCCACGGTGGGCCGGCAACCGGAATTTCGGATTTTCTGACGTCAGGCAGCTTCTGGGAAGCAGTCTTTGAGAACTGGGAGTCGGAGTTCCTCCAGATGGCCATGTACGTGGTCCTGACGGTTTTCCTGTTCCAGCGCGGCTCCTCGGAATCCAAGCCGGTGGATAAGGACGCACCCCAGGACGAAGATCCCCGAGATGCCAAAGTGTCCGCCAAGACCCCGTGGCCGGTGAGGCGCGGCGGTTGGGTTCTGAAGGTTTACGAGCACTCATTGTCCGGGCTGCTGGGCCTGCTTTTCCTGCTCTCGTTCACCCTGCACGCGGTGGGCGGTACGGCCGCCTACAACGAGGAACAGCTCAGCCATGGCCTTCCGGAGGTCTCCACGTGGGAGTACATCGGTTCCAGCCAGTTCTGGTTTGAGTCCTTCCAGAACTGGCAAAGCGAATTCCTTGCCGTGGCAGTTTTGGTGGGCGCTTCTGTGTACCTTCGCGAGAGGGGTTCGCCGGAGTCAAAGCCCGTGGCAGAGCCGCACTACGAGACCGGCGCCTAACCAATGAAGAGAAAGGAACGCACCGTGCCAGGAAAGAAGAATTCCAGTGTGAAGGACCCGGGACTCTATGAAGAGCTTCGCGAGGATGGCGCCTCAAAGGAAAAGGCTGCACGCGTCTCGAACGCGGCCGCGGCCAAGGGCCGCACGGAAGTAGGACGCAAGGGCGGAAAGTCCGGCGATTACGATGACTGGACCGTGGATAAATTGAAAGCCCGCGCCAAGGAACTCGGCCTCAAAGGCTATTCAGACAAGAAGAAATCCGAGCTCATTTCCATGCTGCGTCACTAAAAGCAAGAGAAAGCAAATAACGACGCCGGTTCAGGCCTTCTTCTTGGCCCGCGCCTTGGGCTTGCCGGCAGTTTTGCCGGCGGCAGCGCCGTCGTCGTCCGCTTTTTCCTTGCCGCGCTTCTTGTCCAGGCTGCGCTTGAGCGCCTCCATGAGGTCGATGACGTCGCCGCCTTCGCCTTCGCCCTCAACAGCGCCGAACGTGGCCTCAGTGTCCAGGGCCTCGCCCTTGTCCAGCTTGGCCTCGATCAACGTCTTCAGCTGGACCTGGTAGTCATCGGTGTACTCATCGGGATCAAAGTCATGAGCCATGGATTCCACCAAGGCGGAGGACATCTCCAGCTCCTTGTCCGAAATCTTGATGTCGCTCTCAAGGGAGGGGAACTTGGCTTCACGGACTTCGTCGCCCCATAGCAAAGCCTGCAGCAGCAGGACATCACCACGCACCCGCAGCGCACCCAAACGGGTCTTCTGCCGCAGCGCGTACTGGACAATGGCAATCCTGTCCGTGTCCTCCAACGTCTGCCTCAGCAACATGTAAGCCTTGGGCGATTTGGAATCCGGCTCCAGGAAATAGCTGCGTTCATACATGATGGGGTCCAGCTGTTCAGCGGGGATAAACTCCACCACCTCAATTTCGCGGCTGTTCTCCTCCGGCAGCGACTTCAATTCCGCAGACGTCAGGACAACGGTGCGGCCTTCTTCTTCGTAAGCCTTGTCGATATCCTCATACGCCACGACATCGCTGCAAATTTCGCATTTCCGCTGGTACCGAATACGCCCGCCGTCCTTATTGTGGACTTGGTGCAGGCTAATATCGTGATCCTCCGTGGCACTGTAGAGCTTCACTGGTACGTTGACCAGACCGAACGCGATGGATCCCTTCCATATGGCCCTCATGCACCCAGTCAACAGCACAACACAGCAGAGGAGAAGAGGTGGCAGGCAAGCAACAGGAGCGCGTGAACGTGGAAGGCCACGAGCTCACCCTCACCAACCTGGGGAAAGTCATCTACCCGGAAACCGGCACCACCAAGGCCGAAGTGCTGGAGTACTACGCCGCCGTCGCTCCTTTCCTCATTCCCGCAGCGGCCAACAGGCCGGTGACCCGCAAGCGTTGGGTCAATGGAGTGGGCACAGTTGAGAATCCCGGGGAGGTGTTCTTCCAGAAGAACCTTGAGGACTCCGCCCCCCGCTGGATTCCCCGGGCCGCCATTCAGCATTCGGACCACATCAACGTTTATCCCATGGTCAACAACCTGGCCACACTCACGTGGATGGCACAGATCGCCTCGCTGGAAATCCACGTTCCGCAGTGGCAAGTGGATCCCTCGGGAAAGCCGCTCCGCCCCGACCGCTTTGTCCTGGACCTTGACCCCGGGCCCGGGGCGGGACTGCCCGAGTGCGTTGAGGTGGCCAAGCTGGCCCGCTCCATCCTGCAGGATATGGGCATGGATCCTGTCCCCGTCACCAGCGGCAGCAAAGGCATCCACCTCTATACGGGCCTCGACGGCACTCTGAAGTCCGAGCAAGTGTCCGCCTTCGCCAAAGAGCTTGCCCGCGCCCTGGAGTCCGACCACCCCGAGCTGGTGGTCAGCGACATGAAAAAGTCCCTCCGCCACGGCAAGGTGCTGGTGGACTGGAGCCAGAACAGTGGGAACAAGACCACCATCGTCCCCTACTCACTCCGCGGCAAGGCGCGCCCTACCGTCGCGGCACCGCGTACGTGGCGTGAGCTCACCTCCGCCTCGTTGGAGCACCTGGACTTCCAGGCCGTGATGAAGCGTGTGGCTACCGGGAAGGACCACTTCGCACCAATTTCCGAACGGCACCTTCCGCCCCACGGTGAGGACGAGAAGGACGACGACGGCGCTGCCGCAGGCGGCTCAGGCACCTCCCGTGAGCGGGTGGTGACGGTGGAGAACCGTCTCGCCAAGTATGTCGGGATGCGCGATCCGGGCAAGACCCCGGAGCCGTTTCCGTCGTCGTCGGCCGTTACTGCCTCCCCGCAAACAGGGGGCTCGTCCTCGGATCAACCGAAGCCGGGCGACCCGCCGCCGCCGGGTGGCATTTTTGTCATCCAGGAGCATCACGCCCGCCGCTACCATCTGGATTTCCGGTTGGAACGCGACGGCGTCCTGGTTTCGTGGGCACTCCCCCGCGGCGTTCCTGAAACTCCGGACCGCAACAATCTGGCCGTGCACACCGAAGACCATCCCATGGACTATGCCAACTTCGCGGGCGTCATCCCCAAAGGCGAGTACGGCGCGGGGACGGTCAGCATCTGGGACCGCGGCGAATACACGTGCGAGAAATGGCGCGACGGCAAGGAAGTGATTGCGACCCTCACAGGCGAGCCGGGCGGTGGACTTGGTGGTACCAAACGGCTCGCGCTGATCAATACGGGTCAGAACTGGCTGATCCATCTGATGAAAGAACAGCCTGGCAGGCGGCGGGGCGGAGCATCCGCAGCCAAAGCCGTGGCAGCCGAATCCAAGCCGGCGGCTCCGCAGCCCATGCCGAACTACACCCCCATGCTCGCTACCTCCGGATCCACGGCCGACCTCCATGGCGATGATTGGTTGTATGAACTCAAGTGGGACGGGATCCGGGCGATCATCACGGGAACCGAGGGCAGGATCCGCCTCATGAGCCGCAATGGGAACGACCTCACGGCCACGTACCCGGAACTGACGGACCGCGAATGCTGGCCCGATGGCGACTTCGTGGCTGATGGCGAAATTGTTGCGCTCGGCAAAGGATCGCGGCCTGATTTTGGCCGGCTGCAACTCCGGATGAACCTGGTCAAGACCGCCGACATCCAGCGGGCCCGGGCCGCAGTCCCGGTGCAGCTCATGCTGTTCGACCTTCTGTACGACGACGGCACGGACCTGAGCGGGCTGCCCTTCCGGGAGCGTCGCGAAAAACTCTCGGGGTTCGCGGAGCGCTTGCCCAAGGGCTGTCCGCTTCACCTTTCAGCAGTGTTGGACCACGATGTAGAGGACCTCATGGGCAGCGCCGCCGAGCTGGGCTTGGAAGGTGTGATGGCCAAGAAAGCCGACAGCCGTTATGTGACCGGCCGCCGGAGCAGGTCCTGGCTCAAGCTCAAGCTGGAGCAGAGCCAGGAGGTGGTGGTGGGTGGCTGGCGTCCCGGTGCCGGGGCTCGAAGCGGGACGTTCGGTTCCTTGCTGTTGGGCATCCCGGACGGCGGCAAACTGCACTATGTGGGCAGAGTTGGAAGCGGATTCAAGGACTGGCAACTGCGGGACATCATGGAGGTTCTGGAGCCCCGCGCCGTGACCGAATCCCCTTTCGCGGACATCCCCCGTGAGGATGCCGCTGGAGCCACGTGGGTCAGCCCTGAACTGGTGGCCGAGGTGACTTTCGGAGAATGGACGGGGCCCGGCCGGCTGCGGCATCCCGTGTGGCGTGGGTGGCGCCCGGACAAGTCCCCCGAGGACGTAAGCCAGCCCAACTGAGTAACAGATAACGCTCTATTGAAGGTTCAATAGGACGTGTGCTGTCACTCAGTTGGGCTGGCTACGCGGGGTGGTGCAGTTCGGGTAACCCTAGGAGGAGTGCGGCATCTGCGGGCGGCTGGTCCTGTGGATCGCCGTCACAGCTGCGCCCTGGCCCATGCGGCCGTGGGCTTGGTCGCGCTCTTTCGGGTGGCGACGTTTACCGTTCCCGTCAGGCCACTGCCTGCTCTGGTCCGCGCCCAGTGCAACGGCGATGGTGGTCGGCTCGGGCATCGGTGCCATGTCCATGGACTCCACCAAGTGGCTTGCAACCTCAGGATTGATGCGTTCGGAATCGTGATTCGCAGTCATGGTTCTTCCTTTCCAGTGTGCCTGTTTTCCAGTTGTGCCTGTCCGCAGGTTTTACCAGCGGACCTTCTTCTCGGTCTTGGCCTGCTTGCCGCTGGCGGAGGTGGGCTTGTGCCCCTTGCCGGTGCTCTGCCAGCCGGCCGGTGCACCGCCCCCGGATTTGCTGGCCAACATGGCCTTTTGGGCGTCGGTCAGCTTGGACTTGATGCCGCCGGACGCTGGAGACTTGGCTGAGCTCTCCGGTGACGGGGTCCCGGGGGTGTTGTTTTCTGAAGGGTTGGCAGTCATTCGTGGACTCCTTAAGTCTGAGTCCTGAAGAGACACGTATCCCATGTCGTTGCGGTTCGGGAAAAAACGTCGAGAACGGGAACGGCATGGAGGCAGGGCCTCAACAGGCGTGGATTTTTGTCAGGTGAAACTCGGCTGTGCCGTAACGGGCAGAGGCCGGTCTACTCAAAAATCAGTGTTCCCATGCTTCATACCCTAACCAAGTCGCGGCAGATTTGTGAACCCCTCACCTGCAGCTGCTTCCAATCCGACGTCCAATTCACCTTTCCGACGACCCACCAGTCTTCCTCGGCTAGCATGGCAAACGTGACCCGGAGAGCATCCATCGCCACCACACTGCGTGAAGCGGGCTGCGTTTTCGCGGAGGACGAGGCCCGCCTCCTCCTGGACGCCGCCAACCACCGGGACGAGCTCAACCGCATGGTGGAACAGAGGGTCGGTGGACAGCCCCTTGAGCACATTGTGGGCTGGACTGAGTTTTGCGGGACGCGCATGTCCGTGGGACCCGGCGTGTTCGTACCGCGGCGTCGAACGGAGTTCCTGGTGCACCAGGCGACCCTGATCGCCAAGCCAGGTGCCGTCGTCGTCGACCTCTGCTGCGGTTCCGGGGCAATAGGTGCGGCCGTGAGCGATGTTCTGGGGAACTGCGAGTTGCACGCGGCGGACATCGACCCCGCCGCCGTCCATTGTGCACGACGCAACGTTGAGCCCCGTGGCGGAAGGGTCCACCAGGGCGATCTCTTTGGAGCACTCCCCCGCCAACTCCTGGGGCGCGTGGACGTACTGCTCGCGAATGCGCCGTATGTTCCCACGGACTCCATCGGCATGATGCCGCCGGAGGCGCGGCTTCATGAACCACTGGTAGCGCTCGACGGCGGCGCTGACGGTTTGGCGGTCCAGCGCCGGGTTGCGCAGGGGGCGGCCGAGTGGCTGGCGCCGGGTGGATCGCTGCTGGTGGAAACGTCGGAAACGCAGGCGTCCGGGACGGCGGGGATCATGGCCAGGGCCGGCCTGCTCCCCCGGGTGGTTTCGGACGACGATCTCGACGCTACCCTGGTCCTCGGGTCGCCGGATGCATCAGCTTTTGGGCCCGAATCAGCCCCATTACGTGGGCTCAGCTAAACAATTTGGTAACAACGTGCTCCGGAGGGCAAAAACGGGCCCGGATCCGCATGATGACGGGGCAAGAGCGGGTAATGAGATGCAACACAGCTAGGCAATTTGCACCCTCAGATGGCCCAAAAATCGGATCTCAACTCGGGTTTTCAGCCCAAAACCCGTAAAATTGAAACCCTGCCCAGAGCGGGGCAGCAGAAGTCGCAAGCAAATGACCTCCCTAGGAGAAGCCCAAATGCCCACAGACCAAAGCAACACCGTCTCTCCGGATGGCGCAAGGAACGCCACCGGGACCCAGGTATTGGCAGGCCCAACCCCGGCCGCCACAAATGCAACAGATGCAGTAAAGAACGCAACGAAGAAAACGAAGCTTCGCCCGAAGCGCCGGCTCAAAGAGTCCGACGTCAACGTGGTGAACAAGCCGATGCTGCGCAAAGCACTCGGCGGCACGATCGTCGGCAACACCATGGAATGGTACGACGTCGGCGTGTTCGGCTACCTCATCACCACCATGGGCCCTGTCTTCCTGCCGGAAGCAGACAAGTCCGTCCAAACACTCTTCCTTCTGGGCACCTTCGCCGCAACCTTCATCGCCCGCCCCCTTGGCGGCGTGGTGTTCGGTTGGCTGGGCGACAAGGTTGGCCGCCAGAAGGTGCTCGCAGCAACACTGATGCTGATGGCGGCCAGTACGTTCGCCGTCGGCCTCCTTCCCGGCTACGCGCAGATCGGCATCTGGGCCGCCGCGTTGCTGGTCATCCTGAAGCTCATCCAGGGCTTCTCCACCGGTGGCGAGTACGCCGGTGCCACCACCTTTGTCAGCGAGTACGCCCCGGACAAGCGCCGCGGCTACTTTGCCAGCTTCCTTGATATGGGCAGCTACATTGGCTTCGCCCTCGGCGCCGCCCTGGTTTCGGTCCTGCAGCTCACGCTGGGACAGGCTGCCATGGAGGAGTGGGGCTGGAGGATCCCGTTCCTGATCGCAGGTCCGCTGGGCCTCATCGCGGTGTACTTCCGTAGCAAGATCGAGGAATCCCCCCAGTTCCAGGCCACCCTGGACGCCCAGGAGGCCTCTGCCAAGGATGCAGCGTCACAGGACGCTGCAGTCGCCAAGGGACCCATCGGAATCGTCAAGGCCTACTGGCGCCAGATCGTGCTGGCCATGATTCTGGCGGCAGCTGCCAATACTGTTGGCTACGCACTGACCTCCTACATGCCCACGTACCTCACGGATTCCAAGGGCTACGACCCCGTCCACGGCACCCTGCTGACCATCCCGGTCCTGGTGATCATGGCTGTTTGCATTCCCCTGACCGGTAAGCTCTCCGACCGCATCGGACGCCGTCCGGTGCTGTGGGTAGGCGCAGGCAGCACCATCGTCTTCTCGGTACCTGCGTTCATGCTGATCGGCATTGGCGAGATCTGGTCCACGCTGGCCGGCCTTGCCTTGATCGCTTTCCCTGTGACGTTCTACATCGCCAACCTGGCTTCGGCCCTGCCGGCACTGTTCCCGACGTCCAGCCGCTATGGCGGAATGGGCATCGCGTACAACTTCTCGGTGGCGATCTTCGGCGGAACCACGCCGTTCATCGTCCAGGGCCTGATCGAGGGCACCGGCGATGACATGATGCCGGCGTACTACCTGATGGCCACGTCCATCGTGGGTGCGATCGCCATCTACTTCCTGCGTGAATCCGCCCAGCGTCCCTTGCCGGGCTCCATGCCCAGCGTGGACACCCAGGCTGAAGCACGTGAGCTCGTAGCAACACAGGACACCAACCCGCTCATCAACCTGGACGAGATGCCGTTCGACGGCCAGCCCATTGATGACGCCGTGTTCGGCAAAGGCAACAAGGACCTGACCCCCGCTTAGGTACTCTTTGCCTGCAACTTCTGCACAGCGACGCTTATGACAAGCGATTCAGATAGTTCGCGGCAGCTTGCCGCCCACCGTAGCCACCATCCCCAAGGCGCTCTCCTTGAGGTTGGTGGCTGCGGCTGTTAACAGGGTTACCAAGAAGCGTTCGACGCCGCCGCCCGCCTCAGGCCCTCAGCAAGCCTTTGACCGCCTCACCCATGATCCGGGCACCTTCCGGGAATGCGCCCGGGTTGGGCCCGGCGTAGTTGAGCCGGACGTACGGTCCCTCGGGTTCTGCCGGGAACCACTCCGTGCCTGCTGCGATGAGCACCCCGGCCGCCTCGCAGTCCTTGGTGAGTTGCTCGACGTCGAACCCGTCCGGCATGCGCAACCACAGATTCAGGCCGCCTTTGGGCAGATGGCTGAGGTGCGCCTGCGGAACGTGCTCCCTGAGGCTGGTGACCAGGAGGTCCCGGCGGGACTGCAGCTGATGGCCGAGGCCGCGAAGGTGCGTCTGCCACCCGGGCTGCGTGACGACGTCGAGCGCTGCCGCCTGAAGCAGGCCGCTGACGTACATGGACTCGGCAGCCTGCGCGCCCATGATGCGTTCGCGCGCGGGGCCCCGGGCGATGATCGCCGCAACGCGAACGGACGGCGAAACACTCTTGGTCAGTGACCGGATGTAAACAATGTGGCCGGAATCGTCCTTGGCTGCGAGCGGAACGGACGGGGCCGTGATGCCGAAGTCGTGCGCCCAGTCGTCCTCCACGAGAAAAGCTCCGTGGCGCTGGACGATCCGCAGGACCTCCTCCCCGCGCCCGGCCGACCATTGCGCTCCTGTGGGATTTGCGAAGTTGGGCTGCGCGTAGAACAACCGCGCACCCGATTCTTCAAACGCCCGATCCAGCTCTTCCGGATCGGGGCCTTCCGGGCCGCTGGGAACGGGAATGACGTTCACGCCGGCCTGACCGGCGGCCAGCAACGCACCCCAGTAGCTGGGCGATTCCACCAGCAGCGGCTGGCCGTGGCCCACCAGCCCGCGGAATATCGAGCTCAGTCCGCTCTGGCTGCCGGGAAGAATCACGACGTCGCTCGGCTGGGGCGGAGTGACGCCCACCGGCGTTGAGGTGCTGAGCTCCTGCGCGAACCAGGATTGCAGTTCCGGAAGGCCCTGCGCAGGAGGCCGGGAAAGGGCGGCGTCTCCCCTTGCGGCACGCGTCAGCGCCGCGCGGACCAGCCGTTCCGGGAGAAGTTCGCGGTCGGGGTAACCGGAGTGGAACGCAATGACGTCATTGGCAGCGCTCCGCATCGCGGCAGAATTCAGGGGGCGCGCAACCTGGGCTGAACGCAACGCGGCCGTTTGCCAGCCATAGTCGGAGGGCCGTGCGGTGCGGTAGGCCCGCACAAAGGTACCGACGCCGGGACGGCTTTCAATCAGCCCCTGCGCCGTGAGTGTCCGCAACGCTTTCTGAACAGTGACCGGGCTGGCTTGGTACTCGGCCACGAGTTGGCGCGTTGATGGCAGCTTGGCCCCCGGGGCTGCGCCTGCGATCCATTCTTTTACTCGCGAGACAATCCGGGAACTGCTATCGTTGTTCATGAGTCCTAATAGTAGCGCTACTACACTTTTGCGGCCAGTGGTATCCACCCGGACCTCGACCGGTATCTGGTGGGGCCTCCTCGGCGTCGTTGCTTTCTCCTTCACCGTTCCACTCACCCGGGTAGCTGTGGAGGGCATGTCGCCCCTCTTCATTGGAGCGGGCCGGGCCGTCGTTGCCGCCCTTCTTGCCGCACTCGCCTTGGCCCTCACCCGGCAGCGGTTTCCGCGCGGCACCCAGTGGATCCGCCTGGCGGTGGTGGCCGGCGGAATTGTGGCGGGGTTCCCCCTGCTGACGACCTTTGCGCTCACCAGTACTTCCGCAAGCCACGGAGCCATCGTCATTGCGCTGCTGCCTGCGGCCACGGCAACTGCTGCGGTGATCAGGGGACGTGAACGCCCCCGGCTGCTCTTCTGGATCCTCACGGCCGTGGGCGTTGTTGCCGCCCTGGTCTTTGCCTTGGTTCAATCCGGCGGCTTTGGCTCGCTGCACTGGGCCGACCTGCTTCTGCTCGGGGCCGTGATTGCGGCAGCCATTGGCTACGCGGAAGGTGGATTGCTGGCCCGGGAGCTCGGCTCCTGGCAAACCATCTCGTGGGCGCTGGTGGTGGCTGCCCCCGTCATGATCCTGCTGACGGTGGTTTCCCTCAGCTCCGGCATGCCGCAGGCGACGCCGCTTCAGTGGTTGTCCTTTGCCTATCTGGGCGTGGTCAGCATGTTCCTTGGCTTCTTCGCCTGGTACCGCGGCCTGGCCATCGGGCCCATGGCCCAGGTCAGCCAGATCCAACTCGTCCAACCCGTAATGAGCATCGCGTGGGCCGGCCTCCTCTTGGGCGAACCGATGACGTGGACCACCGTAGTGGGTGGCCTCGCGGTCATCGTCTGCGCCGGTGCCGCCGTCCGCGTCCGGCTCAGGAAGTAGGAACCCATGTACACGCCGGCACACTTTGCCCCCTCCCCCGAAGCCGTTGAATCGCTGCTCCAGCACACCGGGGCTGCCAACCTTGTCACCATGACCGGGGACGGCTTGCTCGCCACGCTGCTCCCCTTCGTCTACGAACCCTCGATCGGTGGGCACGGTGCCCTGCACGCGCATATGGCCCGCAACAACGCCCAGTGGTCTTCAGCTGCAACCGGCGAGGCCATCATGATCGTGCAGGGCAACGATGCCTACATCTCGCCGTCCTGGTACGCCTCCAAAGCCGAACACGGCCGGGTGGTGCCCACCTGGAACTACTCCACCGCCCATGTGTACGGCGAGCTGGTGATCCATGACGACGCCGACTGGTTGGGCCGGCACGTGCGGCGTCTGTCCAACCAGCATGAGGCCGGCATGCCCAAACCCTGGACCGTTGACGAAGCACCCGAGCGGTTCATTGCCGGGCAGCTGAAGGCGATTGTCGGCGTCGAACTCGTCATCACCCGGGTGGAAGCGAAGACGAAACTCAGCCAGAACCGTACTCCGGCTGATGTTGACGGAGTCATCGCGGGACTCCGGGCCCGTGGCGACTCGGCGAGCGCAGCCGATGTGGAACGGGCGCGTACCTCGTAGACTCGGCGCATGCGTGAGGTTGTTTCGGAATCCCCCAGGCCTAAAGGGTCCATCCATCATCTTGAGATCTGGGTGCCATTCCTTGAGCGGGCCAGGGAAGAGTGGGGCTGGTTGCTGGGCGAGCTCGGTTACGTGCCCTTCCAGGAGTGGCCCACAGGGTGCAGTTGGAAGCTTGGCGGCACCTACGTGGTGGTGGAGCAGACGGATGCTGCCACCGCCACAACCCACCGGCGCACTGATCCGGGGGTCAATCACGTGGCCTTCCACGCAGGCACCCGCGAGAATGTTGACCGGATCAGGGCGCTCGGCGCGGACGCGGGCTGGTATGAGATGTTCGAGTCCAAATACCCGCACGCCGGCGGCCCGGACCACTACGCTGCGTACCTTCTCAACACGGACAGCTACGAGGTGGAGCTGGTGGCGGACTGACTGTGTTTGGGCTACCTGGGCGGGACAGCCGGACGCCACATCGCTACCCGCGGCCAGCGCGTCAGGCCCAGCTCAGCCTCATGCTCCATCAGGCGGGTCAATTGCGGACCCCAGCTGCCGGCGTCGAGCACCTCGAAGCCAAGGCGGCGGTAGTACGGGGCGTTCCATGGCACATCCCGGAAGGTGCTCAGGGTTTGGCGCTGCATTCCATGGCCGCGGGTCCATACGCGGGCGGCATGCAGGAGCTCGCGGCCCAGGCCTTGGTGCGCGTAGTCCGGATGGACGCTGACCTGTTCCACATGCCCGGCCTCGTCAACGACATCCGCCAAGAGGTACGCCACCGGGTAGTCGAGCCCGTCAACGTAAACCCACGCACGGCCGGCCGCGGCGTAACCCTGCAGCTCATTGGTGGAGAGTGGCTCGTCGTCCGCGACTGAATCCATTCCCAACGCCCGGAACGCCTGGCCCGCGGCACGCTCGATGTCCTGCAGAATCAGGAGATCGTCCGCATGCGCGAGCCTGATCATTGCCGGGCGTCCAGTGCCGGGGGTGCCTGGGCCACCAGGAATTCGTTGCGCTTCTCGATCAGGTTTTGCATGTAGCGGCCCAGGACCAGCTTCTCCACCAAGCGGCCCAACGGTCCGAAGGGGGCAGCGAATTCGATGGTGTCCACCATGAGCGTCCCGCTGCCGTCCGGCCGAAACTCATGCGTGTGGCGGAGGTACTTGAAGGGGCCCTTCACCTGTTCATCCGAGAACGACGCCGGCGCCTCCATCTGCGTGATGCGGCTGGTCATGCGGAACCGGACTCCGAGGTGCCAGGCCTGCCAGGTGACGGTCTCACCTTCGGAGATCAAACCAGTGGTGACCCCGTCCACTGCCTTCTCGCGGCTCTTGGTCATCGACCCCACATGGGCGTCGATGTTGCGGGAGAGATCGAACAACTCCTGCGGCGGCATGGAGGAGCGGGTGCGACAGACGAAAGCGACGGGCATACCTTGATCTTCCCAGACCTTCCCGGCTCCGTGTGCCCCATCTCGCTACGGCTTGTGACCGGGCTTATGGCGGCACAGTTGGCCATCCTGATAATTTTCAAGGGAGTCCCTCGATGATTGGTGGTGTTCCCCCGTGCCCGCAATCATCGCCCATGCCCGTGAACTCCATCGGCTGGGCCCGGCCAACAACGATCGCCTCTCCGCCGTCCGTGTTGCCCTGAGCGTCGCAGTCCCGGGACTGTTCCTCATTCTCATCGGCCGCCCGGACCTCATGATGTACGCCGTGTTCGGTGCGCTGACAGGGATGTACGGACGCAACGAAACGCATCAGCTCAGGCTCAAGCACCAAGCCCAGGCCGCCCTGTTCCTGGTGGGTGGGCTGACCATCGGGGTGTTCCTTTCCGTCCACCACATCCACTCGTGGTGGCTGGTGCTGGTGGCCACCCTGTTCGCCGGAGCTGGATCCCTGTATGCGGATGCCGTCCGCCTCAAGCCCATCGGCCCGTTCTTTGGCATCCTCGCGCTGGGCGCCTGCGCTTCGGTGCCAACCAACGTCCCACTCACGACGGCGGTGCTCATCGGGGCTGCGTCCGCCGCCTTGTCGCTGCTGGTTGGCTTCGCCGGGTGGTTCCGGCACCGGGGGTGGGAGTCCGGCGCCGTCCGCGACGTTCCCGTTCTCCGCGGCCCCCTCCGGCAGGGACCATTGGTCCAGGCGGCCATGGTTCATGCTGTGCGCTATGCCCTCGCTGTCAGCGTGGCCGGGGCCATCGGAATCCTCAGCGGCAGCGGCCATCCGCACTGGGCCATGGCCGCCGCGGCCGTACCCCTCGCTGGCGCCGATCTCCCCAGCCGCGTCCACCGGGGCATCCACCGCATCGTGGGGACGTTCCTCGGGTTGGCGGTGGTCGCCGTCGTACTTTTCCCCAGCCCGCTGTCGCCGCTCCAGTACTTCCCGGGCCACACCGCCGTGGTGTTGGCCGTGCTGGTGGTCCTGTGCCAGTTCCCTACCGAGCTCTTCATGGCGCGGCACTACGGGTGGGCCATGGTGTTCTTCACTCCCGTGATCCTGCTGATCGCCCAACTCGCGGCCCCCGTGGATCCGGGCGTACTGGTGATGGAGCGTGCCATCGAGACTTTCGTGGGAGCGGTGGTGGGCATCGCGGTGGCGGTGCTGGTGCGGGCTCCACGGAGTCGCGTGCTGCAGTAGCTGTCAGTTCTGGACGACCAGGTTGAAGTGTCATCCTCACCCGGTCCCCCGCACTTGAATCCAGTCAATGTTCCCTAGAACGTGGTGGAGAAGGTTGCCGTTTCAATGCCAATGCCGCCGAACTCGTAATACATCGTGGTGGTCCCGGCGTCATCCACTTTGGAAACTCCCAGCGAGAATTCAAGCGCATCCGGATCCACAGCGGTGCTGGTGCAGTGGAACTGCCGGGTGGCTGCATCACCGGACGCACACGTCCAGCCTGCCGGTTCACTGAGTTTTCCGCGGATCATGTGGGCCTCTTCAGAAATCGTGAAAACCGCTTCTGCCGCGGAGGGCGCCGTGCCTTGAAGGGTGAAGGTGATAGTGACATTCACGTCGGAGGCCGTGGTCCCCGGTTCAGCACGGAACGTGGCTGTCACAGCGGGCGCCGGTGATGGCGTGGCCGTGAAAGTAGGGCTGGGCGTGGCCGTGAGGGTTTGCGTCGGAGTGGGGCTTGGCGTTGGGCTCGGGGTCGGGGTTGCGCTCGGAACCGGCACCAGTGCCGGGATGGTCGGCTGCCCCGTCGGTGCGAACGTCGGAAACAGTAGATTCTTCTGGGACGGCGAGGGTGCTGGAAACCCGCTGGGCGCTGGTTTCGTTGGCACGGGAAAGGGAAACACGGCAGGCTTCTCTACCGCTCCGTTCGAAGGCTCATTGGGGGCAGGAAGTTGGGGCTGATCCTGCTCCCCGGTTCCCGGGGCGGCTGGATCAGGATCGTAAGAAATTTGCCCTTGAGCGGTAGGCGATACCTCCGCCACTGGTACCTCAGCCGTGTTTGACCCTGCGCCACTCAACGCTACGGCTGCGCCCACCGACACTGCTGCCACGGCCATCACTCCAGCGCCCACCTTCAAGAAGAGGGCCATCTCCTTGTGCGGCAGGCCGTGCACCACGCCGGCGCCCACCCCTGCTCCGGCGCCCGTGGCCGCAAGCGCAGGGAAGACGGAGGTAAACGCAACTCCGGCTACCAACGGGAAGACCACAGCCCGCATGGCTGACTGCACATCGTTGAGGTCAAGCAGCAAGGCAGTGCACTTGGGACAGCCCTCAAGATGTGCCCGCACCCTGTCCTGGCTGCGCCGCCTCAGACCTTCGCGGGCGTAGGCACCCAACTGCGCCGAGTATTCTTCGCAGTCATCTCCAGCGGATGACGTGATGTGGTTCTGCAGGTACACCTGGCGCAGGCGTTCCCGCGCACGAAGCGCCAGGGCGGAAACCCCGTTGGGGTTCAAGCCGAGCAACGTCGAAGCAGCAGCCGGCTTCAACCCTTCGATGTCAACGTACCAAAGGACTTCCTGCCACCGTTCAGGAAGGGAGCGGAACGCCTGGGCAACGGCCTTGGATTCGAAGTGGGCCACTGCAGGATCATCATGGAACACCGCCGAATCCAGCACGAACGACTCAGCGGTAGGGCGGGTACGCGACGCCCCCCGATTAGCGTGATAGGCGAATCGCCGCACGGCAGTCAGCAGGTAAGCGCGGAAGAATGTGTCTGGCCCCTTCCCCGCGGTGATGCTTTGGTAAACGGAAGCGAAAGCGTCTGCCACGACGTCGTCAACGTCTGCAAAGTTATCCACCTGCGCCGCTGCTACCTTCCGTGCCGTCCCTTGGTGCCTCTCGAAGAGCACCTTGAACGCAGTCCTATCGCCTGCGCGAACCTGAAGGACCAAATCCATGTCGCTGTCAGCCACGGCAACAATTCCGTCACCGCCAAACCCTGTTCCGTGGCGCCCGTTGCTGTCCGCCGGTGCTGTTCCGCCCATGCCGCTACCCGTTTCGGACACGGCCTTGTTCGCGGGCAAACGAGGCTCCCGCGAGCCTCATTTTGCGGAGCCACGCTGCTGAAGCCCCAGTACAGCCGCCGCGCCCCGGTGCCGCACTCCAGCCTCAGCCTAAAGCCGAATGCCTACCAAGTGAACACTTTGGGAGGCTTACGGCTCCAGCGGCCGCCTGGGCGGTCCGGACGTAAGTTGCGCTGGAAGGACACGTGCGAAGAAGCTGACCACCTTGTACCTGCGCGTCGGAATGGAAACACCTTTGCCCTTGGCGTTGTCCGCCAGCCCTTCACGCACCACGCGCTCGGCAGTGAGCCACAGGAAACGGGGAGCCACGGACTTGTCCATGCCCATACGGTCGTGGAATTCGGTATGCGTGAAACCCGGGCATACGGCAGTGACCTGAACGCCGGACTTGGCGTAGGTGATGTTCGCCCACCGGCTGAATGTCACCTGCCACGCCTTGGCGGCCGAGTAAGTGCCCCTGTTGGCAAACGCCGCCACGCTGGCAACGTTGATGATCCGGCCCTTACCGCGGGCAAGCATGACTTCCAGCGCCGCATGGCACAATTCCATGGGCGTCTGGACGTGGAGCCGCAGATGGTGCTTTTCTTCGTCCAGGTCATTCCTTTCGAACGACTTCAACAGCCCGATGCCGGCGTTGTTGACCAGGACATCCACGGGCCGCGCAGCATCCCGCAAGCGGTCCGCCACAGCTGTTACCCCGACGTCGGTGGTCAGGTCAGCGGACAGGACCTCCGCCGAGATACTGAAGTCGCGTTCGAGCTCTTCGGCCGTTTCTTTCAGGCGCTGTTCGTCGCGGGCCACCAGGACCAGGTGGTGTCCGGCTTCAGCGAGCTGGCGGGCGAATTCCGCACCGAGCCCGGCGGTGGCCCCTGTCACCAGGGCAGTGAGTTCGTTGGCTCGAGTCGTCATGCGCCTAGACTAGTACCCACTCTGGAATTGAAACGATGCAAAGCCGCAAAGGATTCCCATGGCCAACCCCGCCCCATCGCAACAAGTGCCACTACCCCTCAACAACAACGGCGCTTGGTGCTGGTTCCAGGATGAGCGCGCACTGATCGACCCCGCCAACAACACCTTGTTGCTCGGATCCGTGGCCTCGCCGGAAGGGCCTGGTGGCGCAGAACGCGGCGGAAACATAGAAATTGCGGTCCTGGATCTTGGGACTGGCCAGAGCCGCGTCCACGTGCTCCACCACCGTTTGGAGTCCGATGACCACAATGCCCCGGCCCTCCTGATCCGGCCGGATGGTCGTTACGTGGCGATGTACGCCAGGCACAAAACGGACAACTACTCACGGTGGCGGATTTCGACACGTCCTCACGACGCCTCTGAATGGGAGCCGGAGCAGCAGTTCGATTGGACAGAACTCGCCGACGGCCGAGGCGCAACCTACTCCAACCTGCATCATCTGAGCGGGGAGGACCGGGTCTACAACTTTGTCCGTGCCATCAACGACGATCCCACGCTGATGATCTCCGACGACCACGGCAGCACCTGGACCTACGGCGGCAAGCTCTTCACCCGACCCAAGATCGGCTACGTTAACGGGTACACGCGCTATGTCGGGAATGGCACGGACCGGATCGACCTCATCACCACGGACCACCATCCGCGCGATTTCAACAACAGCATCTACCACGGCTATCTCCAGAACGACGCCCTCCACGACGCTGCTGGGAACGTGGTCAACAAGCCGGTCATCGGCTCGGCCGGCATCAACCAGTCAGCCCTCACCACGCTTTTCGAAGCCGGAACAACGCTCGACGGCGACGTCCTCACCCACGGTTGGACTACTGACGTGCGCCGGCAGGGCACGGAACTGGCAGCTATCGTCACCTGCCGGGCCAACGACGTCAACGGTCCGCTGCAGCGGGAGCAAATGCTCGACGTCGACGATCACCGCCTGCTGTACGCGCGCTTCGATGGCGTGCGCTGGGAGCTTCATGCGCTCGCCGTCGCCGGTCCTGGCCTCCTGCCGCACGAGCAGGACTACACCGGGCTGGGCGCCGTAGACCCCCATGACCTGAACCGCGTCTACATCTCCACACCTGTGGATCCGCGGACGGGTGCCACCACTGCGCATTACGAAATCTACCGGGGCGTCACGTCCGATTCCGGTGCCGGCTGGACATGGGAAGCCATCACGGAGGGATCCACCGGGGACAATCTCAGGCCCATGGTGGTCCCGGGCGATCCCTCCGTGCATGCACTGTGCTGGTTCCGGGGATCGATGACGTCCTCGCAGGCCTACCAAACAGAGGTCGTGGCGCTGGTTCCCTCGCCGAGGGGTTAGCTCTCGACTCTCTCAAAACCTGAAAGTGCCGAAAGCCAACCCCTCGAGGATGGTCCAGGGCCACTTCGCCAGCGGCGGCCTTTTGGGTGGCGTGGGTGGCCTACGCGTACTGGCTGATGTGCAGGCTATTGATCGTGACCGAGCCTCCCAAAGCATAGACGGAGACGTCCTTGCTGGTCGGTGAAGGGAAAATGAGTTCGGTCATGGTGACTTGCCCGCCTTGTGCGAATACTTCAACGGAGCACCGGTCCACGAAGACGGTGAGCTTGTAGTGACCGTCCATGAGGCGGATGGGCGCGGTGTCAATGGACGCGAACGTTTCGCGGAAGTCCGTCTGGCCTGATTCGCGGCGGTCGACTACGAGGGTCCCTTCCGCAGGCCGGACGCCAATACGGGTTCCTTGCCCGCCTTCGCCACGGACCACCACCCCGAATTCTTCGGCGGTTCCCGGCGTCCAGGAGACGTCGATGCGTTGGACAGTTCCTGCGGCACCATCAAGAATGGTGGTGCCCTGGGAGATGGCGGTCTCGGGAAGGCTGAAGTTTGCTACCGGGGCCTCCAGGGCAGCCCAGTCTCCCGCTGGCTGCTGGATCAGGTGCGCTTCGCCGTCAACGGTTTGGAGTGTCAACTCCCGGACCAGTGACATGGGGCTCCGCCAAGGCGAGGTGGGAATGCTGTTGGCGTACTCCCAGTTGTTCATCCAGGCGATGGTGAGCTTGCGGTTGTCCGGAACGTCCGCGAATGACACGGCAGCATAGTAGTCCCGCCCCCAGTCCAACCACCGGTACTCCCTGAGCCGCTCGGAGTCCTGGTGCCCTTCCGTGACAGTTGTGGCGGACGAAAAGGTTGTCCCGTCGAAATCTCCCACGAAGTACTGACCGGCAGAACCCAGATTGGGGCCACCGGGGTTGAGGTTCACGATCAGGACCCACTGGACGTTGTTCGGGTCGCCGTCCAGCGGAAGGGGGAACAGATCAGGACATTCCCACACGCCTCCCGTGGCGTTCGCTGGCCCGAAGGTGCTCAGGTACTCCCAGGACTTGAGGTCATGGGACTTGTAGAGGACAACCTGGAAGTCCTTCGCTTCAACGGCCACCATGACCCAGTAGTCACCGGCTGGCCCGGAATAGCGGATGACTTTAGGGTCACGGAACTCGGCGGAGTTGCGGTTCAGGACGGGGTTTCCGGTGTGTTTGGTCCACGTGTAACCGCCGTCCAGGCTGTACGCCAAAGACTGGGCTTGGATGCCTTCCAGCCCGGAAGCAGCTTTGAAAGCACTGGTGTAGATGGCCACCAGCGGCGCTGTTCCGTCCTGGCCGAACCCGCTGGTGTTGTGACGATCGAAAACGATGCTTCCGGAGAAGATGTCTTCTTTTTCGTCGCAGGAGATGGCCACCGGGCGCTCAGTCCAGGTCAGAAGATCCGCGGATGTTGCGTGGCCCCAGGACAGGTTTCCCCAGACTGAGTCCAAGGGGTTGTTTTGGTAGTACAGGTGGTAAACGCCGTCATGATGGATGAGGCCGTTGGGGTCGTTCAGCCACGTACTTCCGGCGCTGTAATGCAGGGCTGGTCGGAAGATGTCAGTTGTCGTGGCGGTGGCGGCAGTCATGAAGGACGAGTCTCGTTTCTCGGTGGAGGGGGCAGCCCCGGGATGCCGGCAGGCCGGCGCGGTCAGCGTCGGCCTGCCAGTAGGCGGTGTTGGTTAGGAGTTCTTCTTGAAGCGGTCGTAGGCGGCTTGATAGACCTCGATCATTTTGTCGACGCCAACGTTCTTGAGTTGGGTGACGTAGCCATCCCATTCCTGCTCGATGCCGCCGGAGACGATCCACTTCGCGGTGTTTTGCTTGACCAGCGAGGTGACGTCGGCCTGAATGGTGCCGATCTGCTGGAGCTCTTCGTTGGACAGCGCCACGGGCGGGTAGCCGTCATTTCCCGCAAAGGGCTTGTAGTGCTCGGTTACAGTCTTCTGTCGCGCTGCGGCGCGTGGTTCGGGCGCGACGACGGACGTGAAGTTTTCGGCGGTGTTCGCCTTCGGTCCACCCGGGGCGACCTTTTGGCGTCGTTCGCCTTCGCTGGTTCCGGCCGGTGCCGGGATTTGGGTCAGGATGCCGTTGGCATCCTTCTGGAGGGTCTCGCCGATAGGGCCCCAGTTGGCTTGGGCGGACTGGATGGGATCGTAGAGGTTGTCGGCCCAGCGCATGGTCGCTGCCGGGTATTTGTTGGCCCGGGTGATGGCGAATGCGCCGCGGGCGATTTCCTGGTTGTTGGATTGGCTGGCGATTCGTTTTCCGTCGACGCCCTCAAGTACCGGCACCAGGGCGTATTCGCCGGCACGGTCCGCGCCAACCATTTCAGGAATTTCCCACCAGACGAATGAGCCGAGGTTTTCCGTAGCGGCCTTGCCCTTCGCCAAATAGGCTTTGTCGTCCTGGGAGAAGGACTCAGGATCGATCAAGCCTTCCTTGTACCATTCGTGCAGCGTTTGGATGGCCTTCTTGTAGCCATCCTGGGTGGCAGTGAAAATGACCTTGTCGTCCTGGACGATGCGGTGGTCCATATTGTCCGGTGTCCCGCCGAGAGCCGCAATCAGGTCCACGATGTCACCGCACCACGAGCCGGGCATGAAGCTCAAGGGAATGGTCCTGCCTGTGCCTGAGGCGTCCCGGGACTTGAAGGCCACCAGGGCGTCGTGGAACTCATCGATGGTCTTCGGCATGGGGATGTCGAGCTTCTTGAGCCAAGCGGTGTTGATGGCCAATTCGTTGGGGAACTGAACCAGCCCGAGCTCCTCCACAGAGGGCAGGGAGTAAATGTGTCCGTCCGACGAGGTGATCGCTGCCTTGATGTCCGGGCGCTCGGAGAGGAGCTTTGACAGGTTCGGCGCGTTCTTCTCGATCAGTCCTTCCAACGGGATCAAAGTGCCGCTGGCGGAGTACGTGGCAATTTCGGCGTCAGTCAGGCCAGTGTTGAAGAACGCGTCCGGCAGGTCGCCGCTGGCCAGGATCAGGTTCTTCTTTTCCTGGAATACCGTCTCGGGAAGATTTTCCCACTCGACGTGCACGTTGGTGGCCTTTTCCCATTCCTTCACCACTGTCATGGTGTTGTAGTCCGGTGCCAGGGCTGCCTTGGTTCCGGAGAACTTCAGCGTCAGCTGCTTGCTGACAATCGGGAGGCCTGTCTCCTGAAAGCCGAAGTCCGCGGAGGCGTCTTTGATCTCCGTGGTGCCCGGGGTGGAGCCGGAGCAGGCGGTGAACGTCAACGTTCCGGCCAGGACGGCGCCAAGAACGGCGAGTTTGCGGCTGATAGCCATGGTCATTTCCTGTTCTGAGGGTGTGGGTGGATGCGGTCCTGAGCCGAACGCCCGGGGCCGTATTGCGGGGAGAACGACTATTTGACAGCGCCGATCATGGCGCCCTTGGTGAAGTGCTTCTGCATGAATGGCAGGGCAATCATGAGTGGCAGGCTCGAGACGACGATCATGGCGTACTTGGTGAGCTCTGCGATCCTCTGCGCTGCCGCATAGGATTCGATGTCCCCGCCGGTTGTTCCGGTGGAGGAGACGTCTGACTGGATCAGGATGTTCCGCAGCACCAGCTGCAGCGGATACTTGGTGTCGTCGTTGAGGAAGATCAGCGCATCGAAGAACGAGTTCCAATGGGCGACGACGTGCACCATGATCATCAGCATGATCAAGGGCTTGGACAGTGGCAGGACCATGTTGAAGAAGAACTTGAAGTCGGTTGCCCCGTCCATCTGGGCGGCCTCGCGCAGTTCGTTCGGGATGGTGTGCTCGAAGAATGACCTGGCGATGATCAAATTCCAGACGCCCACGGCTCCCGGCAGGACCACTGCCCAGATGGTGTCCAGCATGCCCAGGTCCCGAACCACCAGATACTTGGTGATGAGTCCGCCGTCAAAGAACATGGTGATGACGAACAGGAGCATTAGGATTTTGCGGCCAGGCATGTCCTTCCTGGACAGCGCGTAGGCGCCGCACAGGATGGTGGTAACGCTGATGGCGGTTCCCAGGACCGTGTACATGAGCGTGTTCCCGAGGCCGTTCCAAATCCTGCTGTCAGCGAAGATCCGTTCGTAGCCCTCGGTGGTGACACCGGAAGGGAACAGCCAGACCTTCCCCTCATAGACGGCATTGGGGTCGCTGATGGAAGCGATGACAATGAAGTAGAGCGGGTAGACCACAGCCAGGATGGACAACAGCAGCACCGCCGTGGCGGCCACGTTGAAGACACGATCGCCGTATTTGTCCCGCAGCGACTGTTTCGGGCGGCCCGGGTCGGGACTGCGGGTCCCTGGACGGAAAGTTGAGGGTTTGGTTGTCAGGGACATTTCGGCATCACCACAGGGTCGCTTGGTTGGCCCGGCGCGCGATCGTGTTGAAAACGAGCAGCAGCGCGAGGTTGAGGAGGGAGTTGAACAGGCCAATGGCGGCCGAGTAGCTGAACTGCGCCTGCTGCAGGCCAGCGTGGTAGACGTAGGTCTGGATGATCTCCGAGGACGAGAGGTTCAAGGGTGTCTGCATCAGCAACGCCTTCTCGAAGCCCACGTTCAGCAAGTTGCCGATAGCCAGGATGAAGAGAATGGTCACCACCGGCATGATGCCCGGCAGGTCGATGTGGCGGATGCGCTGAAGCTTGGACGCCCCGTCCACCTTCGCTGCATCGTGCAGGGCGGGGTCGATTGCGGCCAGTGCTGCGAGATACACGATCATGGAGAACCCAGCGTTCTGCCAGACATCCGAGATGACGTACACGGGCCGGAACCACTCAGCCGAACCCATAAAGAAGATCGGCTCGCCGCCTGCCAGCTGTATTGCGTTATTGACCAGCCCCGACCGTGGGGACAAGACCACGAACATGATGCCCACCACCACAACGGTGGAAATGAAGGCCGGCGAGTAGAGCACCGTCTGGGTGAACTTCTTGAACCGTTCGCTCTGGAGCTGGTTGACCAGCAAAGCCAGAATGATGGGGATGGGGAAGGCCACCAGGAGGCCCAGAACCGCGATCCACAGCGTGTTTCCCACCACCTGGCCGAACTGGTAGGAGTTCACGAAACGGACGAAGTGGTCCAGCCCAACCCATGGACTGTCCGTGAAGCCGTCCACCGGGTTGTAATTCTTGAAGGCGATCTGCACGCCATACATCGGCCAGTACTTGAAGACCAGGATGTAGATAATCGCCGGAGCTAGTAATACGTATAACTGCCAGGCCCGAAGAATTCGCCTGAGGCGGAGCGAAGCAGAAATTTTTCTGTGCGGAAGTTGCGGCACCGGTGCCGCAGACGGACGCCCGCGTTTCGCCGGCATAGTGCGGCTCATGGCATCTCCTTAGGGTGTGTAACTGACTTTCGTTCAATAAGGGGGCACTCCATCAGCTCCACCCGCCCATCGGGTTCGGCACCTTGGAGGATCAGGTCAACCGCACGCCTGCCCATGGCAACAAAGGGCAGTTCAAGGGTTGTCAGCCCTGGACGAAGATGCGGAGCGACAATTGCCTGGTTATCAAAACCTACAATCGAGACGTCGTCGGGGATCGACAGCCGAAGATCGGCCACAGCCTGGTAAGCACCCCATGCCGTCCGGTCGTTGGCGCAGAAGATCGCCGTAGGCTGGGTGGGGGCAGTCATCAATTCCATGGCATATTTGTAGCCGTCATCTTCGCCGCCCCTGCCAAAGCGCACCAACGCAGGATCCACGTCCAGCCCTGCTTCTGAAAGGGCCGCCTTGTAGCCTTCGTAGCGACCAACAGCGGCGGGGAGTCCACTTTCGAGCAATTCGATGTTGATCATCCCCACGCGGGTGTGACCGGCGTTCAACAAGTGCCGGGTAGCGGAATAGCCGCCGTTCACCTCATCGGGCGCGACGCTGGGAAGCCGCCCCGCCCCGTCCTGTGAGTTCAGCACCACCGAGGGGACCCCGGCGAGAGCCTTGGGCACCTCCAGCAGCCGGTGATACATGGAGCCGTAAACGACGCCCGCCACATTGTAGGAGAGCATTGCGTCAAGGGATGCGGCCTCAAGGTCCTTGTCGCCGCCGGTGTTCATGGTCAGCAGAAGGAGCCCGTCCTCCCAGGCGCGTTCTTGCGCGCCTTCAATGATTGCTCCCGCAAACGGGGAGGTAGCCACGGAGTCGCCAAGAAATCCGACCATGCCGGCCAATCCATCGCGAAGCATCTTCGCATGGGCGTTGGTCCGGTAGCCGAGCTGATTCACGGCCTCCTTGACCTTGCGGCGGGTTTCGTCCGAAAAACGTGACCCGCCGGCTGAGTTCAGCACCAAGGACACGGTGGCTTGTGAAACACCGGCGGCAGCAGCAACATCGTGCATGGTCGGCTTGGAATGTGGCTTCGACTGAGCCATGGGGCACCTCCTTGGGCCGTTCCAGCGTAAGGGTTATTCGTATCAGTTATTCGTATAACGTGCATCAATGTATCCCGCGTCACGTTGGAGTGTCAAGGGTTACGCTGCACCCACTGCGCCGAGGTGGCATGCGATGACAATGTCTGCGACCACGATTGCCATCAAATGCCACCTCGGCGGGGGTCTAGGCGAACTTCGCCAGCGGGTTGGCCAAGCGGCCTGCCATCTGGAGCCCCCCTGAGGGATCCGAGATGTCCAGCATCTGCTGGTTGTTCCTCAACTGGAGGCGGTTGAGGCAGGAGAGCTCGAAGTCCGGCGCAAAAAGATCATGCATGGCGAACTGGTCCGCAAGTTCCGGGTGGCGTTGCTGGTATTCCCGCAGCACGGCGGCCGCGGTACCCCAGAACTCGTCCTCGCGCAGCGTCCCGTCCTCCACAAGGATTGCTCCAAGGAAGCGGAAGATACAGTCGAACACGTCGGTGAAAATGGCCAGGACCATTTCCTCGGCAGGGATCTCGGCCTTGACGCGGGATACTTCCTCGGGAAGTTCCAGCCGATCCCCCATCACCACGATTTCCTCGGCGATGTCCTTCATGATCGCGCGCACGGGCACACCGTCTTCGAGGATCAGGATCACGTTTTCGCCATGCGGCATGAACGCGAGTTCGTACTCGTAGAGGCAGTGGACCAACGGCACGAGGTAGGCCTCAAAGTAGCGGCGAAGCCACTCGGTAGGTGCCAGGCCGGAGCGCTGAATCAGTGCAGAAACCACGGAGTTTCCGGCAGCATCCACGTGCAGCAATGACGCCATGGTAGCCAGCTGCTGCCCGTCCTTGAGCAACGGCAGCGGACTTTCCCTCCACAGGGCTGAAAGCATCTTCCGGTACGGCGAACCCTTGGCCGAAGCAGCCTCGTAGTAGTGGTTGTGGTAGCCGATGGCCGCGGTTTCACGGATCATGGCCAGGCCCCGGTTCTGGAGCTCCTGGTCATTGCCGATCAGTTCCTGCAGCCAGTCGTTGATGGCCGGAGTGGCCTTCATGTACTGCGGGGACAGTCCCCGCATAAAGCCCATGTTCAACACGGACATGGCCGTCTTCACATAGGCCTTCTCCGGGAAGTCGGTGTTGAAGAACGTCCGGATGGACTGTTGCGCCTGGTACGAGTCTTCACCGGTGCCCAGGTTCACGATGTGGCGCTGGGCGATTTCGGCCGCGAACGTCACCGTAAGCTTGTTGTCCCACTGCCACGGGTGGACCGGCATGAGGAGGTAGTCCTCGGGATCCACGCCGGACGCGGACAGTTCCGCGTTGAACCATGCAATCGTCGCGGGCCCGAGTTCGGCCTCGAAATGTGTCCGGTAATCCAAGCCTGCGCTGGACGTAAACACCGCTTTGCTACGATGCACGGCGATCCACTGCAGCTTCACCGTGGCACCCGTTTCCGGCGCGAACGCGTGGTAGTCGGTAATCCCGAAGCCCAAGCGGCCGTTGTTGGCCACAAAGCACGGGTGGCCCTCGGTCATGCTGTGTTCAATGGCTTGGAAATCTGCGGCCCGGTCAGTCCCGCCGGTGACACCCGCAGCCAATTCTGCCGAGCTGAACGGTTTGCCCTGCTTGTAGGCGTGGCTGGCCAGAGTGCTGCTGATTTCCTCCAGGTACACTGGCAGCATTTCCATGCGGATGGCCAAGGCCTCGTGGAATTCGGCAATGAAGTCCAAGGCGTCTACCGGAAGCTCCACGCCATCCCGCAACCGGACAATGGATTCCGGAGAAACGGACCAGTGCTCCAGTTGGAGCACCCGGGCCCGGAAGCGGTATTCCGTCGTATCGTCGTCGCTTACTACCTTGTACAGCCCGACGCCGGAGCCTTCTTCGCGGATCAGCTCCGGGACCAGGATGCGCTCGTGCGAGAACTCGGCGATCGCCTTCCGGACCAAGTGCAGGTTGGCGACGGACCAGCGCTCGGGAGTCAGGTGGGACACGGGCTCGGCGGCGTGGTTCAGGGTCTCTTCGGTGGTGCCGGCAGAGGTGGTCATAGGGATTCTCCTCTGGTCGCCGCGGCAGGCGCGGCCAGAATCGGGGTCAAAGTAGCAAGGAAATCCTCGCGGGTGCAGAAGCTCAGCAGGCCCTGCTTATGGTCTTCGGCGGGATCGACGGCGGGAAGGGTCACCACGCCGTGAGGCCGGAAGCCCACCTTTTCGTTCAGGACGTGGATCTTGTGGTTGCGGGCGTCAGGTTCGACGACGACCCGCCGGGTTGCGGGGTCAGCGAACAGTTCAGCCATCACGGACTGCATGACGGCGGTAGTGAAGCCAGGCTGCGGCTGGCCGGTGGGCGGTGACACCAGGAGGTGCATTCCGACATCACCTTGCTGGACCTCGTAGACGTCCGCCAACGGCGATGACTCCGGCCGGTACCGCTCCATCAGGAAGGCGGGGGCGCCGTCGTCGAGCCCCAGGAACGCTTGGTGATGGCCGGATTCAGCGATCTTGGAGTACTCCTCCACAACGTCCTGCTCAGTGGCAGAAACCATGCCCCAGAACCGGGCGTACTCCTGGCTGACCCAGCTGTGGAGGACAGGTGCATCCGCTACCGGATCGACGGGACGGAACGTGAAGCTCATACGGTGGCTCCCACGGTTTCGGGGACGGCGGCAGGTTCCGAAGCAGCCACGGGAGCCGGCGCACCGAACTGCTGGAACGCGATGCTGCGCTCGATCGGGTAGACCTCACGGCCGGTGATTTCCCGCAGGATGCAGGAGTTGCGGTAGGCGGCCATCCCGAGGTCCGGCGTGACGAAGCCGTGTGTGTGCAACTCGGCGTTCTGGACGAAAATTTCGCCGGGTTCCACGCCGGTCCCATAGTTGCGTTCGACGTCGAACCTGCCCTTGGCGTCGCGGCGGATCCGGTCCTGGATGCCCGCCAGGAAGGCAGGCTCCTTGTAGGTGTAACCGGTGGCGAGGACCACGGCTTCGGACTCCAGGGTGTAGCCGCGCCCGTGTTCTTCGTGGTGAAGCTGGAGCGTGTGGGTGCCCGTGGCAGCGTCCCACTCGGCGGCAGTGAGCGAGGAGTGCGTGTGCAGCTGTGTGTCCACCATTCCGGAGAGGCTCTTGGTGTAGAGGAGATCGTAGATGTCGTCGATCAGGTCTGAGTTGATGCCCTTGTAGAGGTTCTTCTGGCTCTTGATCAACGAGTCGCGCTGCTCGCCCGGGAGCGAATGGAAGTAGTCCACGTACTCCGGCGAGGTCATCTCGAGGGTGAGCTTGGTGTACTCGAGCGGGAAGAAACGGCCAGATCGCGTGACCCAGTTGAGCTGGTAGCCGTACACATCAATTTCCTGAAGCAACTCGTAGTACAGCTCCGCAGCGCTCTGGCCGCTGCCCACGATAGTGATGCTGCGCTTGGACTGCAGCTCACTCTTCCTCGACAGGTAGTCCGCGTTGTGGAGGACGAGTCCGCCTGCGTCCACAATTCCTGCACAGGAGTCCGGAACGTAAGGCGACGTACCTGTGCCCAGGACCAGCTTGCGGGCGCGAAGCACCTCAGCGCCGTCCGGGCCCTGCACCGTAAGCCGGTACACGCCGTCGTCGTACGTCACATCCAGCACATCCGTGCTAAAACGGACGGATCCAAGCTGTCCGGCCACCCACTGGCAGTACTGGTTGTACTCGGCGCGCAGCGGGTAGAAGTTCTCGCGGATATAGAAGCGGTACAGGCGGCCGGTCTGCTTCAGGAAGTTCAGGAACGAGAACGGCGACGTCGGGTCCGCGAGCGTCACGAGGTCCGCCATGAACGGAACCTGCAAGTGCGCAGGCTCAAGCATCATGCCAGGGTGCCAGTCGAAAGACTCGCGCCTATCCAGGAACACGCAGTCGAGATTCTCCACGGGCTCGCTTAAGGCGGCCAGGCCCAGGTTGAAAGGCCCGACGCCGATGCCTGCGACGTCATAAATCTTGCCGTTGTCTTGGGTGCTCACGCTGCAGCCTCCGTGGTGCCTGCCAGCAGGGTGGTGCCCGCCCGGCGGATAAGTTCGATGATTTCCTGAATGTCCCTCAGGCTCGCCTCGGCGTTGAGGAGGGTGAATTTGAGGTAGTGATGGCCAGCCACCTTGGTGCCGGCCACAACTGCCTCGCCGGACGCGAAGATTGCGGCGCGAATGGCCGGGTTGAGGACGTCCGCTGCGTCTTCGTCGAGGGGAGCACCGTCCGTCACGGGGCGAAAGCGGAAGACCAGGGTGCTTAGTTGTGGTGCCGCAGCCAGCTCGAAATCCGCGTCATCAGCCAGCAGAGTTCCCACCCGGGCGGTGAGATCGATCGCTTCGTCGAAGAGCGCACCAATGGCGTCGGCGCCCATGATGCGGAGGGTCAGCCACAGCTTCAGCGCATCGAAGCGGCGGGTGGTCTGGATGCTCTTGTCTACTTGGTTGGGGATTTCGGCCTTGGCCGCGCTCTCCGGGTTCAGATAGTCGGCGTAGTAGGTGACGTGCCCCATCATGGAGCCGTTGCGGACCAGGACTGCGCTGGAGCTGACGGGCTGGAAGAAGGTCTTGTGGAAGTCGACAGTGACGGAATCGGCAAGGTGGATGCCGTCCAGGAGGTGGCGGTGGCGGCCCGACACGATCAGCCCGCCACCGTAGGCACCGTCCACGTGCAACCAGGAATCGTAGGCGCGGACCAAGGCGGCCATTTCGGACAGCGGGTCAACCGAACCGAAGTCCGTGGTCCCGGCAGTGGCCACAACAGCCATCGGCACCAGCCCGGCGTCGTGCGCTTCGGCCAAAGCAGCCGCAAGGGCAGTGGGGTCCATGCGGTGGTCTTCGGTGGTGGGTACCGCGATGACTGCGTCGAAGCCCAGGCCCAGCATGGAAGCGGACTTCTGGATGCTGAAGTGACTGTCCACGGACGTGAAGATCCGGAGGCGGTCCAGTAGGAGCGGCAGGCGGGCGTCCCCATTCGTTGCCCGGAGCTTGGCAACGGCATGATTGCGGGCGATCAGCAAAGCCTGGAAGTTGGACTGGCTGCCACCGGAGGTGAACACGCCGTCAGCCTCGGCGCTGAACCCGATGCGTTCCGCCGTCCAGTCAATGAGGCGGCGCTCGATCATGGTGGCACCCGCACTCTGGTCCCAGGTGTCCATGGAAGAGTTCACCGCCGAAAGTACGGCCTCCCCCACCAACGCAGGAATGACTACCGGGCAGTTCAGGTGTGCCGCGTAGCGGGAATCGTGGAAGTAGATGGCGTCCTTGAGGTAGAGCTCATCCAGCTCCTCCAGGGCGGCAGCCGTGTCCGGCAGCGGACGTTCAAGATCGACGGCGCCTACCCTGGCTTTCAGTTCAGCATGCCCGACGCCGGTGAACGGCTGGGTGGTGCGCTGGACCTTGGTGGAGACAGCGTTGACTCCCTGGAGAACCTGCGCGACGTAGCTGGGCGAATTTCGTGCGTTGAACAGCTGGTTGGTGGCAGCGAGGGCCAGTTCCACTTTGGAGCCAAAATCCTGCTCCTGAGCGATCCGCTCTTCGACACTGGGTGACGTCACGTCAGCTTCCTTCCATTGCGTTGGGGCGCTTGTTAGCAAGGTAAGCCTTACTTAGGTAAGCCTTTCCGTCAAACTTTTGTGACCTATTTCGCTCAGAAGGCGCTTTCTCGCCTGTGTACCGCTGGGTTGCGCGTCATTGACTTTCTTTCAGACTGCATTGGGTGCAAAATGTGGCACTCTTTTCGGCCATGGAGTGTCGGCAATGGGCCATGCCTGGGTGCCGCTCTTCCTTGTCGGGCTTCGCGGCTACAGGAGTAGAGTGCAAGGACTATCCGCAGTCAACGGTTGGGGGACCTATGAAGGACCACGTCCACGAGCGCATCGGCTTCCGCGAAATCGACGCGCATGGCAACGCTGTGCAGGCCGTCAGCCCCCATGTGCCGGAGCCTGCGGACCGGGAACGCAAGCGGACTCCCATCAACCCGTACATCATTGCGTTGTGGGTCATGGACGCCGGCTTGGCCTGGCTTGGGGTCTGGGCGCTGGCTACGTCAGTCGGTGCGATTGTGAGCTCTCCGCAATTCGTCCAGCCCGCCGAATCCGCCGAAGCAGCCCAAATGAAGTTCATCCTGCTTTCCAACGCGCCCTACGTACTGCTGGCCGCCTTGCTGATCACTGCGGGTCTGCTGTTCTGGCACGCGGTTCAGTGGCAAAAAAAGCGGTCGACCAGGTAGTGGATACCTGATCGACCGCTTTGGCGTGGTGCTTGGTTGAACTGCGTTTGATGGAACTGCTTGCCTAGAGGACCGTGGCCCCCAGGACGCACTTGATCTCCGCGGCAGGCTTGGTTACCTCTGCGTTGGCGACCCAGTCAAGCGCCTTGCCCGCTGCAGCATCCTTGAAGGTCTGCTCCCCACGGGCCAGGACGGCCGAGGTCTTCGGGTCCACCCAGCTGACGGTAATTTTGACCGTGCCCTTGGTTCCCTCAGGAGGAGTCACGGTCCCCTTCGCCGTAACCTTTCCCTGCGCAGTATCGCAGGAGGTCATCTTGGTGGCTTCAATGATGCCGGTACCGGGATTGGCAGGTTTTGCCTCACCGGTGGTGGCGGCCTGGGTTGTAGTTGACGACGGCGATGTCCCCGCCTCGTTGCTCGGGGACGACGAACAACCGGCGAGTGCGGCTGCCGAAACAAGCACCCCCGCAATGCACGCAACAGTCTTCTTCATGGTGTGGCTACCTGGTTCTTTCTGGGTTGTACGTTGGTTGAAAATGCGCGGCAACCGGGGTTGGGGCCCCGATTGCCGCGCACTTTTTGTCCTATGCCTCGGAACGCTTGCGGCGTCCGACGAGGAACAGGAACAGCCCCGCGCCAACTACCAGCAGGCTGATGGGCAACACGGTGAGGACAGCTCCCGTGTTGGCCAACGGACCCGAAGGCTGGCTCGGAACCACCGGCGGGAGAGTCACAACAGCACTTGCAGGTGGTGTGGTGACCGGGGGTCCCGTCGGAGGCGTACCCGTTGCGGTTGCCGTGTTGGCAACCTCACCGGCATTGATATCCGCCTGGGTGATCGCATACGTTGCCGTAGCGGTCACGGTCTCACCGGGCAGCAGGGTTCCTGCAACGCCGGGCCAGGTGTAAGCCAGGGCCGAAAGGCCCGGCATCGGATCGTTGATGGAGACGTCCGTCAGCGGGACGTTTCCGGTGTTCCTGGCGGTGAACGTGTACGTGATCACGTCACCCACCTGGGTGGGGTCTCCAACAGCCGAGGCATCGGCCGTCTTGGTGAACTCCAAGCCTGCGCTCGGGGTCAACGGAGTATCCGTTTCACCCGGAGGAGGCGTCACCGGCGTGCCGGTGGGTGGAGTGCCAGTGGTGGTGGCCGAGTTGGCCACGTGACCGGCGTTGATGTCGGTCTGGGTGATGGCGTACGTTGCCGTAGCCGTCACCGTCTGACCGGGCAGGAGCTCGCCGGGGGTGCCCGGCCAGGTGTACGTCAGCGCCGAGAGACCAGCCAGCGGATCCGTGATGGACACGTTGGTCAGCTTCACATTGCCGGTGTTCTTGGCCGTGAAGTTGTAGGTGATCAGGTCACCCACCTTCGACGGACCATCCGTTGCCGGAGCCACAGCTGTCTTGCTGAACTCCATGGCCGGAGCCGGGATCAACGGAGTATCCGTCTCTCCCGGAGGAGGCGTCACCGGAGGACCAACGGGCGGTGTGCCCGTAGTGGTTGCCGAGTTCGCCACGTGACCGGCATCAATGTCAGCCTGGGTGATGGCGTACGTTGCGGTAGCCGTCACTGTCTCACCGGGCAGCAGTGTTCCTGCTACGCCGGGCCAGGTGTATGTCAATGCCGAGAGACCAGCCAGCGGATCCGTGATGGACACGTTGGTCAGCGTGACGTTACCCGTGTTCTTGGCCGTGAAGTTGTAGGTGATCTTGTCACCCGCAACGGTGGGGTTCTGAACAGCGGAGACGTCCGCGGACTTGGTGAACTCCATGGCCGGCGCCGGGGTCAACGGGGTGTCCGTTGTTCCCGGAGGAGGCGTCACAGGAGGACCAACAGGCGGAGTACCCGTGGTGGTCGCCGAGTTGGCAACATGACCGGCGTCGATATCGGCCACGGTGATCGCGTACGTTGCCGTAGCCGTCACGGTCTGACCCGGCAGCAGCTCGCCGGGGGTACCCGGCCAGGTGTATGCCAGGGCGGACAAGCCCGCCAGAGGATCGCTGATGGAGACGTTCTTCAGCGTCACGTTGCCGGTGTTCTTTGCCGTGAACGTGTAGGTGATCAGGTCACCTACAACGGACGGATCCTGAACAGCCGAATCGTCAGCGGACTTGGTGAACTCCATTGCCGGCTTCGGGACCAGCGGAGTATCCGTGGTTCCCGGAGGAGGCGTTACCGGCGGACCGGTGGGAGGAGTGCCCGTGGTCGTGGCGCTGTTGGCGACATGACCGGCGTCGATATCAGCCTGCGTGATGGCGTACGTTGCCGTAGCCGTCACTGTCTCACCGGGCAGCAGTGTTCCCGCAGCTCCGGGCCAGGTGTAGGTCAGCGCCGAGAGACCAGCCAGCGGATCCGTGATGGAAACGTTGGTCAGGGTGACGTTGCCCGTGTTCTTCGCAGAGAACGTGTACGTGATCACGTCACCGGCCTTCGAAGGATCCTGAACAGCTGAGGCGTCAGCGGACTTGGTGAACTCCATGGCCGGAGCCGGGGTCAACGGAGTATCCGTGGTTCCCGGAGGAGGCGTTACCGGCGGGCCGGTGGGCGGAGTACCAGTGGTCGTGGCGCTGTTCGCGACATGGCCGGCGTCGATATCAGCCTGCGTGATGGCGTACGTTGCCGTAGCCGTCACCGTCTGCCCCGGAAGCAACTCGCCCGGAGTACCCGGCCACGTGTACGTCAGAGCCGACAGACCAGCCAGGGGATCGGTGATCGTGACGTTCTTCAACGTGACGTTGCCCGTGTTCTTCGCAGAGAAGGCATACGTAATGACGTCGCCAACCTTGGAAGGATCCTGGATGGACGAGTCATCCGCAGACTTGTTGAACTCCATCGCCGGCTTCGGGACCAGCGGAGTATCCGTGGTTCCCGGAGGAGGCGTTACCGGCGGGCCGGTGGGCGGAGTACCAGTGGTCGTGGCGCTGTTCGCGACATGACCGGCGTCGATATCGGCCTGCGTGATGGCGTACGTTGCCGTAGCCGTCACCGCTTGGCCCGGGAGCAGCTCGCCGGGAGTGCCCGGCCAGGTGTACTCGAGGGCGGACAGACCAGCCAGCGGGTCCGAGATGGACACGTTGGTGAGGTTGACGTTGCCGGTGTTCTTCGCCGTGAACGTGTAGGTGATCTTGTCACCCGCAACGGACGGGTCCTGAACAGCGGAGGCGTCAGCCGTCTTGGTGAACTGCATCGCCGGAGCCGGAGTCAACGGAGTATCCGTGGTTCCCGGAGGAGGCGTGACCGGCGGACCAACCGGCGGAGTGCCCGTAGTGGTTGCCGCGTTCACCACGTGGCCTGCGTTGATGTCGGCCTGAGTAACCGCATACGTTGCCGTAGCGGTCACCGTCTGGCCCGGCTGCAGCTCGCCCGGAGTGCCCGGCCAAGTGTAGGCCAGCGCCGAAAGACCAGCCAAAGGATCGTCAATGGTGACGTTCTTCAGCGTGACATTGCCGGAGTTCTTCGCCGTGAAGGTGTAAGTGATCTGGTCACCAACAACTGCAGGTTTCTGAATGGCAGAGGCGTCCGAGCTCTTGGTGAACTCCATCGCCGGAGCCGGGGTCAACGGAGTATCCGTTGTTCCCGGAGGAGGCGTCACAGGAGGACCAACAGGCGGAGTGCCCGTGGTGGTGGCACTGTTGGCAACATGGCCGGCATCAATATCAGCCTGCGTAATGCCATACGTAGCCGTTGCCGTCACCGTCTGGCCCGGCAGCAGCTCTCCGGGGGTACCCGGCCAGGTGTAAGCCAAAGCCGAGAGACCAGCCAGCGGATCCGTGATGGACACGTTGGTCAGCGTGACGTTACCCGTGTTCTTGGCCGTGAAGGTGTAGACGATGCGATCGCCCACAACCGACGGGTCCTGAATACCGGAAGCATCCGCCGTCTTGGTGAATTCCATGGCCGGCGCCGGGGTCAACGGAGTATCCGTTGTTCCCGGAGGAGGCGTCACAGGAGGACCAACAGGCGGGGTGCCCGTAGTCGTTGCCGAGTTGGCGACGTGACCTGCATTGATGTCAGCCTGGGTGACGGCGTACGTTGCCGTAGCCGTTACGGTCTGGCCCGGAAGCAACTCGCCGGGGGTACCCGGCCAGGTGTAGGTCAGAGCCGAGAGACCAGCCAGAGGATCCGTGATGGACACGTTGGTCAGCTTCACGTTGCCCGTGTTCTTCGCGGAGAAGGTGTACGTGATCACGTCACCAACCTGTGAAGGATCCTGGACAGCCGAAGCGTCGGCAGACTTGGTGAACTCCATCGCCGGAGCCGGGGTCAACGGAGTATCCGTTGTTCCCGGAGGAGGCGTCACCGGCGGGCCGGTGGGAGGAGTACCCGTAGTCGTCGCCGCATTGGCAACATGTCCGGCGTCGATATCAGCCTGGGTGACGGCGTACGTTGCCGTAGCCGTTACGGTCTGGCCCGGAAGCAACTCGCCGGGGGTACCCGGCCAGGTGTAGGTCAGAGCCGAGAGACCAGCCAGAGGATCCGTGATGGACACGTTGGTCAGCTTCACGTTGCCCGTGTTCTTCGACGTGAAGGTGTACGTAATAACGTCGCCAACCATCGAAGGATCCTGGACAGCCGAAGCATCCGCGGACTTGCTGAACTCCATCGCCGGAGCCGGGGTCAACGGAGTATCCGTGGTTCCCGGAGGAGGCGTGACAGGAGGACCAACCGGCGGAGTACCCGTGGTGGTAGCGCTGTTCGCGACATGTCCGGCGTCGATATCAGCCTGCGTAATGGCATACGTTGCCGTAGCCGTCACCGTCTGGCCCGGAAGCAACTCGCCGGGGGTACCCGGCCAGGTGTAGGTCAGAGCCGAGAGGCCGGCCAGCGGATCCGTGATGGACACGTTGGTCAGCTTCACGTTGCCCGTGTTCTTCGACGTGAACGTGTAGGTGATCTGATCGCCTACAACAGACGGATCCTGAATTGCCGAAGCATCAGCAGACTTGCTGAACTGCATCGCCGGAGCCGGGGTCAACGGAGTATCCGTTGTTCCCGGAGGAGGCGTCACAGCAGGACCGGTGGGCGGAGTGCCCGTGGTGGTCGCAACGTTCGCGACGTGACCGGCGTCAATGTCCGCCTGGGTAATGGCGTACGTTGCCGTAGCCGTCACGGTCTGGCCCGGCAGCAACTCGCCGGGGGTACCCGGCCAGGTGTACTCGAGGGCGGACAGACCAGCCAGCGGGTCCGAGATGGACACGTTGGTGAGCTTGACGTTGCCCGTGTTCTTCGAGGTGAACGTGTACGTAATAACGTCACCCACCACCGACGGATCCTGGATTGCCGAAGCATCAGCAGACTTACTGAACTGCATCGCCGGAGCCGGGGTCAACGGAGTATCCGTCGTTCCCGGAGGAGGCGTCACAGGAGGACCAACAGGTGGAGTACCCGTCGTCGTGGCGCTGTTCGCGACATGACCGGCGTCGATATCAGCCTGCGTGATGGCGTACGTTGCCGTCGCCGTCACCGACTGGCCCGGAAGCAGCTCGCCGGGGGTACCCGGCCAGGTGTACTCGAGGGCGGACAGACCAGCCAGCGGGTCATTGATGACCACACCAGTGAGCTTCACGTTGCCGCTGTTCTTCGCCGTGAACGTGTAGGTGATCAGGTCACCTGCAACGGACGGGTTCTGGATAGCGGAGGCATCGGCCGACTTGGTGAACTGCATTGCCGGAGCCGGGGTCAACGGAGTATCCGTCGTTCCCGGAGGAGGCGTCACCGGAGGACCAACAGGCGGCGTTCCCGTCGTCGTGGCGCTGTTCGCGACATGACCGGCGTCGATATCAGCTTGGGTGATGGCATACGTTGCCTTAGCCGTCACCGTCTGACCGGGCAGGAGGGTTCCTGCTGCACCGGGCCACGTGTACGTCAGAGCCGAGAGACCAGCCAACGGATCAGTAATGGAAACGTTGGTCAAAGTCACGTTGCCGCTGTTCTTGGCCGTGAAGGAGTAGGTGATCAGGTCACCAACAACTGCCGGATTCTGGATAGCAGAGGCGTCCGAGGACTTGGTGAACTCCATGGCCGGGCCCGGGGTCAACGGAGTATCCGTCGTTCCCGGAGGAGGCGTCACAGGAGGACCAACAGACGGGGTACCCGTGGTGGTCGCCGAGTTGGCAACATGTCCGGCGTCGATATCAGCCTGGGTGATGGCGTACGTTGCCGTAGCCGTCACGGTCTGGCCGGGCAGGAGGGTTCCTGCCGCACCGGGCCACGTGTACGTCAGTGCCGAGAGGCCGGCCAGCGGATCCGTGATGGATACGTTGGTCAGCGTGACGTTGCCGCTGTTCTTGGCCGTGAAGGTGTAGACGATGCGATCGCCCACAACTGACGGGTCCTGCACACCGGAGGCATCAGCCGATTTGCTGAACTCCATGGCCGGAGCCGGAGTCAGCGGGGTATCAGTACCAGCCGGAGGAGGCGTCACGGCGGGACCTGTGGGCGGAGTGCCCACGGTGGTTGCCGTGTTCGCGACGTGGCCTGCATTGATGTCAGCCTGGGTAATCTCATACGTTGCCGTAGCCGTCACCGTCTGGCCTGGCAGCAGCTCGCCGGGAGTTCCCGGCCAAGTGTATTCCAGTGCCGAGAGGCCCGGCAGCGGGTCATTGATGACCACACCGGTGAGCTTGACGTTGCCCGTGTTCTTGGACGTGAAGGTGTAGGTGATCTGGTCGCCCACAACCGACGGATCCTGGATTGCCGAAGCATCAGCCGTCTTGGTGAATTCCATGGCCGGTGCCGGGGTCAGCGGAGTATCCGTGGTTCCCGGAGGAGGCGTGACAGGAGGCCCAACCGGCGGCGTGCCGGTGGTGGTCGCCGCATTGGCGACGTGTCCGGCGTCGATATCAGCCTGCGTGATGCTGTATGTTGCCGTAGCTGTCACCGTCTGGCCTGGAAGCAACTCGCCCGGAGTACCCGGCCAGTTGTAGGTCAAAGCCGAGAGACCAGCCAGCGGGTCGTTGATGACCACACCGGTGAGCTTGACGTTGCCCGTGTTCTTCGAGGTGAAGGTATACGTAATAACGTCACCCACAACCGAAGGATCCTGAATTGCAGAGGCATCAGCGGACTTGCTGAACTCCATCGCCGGAGCCGGGGTCAACGGGGTGTCCGTGGTTCCGGGAGGAGGCGTGACCGGCGGACCAACAGGCGGCGTGCCGGTGGTCGTGGCGCTGTTGGCGACGTGACCGGCGTCGATATCAGCCTGCGTGATGGCGTACGTTGCCGTTGCCGTCACCGTCTGACCTGGAAGCAACTCGCCCGAAGTACCCGGCCAGTTGTAGGTCAAAGCCGAGAGACCAGCAAGTGGGTCGTTGATGGACACGTTGGTGAGCTTGACGTTGCCCGTGTTCTTCGAGGTGAAGGTGTACGTAATAGCGTCACCAACCTGTGAAGGATCCTGGATTGCCGAAGCATCAGCGGACTTGCTGAACTCCAAGGCGGGGCCCGGGGTCAACGGAGTGTCCGTGCCGGCCGGAGGCGGCGTGACCGCGGGACCGGTGGGCGGAGTGCCCGTGGTAGTCGCCGTGTTGGCAACATGTCCGGCGTCGATATCAGCCTGCGTGATGGCGTACGTTGCCGTAGCCGTCACGGACTGCCCCGGAAGCAACTCGCCCGAAGTACCCGGCCAGTTGTAGGTCAAAGCCGAGAGACCAGCAAGTGGGTCGTTGATGGACACGTTGGTGAGCTTGACGTTGCCCGTGTTCTTCGAGGTGAAGGTGTACGTAATAGCGTCACCAACCTGTGAAGGATCCTGGATTGCCGAAGCATCAGCGGACTTGCTGAACTCCAAGGCGGGGCCCGGGGTCAACGGAGTATCGGTACCGGCCGGAGGCGGCGTGACCGCGGGACCGGTGGGCGGAGTGCCCGTGGTAGTCGCCGTGTTGGCAACATGTCCGGCGTCGATATCAGCCTGCGTGATGGCGTACGTTGCCGTAGCCGTCACGGACTGCCCCGGAAGCAACTCGCCCGGAGTACCCGGCCAGGTGTAAACCAAAGCCGAGAGGCCAGCCAGCGGATCCGTGATGGACACGTTGGTGAGCTTCACATTGCCCGTGTTCTTCGAGGTGAAGGTGTACGTGATCGTGTCACCAACCTGCGACGGGTCCTGAATGCCGGCTGAATCCGCAGTCTTGGTAAGCTCCATGTCCGGTCCAGCCGTCAACGGAGTATCGGTACCAGCCGGAGGTGGCGTGACCGCGGGACCGGTGGGCGGAGTGCCCATGGTGGTCGCAACGTTCGCGACGTGACCGGCGTCGATATCAGCCTGGGTAATGGCGTACGTTGCCGTCGCCGTCACCGACTGGCCCGGAAGCAGTTCTCCTGCAGTACCCGGCCACGTGTAAACCAGCGGCGAAAGACCGGCCAGCGGGTCATCAATGACCACACCGGTGAGCTTCACGTTTCCAGTGTTGGTGGACGTGAACGTGTAGGTGATCTGGTCACCGACAACAGACGGGTTCTGGATGGCCGAAGCGTCTGCCGACTTGGTGAACTCCATAGCCGGAGCGGTCGTCAACGGAGTATCCGTGGTTCCCGGAGGAGGCGTGACCGGCGGACCAACAGGCGGGGTGCCGGTGGTGGTTGCCGAGTTGGCAACATGTCCGGCATCGATGTCAGCCTGGGTGATGGCGTACGTTGCCGTAGCCGTCACGGTCTGGCCCGGGAGCAGTTCCCCGGGAGTGCCCGGCCAGGTGTAAACCAAAGCCGAGAGACCAACCAGGGGATCGTTGATGGACACATTAGTCAGCGGGACGTTGCCCGTGTTCTTGGACGTGAACGTGTAGGTGATCTGGTCACCCACAACGGACGGGTCCTGGATGGCCGAAGCATCAGCGGACTTGCTGAACTGCATGGCCGGAGTGGACGTCAGCGGAGTATCCGTGGTTCCCGGAGGAGGCGTGACCGGCGGACCAACAGGCGGGGTGCCCGTGGTGGTTGCCGAGTTGGCGACGTGACCGGCCGTGATATCAGCCTGGGTGATGGCGTACGTTGCCGTAGCCGTCACCGTCTGGCCCGGAAGCAACTCGCCCGGAGTACCGGGCCAGGTGTAAGTCAGGGCCGAGAGGCCGGCCAACGGATCGTTGATGGACACGTTGGTCAGCGGAACATTGCCGGTGTTCTTCGAGGTGAAGGTGTACGTAATAACGTCACCCACAACAGAAGGGTCCTGAACTGCCGAAGCGTCAGCAGACTTGCTGAATTCCATGGCCGGAGCCGGAGTCAGCGGGGTATCCGTACCAGCCGGAGGCGGCGTGACCGCGGGACCGGTGGGCGGAGTACCAGTGGTAGTTGCCGTATTGGCGACGTGACCAGCATTGATGTCAGCCTGGGTGATGGCGTACGTTGCCGTAGCGGTGACCGTCTGGCCGGGCAGGAGCGTTCCTGCAGCACCAGGCCAGGTGTAAGTCAAGGCAGACAGGCCAGCCAACGGATCGTTGATGGACACGTTGGTCAGGGATACATTGCCCGTGTTCGTGGAAGTGAACGTGTAGGTGATCTGGTCACCCACAACCGACGGGTTCTGGATATCCGAGGCATCAGCAGACTTGCTGAACTCCATGGCCGGAGCCGGAGTCAGCGGGGTATCGGTACCTGCAGGCGGCGGGGTGACAGGAGGACCTGTCGGAGGATTACCCGTGGTGGTGGCAAGGTTCGCCACGTGCCCTGCATCGATGTCAGCCTGGGTGATGGCGTAGGTGGCCATGGCCGTCACGGTTTCACCGGGCAGCAAGGTGCCCGGAGTTCCCGGCCAGGTGTAGGTCAGGGCAGACAATCCATCCAGGGGGTCGTTGATGGTGACACCCGTCAGGGGCACGTTGCCCGTGTTGGTGGACGTGAACGTGTAGGTGATCTGGTCACCCACAACAGACGGATCCTGGATGTCTGAAGAGTCAGCGGACTTGGTGAATTCCAATTCCGGTGCCGGAACGGCCGTGTTGGTGAGAACACAGCTGATATCGGCGCCAGCAACAGGTACCAAGGAGTAGGCAGAATCTACTACTGCTCCATTGGGGAGATCTGTCTGGAGGCCGTTGGCATCAACACAGGTGATCACCTTGCTGTAGCCGGACAGGTTGGTGCCGGACTCGGTCAGGTAGTACGTGGTGCCTGCATTGGCGACGTATTCGCCCGTGACACCAGTACCCGAAGTAACGGTGGAACCCGTACCGGTGGTGGTGGCGTTGGCAGTGTTGCTGACAACAGGTCCCGTAGCCGAGCCGGTGCGGATCTCAGTGGTGAACTGATCCGAATCCATCAGGCGGGTGGCATCCAGTGCCTTGCTCAGTTCAAGGCGCGGGGCCTTGACTACCAAGGTGGCGTCTGCCGGCGGGTTCAGGTTGGTGACGATGTTGGCCGGACCGTTGACGTAGGTGCCCTCGGCTGCTGCCGTGACATCAACTTCGATGGTGCAGGAGGTCATGCCTAGGGCGAGGTCCCCGCCGGTCACCGAGATGGTGTTGCTGCCGGCAACGGCCGTGCGCACCAGGGGGTTGGTTCCTGTGGCTTGTACACAGGTGCCGCCAATGTTGGGGGTACCGGCAATCACGACGCCGGCTGGGAGGGTGTCCGTGATGAACCAGTCGTTCTTGGCCATCAAATCGTCTGTGTTGGTCACCGTCAAGGTAACTTTGGACGTTCCACCGGGGCCGATGAGGGATGGGGTGAAAGCCTTGTCCACCTGGGGAGTGACATCCACGATCTGCGGAAGGTCGAAAGCGACGTCATTACCGGCACCGCTGGTGGCTTCATTCCTCAGTTCAAGACCGAGGGAAGGAGACGTGCCCATGGGAATCTGGTAGGCAGCAGACTGGAGCTCGGTGGTATGGACCCGCGCCAAAGTGCTGGTGCCACAGGGGTCGAGCCCGGTGCTGAGAACCTGTCGGGTCCCGTTGATGAGCAGGCTGAAGGTCTCGCTGGCATGGGTGGCCTGGCAGTTCACCTGCGCGAAGTAGGCCGATACTGCGTAATAGTGGCCCTCAATCGCTGGAATGGTGTTGCCTTCGGTCCGGAACTGGACACCTGGCGTAATGCGGCCCGTGGGGCTGTTGGTGTATTCGGACAGCACCTGGTTAGTGGAGGATTCCGCGGCTGACTGGCCCTGGGCCAGACCAAGAGCCGCAGCCATCTGGCCAATCTGTCCCCATCCCGCAGGCTGGTTGTTGACGCAACCGGCGTCGGAGGTGGGCAGCGGGGTGGAGGAATTCATCACCCAGCCATTGCATTGGCCGCCTGCAGGGGTGTAGGGGGTGTCTGCGAAGTACGTTTCATTGGCAGCTTCAGCGCCGCCGGTGTAGTTGAGGATGCTGATGGCACCGTTGGTGGCATCCTCGTTGGAGAAGTCCTCGGTGTAGACGGGTGTTCCTGGTTGGGCAACACCCGGCGATCCCGGGACTGTCGCCAAGGCAGGTGGCGCTAAGGCGCCACCCACCCCCAGCGACATGATCGCTGTGGCGACGACGGCCGCCAGCAGCTTTTGTGGACGTGTGTGTTTCACGGTTCTCTCGCTTTTCGTTGTCACGCACGAGCCGACCCACAGAAGCGAATCGGCGTCGAGCTAGGCTACTCGCCAGTACTCCAGTGGACGGAGACGTCTCTTCGTGACGCGAAAAAGGTAGAGAATCCAGAAATTTTGAAAAGATCCCCGGAAAGGACGGTGGAAAGAGGGCAGGCCTGGTATCGAAAAACAGCGCAACCCTGGGCAGCCCTGGCGCCTAGGCCATGTGGACTGGATTCGAGTGCCTAGCTGAACGTGTTGGTGAAGTTCTTGGTGATGACACCCTGCCCGGCAAACCGGTAGTCCAGCGTTGCAGTCACGGCGGAAGCAGGCATGGCTACTCCCACGGTGAACGCGAGGTCGTTACCGTCCACGGAGTCGGTGCTGCACTGGATTTGGCGGTCTCCCCCAGAGACACCGGCGCAGGTCCACCCAGCGGGAGCGACAGTTTTTCCAGCCAGGAACGTTGCCCCGTCCGGCAGGGTGAAGTCCACTCGGCCGGTAGTCAGCGCGCCCTGTCCCTTAAGCGAGAACTGCACTTTCAGTTCCCGTTCGGTCGGGTTCGCCCCCTGCGTCGCCATGAACTGGGCGTCAACCGTTTGGGTAGCGGGTGCCGCAGGAGGCACACCACCGGGTGCCGGCGTCGACGTCACCGTACCGGAGTCCACCACAACAGCCTTCCGCGGCGGGGCCGGGGCTGGTGGAATCACGACGGCGGGAGGTTCCGGCAGCGCTGCCACCGGACTGTCCGGGGCGGGAGTTGCCCGTGGAGCCTCGACGGCGGGAGGTTCCGCTGCTGCGGGCAAGGACGCGGCGGGGAGTGGGGTCACCGTGGGAAACGACGTCTCCTGGGCTGGCGGGAGGTTGGAGACAGCCTCGGACGTCGCCGTGGACTGCGACGCCGGGCTGGGTTGAAGGAGCCACACGAGGGTTCCTGCCAATGCCATGACGCCCACTATCAGGGCGGCCGTCAACTTCCACGCGTTGCTGAGGCCACGGATGCCCTGGGCAGCGATATTTCCGGGTGCAGCGGTGCTCCCGGCGCTGCCGTTGGCCACGCCTGCAGCAGTGCCACCGAAGCCGATCGCACCTGCTGCCGCCGGGGTGAAGGTGATCCCTGTCAGCAGAGGGAAGAGGATGGAGCGCATGCCGCCCTGGATGTCATTGAGTTCAATCAGCAAGGCCGTGCATTTCGCGCAGCCTTCCAGATGTCCGCCGACCTTCTCCGCGGAAGTACGCTTCAACGCATTTCGGGCGTACTTTCCCAACTGGCTGGCGTATTCGTCACAGGCCTGATCCTCCGTGCGGCTGATGTGCTGCTGGAGGTAAGCCTGGCGCAGACCTTCCCTGGCCCTGAGCGCCAGCGCCGAGACACCGTTGGGGGTCAGGCCCACGAAGGGAGCGGCCGCTGCAGGCTTCAGGCCCTCGATATCCAAGTGCCACAGAACAGCCTGCCAGCGCTCCGGCAGGGATTTGAATGCCTTGGCCATCATGCTCGACTCAAGTTCGCTGACTACTTGATCATTGTCCAGGACGGGAGCATCGAGGATGGCGTCATCCTCCGCTGTGGGCATCCGTCGGGCTTTGCGGTTTCGATCGTGGGCGGTACGCCGCACCACGGTCAGGAGATAGGACCGGAAAAACTCTTTGGGTCCTTTGCCTTCCGTCAGCAACTGAAAAATCGTGGCGAAAGACTCAGCCACCACATCATCCGCGTCGCTCGGGTTGTCCGTTTGGGAGCGGGCAACAAATTTCGCCACTTTCATGTGCCGCTGATAGAGCACGTCGAAGGCCTCCGTGTTGCCTTCACGCACCAAAGCGATGATCTGCGGATCGCTGGCAGTGGCCGTCACCGAAAGTGGTGACGGCCCATCGGCGCTGACCGCAACTACTTGATCCATAAACAATAGTGTGACATCAGAATCCGTATGACTTGAACCGAGTCTCGGGGACCTGTAGAGAACTCATACTTTCGCGTCACGATCCCCACCTCGGCCGCACTAATAAACATGACCCTCCTGAACCCTGGCGCGAATCGAGGAACCATGGACATCCGCCGCCCCCGCCCATTCCTGAAACTGATGCGTGCTGTCCATAAGGACGGAGCGCAGCAACCGGGCGCAATTGTCCGCGGATTGCCGCCGCACAGATCAGGTCCACTCACGCGCAAGAAGAATGCAGGGCGCGCCACCTTGGTCTACGGAGCGGACCGGCCCGTGGCAATTCCAGGAGATACCGTCATCTTCACCGCGTGGATCATCAACCGCTCCGCAAGCCATCTGCAGGACGTGACGTTGATACCCCGGTCCTTCACCAACGAGGGCATGGAGGTGCTGCGCTATACCTCGGAACCCGTTGAGCGCGACCTTCGGATCCGGCTGCTGGCCCCCGGGCAGTCGGTGATGCGGAGCTTTACCTATTTGGTGACCGACGCTGACCATATCCATGGGGGCAGCCTGGTCAGCGCCATGCAGGTCCATGCCACCTGCCGCGGCCAGGTTGTTTCCGATGAAAATGACGCAATAGTCTCTCTCAGCGGCGCACGGAAGGATTGGCCCTTCCCTGCGGACAGGGCGGGCCTGCCGCTGAAGAGAAGGAAGAACGCAGAGCAGCCGGTGCCCGCGTAGGTCTTATAGGTTGCCCGGTTCGCCTACTGGCTTCTCAGCGGGCCAATCCACATCCTGCTCATAGCCTTCGTGCTTTTTCAGGTACGCGGCGATGTACGGGCAATGCGGGATGATGCGCTTGCCGGACGCCACAACATCGTCCAGGGCAAAGTGCGCCAGAACTTTAGCCAGGCCTTGGCCGTCGAACCCGGGCTTGGTTTCCGTGTGGATGAAGTCGATGTGACCGGGCCGATCAAGGAACTGGGAAATCACGGCCAGCTCCCCGTCTACGTGCAGCTCATAGCGGTGGAATTTATCGTTGCGCACCGTAGTGACGCCAGGACGGAACGATTCTGCCAGTGAATCCGTGTACTCGGTCATGGTTCGAGATTGGCACTTAAACCTGGCTCTGGCAACGTGGACACCTTTCCGACGCGGCGCCCGGGGACCTCCACCCGGGACGATGACGGCAGCACGGGCGTCGGAACCCTGCCCAGCAACAGGACTGAAAGGGCAAAGCACGCCGCTCCCCCACCCAACAACGCAAGCGTCAGGCCGTTTAAGGCGGCATCCGCAAGCGGAATCAAAACGACGACGGCGGCCGTCACCACAGCGGCACGCGAGGGACCCCGCGCGTGGCTTGCCGCCGTCGGACGGTTCTCCAACCAGCCACAAAGCCACACCACCGGCACCAGCAAGGCGGCCACGGCAAGGAAAACGGGGATCCGGGCCCACCACCATTCGGGGGTGCTACCTGCGGGTTTGGGCACGTCGGTGAGCAACAACAACCCTGACATGCCCACCAGCAGCGGAAGATGCCACAGGTAAACCGTCATGGACCTGCGGCCGGCCACGGCAGTGACTGCCTGGATCCAACGGACTCCCGCCAGCCAGGCAATGCCGTTGCGGAGCAGCTGAAGTGTTGCGGCCTGCGAGACGCCCAACAGCAGCAAGCACAGGTTGGGTGGATTGATATTTACCACCATGTTTCCCGAGTAAACCGCCACCCCCGTCACCAATCCCAACAACAGGTTGCTGGTGACAATGACACCCACCAGCCAGGTACGGCTGCGCTGTTCGAAGAAGCCATCCGCCATGAGGAAACCCAGTTGCTGGACCGCGCACCAGACGAAGATCAGGTTGGTGAACGCGAGCACGGGAAGCGCTCCTCGAAGGGAGTCAACCGTGATGATCAGCGCCACCAACGCCGCGAGGGTCAATAGTGGTGCGCGTTCGTGCAACCTCGCCAGGAGCGGAACGCTGAGCTGCGCCGTGAGATAGGCGGCAAGGAACCACAGTGGCATGGCGGCGCCGGCGGTCATGAGCTGGATGACCTGGGGGTGGACACCCACCAGCAGCGCGACCCACAGCGCTCCCCACATGACGGCCAGCAGTGCCATGGCGGGGCGGACAAGCCGGAGGAGCCGGAGTTGGGCGAAGTCGAACCCGTTACCGCCGCGGGCTTTCAGACGCCGCCACGACTGCAACCCCGTCACACCGCCCAGCACGAAGAACAGTGGAACGATCATGAGGGCCCAGGCCACAGGGGTAAACCAGCTTTGCTCCATGAGCACGTTCTCTGTGGTGACCGTCCCGTCCTTCTGTAGAACAGGGTTGGCCATCATGCAATGCGCAGCCACCACCAGAAGCAGGCAGGTGAATCGGACAAGGTCGATCGCCGGATCCCTCTGCGCCACCGTGTCCAGGCGTGCGCGGGGGTGCGCTTGCGATTCCCGCTCCATGGCTCTCCCTTGGAACCCACGCACCTGCGTGTTGACTCCATTGTCCGCCCGTCGGAGGGACGGAGCCAGCAGGCGGGATATGGCCGGGTATCGGCGGTCATCCACAACTGGTGTTTGGGGTCTGGACGGGGCAGCGAAACACCGGCAGGATCGAAGCCATGACAACCTCTATTTTCGTGAACCTCCCCGTCAGTGACCTCGAGGCGTCCAAGGCCTTCTATACGGCCCTTGGCTACTCCATCAATCCAAACTTCACCGATGAAACCGCCGCCTGTGTGGTCTTCAGCGACACCATTTACGCCATGCTCCTGACCCACGCCAAGTTTGCCGAGTTCACCAAGCAGCCCATCGCGGACACCCAAAATTCGACGGCGGCAATAGTCGCCATTTCTGCCGATAGCCGTGAAGACGTGGATGCCCTGGCCACCAGGGCACTGGAGGCCGGCGGATCTGAAACGTATGACGCCCAGGATCTTGGCTTCATGTACAGCCGGGCGTTCCGCGACTTGGACGGCCACCACTGGGAAGTTCTCTGGATGGACGAGGCCGCGGCTCAGGACGGGCCGCCGGAGTCCTAGCAGGGAGCCTGGATCCTAGCTAAGAGTCACTGCCAGGACACCAAGCACGACGGCGAGCAGCGGCGTGGTTCCTTGGAGGGTCGCTGCGCGGAGGTACTTCTTGCCGCTCGCGGCGAGGACCAAGGCTGCCAGAAGCATGGAACCGCAGCTGCTGAAGACCAGGGTCCAGCCCACCTGCGGGGCACCCATGGCCACTGCGACGATGCCGATCAGGGCTCCGATGGCCAGGAAGAGGTTGTAGAAGCCTTGGTTGTACGCGAGCGGTTTGGTGGTTTCCGCGTCAGCCTGGGAGGTGATGCTGAACGTTTTCCAGGTCTTGGGCCTGGTCCAGGTGATGGACTCCATAGTGAAGATGTAAACGTGGAGCAGGGCGGCAATCGTCGCAAAAATCAGGGAGGCCAGGATCATGGTTTGATCCTAGCCTCCCCGTAATGCCGGTCTTGGGTGCCGCGCTGCCCGTCAGGCGCTGCGCAACTCCAATGTGGCGCCGGCGAAGGTCGCCGCAGAGACGTTCCACGTGGACAGCAGGCCTTGCAGATTCTCGCCATCGGCCCTGTGCGCTGCGGTTTCAGATTCCAGCGTGGACAGGATTCCGGTGCGCAGTTCGGTGTTGAAGTTCACTTTGCCCACCCGCAGTGAGGAGGCCTTCGCGAGCTCATCGGCGGGGATGCCGGAGGCACCGTGGAGCACCAGCGGGACGTCGGTCCGTGCTGCGACGTCCTGCAGCACGTCCCAGCGGATGTTGGGCTCGCCCTTGTACTTGCCGTGCACGTTCCCCACCGCAACGGCCAGGAGTTGCGCCCCGGTGCGTTCAACGAAGTCAGCCACCTGCGCCGGGTCCGTGAGCCCCGCAACTGGCGTTCCGGCGTCGTGCGTTGAATCGTCAGCACCGAACGCCCTGTCCTCGTCCCCGGCAAGGCCGCCGAGCTCTGCTTCGATCACCACGTCGGCGGCGCCTTGCGCGTCCAGCGCGGCGCGGACTTCGCGGACCAGGGCGATGTTGTCCTCGTAGGGCAGGGACGAACCATCGGCGAGCACCGCGTCAGCACCGGCAGCCACGGAGTCGCGAATGACCCGCAGATCCGTCGCGTGGTCCAGCTGGACAGAGACCGGAACACTTGCGGAGTCAGCCAGGCCACGCAGGGCCGTGATGAGCCGCAGGCCGTTGGCAGAGGACGCAGTCTTCGGAGCGACCAGCAGGATCACGCCCAGACGGGCATCCTCAGCGGCCGCAACAACGGCAAGGGCGGTGGTGAAGTCGTAGCACGTGAAGGCAGGGACCGCGGCGCCATCAGCCAGCGCAGAGGTGACCAGGTGATCGAGTTTGGTGCGCATCAGTGGGCCAAACCTCCCACCAGGATCCAGGCCACGAAGGTCAGCGCGAAGCCGGCCAGGCCCAGGATGGTGGTCAGGACGGTCCAGGTCTTGAGACCGTCGGAAACGGTGAGGCCGTAGTAGCGGATCACGGTCCAGAAGCCGGCGTCAGTCACGTGGGACAGCCCCAGCGAGCCGAAGCCGATGGCGATCACAATAACGGCGATTTGGGCCGGTGTGTAGCCGCCTTCCATGACCGCGGAGGTCAGTAGGCCGGTGGTGGTCACGATGGCGACGGTTGCGGACCCCTGGGCGGCACGCAATGCCAGGGAAATGATAAAGCCGAGAACGATCACCGGCAGGCCGAGGCTGTCCAAGGTGTGGGAAAGGGCCGCGCCGATGCCCGAGGTGCGGAGGACTTCGCCGAACACGCCACCGGCAGCAACCACCATGAGGATGGAGGCGATGGGAGGCAACGCGCCTTCGAAGATCTCGCCGGTTTCCTTGAGCGACCAGTTGCGGCGGACAGCAAGCAGGAAGAAGGAGAGGGCCACGGCTACGAGGAGCGCAAAGAACGGATTGCCGATGAACGCGGCCACGCCGTACCAGTAGTTGTCCTTGGGGATGGTCAACGTGCCAACGGTGCCGAGGAGGATCTGGGCGATGGGCGCAGCGATCAGGAACATGATCAGGCCGGGACGCGGAGGGGCGATGGCGCGGGCGCCGGGGCCGTCGTGGCCAACGTGGACCAGGGAGTCAGAGCCGAACTCGTCAACCTGCTGCTTGACGCCGGGCAGCAACTCGTACTCTTTGCGGTTCATGATGCTGGCGACCCAGTAGGACAGGAAACCGAGGGGAATGCAGATGATGAGCGAGATCATGGTGATGAGCCCGATGTCCGCGCCGAAGACGCCTGCACCTGCAACGATGCCCGGGTGCGGCGGGACAGCGACGTGGATGGACAGCATGATGCCGGCCATGGGCAGGCCGAACTTGATGGGGTGCACGTTGGCGATCTTGGCGAAGGCGTAGACGATCGGGACCAGGACGATCACGCCCACCTCGAAGAACACGGGGATCGCCACCAGGAAGCCGACGGCGGTCAGTGCGACAGCGACGCGTTTGGCACCGAGCTTCTCCGTGAAGTGGGTAGCCAGGGACTGCACTCCCCCGGAGACCTCGATCATGCGGCCGAGGATGGCACCGAGTGCGATCAGCAAAGCGACCTTGCCCATGGTGCTGCCAACGCCCGTGGTCACCACGGTGAAGATGTCCTTGAGGGGAATCTGCGCCGCAACGCCCACCAGGATGCTGACTGCCAGCAGTGCAACGAAAGCCTGGATCTTGAAGCGGATGATCAGCACCAGCAGCAAGGCAATTCCAGCTGCGGCGATGGTCAGCAGCAGGGGTGTTCCCAGTTCCACTGCGGGTTTGATGGCGGGGGCGTCGGCCGCCTGAACCATCAACGAGTTAACGAGGGGATTCATTGGGGGTGTCTCCTTTGACATACCAGTCTAAAGAAGACCGGCGGGAGGTGGCGGCGACGGCGAAGGGGGGATCGCCGTCGTCGCGCGTTCTTATGGGGGTGGTTAGGCGGTGCGCTTTGCGGGCGCGACAACCTTGATGACGGCGGAGTCGTCGGCAGCGGCGAGGCCCTGGGCCTGGCCGAGGAGATAGAGCTGTTCAGCAGCGGCAGCTACAGGTGCAGCGAGGCCGGCGGCGCGGGTCGCTTTGCCCACAATGCCCATGTCCTTGACAAAGATATCGAGGCGACTGAGGACTTCGGCGCCGTCTTCGGAGTAGGCCTCGAGGATGCGCGGACCACGGTTGGACAGCATGAAGGAACCGGCCGCTCCGGCTTCAAGGGCGGCGAGGGTCTTCGCCTGGTCCAGGCCGAGGGCGTCGGCAAGGGCCATGGCCTCGGCAGCGGCGGCGATGTGCACGCCGCAGAGGAGCTGGTTGACGGTTTTGAGTGCCTGGCCGTCGCCGGGCTTGTCGCCGACGATGCTCAGGGTGGAGGCCAGCAGTTCCAAGGCAGGGCGCGCCTTTTCGAGCGCCTCGGGCTCTGCACCCACGACGATCAGCAGGTCGCCCTCGCCGGCACGCTTGGGTCCACCTGACAGCGGTGCATCAACCAGGGCCACACCGTATTCCGCAAGCTTTTCCACTGTGGCCGGGATGGCTTCGGTGCCCACGGTGCTGCCGAGGATCACGACGGCGCCCGGCTTCAGTACCGAGGCAACGCCGTTCTCGCCGAAGAGGACATCGTTGAGCTGCTCGCCGTTGCGGACGGCCAGGAGCAGCGCGTCGGCACCATCGGAGGCCTCACGGGCTGACGCGAACGTCTTGATCCCGGCGGCCGCGGCGAGTTCAAGGCGCGGCTCGGCGATGTCGAAGCCGTGGACAGTGAGCTCGGACGCGAGGCGGGTTGCCATGGGCAGGCCCATGGCGCCCAGGCCCAGGACGGTGACGGTGTAGTTGCTGCTGGTCATGGTGTTCTCCATTGAATTTTGGCTGTTAGAAGGTGGCGCTGAGCTTGCGGGTGACTTCAGTCAGGGATTGGTCGTCGCCGACGTTGCCCGCGAAAACGATGTACGGGATGCCCTTGGCGGGGCCGTCCACCGGCTCCCAGAGCGAGACAATGCCGGGCAGCATGGGGCCGCGGACAATTGCGTGGCGGATTTCCAGGCCGTGCGCAGCGACGTCCGAGGACGTGATGCCGCCCTTGGCGATGACAAACCGCGGCGGGAAGGTCTTCAAGGTCCGGTTCACCACGGCGACGACGGCGGCAGAGACCGTGCGGGCGATCTTCAGGCTCGCGGCGGCGTCGTCGGTCTTGATGAGCAGGCGGCTGGTGTGGACGATGACGTCACCGTGGTGGAGGGCATCCACGACGTCGGAGACGACGGTTTCGATGTAGGCGTCGGCTTCTGCTTCACCCGCGGTTTCGGTACCGGCAATGAGTTTCTCGACGTCGATCTCGATGGTGCGCGCGGAGCTGTGCTTGGCTGTGAGGTCATTGAGCTGGCGGGTGGTGACGCCGACGTGGGAGCCCACCACGATCAGGCCGCCGGCTGTGGAGGGAGTGTTGCCTGCGTAAGCTTCCTCCGAGGTCAGCGCGCTGCGGATTTCCTGTCCGATCCGACCCCTTACGAAGGGCGGGCCCACGCGGTACAGGAGTTTCTTGCCGCGGCGTTCGGCTTCCTCGAGGCCCAGTGCCAGGGCGCGGAAGTCGTTCTCGGTAACGATGTCGGCCACGATCGGGGTGGAGTTGGTGGCGGACTCCAGGGCGTCGGCGATGGCCTTGGCGGAGATGGTGGGGTCCTGGGCGGAAGCTCCGGCTCGGATGATGTTCAAGTCCAGCACGATGACATCGTCTGCCCGGAATCGACCCTGGGACTTCTCCTCCACATACTTGGCCATCTCGGAGTTCTTGAAGCCGAAGCTCGCATCCTTCGCGAATTCCGTCTCGGCCACAGGGGTGAGTGTGCCAGCGTCTCCTCGCATGTAGTGCACGCCACCGATGGTGACGCGGCCGGCGTCGGGGAATGCCGGAACGATCACTACGCCGTCAGTGGGTTCGCCGGTTTCGGCGGCAACGGTAGCCGCGATGACGTCCGGCTCCAGCGGGTAGTGACCACGGAGGGTGGAGTCGCTGCGGCTGACGAATCCCAGGCGCAGCCGAGGACCACCAACGGTGCCCGACGCCGCAGCGAGGGCGTTGCGGACAATTTCCTCATTGCGGGCAGCGGCCTCTGCCGGGTCCAGGCTGCGGGTGTTGGTCAGGACGTAGACGGCGGCCTGGGTCTGGTTCTCACGGATGTGGGTGAAGGCCCAGGTGAAGTCCTCAACCTCCCAGCGGGTGAGTACGGCGAGATCCGCAACGGACTGCGTGCCTGTGGGGTCGTCGTCGAGGACAACCAGAACGCGCGGGGTGGTGGCGGCGGACGCGGCTACGGCGTCGGCTACCAGCTGAGCGGGAATCTGGACTTCCGCAGGGAAGGCGGCCAGAGCGTCTGCTTCAAGGGTCACTGTGCACTCCATCGTGGGAAATCTGTGTAGCGGTTTGCTGAATGTAAGATGTCAGACATCTAACATTTGAATTAGTGTGACACACGGCTCCTCACTGTGCAAGGTGCTCCGCATCACTAGGCTGGGGGCATGGCTGACAGCGTGGTTCCGCTCCCCTACGTTGATTTCCTCACGCCTCCCGTTCCCGCAGGTCAGCAGGTTCCGGCAGTGCTGATCCACGGCTGGGCGTCAGGCTCGGTGTACTGGGAACCCCTGGCGAAGAAACTGCTCGACGCCGGCCGCCCGGTGTGGATTATCGACCTCCCCGGTTATCACCCGGGAGATTTCCTGCCGTCGGATTTCGAGTGGACCTTGGACTCGGCGGCTGCTTCGGTGGGGGCAATCCTTGACGCCCGGGCCCAAGGTCCCGTGCACGTGGTGGGGCACTCGATGGGTGGCAGTGTTTCGCTGACGCTGGCGGCGGCCCGGCCCGAATTGGTGGCCTCACTGACCTTGGTGGGCATGGCACCGGTGCCGCAGAATCAAGGATTCAAGGAGGTGCTCAGGTCCCAGCTGGACCAAGGGTTTTTCGATTCCGGAACTATCGCCAAGCTCATGAACGCCTGGTACGGGGAGCTGTCCGGTGCAGACATGGAGCGGCTCAGCACCGGATTCAAGGTCCCCTTCCCGGTTCTGTCCGCCAGCGCTTTGGCGGCCATGACCGGCGTCGAACCTTCTGCACCCGGGCGCGTCCACGCGCCGTTGCTGGTGCTCGCCGGAACTGATGACCGGGTGCGGCCCTTAGGGCAAATGCGCGCGTTCGTGGCCGAAAGCCCCCAGCGTCAGCTGAAGGCCATTTCCGGCGCGGGCCACAATGTCCACTGGGAGAAGCCGCAGGAATGCGCCGAGGCGCTGCATGAATTTTGGGAAACGAGCTGGCCGCCGCCAGCGTAAGATGTCTGACAACCATCCCGCCCCGGGAAGACGCGGGACGGAGGGTGGCCGGAGTACAGGAAATGGGGATACATGGCACGCAAGTCGCTGGTCGGCGTGGTCGCTGATGAGTTGCTGGACCGCATCATCGCGGGTGAATTTCCGCCCGGAACGGTGGTCCCCGGCGAGCTTGAGCTCAGCGCCAAGCACGAGGTGAGCCGCATGACCGTGCGTGAGGCCATGAAGACCCTCGAGGCGCAGCGGATTCTCAGCGTGGAGCGCGGCCGCGGCACGTTCGTCAACCCCCTGAATCAGTGGGCATCACTGGAAGCCGTGTTGCGGGCGGCATCTGAGGGAACCAAGGACGCGGCTGCCGCGATCCAGCTCATTGAGCTGCGCCGCATGCTTGAAACGGGTGCCTGCGAACTCGCCGCCGAACGTATCTCCGACGACGAACTCACGGCCCTCAGGGACCACGTGGAAAAGATGCAGACCGCCCATGAGGTCAACGATCTCGCAGCCTTCGTGGAAGCGGACCTCGCTTTTCACGACGTCATTCTTCACGCCTCCGGCAACGTGTTTGTGGCTGTGCTCTTTGAACCGCTGCACCGGGTCCTCGAGGCACGCCGCACCGAAACATCGGCTTTCCCGGAGATCCAGGAACACGCGATCGGCCATCACCGGAAGATTGCCGCGGCCCTGGAGTCCCGGAATCCCAACGAGGCACGCCTGGCCATGGACGCCCACATGCAGCAGACGCTGGACGATCTGAAGACGTACGTGCTGGAGGCGTAACTGGCACAGGCGCCTTAATTGTTGGACTCGGTTAATTTAATTCCTGCACGGGCCGGGTCTAGCGAAAGCACTGATTTCTAGGGAATAATCGGGCCATGCTCTTAATTGTTGGAAACCTCTCTGGAACATTCTCCCCGTGAACCCACTCGATTTTCCCGAGTTCCCCTTTAGCTCTCCACTGGCGAAAGCCATCATCGACCTTGAACGGGTTCGCGCAGATTTAGGTGAAGGAACCACCGCTCCCGAGGTCTTCACACAGTTGCGAACACTCTTTCAACTGCTGTCGAGCATCATGAGCGCACGCATCGAGGGCAATCGCACGTCAATTGTGGATGCTGTTGCAGGCGTTCAGCTCGCGGACCGAGCCGACATCAAGCGGGACGACGGTGTTCAAGAGATCGTCCAGCTCCAAGAAGCAACGGCTTTCGTCGACTCCGCCGTCGGCCGGGGGACGATACTGACTCACGGGTTTGTCCGGGAGCTGCACCGCATCTCCGTGGCCGGTTTGGAACGTGAAGGGGACCGCACACCTGGTGCCTACAGGCTCGCCGATGTCACAATCAGCGGCTCATCGCACCGACCACCCTCGCCAGGGAGCGTGCACGGAGACATGACGGCACTCCTGGACTTCATCAATGCGGACGTAGATCAAAACTACGAGCTCCTCAAGATTGCGCTCGCCCACCATCGGTTCGTCTGGATTCATCCTTTCGGCAATGGCAATGGTCGCGTCGGGAGACTCATGACTTACGCCGCCATGCGGCGGCAAGGGTTCTCCGACACCGCCGGATACCGGGCGCTGAACCCAACGGCCGTATTTGGGGAGAACCGCGCCCTCTACTACGAACGACTCGAAGACGCCGATTCCCTCGAACCCGAGTCCCTGATTCGCTGGTCGACGTATGTCCTCGAAGGACTACTGACAGACCTCAGAAGGTTGGCGAAACTCGGTGACAAGGACTTCGTTACGGAAGGCCTGTTGGTTCCCGCAATCGCAAGAGGCCTCGCCTCGTCGCGCTTCACGGCGGACGAAGCCCTGGCTTTGACCATCATCGCGCGCAAAGTTGACGTGAAGGCCGCAGACCTTAGTTCAGCATTCACAGGTTCAGCTGCGACACGAAGTCAAGACATTCGAAAGCTCCTGGACCGCGGCGTCATTGAACCGATCGCCAAGGGGAAGAGATCCTACCGGCTTCGGCTGGCCCCGAGTGAACTAACGCCACTTCTGGTTCGGGAATTGGATCAATTGGGATTCCTGCCCCGCATTCTGCGCGATTCAGAATAGTCTCCGCCTCGTGCCTAGCGGCGCAAGCTCTCGCTTGGTAATTCGCCGAAGGCCTTCACGTAGAGCGCAGAGAAGCGCCCTTGGTGAGTGAAACCACACAACTCCGCCACCGCCGTGACACTCTGCTCCCGCGGGCTCGCTTCCAGCAGCATCTCCCGGGCCCGGTCCAGCCGGATACTGCGCAGCAACTCCGACGGCGTCGCGCCCGTTTCCGCCCTGAGCGCGGTCTGGAGGGTCCGGACCGAAACTCCCAGGCACTCCGCGATGTCCGGCACGGTGAGTTCTTCGAAAGCATGCCGCTCCAACAATTCGCGGCACTCCCGGACCAGGCGGCTCTCCGCGTCCCTGTCCCCTGCCACATCGGCGGGAGGTTCCGTGGCCATCAGCAGCCGCGAGACCATGGTGTCCGCCAGCAACCCCTGCATGAAGACGGGAGCAGCGGTCTGTGGCTGGCCGATCATGTCGTCCTGAAGCTCGACGACGGCCCTCAGGAAAGCCCGACCGGCCGCACCTGAAAGATCCATGCCATAGGCCAGTCCTCCAGGAGCCGCCCCATTGAGCTGCCACGCCACCCGCTCCAAAGCAGTACGCCGCACGTACACAATCAAGTGCGGGCTGCCACTGTCCCAGCGCATGGAGAAGGGCCGGTCGATCGGCGGCACGGTCGCCATGCGCGGGCTCGATTCCACAGTCTTTGCCCCCACCTGCATGGAAGCATGCCCTGCCAACGGAATCTGAACCAAATGGAAGTCCTGCAGACCCTCCGGCTCAATCCGAACGTCCGCGCCGTAGTCGAGGAACTCGATCCCGACATCGCCGCGATGGAGGGAGCGCAGCTTCATATCCACTGCGGACTGGCGCGTCCGCGGCGACAGCTCGTGACTGCAAAACAGCTCAGCAATTTTGGCGTGCGCTTGGTCCACGTCGGTGGTGGCCATGGTTGGCCGCCCCCGCAGAACGTCACGAGGAAGAATCCTCACCATCCGCCACCTACTTCACCGGTTTCCCACCACACAGGGTCTTTTCGCTTTTCGGATGATCCCCGCGTCGAGCGGATATTCCGGAGTGCAGCAACTGCCTAGAGTCGCTTTTAAGACAAGTATGACGCAGCTCACAGAACCATAACAGTGACGGAAGCGAGGTGAGGACCAGTGAAGAACATCAAGCTCGTACATGACCGCCGGGGTGAATGGGATCAGAGTCACTTCGAACTCTGGGCGGCGGAGCTTCAGGCGAAGGAAACCCACCTCACTTCCGCGGCCTGGGTTGGCTGGCACGAAGAAGAGGAGGACCCTGCGTGATTCGGATAATCCTCGCGCCCCGTGGATATTCCGAACGACAGCGACTGCCTAGAGTCGCTTGCAGGAAAGATATGACGCACGTCATATATCCGTAACATCATCATCGCGGGAAAGGGTTTGGCACATGTCAGCACTCAAGGGCAGGACAGCAATCGTCACCGGTGGAGTCACGAAGGTGGGCCAGGGCGTGGTCGCCGCTTTGCGGGACGCCGGAGCCACGGTGGTGGTAGCGGACATAGACCCCGACGGGGCGTCGCTCACCGCCGGGCTGGGCGAAGGTATCCACTTCTCCCACACTGACATCACAGATGACACCGCCGTCGCGGAACTCGTAGAGAAGACCGTCACTTCGCACGGCAGCCTGGACATCCTGGTCAACCTGGCCTGCACCTACAAGGACGACGGAGCCGCATCCGGCCGCGCCGACTGGCTCGACGCACTGAACGTCAACCTCGTCAGCGCCGTAGTGGCGGGCAACGCAGCCCGCCCCTACCTCAAGGCTTCGGGGCACGGCGCCATCATCAACTTCACCTCCATCTCCAGCTCCGTGGCCCAGGCGGGCCGCTGGCTGTACCCCGCCAGCAAGGCTGCCCTGGTGCAGGTGACCCGCAGCATGGCAGTGGACTTCGCATCGGACGGGATCCGGGTCAACTCGGTCAGCCCGGGCTGGGTGTGGAGCAACATCATGGATTCCCTCAGCAACGGGAACCTCGAGAAGACTGACACCGTGGCGGCACCGTTCCACGCACTCAAGCGCGTCGGCCGCCCGCACGAGGTGGGTGACGTCGTCGCGTTCCTCGCCAGCGACCAAGCCAGCTTCGTGACCGGCGCCGATTGGGCCGTCGACGGCGGCTACTCCGCTTTGGGACCTGAACGCGCCGAAGAAACCATTCCTTTGCTCGCCGCCAACTGACAACCGCAAATAGACCCACACCGCCTACAGACCAAGAGAAAAGGGCAACACCATGACGCAACGCCACATCACCATCGTCGGCGCAGGCCAGTCCGGATTGCAGCTGGGCATCGGCCTGCTGGACGCCGGATTCAACGTCACCACGATCTCCAACCGCACTCCGCAGGAGATCCAGGAAGGAAAGGTGGCCTCCAGCCAGTGCATCTTCCACAACGCCCTGGAACACGAGCGCTCCTTGGGGCTGGATTTCTGGCCCGATGCCCCCACCGTGGACGGCATCTCCTTCACCATTCCCCACCCCGAACTGCCGGGTGAGAAGGCCATCAGCTGGGCCTCCCGCTTGGACAACCACGCCAAGTCCATCGATCAGCGCGTGAAGTTCCCCAGGTTCATGGAAGAGTTCACTGCGCGGGGAGGCGAGCTGGTCTTCGAAGACGCCGGCGTAGCTGAGCTCGAAAAGTACACGCACAATTCGGACCTGGTGATAGTGGCAGCCGGTAAAGGCGAAATCGCGCAACTCTTTACCCGCGACGCCGAACGCAGCACCTACGACGCCCCGCAGCGCGCCCTTGCCTTGACCTACGTGAAGGGCCTGAAGCCCCGCGAAGAGTACTCGGCAGTGTCATTCAACCTCATCCCCGGAGTCGGCGAGTACTTCGTCTTCCCGGCACTGACCACCACCGGCCCCTGCGAAATCATGGTCTTCGAAGGCGTTCCGGGCGGCCCGATGGACACGTGGAAAGGCCTCTCTCCCGAGGAGCACCTGGAGAACTCCAAGAACATCCTGCAGACGTTCCTGCCATGGGAAGCCGAACGGGCCACCGACGTGGAGCTCACCGACCCCCATGGCATTCTCCAAGGCCGCTTCGCGCCCACCGTCCGCCACCCGATTGCCACGCTGCCGAGCGGGCGGCAGGTACTGGGCTTGGCCGACGTCGTGGTGTTGAACGATCCCATTACCGGACAGGGGTCCAACAACGCGAGCAAATGTGCGGCGTCGTACTTGGACAGCATCATCCGACAGGACAACGGAGCCTACGATGCAGAGTTTATGCAGGCCACCTTCGAGCGCTATTGGGATTACGCCCGGCACGTTGCAGACTGGACAAATGCCCTCCTGGCCCCGCCGCCGCCCCACGTCCTTGAACTCCTGGGCGCTGCGAACAGCGAGCCGGCCATTGCCCACCGCTTCGCCAACGGCTTCAACCACCCTCCGGAATTCCAGGACTGGTTCATGTACCCGGACAAAGCTGCTGACTACCTGGCCGGCCTCTCCGCCGCCAGGGTTTAATAGCACACCCCTGCCAGCAAGGACTGAATCATGCGAAAAATAGCAATCGTCGGGGCCGGGGAATCCGGCGCCCAGCTGGCTTTGGGCCTGCAGCGGGACGGCTACACCGTGACGCTCCTGTCCGACCGTTCCGCGGCCCAGATCCGCACCGGCAAAGTCATGTCCAGCCAGTGCATGTTCTCCACAGCCCTCGACGCCGAAGCCCAGATGGGGACCGCGCTCACGGAATTCTATGACTCCGGCTCCGTCCCGGGCATCACCTCCATCCGGTTGCGCGTCGAGGCGGAAGAACCCATCGAATGGGAGGCCCCCTTGGATGGGCCGGCCCGTTCCATCGACCAACGGATCAAGAGTGCACTCTGGATCGAGACGTTCGTGGCCGCCGGGGGTGACTTCCGCATTGAGAAGGTCACCCCGCGCATGCTCGAAGAGCTCGCCCGCGACTATGAGCTGGTCATTGTCAGCACCGGCAAGGGCGAGATCGGCCGGATCTTCCCGCGGGACAAGGCAAAGTCACCCTTCGACCGGCCCCAGCGGGTCCTGGCGCTCACTTACGTCACGGCCGACGACGATGCTGTCGCCGGCAACGCGTCACCGGACAGCACCTCCCGCAGCGGCGCCGCCATCCGCATGTCCATGGTCCCCGGCGTCGGCGAGTTCTTTACGTTTCCGGGCCTGACCGTCTCCGGGCCGTGCCGCATGATGGTGTTTGAAGGCGTGGTGGGCGGCCCCATGGACCGGTGGACCGACGTCGGAACCCCGCAAGAGCATCTGGACCGTTCGCTGGAAATCCTGCGCGGGCATTTCCCGCACGAGGCCGAAAACTTCGCCAACGCGGAACTGACCGACAGCGGCGCCACGCTTCTGGGGCGCATCACGCCAACGGTGAGGTCCGCCGTCGGGGAGCTCGGGAACGGGAAGCTGGTGTTCGGGCTCGGCGACGCAGTGGTCCTCAACGATCCCCTCACCGGGCAAGGCTCGAACAATGCGACCCTGGCCGCCAAGTATTACCTCGATGCGATCGTTCGCAGGGGCCAGCAGCCGTTCGACCGCCACTGGATGGAGCGGACGTTCGATGAGTTCTGGCGTGGATGGGGCCAGTGGGCCGTTGAATGGACCAACGACCTCCTTAAGCCTCGCAGGGACCACCAGAAAACCCTCCTCAGCGAAGCCGCTGAACACCCGGCGCTGGCCGCGGGCATCGTGGCCGGATTCGATGATCCCCGGACCTCCTACCCGTGGTGGTTCGATCCCACTGCCGCAGCCGACTTCATGCAGGCCCGCAAAGAAGAAGACACCTCCGTTTTCGACGTCCGTGATTTCAGGGGTGCGTTGGGGCAATTCGCCACAGGCGTTACCGTGGTGACCACTGTTGCTGCCGACGGCCGGAAGGTGGGCATGACCGCGAACTCGTTCACGTCGGTTTCCATGGAACCCCCGCTGGTGCTGTGGTGCCCCAGCAAACGGTCGCCCAGCCTGGGTGACTTCGAGAATGCCACGCATTTTGCCATCAACATCCTGGCCAGCGACCAGCACGTCCTGTCCCGCCAGTTCGCCACTCCCGCCATCGACAAGTTCGCCGGCACGGAGACCACCGAGGGCATCGCCGGCGTTCCGCTGCTGGACGGTGCGGTGGCCACCTTCCAATGCCGTACGGTCTCACGGCACGACGCCGGCGACCACGTCATCTACGTTGGGGAAGTGGAGAAATACGACTACGACGGCGGCGCTCCCCTGGTGTTCCACGGCGGCAAATACCACGCAACCGCCAGCCACCCGGACTTCTAGCCACATTCTGAGCACTTCTGAAAGGAGCGGAGATGAACGATTCAGTTGACGTCGGGATCATTGGCTCGGGCATCAATTCCCTGGTCGCAGCAGCTGAGCTCGCCATGGACGGAAAGCGCGTCTGCATCATCGAGCGTTCGGACCGGCTGGGAGGTTTCATCCATTCCTCCGAGCGGACCCTGCCGGGCTTCATCCACGACTCCTTCTCTTCCTGGCACCCGTTGTTCGTATCAGGTAGCGCCTACGCGGCTTTGGGTCAGGAACTGCACGCCAGGGGGCTGGAGTACTGCAACACCACCGGCCCGGTGACCGCAAGCGTCGCGGCGGATCCGGCCACGGGAGCCCACCGCGTTGTCATTGCGCAGCGGGATCCGGGCCAGACGGCTGCCGCGTTCAAGATCCCCGGCGACCAGTCCGCCTACCTGGCCATGGTGAATGACCTTGAGCGGAATGCCGGCACAGTCTTCGGGGCGTTCGGGGCGGAGCTTCGATCGTTCAGGGAGGTTGCGAAGATTGCCATCGGAGCCGTCCGGCGCGGACGCTTCTCCGGGACCGAAGCCTTCGTCCGGGACGCAGTGATGAGCGGCCGGAACTACACCCGCAGCCGCTTTGACGGGTGGGAAGCGGACCAGTTGTGGTCTCCCTGGCTGCTGCACGCAGGGCTCGGCCCGGATCAGGCGACAGGCGGGGTGATGTTGCCGGTGATGGCCATGAGCATGCACGGCTTCGGGCTCCCGATTGTCAAGGGTGGGGCCTCAAAGTTTGTTGAGGCGTTCGAGTCGTTGCTGCGGGACAACGGGGTAAGGATCATGCTGGGCGCGGAGGCCGAGGAGATCCTGGTGGACTCGGACGGTTCCGGCGGTTCCAATAAGGGCGGCCCGGTCATCGGCGTCCGGACTTCGCAGGGCGTAGTCACCGCTGGCACGGTGCTCGCGAACGTTTCGCCCCAGGCCCTCTACACCCGGCTTCTTCGCCAGCCACCTGCCGGGACCGCCGCGGCGGCCGAACGCTACCAGAACGGCCGCGGCGCCCTGCAGATCCACCTCGCCTTGGACAAACCCGTGGAGTGGCTCGATCCCCGGCTCAAGGAAGTTCCGCTGGTGCACATCAGCAGCGGCTCGGACAGCACGGGAATCGCCTGCGCCCAGGCCGAAGCCGGCCTGCTGCCCAGCGAACCCACGGTGGTGGTGGGGCAGCAATGCGTCCTCGATCCGTCGCGGGCGCCGGCAGGCAAGGCCACGCTGTGGCTGCAATTGCAGGAGGTTCCGTTCTCTCCCGTGGGTGATGCGGCCGGCGGACTGTCAGTGGAGGAAGGCTGGACCGATGAGCTGAAACAGGGCTACCTGGAACGGGTCCTCGCCCGGTTGGAGCAGTTCGCGCCGGGAACCCGGGCTACGGTCCTCGCTTCAGACATCATCGCTCCCACGGATCTGGCCGCCGCTAATCCCAATGCCGTCAACGGCGACCCCTATGGAGGCTCCGCTGAGCTCTTCCAAAACCTGCTCTGGCGGCCTTTCCCCGCGGCGGCAGGCCACCAAACCGCCGTCGAAGGTCTCTGGCATATCGGCGCGTCAACCCACCCTGGTCCCGGCCTTTCCGGTGGCTCGGGACATTTGGCGGCCCAGAAACTGACCACCAAGACTTCACGATTTTCGCGTCTTCAAGCAGCACTTAAACCAAGCAAGCGATAGGAGAACAATGTCTGTTCTGGCCGGGCTCACTGCAGCCCTTTCGAGTGGTTCAGTGGAAATCATCGATCTCACCACGCCCCTTAGTTCCGAAACCCCCATCCTGAATCTGCCGCAGCCGTTCGCGAACACGGTGGGGTTGTCCGTTTCGCCGGTGAGCAATTTCGACGACGCAGGCCCGGCCTGGGCATGGAACGACGTCACGGTGGGCGAACACGCGGGGACGCACCTGGATGCCCCCGTCCACTGGATCACCGGCAAGGACGGCAAGTCAGTGGACCAGATCGAACCACACCGCCTGGTGGGTCCCGTGGTGGTGATCGACAAGGCCGCAGAGGTCTCCGCGGACCCTGACTTCCTGCTGGAACCTGAGCATTTTGAGCAGTGGCAGTCTGAGCATGGGTTGTTCCCGGACAACTGCTGGGTCATCTTCCGGACCGGATGGGCGGCCCGCGGCACTGACGCTGCGGCTTTCGTCAACGCGGACGACGCCGGACCCCACACGCCAGGGGTCTCTGCGGCAGGTGCCAAGTGGCTTGCCGGTAACGCCTCGATCAGCGGTTTCGGTGTTGAAACCGTGGGGATCGACGCCGGGCAGGCAGGAGCGTTGGACCCGATGTTCCCCGTACATTCGTTCCTCCTCGGTGCGGATAAATATGGCGTCACCTCACTGCGGAACGTGGACCGGCTTCCCACCACTGGCGCCACACTGGTGGTTGCTCCCCTGCCGATCGTCGGCGGCACGGGCAGCCCGAGCCGCGTGTACGCACTGGTTGAAAAAGGCGCGGTTGAAAAAGGCGCGGAGGTTAAGGCATGAGCGAGCAGGTCCGGGTTTCCACCCTGGTGGGCAGGACGCTGGCGAAGCTCGGCGTCGGACATGTTTTCGGAGTGGTGGGCAGCGGAAACTTCGATGTCACCGGCACCCTCATGGCCGAAGGCATCCCCTTCACGGCCACCCGGCATGAGGGCGGTGCCGCGACCATGGCCGACGCCTACTCGAGGATGTCCGGCAAGGTGGGAGTAGTCACCACTCATCAGGGTTGCGGGCTGAGCAACGCCATCACCGGAATCGGCGAGGCCGCGAAGAGCCGCACGCCCATGATCGTACTGACCGCCGACACCCAGGCTGCAGCGATCCGGTCCAACTTCAAGATCGACCAGGACGCGTTGGCCCGAAGCGTCGGTGCCGTGGCCGAACGCATCCACTCCCCCGCCACAGCTGTGGCAGACACTGTCCGGGCCTTCCGGACGGCGGTGAACGAGCGCCGCACGGTGGTCCTGAGCTTGCCGTTGGACGTCCAAAGTGCCAGCGCCGCGGACGAGGTGGGTGCCGTCGTCGTGCCTGAGCCGATGAAGGTCCGCCCGGACGCTGCCGCTGTTAAGCAGTTGGTGGCGCTGATTTCCGCCGCTGAACGGCCCGTGTTCGTCGCTGGCCGCGGCGGGCGCGGTGCCCGGGACGAGATCCTGGAATTGGCGCGGCATGCCGGGGCACTGGTGGCGACGTCGGCGGTGGCGAGTGGGCTGTTCAAAGGCGACCCGCACAACCTGGGTATCTCGGGTGGTTTTTCTTCGCCCACCACGGCGGAGCTCATCAGCGGTGCGGACCTGATAGTGGGGTGGGGGTGCGCGCTGAATATGTGGACCATGCGGCATGGCCGGCTGATCTCTGCCGGGACCAACGTGGTGCAGATCGACGTCGAAGATTCCGCGCTGGGCGCCAACCGGCCCATCACCTTGGGGCTGCTGGGTGATGCGGCGCTGACGGCTGTGGATGCCCTGACGATGCTGCGGTCCGTGCAGTCCGAACCTGCCGAAAAGTACCGCACTGAAGCCAACGCCCTGGCCATCAAGCAGGGCTCAAGGTGGCGGGACGTTCCCACAGCGGACCTGTCCACGGCGACCTCCATCGATCCCCGCGTCCTCACCACGGAACTCGATTCCATGCTCCCGGCCGAGCGGATCGTGGCCGTGGATTCCGGCAACTTCATGGGCTATCCCAGCCAGTACCTCGCTGTGCCCGACGAGTTCGGCTTCTGCTTCACGCAGGCATTTCAGGCGATCGGGCTGGGGCTCTACACAGCCATTGGCGCCGCGCTTGCCCAGCCTCACCGGCTGCCGGTGCTGGGCGCGGGCGACGGTGGGTTCCTCATGGGCATCAGCGAGTTGGAGACCGCCGCGAGGCTGAAACTGCCGCTGGTGTGCATCGTGTACAACGACGCCGCGTACGGGGCCGAGGTCCACCACTTCGCTTCGGAGCACTCGGAGGCCGAGCTCTCCAGCGTCGTGTTCCCGGAAACGGACATCGCCGCCATAGCCCGGGGATTCGGTGCCGAAGGTGTGACCGTACGGACCATCGCGGACCTGGAAGCTGTGCGCCCGTGGATCGCAGCCTATGAAGCCGGGACACAAGACCGGCCCCTGGTGATCGATGCCAAGATCGCGTCCGACGGGGGCTCGTGGTGGCTGGCGGAGGCGTTCCAGGGCCACTAGGGGCCGGGCTACTTGGGTGGAGCGGTACTGGCTCGCACTACCAATTCCGTAGCCATTTCGAGGGCCGCTGACGAGGCAAGTCCCGGTTGCTCGATCTGCTCGGTGAGCATGCCCACGGCCATGGATGCCATCTGGGCCAAGGGCTGCCTGACCGTGGTGAGCGGCGGGGAGGTGAGGGCGGCCTGGGCGATGTCATCGAAGCCCACCACGCTGAGATCGTCCGGGATTTTCAGGGACCGCTGCGCTGCAGCATTCATGACACCAAGCGCCTGCAGGTCGCTGCCCGTGAAGATCGCGGTAGGTCGCTCCGGGAGATCCAGGAGTTCCCCGCCCAGGCGAAGGCCGGACTCGATGCTGAAGTCGCCGTCGCGCACAAACTCGGGAAGTACCGGGAGCCCGGCTTCGTGCAGGGCGGCGGCGTAGGCAGCATAGCGGGCCCGGCCGTGGCCGGGGCTGTGCACGCGGCCCGTGATGATGCCAATGCGTTCATGCCCCAAGCCCAGGAGATGGGACACCGCGCCCAACGCTCCGGAGAACGACGCCGGGCTGACGCTCGGAATCTGCAGCCCCTCCGAACCTTCCGGGTCAATGGCGACGGCCGGAATGTTCAATGCCCTCGCCTGGTCCACCAAGACTGATCCTTGGCGCGGAGCCAGCAGCATCACACCATCCAGGCGGTTACTGGAGGGCTCCCGCAGCTTCTGCCAGTTCTCCACGGTGGCGTTAACAACCCGCGTGTAGGCCACCGTGTAGCCGAGCCGCGCAGCAGCAGCTTCGACTCCTTCCATGGTTTCCAGGACCCAAGGGGAATCGAAGTTGTTCACCACCAATTGCAGCAGTCCGGGCTCAGTGACAGTGCTCCGCTTGGTGTAGTCGAGCTCCTCCAAGGCCTGCTGGACACGGGCACGCGTGGCTTCGGAAACGTGCGAACGGCCGTTCAGCACCTTGGAAACGGTAGGAACGGAGACACCCGCAGCCGCAGCCACGTCTGCAATCCTGGGGCGCGGAGTGGCGGTCAACGGGGCGGTCCTTGAGCTCATGGGGAAACTGAAGCGGCAATGCGCGGGGCCGTAGTCCGGCGGACCGGCGCAGTTTGGACCCGCACGGGTCCAACGATAACACTGCCGCTTTCGCGCGAACCCAAGGGTGAGGCCGTGAAAATCCCCAGCTCAGCCCCGATCCAGCGACCCTCCACCACGTCGAAATCCCACAGGGGGATCTGCCACGGATCTGTGGGGCCCACCCGCCAGGCAAACGTTGCCCGCGGGGTCTCATCTGTCCTGATCTGAAGTTCGATCCGCGGACCCGGAAGTTCCACCGCACGCCCCACGGGAAGCTCCTGCGGACCTTCGCTGCCAGTGCCGCTGCCCAGGACATACCCGTCGCCCGTCCGCACGATCCCCAGCCAGGCGTACCGCTGGCCAAGAACCACGACGCCGGCCCGGGTGCCTGCCGGGACATCGTCCAGTTCCAAGGTGGTGGTGAAGGTGGACGGCACGCCAGGGAGGATCTGGCCCAGGACGTTGGGGAGTTCGCGCAGGTTGATGGGATCGTTGGCTTGCGGACGCAGGACCAGGTGCCCTCCTCCACAGGTGGACAGCCACTCCTTGCGGGGGTTGGCTTGCCAGTGCCACTGGGGCCCCAGCCCGGGGGACGTGAAATTGTCGCTGGTGGGAGGAGCCACGTCTTCCGGCGAAGTACCCGCCGGGTAGGGGTGGACCAAAACCGGGGTTCCCGGTCCGTCGTCGTCCGCTGCTGTGCCCATCCACGGCCAGCCGTCCGCGTCCCAACCCATGGGTTGGAGGTGGACCACGCGGCCGTAGGCTCCGCGGTCCTGAAAGTGCAGGAACCAGTCCTCTCCCTGGGGAGTGGTGACCCACGCGCCCTGGTGCGGGCCGTTCACCGGCGAACCACCCTGCTCCAGAACCCGGCGTTCCTCGTAGGGCCCAAAAGGAGACCGTGAACGGAAGACCGACTGCCACCCGGTGGAAACCCCGCCGGCAGGTGCGAAGATCCAGTACCAACCATCGCGCTTGTAAAACTTGGGGCCCTCCAACGTGGTGAATCCGGGAAGGTCTTCGCCGTTGATGACGTGCGTTCCGTGGTCCAGCAAACGGGTGGCATCGGGGGTCATCCGGTGGACCGTCAGCCGGTTCTTCACCCCGATGCGGCTCTTCGCCCATCCATGCACCAGGTACGCCTGCCCGTCCTCGTCCCACAACGGGCAGGGATCGATCAGTCCGCGGCCGGCATACAGAAGGTGTGGCGCACTCCAAGGACCCTCGGCCTTCTCCGCGCTCAGGACAAAGATGCCGTGATCCGGATCCGGGTAGAAGATCCAGAATTTGCCGTCGTGATGGCGGAGCGCGGGAGCCCACACACCGCTTCCGTGGCGCACCAGGGAGTAGTGGTTCGTTTGCGGCAGTTCCGGGAGCGCATGCCCGGCGTGCTCCCAATCCACCAGGTTTGTGGAGCGAAGCACCGGCAACCCGGGGACCCGGTTGAAGCTGGAGGCGATGAGGTAATAAATGCCTTCAACCTGGACGGCGTCCGGGTCCGGCCAGTCTCCGTTCAGGATGGGGTTGCCGTATTCGGGCAAACGGTGTCGATTTCCCATAACTGTCATGTCGTCCTGTCCGGAGAGTTGCTGAAGTGGAAGTGCTGGTGAAGAAGTTCTTCGGCGTGCCGGCTGGTGGCCACCATGCCGTCGTGGATCACCGCATGGAGGCTGAGCCTGAGGGGATTCTCCCGGTCCGCAGTAGCTGGTTTGTCCCACGCGACTGCGGGCCCTGCGCCGACGTACCCGTCTGTTCTGACGAACCATGGACGGAGGTGCAGGGCGTCCTGCGCGAGTATCACGCTGGCAGCTTTGCCCTGATGCCGTAATCCCATCAGGAGCCACGGAGACAGGGACCCGTGCGCCGCCTCTACTCCTGCTCCGTCGGAACACAGCACGTGGGCGGGGCCGTCACCTGAGGGGAAGCGCCAGAAGATTCCGCCGTAGCCGGCTCCGGGACGTCCTTTAACGGCCGACGACGACACGGACAACTGCTCCACGGCACCGGCAGGGCGGATCAGCGAGGCGAAGGAAAAGCTCCATGTGTTCTGAGCCGGATGCCCTTGATAGGAGTAGCTCCTGTGTTCGCTGGCCATCTGCTGGGCACTGTGGTTGATCCAGGCGATGTCCCCTTCCGCGTGGCCGTCCCGATGCTGCCAGCCCAACGGGACCTGGCGCCCGTGGTTGGGAAGGACCGCCGGACCGTTCTTTGTGTGAGTTGACCCTCCCCAGAAATTGGTTCCGTTCACGTCGGAGAAGGCCAAGGACAAGCCCAGGTGGTGCAGGTGGTCCTCCGGGGCGGCCTCGGTGAGGACCACTCCGGCCATCGTGCAGAGGGGGTGAAGGTAAGGCCTGGGCGCCATGAGGGTAGGTAGATCCTGCCCGGCGTTCTCCTGGACCACGCTTGTTCCGCGGAGTTGGAAGCTACCCATTGGACCTCCTTCAGGGCGGGTTGGCTGGTGTGGCATTGGCTGCTGTGGGAATCAGCATAATCACGACGGAAAGAAATCGGCAACCTTGCAAGAAAGTTTCTTCAAGATATTCCTCACGAGAGCCTGCAATGTGTTGACAGTCACAGCGTTTTCTTGCTAGAAATCGTTTACTCACTAGTTTTCGAACCGCCCAAGCCATCGCTTTAGCCGATTTTAGGGTTTATCTCCGCTCACACAGGTACAGAAAGTTTCTGTCCCTAGAAGCTCAAAGCCACAACCCACGTCCACACACGGACATCAGAAAGGCGTCATTCAATGAAGAAGACAGCAAGCACTCCTATCCCGCGCAGGATGGTCCTGGGGGCCGCGGTGGTTGCGGCAGGACTGGCCCTCACCGGCTGCGGGGGAGGTGGCGCCGCGCAGTCGGGCAGCGGTGGAAACGTCGAGTTGAATTTCGTGTTCTGGGGCGACGCGAACCGCGCCAAGATGACCGAGGCGGCCCTGCGGATCTTCGAAAAGAAGAACCCGGGCATCACCGTCAAGACCGAGTACCAGGACAGCGGTCCATACGCAGACAAACTCGCCACGCGCTTCGCCGGCGGCAACCCGCCGGACGTCCTGGCCATGGCCAACCGGAGCCTTCTGGAGTACGCCCAGCGCGGTACGTTGGCCGACCTCAAGTCATTTCCCGAGCTGAACCTGGACAAAGTCCCGGAAACCACGCTCAGCCGAGGCGAGGTGGATGGCAAGCTCTACGGCCTCGCCACCGGTGTCACCACCATTGGCATGGTGGTGAACAAAACCATCACGGACCAGGCGGGCGTCACCATCCCGGATGACAAGACCTGGAGCTGGGAGGACTACGCCAAGTTCGCCACCGAAGTCACGCAGAAGACCGGCGGAAAAGTCTACGGAGCCGGTTACGACGTCGCCACCGAAACCGGCCCCATCATCCTGGCCCGTCAACGCGGCGAGGACTTCTACACCAAGGACAACAAGCTTGGCGTCAGCGAGAAGACCATTGAGGACTGGTTCCAATACAGCGTGGACCTTCGCAAAGCCGGCGGCTATCCACCGGCCGGGTTCTTCGAGCAAATCGGCGGCTCCCCTGCACAGTCCTACTTGGCCAAGGGCACAGTGGCTTCCCAGATCATCCCCATCAACAACTTCCGTGGCTACAACGAGGCCGTTGAAGGCGAAGTGGTCCTGCTGCGCATTCCGGGCGAAACTACCGGCGAGCGCCGCGGCTACTCTGCGGACCCCACCATGCTGTGGTCCATCGCTGCCAAGTCCAAGCACCCCAAGGAAGCTGCGAAGTTGGTGGACTTCCTGACAAACGATGCCGAGGGCGCCGCCGAGGTCCTCACCCAGCGTGGTGTTCCGATCAACCCGGAGGTGGCTGATGCCATCACCCCGAAGTTGAGTGCGGATGACAAGACGTTCGTGGACATGATGGCCGCCATCCAGGAGGACGAACTTCCCGCCGCGTACGTGTATCCGAAGGGCGCGAGTGTTGTTGCCGACACCCTCAAGCAGTTGACCACCGAGGTGGAGTTCGGCCGTGTCAGTCCCGCCGATGCCGCAAAGACCTTCATGGAGAAGAGCAATGCAGCCATCAACAAGTAGCTCCGGACCTGTCCCTGAGAGGACGGAGGCACCATGTCGGTTCTGACCAAACAGCCGCCCGGCGCCTCCGCTCCGGCTCCGACAACAGATGGCAAGTCCCGCATCCGTCCGTCCCGGCGGAAGAAGCAGCGATCCGGGTATCTGTTCCTGCTCCCCTGGTTCCTGGGGATGCTGTTCACCGTCATTCCGTTCTTCGCCTCGTTGTACCTGGCCTTCACGGACTACAACCTCTTCACGGAGCCCAACTTTGTGGGGCTCGCGAACTTCCAGGCCATGTTCGAGGACCCCCGGCTCCTTCAGTCGCTGAAGGTGACCTTCATTTACACGTTTGTTTCGGTGCCGATCTCCCTGGCTGTTGCCTTGCTGGTGGCCCTGGTGCTGAACCGGGGGCTGCAGGGCCTTTCGATCTACCGCTCCGTGTATTACCTGCCATCACTGCTGGGCGGGAGCGTGGCAATCGTGATGCTGTGGCGCTACATCTTCGGCAATGACGGGATCGTCAATGGGTTCCTCGGCTTGTTCGGGATCCAAGGGCCGGCCTGGGTGACTGATCCGCAGTTTTCCCTGAGCACGCTGATTGTGCTGAACGTGTGGACCTTCGGTTCGCCCATGGTCATTTTCCTTGCAGGCCTGCGGCAGGTGCCGGGGATGTACTACGAGGCGGCCTCCATTGATGGGGCCTCCAAGTGGCGGCAGTTCCGGAACATCACTTTGCCCTTGATCAGTCCCATCATTTTCTTCAACCTCATCATGCAGCTCATTGGTTCCTTCCAGACCTTCACCCAGGGCTACGTGATGAGTGGCGGTACGGGTGGTCCGGCGGATTCCACGCTGTTCTACAACCTGTACCTCTACCAGAAGGGCTTTACGGAGTTCGAGATGGGGTACGCCTCGGCCATGGCCTGGCTGCTGTTGATGATCATCGCGATTTTCACCGCCATCAATTTCATCGCATCCAAGTTCTGGGTCTTCTACGACAATTAAGGCAACCTCATGGCACTCCTTGATCTACCCCTCAAGCGAAAGCTGGCAAAGCAGGAACAGCCCGAAGACGCCCTGACAGGCACACCGGCCAGCCGTTTCTCGCGGCACCTGATCCTCTGCCTGGTGGGGCTGGTAATGCTCTATCCCCTGCTGTGGCTGATTTCCAGTTCGGTGAAGCCCAGCAACGATATCTTCCGGCAGTTGGGACTGTGGCCGGAGAACTGGGACTTCTCCAACTACGCACAGGGCTGGACCGCCCTGGACCAGCCGTTCCACGTGTACCTGATCAACTCCATGGTGATCGTGATCTTCTCCATCATCGGCAACATCTTCTCCTGCGCCCTGGCGGCGTATGCCTTTGCCAGGATGGAGTTCACGGGCCGGAAGCTGTTCTTTGCCCTCATGCTGGGAACCCTGATGTTGCCGGGCCACGTGCTGTTGGTTCCGCAGTACATCATCTTCTCCCAGCTGGGTTGGCTGGATACGTACTTGCCGTTGATCGTTCCCAACTTCATGGCCACCAATGCGTTCTTCATCTTCCTGATGGTCCAGTTCATGAAGTCCCTGCCCAAGGAACTGGACGACGCCGCCCAGATCGACGGTTGCGGCCCCTTCCGGACGTTCATCCGCGTCATCCTGCCTCTCTGTGTTCCGGCCATGGCCACCACCGCGATCTTCACGTTCATCTCCACCTGGAACGAGTTCTTCGGGCCGCTGCTCTATATCCAGAACCAGGACCTCTACACCGTCCCCCTGGCCCTGCGCGCTTTCATGGACTCCGAAGGCCAGAGCATGTGGGGTCCCATGTTCGCAATGTCGGTGGTGTCCATCGCACCGATTATCGGCTTCTTCATTGCCGGGCAGAAGTACCTGATCAACGGCATTGCCACCACGGGACTGAAGTAAGTCCCTCCACCAGACAAGACCGACCCTGACAAGACCATCACTGACAAGACAAAGGAGTTTTGCATGCGCCTGCGACGCCTGCTCGGCGCGGTCACCGCCGTCGTCATTCTTGGAAGCCTTACCGCTGTGCCCGCACGGGCGGAGCCTCAACCCGGCGGCACCGACGTCCCGGCCGCGCCGGCCGCCCTATGGAAGGAGCGCCCGGACGGGTTCGCTTCCCTGCCCGGCAACGGACTTGACGGCACCACCGGCGGCCAGGCCGGCAGGCACGTCAGTGCGTCGTCACTCGAGGAACTGGCTGCCTATGCCGCAGCGGAGGAGCCCCTGGTCATCTTCCTCAAGGGCAGGATCACCGCGCAGGACTACGTCAAGATTCCCGTCACCTCCAACAAGAGCTTCATTGGCACCGGCGCGGGCGTGGAACTGGTCAACGCCGGCTTCAAGCTCATCAACGTTTCCAATGTCATCTTCAGGAACTTCACTGTGCGCGATTCCTATATACCGGGCGACTGGGACGGGAAGCGCCCGGATAACGACCGCGATGGGATCCAGCTGGATACCTCGCACCACGTCTGGGTGGACCACATGAAGTTTGAGCGCATGGGCGATGGCATGATCGATACCCGCAAGGACTCGGACTACCTCACCTACTCGTGGAACGTCTTCGCGGACAACAACAAAGCACTGGGTGTCGGCTGGACCAGCAACGCCGTCACCAAAATGACCATCCACCACAACTGGATCCGCAACACCGTCCAGCGCAACTTCAGTCTGGACAACACCGCGGCAGCACACGTCTACAACAACTATCTGCAGGACATCGGCCAGTACGGAATGATGGGCCGCAACGCCGCCAAGGTGGTCCTGGAGGGCAACTACTTCACCGCTGTTGCGGACCCCGTAGTGGCCAAGGACCCCGCCACTGAGATCGTCAACCGGGACAACATCTTCGATGCCACGCGTGGCCGCAAGGACAACGTTGGCACCGCCTTCGATCCCACGCAGTTCTACGCCTACGCCAAGGACAGCGCCGCCAACGTGCCAAGCCTGGTCACTTCCAGCGCCGGACCGCGCGAAAACAAGGCGCCAAGCACGACGGCGGAAGTCACCGTCGCGCTTGACGGCACCGGCGACTTTGCCAGCGTGCAGGCGGCCATCGGCTCCATTCCGGTAGGCAACACCCAGCCCCGGACCATCACCATCAAGCCGGGTTTCTACAGGGAGTCGGTAAACATCTGGGCTGACAGGCCCAACGTGACGCTCCAAGGAGCAACCGGTGACCCGTCCGACGTCGTGATTTCCTACGACACCCCGGCCAACGGCGCCAAGTTCTTCGGCGGCACGTGGGGCGCAGCGGGAAGTGCCACGCTCAACGTCCTGGCGGAAGGCACCACCGTCCGCAACCTCACCGTGGAGAACGCCTATGACGAAGCCGCCAACGGCGGGAGCCAGGCCCTCGCCGTCAGGACCGTGGCCGACCGCGTAGTTTTCGACAACACCAGGTTCCTGGGAAACCAGGACACGTACCTTGCCGATACCACCGGCCGTGACGCGACCGCCCGGACGTATCTGAAAAACTGCTACATCGAAGGCGACGTGGACTTCCTCTACGGCCGGGGCACGGCTGTCTTTGATGGTTGCACCATTCATTCCCTGGACCGTGGCAGCGACACCAACAACGGCTACATCGTGGCCCCCAGCACCAAGAACTCGAACCCCTACGGCTTCCTGATCGTCAACAGCACCCTCACATCCAATGCCGCCCCCGGAACTGTCAGCCTGGGCAGGCCCTGGTTTGCCAGCAGCGATCCCAACGCCCACCCCATGGCCGTCATCCGCGACTCACAGCTGGGCAGCCACATCGCAGTGCAGGGCTGGTCCGACATGAGCGGACACGCTTGGACGGAGGGCCGCTTCGCGGAATACAACAACACGGGACCCGGCGCGTACGTCAATGAGTTCCACCCCCAGCTCACGTCCCAGGAAGCATTGAGATTCACCAAGGAAACCTTCCTCGGTGACTGGACGCCGGCAGCAGGTGCTTGAGATGGCGTACCCACACGAGCTGACCATCCGACGTCGGACCCTTCTTTCCGCGGGACTCGCCGCCGGCACCTTGGCCACTACCGGCCTGTTGGGCGCGGCTGCGCCGGCTGCGGCGGCTGAAGATGTGCTGCCGGGCTCCGGCTCCAACGGGTTCACTGAAGCCGGACTGCCCATCAACCACGGGCAAGGAGGTGCGTGGACCGTGACGCCCACCGGGTTCGCCGGCGTCGCATCCCACGGCCGGGACGGCACCACCGGTGGGGCTGGCGGCAGGCTGGTCCACGCCAGTACGCCTGGCCAGCTCCGCGGGTTCGCCAAGAGCGACGAACCGCTGGTGGTGATCCTGCACGGCGAGCTGATATTCGCCCAGTACGAAAAACTGACGGTGACGTCCAACAAATCCTTCCTGGGAGCAGGCGAAGGAGCGGCGGTGGTCAATGCCGGGTTCAAGCTGGTGAACGTGGCCAACGTCGTGTTCCGCAACTTCACCGTGCGGGATTCCTACATTCCCGGAGATTTTGTGGGGAAGCGCCCTGACAATGACAGGGACGGGATCCAGATGGACACCAGCACCCACGTTTGGGTGGACCATATGCACTTCACCCGGCTGGGCGACGGCCTGGTGGATATTCGGAAGGACTGCGACAACGTCACACTGTCCTGGAACGTGTTCTCGGACCACAACAAAGCCCTCGGCGAAGGCTGGACCCAGAACGTGGTCACCCGGCTGACACTGCACCACAACTGGATACGGAACACCCACCAGCGCAACGCAAGCCTGGACAACACCGCGGCATCGCATGTCTACAACAACTATCTGGAGAACATCTCCAGCTACGGGATGCTGGGGCGGAACGCTGCCTTGCTGCTGGTGGAGGGAAACTATTTCCGGGACGTCCGGAACCCTCTTCATCACCAAGGTCCCGGGGGCGAACTGCTGGCACGCAACAACACCTTTGAGGAGTGCACAGGGAACACCGGGGAGGAACGGGGCGAGGCCTTCAAGCCCCCGTATTCCTATGATCTGACGCCCACCATGGCACTCCCCGCGCTGGTACGTGCTTTCGGCGGGCCGTTGGGCGGGACCATGCCTGCGCTCCGGAAGGTCATCACGGTAGCGCTTGATGGAACTGGTGACTACTCCAGCATTCGTGCAGCCATCGGGGCTATTCCGCCGAATAACCCGGCCGCCGTCACCGTCCTGGTTCACCCCGGGATCTATCACGAACCTGCCGTCATCTGGGGCGATCGACGCAACGTCACCCTGGCCGGAGCAACAGGGAACGCCTCGGACGTGATCCTGACCAACAGTGAAGGGGTCACGCTCCTGGTGGCGGCAGACGGATCGACGCTGCGGGACCTCACCATCACCTCCGACTCCCCGCAGCCTGCTCATGTCCTGCTGACCACTGGAAAAGATGTGACCCGCTCCAACGTGACGGTGCTGAACGGTACAGCGGGCTAACCCAACGGGGCAGCCTGCCCGGACAACCCCACGGGGTAAACCAACTGGGTAGCAGAAGAGGCCGTTGTGAACGCTCAAAACGGCCTCTTCTGCTACTTACATGGGTGGGTTACGCGTCGACGTCCGTGTTGACGATGTACACGTCGCACGGCGCACCGTGGGCAACGCTGTTGGCGATGCTGCCCAGGACACGGCCCAGGCCCTTCATGCGCTTGTTGCCGACCACGATCAGCGAGGCGTTGTTGGTTTCGGCGTAGTTGATGAGGGCGTTGGCCGGCGTACCGCGGGCCGCGAAGTACTTGATGTTTCCGGCAGGAACGTCAAGCTCCTCGGAGACCTTGCGGGCAACGTACTCCGCTGAGTCGGCGGAGGAGACGGTGATACGGTCACTTCCGCTGCCGAATTCTTCGATGCGGTCATCGGAGAAGCCGCTGATCACGTGCAGTTCGGCACCGAGAGCGGTGGCGAACTTCGCTGCTGCCACTGCTGCGCGCTTGGCGGTCTCACTGTTGTCGACGCCGACCACAATAACTTCTGACATGAGTACTCCTGGTTGTGGGGATTCACTGGGTGCTGCTGCAAGAAAATCTACACTCCATCATCATCTGCCGGGATGACCCTTTTGCATCGGGAGTGTTTACGCCCAGTATCACTGGGTAGGGATACATCTGGCGGAATGATCACCCGAGCGAAAGGCAGGACCATGAGCGACGCATCATTTTCCCCGCAGACAGCCATTGTCACGGGTTCGGATTCAGGCATCGGACGGGCCACGGCGGTGGCTCTGGCCAAGGCCGGCATGGACGTAGGCATCACGTGGCACAGGGACCAGCAGGGCGCCGAGGAAACCGCGGAGGAAGTCCGTGGCCTCGGCCGTAAAGCCGCAGTCCATCAACTCGACACCACGGACGTCCAAGGGACAGTGGACGCAATCGACAAGCTCGCTGAGGAACTCGGTGGCGTGGACGTCTTCGTCAACAACTCCGGAACCGGTGACGGCACCAAGTTCCTTGACCTCGACTACCAAACCTGGATGTCCACCTTGGACACCAACCTCAACGGGGCCTTCGTGGCCATGCAAACAGCGGCGAAGCGCATGGTGAAAGCCGGCCGCGGCGGGCGCATCATCGCCGTCACCAGTGTGCACGAATTCCAACCGCGGGTAGGGGCCTCCGCCTACGACGCTTCCAAACACGGTTTGGGCGGCCTCATCAAAACCATGGCCCTGGAACTCGCCGAGTACGGGATCACCGCAAACAACGTGGCACCTGGCGAGATTGCAACGCCCATGACCGGCCAGGAAGACGAGGATCCCACCCAGAAGGAAAGGCCTGGAGTTCCGCTGGGACGCCCCGGTGATGCACGCGAAATCGCCGCCGTCATCGCCTTCCTCGCATCCCCGGCGGCGAGCTACGTCAACGGAGCGTCCTGGCCCGTGGACGGCGGAATGCTGCAGATGGGACCGCAGGCCGGTTCGCACATCACCAGCAATGATTGGCGCGAAAGCTAGGCCAGCGCAGGCTCTGGCCGCACGGAGATCCGTGGGCTAGTCTGCTTGGACGGCCTGCCTGGCGGGCCTGATTTTCCAGAGATTCGTAAGACGTTGATGAGGAGCACCATGGCTGGCCACACATATAGCGTTTCCGAAATTGTAGGAACTTCCACCGAAGGCGTTGACGACGCGATCAAGAATGGCATCGCAACAGCCTCCCAGACGCTGCGGAACCTGGACTGGTTTGAAGTCAAGGAAATCCGCGGCCACCTCGAGGACGGCGCAGTGGCCGACTGGCAGGTCACCATCAAGCTCGGTTTCCGCTTGGAGCGCTGACTCCCCCCTCTACCCACCCGCGAGAAGGCAGTTGACGCCCATGTTTTCCACAAACATGGGCGTCAACTGCCTTCTCGGCGGGCTGGTTCGTGTGCGGGGACTTCAGCTTGGGTGCCCAGGTCGCCAAAGTTCAAGAGGGTCAAAGCGTCCGACGACGGCGAACCCGCCTTGGCGGAGTAGACCCGGAGGAGCTGGTCGGGGTCGTCCGGGAGACTCAGGGTTTCAAAGTTCAGTTCCAGGTCGCCTACCACCGGGTGGTGCAGCCGGACCGCTCCTGCGGAGCGCGTGGCAACCCTGTGCCCGGCCCACCACTGACGGAAATGCTCGCTGTGGACGGCAAGTTCGCCCACCAGCTGGTTGGTTTGGGGATCGTTGGGGTGCCGGCCCACGTCCATGCGCAGCGCCCCGACAGCTTCGGCGGCCACGGTCTTCCAATCCCTGAACAGCGCTCCGGCCGCTGGATCCAGGATGATCCAGCGCGTCAGGTTCCGCTCGGCTGCAGGCAAAGCCGCGAAATCGGTGAACAGCAGGTGGGCCAGCCGATTTCCGGCCAGGACATCCGCGCGGCGGCCCAGCACCAGGGCGGGAACATCACCGACGGCGTCCAGCAACTGCCGTAGTGCGGGCCGGACTTTCTGGACCGGCCCGGGACTTCCTGCAGAGCTGGCGCAGTGTTCCAGCAGGTCCATCATGTGTGCCTGCTCCCCCGGATCAAGGCGCAGTGCGCGGGCCACGGAATCGAGGACCGCTTTGGAGGGGTGGATGTTCCGGCCTTGTTCCAGGCGCGTGTAGTAGTCAGTGCTCACACCGGAAAGGCGTGCCACCTCTTCGCGGCGGAGCCCGGGCACCCGGCGGGCACCGCCGGACTCGTGCGCCCCGGCGTCGTCGGGTGAGAGGCGGGCACGCATGACCTTGAGGAATTTACCGAACTCGGCGCTTTGACCCATCCTTCCATTCTGCCGTTCGAGGTGTGTGAAAGACCACCATTCCGGGTAGGACTCCCAGACCTAGGAAAAACAGGATCAGGCTGGGTTGCTGACTCTGTGGCCAAAAATGCATAGGCTCGGTACAGGACCTCCGAAAACGCTTTCTGGAGCGTCACGCCATAACCATCCCGTCGAAGGAGACCGTCATGCCAGAGCTGACATTGAACAACGGCGTCACCATCCCCCAGCTCGGATTCGGTGTCTTCCAAGTACCCGCCGAGGAAACCCAGCGCGTAGTGGAAGATGCCTTTGAAGCCGGCTACCGCCACATCGACACCGCTGCCGCATACCGCAATGAGGCAGGGGTAGGCGCTGCCATCGCAGCCTCGGGCATTCCCCGCGAGGACCTCTTTATCACCACCAAGCTCCGCAACGGTGAGCAAGGTGAAGCCTATGACGCGTTCCAGCGCAGCCGGGATGCCTTGGGCCTGGAGGTCATCGACCTGTACCTGATCCACTGGCCGGTCCCGTCGCAGGGCCTCTTCACCCAGGCGTGGAAAGAAATGGAGAAGCTCTACCAGGACCAGCAGATCCGGGCCATCGGCATCTCCAACTTCCTCTCCGACCACGTGGACACGCTGCTCAAAGAGGCAGAAGTGGTTCCGGCCGTCAACCAGATCGAAGTCCACCCCACGTTCCAGCAGGGCGATCTGGCCACCAAGTGCCGCGACCTGGGCATTGCCGTGGAGGCTTACAGCCCCTTGGGGCAGGGCAAGGACCTGAACGCCGAACAGGTGGCGTTGGTGGCGGCAGCCCACGGCACTACTCCTGCACAGGTAATCCTGGCCTGGCATCTGGCACAGGGAACCATCGTGATCCCCAAGTCAGCGGACTCCACCAGAATGCGCGAGAACTTTGGAGCAGCCGACCTCTCCCTCACCGAATCCGAACTGGCAGCCATTACGGCACTGGAGGCGGGCGCGCGCATTGGCTCCGATCCCGCCGTCGCAGCTTTCACCCAGCTCTAAGCCCTGACTGTACAAAGCAAAGGACCTCAACAACCATGCAGTACACCCACCTTGGCCGCTCCGGCCTGAAAGTCTCCCGCCTCTGCCTGGGCACCATGAACTTCGGTCCCCAGACGGACGAAGCAACGGCACACTCAATCATGGACTCCGCGCTGGACTCCGGCATCAACTTCTTTGACACCGCCAACGTCTACGGCGGAGCCGGGCACCGCGGCTGGACCGAGGAAATCATCGGCCGCTGGTTCGCGAAGGGCGGCGAGCGCCGCGAACGGACCGTTCTGGCCACCAAGCTCTACGGCACCATGACGGACCGGCCCAACGAGTCCAAGTTATCGGCGCTGAACATCCGGCGCGCGCTGGATGCGAGCCTGAAGCGTTTGCAGACGGACTACATCGATATCTACCAGTTCCACCACATTGACCGCGATACCCCTTGGGACGAGATCTGGCAGGCCATTGACGTCGCCGTCCAGCAGGGCAAGATCCTCTACTCGGGCAGCAGCAACTTTGCGGGCTGGCACATTGCCCAGGCGCAGGAAGCTGCCCGGAGGCGGAACTACACCGGTTTGGTCAGCGAGCAGTCCATTTACAACCTTTTCCGGCGCGAACTGGAGCTTGAGGTCATTCCGGCGGCCCAACAATATGGCCTGGGCCTGATTCCGTGGTCGCCGCTGCAGGGCGGGCTGCTGGGTGGCGTTCTCAAGAAAGAGGAGCAGGGGGTTCGCCGCGCTGAGGGCCGGGCCTTGGAAACCCTCAAGAAGCATGAGGACCAGATCCGCCAGTACGAGGATTTCGCGGATGAACTGGGCCACGCACCCGGCGATGTCGCGCTGGCTTGGCTGCTTCACCAACCCGCCGTCACGGCACCGATCGTTGGCCCCCGCACGCAGGAACAACTGGATGCAGCCATCCGGGCGCTGGACGTCTCACTGAACGAGGACGCCCTCAAGCGGCTGGACGACATCTTCCCGGGCCATCGCCCCGCCCCCGAAGACTACGCCTGGTGAGTACCCTCCCCCACAACCTGCTCGGGACGGCGGCGGACACCGTTTCGCCGCGGAACATCCTGTTCATCGGCGGAACAGGCGTCATCAGTGCGGCGGCGGCCGAACGCGCCGTCGCGCTGGGCCACCGGCTGACCATCCTCAACAGGGGACGGTCAGCCGGCAGGCCGGTTCCGGAGGGCGCGGAAGTCCTCCACGCAGACGTCCGGGATACAGCCGCCGTGCGTGAGGTACTACAAGGAAGGGAGTTCGACGCCGTTGCGGACTTCATCTCCTTCACCCCGGACCAGGCGCTGGCCGGGATGGAATTGTTCCGGGGGCGGACGGGCCAGTACGTGTTCATCAGTTCCGCTTCGGCGTACCAAAAACCGCCAACTACACTGCCTATCCGGGAATCGACCCCGCTGAAGAACCCGTTCTGGCAGTACTCCCGGGACAAGATCGCCTGTGAGGAACTGCTGTTCGAGGCCTACCGTGAACAGGACTTTCCGGTGACGGTGGTGCGGCCATCCCATACCTACGACCGCACCAAGATCGCCATGGTGGGCGGGTGGACCGACATTCACCGCATGCGGGCGGGGATGCCCATCCTGGTTCATGGGGATGGAACCTCGCTCTGGACGTTGACCCACAGCAGGGATTTCGCCAAGGCCTTCGTCGGGTTGCTGGGCAGGCCGCAGGCCATTGGCGAGAGCTACACCATTACCTCGGACGAGTTCCTGCCGTGGAACCAGGTCTATCGGCTGTTCGCGAGGGCAGCCGGGGTGGCGGAGCCCGAACTCTTCCACGTTTCCTCAGAGACCATCGCCGCCCACAGCCCGGAGCTTGGCCCCAATCTGCTGGGCGATCGCTCGCACTCCGTGGTGTTCGACAACTCCAAGATCAAGGCGCTGGTTCCTGATTACAGGGCCACCATTCCGTTCGCGGACGGCGCCCGGGAGATCGTGGAGTGGCACGATGCCCACCCGGAGCTGCAGGTAGTGAAGGAAGATTTCATGGAGTTGAGTGATCGGCTCCATGACTGGTCACGAAGATAACTGTTGCCAAGCAGCCGGCGGCCAGCGTAGAAACAGAGAAACCCAGAGGAGACCCAGCCCATGGCACTTGCCCCACTGATCGAACTGAACGACGGTTTCAAGATCCCGCAACTGGGACTCGGCACGTGGCCATTGAACGATGCCGAGGTGGCCGACGCCGTGGTGGAGGCGGTGTCGCATGGCTACCGGCACGTGGACACGGCAAAAAAGTACGGGAATGAGACGGGCGTGGGCAACGGCATCCGCGCCTGTGGAGTGGGCCGTGAGGAACTGTTCATCACCACCAAGCTGGATGGCGAATTCCAGGGCTCCGGCAAGGCTGTCGACGGCCTTGAGGGATCCTTGGAACGCCTCGGCCTGGAGTACGTCGACCTGCTCCTGATCCATTGGCCGCTCCCCCGCCGCGGCGAGTTCGTCTCCACGTGGAAGACCTTCGAGGAACTGCAGGCCTCTGGCAAAGTGCGCTCCATCGGCGTCTCCAACTTTAAACCGGCGCACCTGGACCAGCTGTTCCGGGAAACGGAGGTGGTGCCGGCGGTGAACCAGATCCAGGTCAGCCCTTCCATCCCCCGTCCGGCAGCGCGGGCCTACAACGAACGGCATGGCATCATCACAGAGTCCTACAGTCCGTTGGGTGCCAGCAGCGATCTGCTCAACGCGCCGGTGCTGGCGAGCATCGGCGGGAAGTATGGGAAGACTCCGGGCCAGGTGGTGCTGCGTTGGCATGTCCAGCAGGGGCTGGTTGCCATTCCCAAGACCGCCAAACCGGAACGGATGCAGGAGAACCTGGACGTGTTCGATTTCGAGCTCGACCAAGAGGACCTTTCCAAACTGCAAACCCTCGACGCCGGGCCTGACGCAGGCGTCGACTCGGACGTACAGGGGCACTGACCATGGGTAACGAAAACACGCTGATGTGGGTGGGTTCCTACACGGCGGACCGGAACGGCAACGGCAAAGGCATCGCCGCGCTCTCGGCAGACGACCAGGGGCACCTGACGTCCGCCGGTTTAGCGGTGGCTTCCAACTCGCCGTCGTTCCTTGCCCTGCACCCCACGCTCCCGGTGATCTACGCAGTCGCAGAGGAAGGAAAAACGGTTCGGGCCTATCGCCGGACGGGCGAGGCAGAGCTGGAGGCTCTCGGTGAGCCCTGGCCGGCCGGAGACGCCACCTGCCACGTTGCGGCTGATCCGCAGGGACGCTTCATTGTGGCCACCTGTTGGGGCGATGGCCAGGTCATCCTCTATGAACTGGACCACGACGGCGCCATCACCTCGCGCACCAGCGCGGCAGCCGCCGTCGATCCCCACTTCACGGCGCCAACAGACGGCGAACGTCCCAGCCGCGCGCATTCGAGCCTGATGCTCCCCGACGGCCGGGTGATGACGACAGATCTTGGGCATGACCTGGTCCGCGTGTGGAAGTATGCTCCCGGCGAAGGCCTGCAGCCCGATCATGAGGTGGTGCTGCCCAAGGGCTCGGGCCCGCGGCATATGGCACGGCATCACAGCGGATCCGTGTTCGTGGATACCGAGTATTCAGTGGAGGTGGCCATTGTCAGGATGGAACCGGACGGCACGTACGAGCTCACCGCAGTTGTTCCGGCCAGCATCAACAAGCCGTTCGACGGCGACTCCGGAGCGGAGATCGCGTTGTCACCGGATGGCCGCTTCGCCTACGTGGGCGTGCGCGGCTCCAACCGCATCTGCGTGCTGAAGGTGACCCACGACGGCACCGGGCTTGAGCCCTTCGCCGACGTTCCGTGCGGCGGTGACTGGCCCCGCCATCACCTGGTCCGCGAAGGCTGGCTGTATGTCGCCAACGAAGGGTCGGACGACATCGTAAGTTTCAGGCTGGACCCGGCCACCGGCTTGCCGGACGGTCCCGTGGGCCGCGTGGAGACGGGCTCACCCAGCATGCTGGTGGCCGCCCGTTAACTGACACCGAGACGGCAGTTAACACCCATGCTCCGCTCGAACATTGGTGTCATCTGCCGTCTCGGCGAGTCTTTTAGACGGTCCAGACCTGGACGTCGTCCGTGCCGCAGATCAGTTTGCGGCCTGTGGGCTCAAGGATGACCCAGAGCAGTTCCTGGTGCTTGGAGACATCGTCAACGCGGCCTGTCCCGGCGCCCCAGGCGACGTCGTAGATCCACACAGGATCGCCGGAGCTGAGCTCGGACCACTCTGCGGCAGGAACGTGCCGGTAGTCGGCGGGCCGGTTCAGGATGGAGCTGGTCACGCTGATACTTCGGCAGCAGTGCGGCGCCGCCAGACAGTTGCCACTCCATTGTGGGCAGGCAGCACGTGGCCCTCGGGGAACACCTGGACGGCGTCGGGATCGGAGTCCGGGCTCCACAGGCCCGACGCCGGGCAGTGGGAACCGGTAGGCATGGTGCGGGTGGCTCGTTCGCGCAGGAGGGCGATGCTCTTCATCGTTGAAACTCATCCTTGGGAGTAGATCGGGGCACTGCGTGGTGTGAAGCAGATCTCTTCAACCCTATGCAAGTCACAAGGGCTGCGTTATGGACAGATGCATAGCATTCCAGGGGACGCTGATGCAGGAGCACAGTGCCCCTTTCCCGAATTTCCCACCAGAACCGCTGCAAACGCTTCCAGCAATGAGCATGTTGCAGACTTCTTCATGTCCCGTAACTCAGCAAATCTCTGGATTAAGGAAACGCAAGCGCTTACAGTTGTGACTTGTCCCACAGCATTGTCGCTTAGCGGAAGGTTCCCTCACTTGTCAGCTCGCAGCTCTAGACCTGCCCTCCCCCACCAACGCCGCCCCCTGGGCCGCCTCGCCGCCGTCGTCCTGACGACGGCGGCACTCACCGTCACAGCTGTCCTCCCGGCGGGCGCCGCCCCAGCCGCTAAAAAGCCGGATCCCGCAGCCCAGCACTCCATCCGGGGAGGAGTCAGCGACCAGAATTTCTACTTCGTCATGGCGGACCGCTTCAACAACGGGACCACCACCAACGACGCCGGCGGATTGGGTTCTGATCCAATGGTGTCCGGATTCGATCCCACCCGCAAAGGATTCTTCAACGGTGGTGACCTAAAGGGTTTGCAGGACCGCCTGGACTACATCCAAGGCCTGGGAACCAACGCCCTCTGGCTCACGCCGAGCTTCAAGAACAAAGCAGTCCAGGGCGACGGGACCTCCGCGAACAGTTCCGCCGGCTACCACGGGTACTGGGTCACGGACTTCACGCAGATCGACCCGCACTTAGGCACCAATGCCGAGCTCAAGACCCTCATTGATGCCGCCCACGCGCGGGGCATGAAGGTGTACTTCGACATCATTACCAACCACACGGCGGATGTCATCCAGTACCAGGAGACCCAGTCCGCCCCCTACATTTCCAAGGAAACCGAGCCCTACCGGACCGCTGCGGGCGAGGTCTTCGACGACCGCGACTACGCCGGGACGCAGGACTTCCCGGCACTGGACCCGGCGACGTCGTTCCCGTACACGCCCGTGGTCCCGGCCGCCGAGAAGGACGTCAAGGTTCCGTCCTGGCTGAACGACCCCACCCTCTATCACAACCGCGGCAACACCAACTTTGCCGGCGAGGACTCCCTGTACGGCGACTTCTTCGGCCTGGATGACCTGTTCACCGAAAACCCCACGGTGGTCAACGGGATGATGGACATCTACAAAACCTGGATCCGCGACTTTGGCATCGACGGTTTCCGCATCGACACCATGAAACACGTCAACGACGAGTTCTGGCAGCAGTTCGGACCCCAGGTTCTCAGCTATGCCAAGGAACAGGGCAAGGACGAGTTCTTCATGTTCGGGGAGGTCTTCGACACCTCAAAGAGCATCACCTCCACGTTCACCACCAGGAACAAGATGCAGGCTGTGCTGGACTTCGGCTTCCAGGGCGCGGCCCGCAGCTTCGCATCCCAGGGCAGCAAGGCCTCCGGGTTGGCCGACTTCTTCAACGGGGACGATTGGTACACGGACGCCGACTCCAACGTCTACCAACTGCCCACCTTCCTGGGAAATCACGACATGGGCCGAATCGGCACGTTCATAGCGCAGGACAACGTGGGCGCAAGTGACGCCGAACTGGTGGAACGCGACGAGCTGGCCCATGAGCTGATGTACTTCTCGCGCGGCAACCCGGTGATCTACTACGGAGACGAACAAGGCTTCACGGGCGCCGGCGGCGACCAGGATTCACGGCAGACCCTGTTCGCGAGCAAAGTCCAGGAGTATCTGGATGACGACCTCCTGGGCACCAACGCCACCCACGCCACGGATAACTTTGACACCGGCCACCCGCTGTACCGAAAGATCAGCGAACTCGCCGCGCTCACCGCCGAGCATCCCACCCTTCGCACCGGGGCCCAGCAACACCGTTACGCCGCCGACGATGCCGGGATCTACGCCTTCTCCCGTATCGATGCCAAGGACCAGCGCGAATACATCGTGGCGGTGAACAACAGCGAGACGGCCCAAACAGCGGCGATTCCCACGTATGAGGCGAAGCAACCGTTCAACCTGGTCTACGGTGACGCCGAGGCACATGCGAAGACCGATGCACAGGCAAAGCTGAACGTCACGATCCCGCCGCTTTCCGCCGTGGTGTATGAAGCAGCGGGGCGACTCGCGAAGTCCAAGGCGGCGCCCGCCGTCGTGCTTAAGAAGCCAGCCACCGCAGCCGGTGACGCGTCCCGTGTGAAGGTGACAGCCGACGTCGACGGTACCTCGTTCTATGAGGTCACCTTCCAGTCGCGTACGGCTGGCGGCGAATGGCAAGCGATCGGGACGGACGACAACGCGCCTTACCAGGTGTTCCATGATGTGTCCCCGCTGGAGGCGGGAACGTCCGTGGAGTACCGTGCCGTGGTGCTGGACAACCGGGGGCAGACATCGGCCAGTGAGCCGCGCAGCGGTGTGGTGGGTGAACCGACCCAGCCCGAGTCCGTGACCGTGGCCGGCAGCATCAACGCCGAACTGGGCTGCGCCGAGGACTGGCAGCCGTCCTGCGAACAGGCATTGATGACCTATGAGCCGACGCATCGGCTGTGGCAACTCAACGTCCCCAACCTCCCGGCCGGAAGTTATGAATTCAAGGCCGCGCTCAATGGAACCTGGGATGAAAACTACGGTGCCGGCGGTGAGTTGGACGGGGCCAACGTGGCGTTCCAGCACTCGGGCGGGGCCGTCACTTTTCTCTACGACCACGCCACCAACGTGATCAGCGCAGCTGTCCCGGGCCAGCAACCGGCCGCCGTCTCAGTGCCGGGAAGCCTGAATTCCGAGCTCGGCTGTGCCGGTGATTGGATGCCGGATTGCGCCCAGGCCCAGCTGACATTGGACACTGTTGATGGACTCTGGAAGCTCTCCGTCCCCAACCTCGCCGCCGGGAGCTACGAGTTCAAGGCCGCCATCAACAACTCCTGGGCTGAGAATTACGGCCTCGGCGGAGTCCCGAACGGCAGCAATATCGCAGTGAAGCACGACGGCGGCCCGGTCACCTTCCGGTACGACCCCGCCAGCCACCTGGTCACGGTCCGCTAGCCAACCCGTCCGCTAGCCCAAGTAGGTAACAGCAAACGTCGCTCTGGACTGTCAGTGCGACGTTTGCTGTTACTCAGATGGGGCTATTTGTAGCTCAGGCTCAGGAGCATGGACTTCAGCTGGGCGTACTGCGTGGTGCCCATATAGGCTTTGGCAGCTTCCGGGGATGCGAAGGTGGGCTGCTTGGTGGGGTCAAACATGACATAAGCACTCATGATGCCGTTGGGAACACGGACCTGGTTGGTCCCTGAAGAGCTGATTCCGGGCACGAGCTGCGAGGACACCCTCACATCCATGATGTACGTCGGAGGATCTCCGACGGGTCCTGTCTGAGGCGAGGGCATCCCCTCGTAGGGCATGTACTGCGACTGGTTCGAAGAGAACCCGAACTCCACCAGCTCACCCGAATTGTCCCGGACACCGGGAACCACTGCCCTGTCCAGGATGGTTCGGTCCACCGTGCCAGCTGTACCGTCGCCGTAGTTTCCGTTGAATATCAGGGCAACCTCAGTGCCTGCGGCGTCCAGAACCCTGGCGATGGTGGACGCAGCTTTGTCCGCCTCCGTCGCGTATGGCCCCTGCTCCGGGCGGACGGTCCAGCCCACCGGGTAGGAAAAGGAGAGGTGTCCGTCGGGGAAGGTGTAAGTCGGCACTACAGTGTGTGGCAGCGTCGTTGTTGAAACCGGTGTTGGAGCCGGGATCGGAACCGCGGGAGCAACGGGCGGGGTGGTTACCGGTGCAGCCACTGTGGGCGTCGCCGATGGCGTGGCTGTGGCCGTGGGTGTTGGCGTGACGGAAACGCTGGGCGTGGGTGTCGCTTCTGTTGTAGTGACCGTGACAGCAGGTGCCGGCGCGGTGTTCACCGAGCCAAGGTTGGCAGCTACCAGCACTCCCGCAGTGACGGCTGCAGCTGCGAGCAACAGCCCGCCCGCGATTTGCGCCTTACGTCGCCTGCGCTGTTCCAGGGAAGCCACTGCCGCCACCGGGTGGCTGTCGCTGAACACCGTGGAGCCGGAAAGGATCCTGTGCAGCGCTTCTTCTCCGTTGGGCTCGGCAACTGGATCGACAGTGAGCGGGTCAATCGCTGAAATCTGGTTCTTGATTGGATCCATTGTCTTCAGACCCCCATCTTGTGTGTGGTGGTTTCGGCCCCTGCAGGCATCTGTTTCCGGAACGCCGTTCGGGCCCGGTGGAGGCGGACTTTGGCCGCCGATTCACTGCACTGGAGCACGCCTGCTATTTCCGCGGTGCTCAAGCCATCCCAGTAGGCCAGCTGAAGGATGTCCCGGTCCTGGTCACGCAACCGCGTCATGGCATCCTGTACCGCGACGTTTTCGGACTCATCGCCAAACCGCTCCACCGCCGTCGTCCGCAGCTTTTCCTGCAGTGCCAGCCGCCGGTCGCGGCTCCTGTACGCGTTCCCCACCAAGTTCCGCGCAACCGTCAATAGGTACGGGAGCTCCGGGCGTGAGTCGTCGGTCCACTTCTGCCACACGACGCGGAACACGTCTGCTGCGATCTCCTCGGCTGCCTCGGCGGATTCAACACGCCGGCAGACGAATTTGAAGACGGATGGGTAGCTGTCTTTGTGAATGGCGATGAACGCCAATTCGCGCTCGGAAAGCACGATTATTTCCCCCTGATATAGAGCCCTGAACTGCAGGATACTTGTATAGTTTCCGGCCGGGCCGCCACGGTTACAGGCGCTGGCAAGTTTCTTCGGTCACCCACGATAGATTCGACTCTCACAGACCCCCAACCGAGAGCGTGGAACAACCATGGTGGAAACAGGACCCTCCGCAGACTGGGCCCGCAAGCAGGTAGACCTTGGACACGTGCCGGTTGCGGTGCTGGGGATCGCGTCCAGCCGCGGCATCGAGGACGTTGTGGCGTTCGGGACCGACGGCGGCAGGCAGGCCACGACCGATGACCACTTTGCGCTTTTCTCCGTTTCAAAACCCATCAGCGCGTTGACCGTGATGCGGCAGGTGGAGCAGGGGAAGTTGTCTCTGGGTAACCCGCTGAGTGCAGCCCTGCCGGACTTTGGCGCCCGGCGAACGGACACCGTGACGTTGGAGCAGCTGCTCAGCCACCGTTCCGGTATTGCGGATCCAGCTCTCGACGGCGGCACTCCCCTCCGCAAGGCCCTCACCGCAGCGGAGCAAGCCTTCTACGCGGGAAGCCTGGTCCAGTACTGCAACATCGCTTTCGAAGGGGCCGCGGCCATGGCCGAGTGGGCCGACGGGCGCCCGTTCGAGGCGCAACTGCTTGCCCTGGCAGCGGACACAGGCGCTGGATCGCTCACGTTCAGCTCGGACTGCAACCCGCACACGGTGCACGGCACCGAGGCTGCCGGGCTGAACGTGGAAGGTATGTATCAGCATCGGCACCCCGGCGCGGGCCTGTTCGGCACAGCCACGGACCTGCTCAATCTGGGATCGGAATTGCTGCGGGATTCGGGGAAAGCAGTACGGCCCGCGACCCTTGCTGCCATGCGCCGGCCCCGCACCACGGGGGTTTCCCACATCACCACCCGGCCCACTCCCCTGCGGCACACGGGCCTGGGTTTCCAGCTGCCCGCCAATGAGTCGGAGTTGCTGGCGAAGGGGATCTACGGCCACCCCGGCTGGTCCGGGACTGAGTGGTGGATGTTCCCGGAGCAGGACCGCTGCGTCGTGTTCCTGACGAATGTGCTGGATGCCCCGGACCTGGGCGTGGATACGAACGAGTTGTTCAACGCGGTGGCAGCTTCCTAGCCCAAAGTAGGTAGCAGTTGAGCGCGTTTTGAGGCCGCTAAACGCGTTCAACTGCGACTTAGATGGGTTGCGCTGACCGCACATGCCGCCCACGCCAGGCTGATACGGCCCACACGAGCACAAACAAGCCCACCAAGATCAGGCCGGCGTCGCCAAGGTCAATGCCGCCGAGCCACGTGGTCAGGGGGTCTTCGAGTTCAAACGCGGAATTCACGAACCCACCCAGCGTGATCACGGCGATGAAAAGCGCCGAGACTGCCGAGATGCCGGTGATGACGGCGTTGAAGCCGAGCTTGCGCCGCGGGTTGTGAATGGCTGATGTGTACATCTTCATCATGGCCACGCCGTTGATCGAATCGCACAAGGTCATGGCGGCAGTGAACGCGAGCGGGAGGGCCATCAACGCGAGCGGTGAGACCCCGGCGAGCGACGCCGTCGTGGTGATGACCAGCAGCCCGATGGTGGTGGCGGTGTCGAACCCGAGTCCGAAGAGGAAACCGATCACGTAGATGTTCCGTGGCCGCTCCACCCTGGACAGTGGCTTGGCGAGCAGGCGGGCCACAAAGCCTTTCGCTTCGAGGTCCTCTTGGCGCACTTCCCCGCCGGCCTGCACCTTCCGGTAAACCTGCGTGGCCCGAACGAACGCGGAGCCGTTGAACAGGCCCATGGCCAGCAGGAACAGCCCGGAAACACCGCTGCCGATCAATCCCAGCACTTTGTTGCCTGTGGTGCCGTCCTCCATGAACTGCCCAATCACCGTGGCACCCGCAACCACCAACAGCCCCGCCAGGATCACGACGGAACTGTGGCCCAGGCTGAACGCGAACCCCACGCTCACGGGGTCCTTGCGCTGCGCCACGAACTTCCGGGTCGAATTGTCGATCGCGGCAATGTGGTCCCAGTCGTAACTGTGCTTGATGCCGGCTACATATGCGGTGACCACCAGCCCCAGCGCCAGCGGCTGCGCGGCGCCTGCCGTACCCGCAAGCAACAGCACGACGGCGGCAACGTGCAACGCGGCGACGGCACCGAACGTGAACAGCAGCCTGGTCCGCAGGGACAACGTCTCCCGCTCCCGGTACATGGTGGCGAACTCGGTCAGCGCGGTCATTAATACTTCCTCAGGTTCAAGGGTCCCTGCCCGTACCAACGTTCCCGCAGGACGCCGGAGCAAACACCCAGCAATGTGTTGAGTTCCTCAGTGCTGTTGGACAACGATCGCAGCACAAGCCCGGTAGTCCCGGCAATAGTCGCCGTCAAGGAAACTCCCGTGTACGCCTCAAAATCACGGGATATGCGGTCCAGGTCATCAGCAAGCCCCTGATCAACCCGCGGATCCACCACCACCAACGACCCCAGATGGCTGAAGCCCTCCATGAACCCCATCCCGGTCACGTCGTTGACGGGTGGGCGAATCAGCAGGTTATCGAGGGCCAACAGTTTTGCTCCGTTCCCGCTGTCGATCCAGATCTCATTCCGCAGCCGGACCTCTTCGTACTTGAAGGATGCGCCGTCCGGCGACCACCCCGGCGTGACGACTTCGGCCATGACAAGGCTCGACGTCGGGTGGAGGCTGAGGTGCGAATTCTGCCGATAGCTCGCCTCCCGGTACGCAATCAACTGATCGGGCACCAGCTCCAACCGCGCCCCCTCCCCCAGCCGGACACTCATCCTCTGCTCAGCAAACGACCCCGGAGTCCGATAAATCTTCGTGGCAGACTGCGTGGTCAGCAACAACTCCGCCCCCGCATCAACCTCCACGTCAACAACAAACAGATCGGCCCCCAGATACGCTCCACCAGGATTGACCATGACATAACAAACTTGCCCACTCTCATCCAAGTAATGCGGCCGGAGCACCCGCAAAGCGCCCTCATGAAACTGCCGCAAAGCAACGGACCTGCCCCCGCGCAAACCAACCCCCAAAACCAACCGCCCCCGCACCCCCCGCTCCCCGGCGGCCAACCCAGCGTGGGGCTCAACGTTTCCCCAAGGACCAGCATCGACGTTCGGGACCACTATTCGCGAGCTCATAAGCCACCCACACAAGGTGACTGGATCGCTGCGGCGGCGGAGCCGGGGACCAAGGGCCGCGGCGTGGCGGCAATTACGTTGGGGCGATCCGCGAACGCGGATGAAGGGGGCCGCGGCGTGGTGGGCACCGCGAAGCGGGCACGGCCCCCTTCATCCGCGGGCGCCGCCCCCGGCGAGACGACCGCAGACTCGAGTCGGATCATTGGGCCAAGTCGAGCATCAGGACGTCCCGCCGAATCCAGTTGAGGACGGCGTCCAACCCTTCGTCCGTCTTGAGGTTCGTGAAGCAGAACGGCTTATTTCCGCGGAACTCCTTGGAATCCCTCTCCATGACGGCCAGGTCCGCCCCCACATGGGGTGCCAGGTCCGTCTTGTTGATGATGAACAGGTCGGACTTGATCATGCCTTGCCCGGCTTTGCGGGGGATTTTTTCGCCTTGGGCGACGTCGATGATGTAGATGGAGAAGTCGACGAGTTCGGGGCTGAAGGTGGCGGAGAGGTTGTCGCCGCCGGATTCGACGAAGATGACTTGGAGGTCGGGGTGCCTGGCTTTGAGTTCTTCGATCGCGGCGGTGTTCATGGAGGTGTCTTCGCGGATGGCGGTGTGGGGGCAGCCGCCGGTTTCGACGCCGATGATGCGGTCTTCGGGGAGGATGCCGTTGGCGGCGAGGATTTTGGCGTCTTCGATGGTGTAGATGTCGTTGGTGATGGCGGCCATGGAGATGTCGCCGCTCATGTGCCGGGTGATGCGTTCCACCAACTGGGTTTTGCCTGCTCCGACGGGTCCGCCGACGCCGATCTTGATGGGTTCTGTCATGTTTTCTGTCCTTTGCACTAGCTAGCTCATGAACATGCGGGCGCGTTGCCGTTCGTGCCGCATTTGTGAAATTTCAAGTCCGGGGCTGACTGCCCCATAGTCGTCCCAGCACAGCTGTGCTACATCCTGGACGGCGGCAGCAACGGCGTCGTGCGCCTGGCGAAGTACCCGCTGCCCGGCGTTCTGCCCGAGCGGAATGGCACGCACGGCGTTCTGCGTCAGGGAAGTCACCGTCGCGAACAAATACGCAGAGAGCGCCGCCTCAAAGGGAATCCCCAACGACCGCGCGATCACCCCAAAAGCCAAGGGCTGATGCCCCTCGGCCCCACCCCCACGAACCAACTCCCGATACGCTTCCAACTCCCCCGATGGGAACACCTCCCCACCAATCTCCAGCAGCCGTCCCCCCATCTTGAGCGAAGCCTCCCGAACCTCCCGAGCCAACAACTGCGCAGAAAGAACAGAATCCAACAAACCAACATCCACCCCCTCATAAAGGAAGCGCATAGCCAACCCCTCCGAATAGGTCAACTGCTGCCCCACAAAAGCCCCCAACCAAACCCCAAAAGACCCCTCATCACGCACCAACTCACGCTCGATATAGCTCTCAAACCCCAAAGAATGAGCAAACGCCCCCGTAGGCAACGCAGAGTCAGTCAACTGTTGAAGAGCAAGCTGATATCCGGCGCTCAAAGCCCACCGCGCTGGAATCGGGCTCGACAAGCGGAGGCGGGTGATAGGGGCCGCGGTGTGGAGGGCAACGTGGGGGGCCCACAGACGCGAGGGCCCCGACCTGAGCTTGCGAAGGTTGGGAGCGGCTGGGGACGGGTACGGCCCCTATCACCCGCCGGAGGCTTGCCAACCCCAAAAGCCAGCACCGATATCTGCCTAGTGCGAATGTTCAGCATGGCGGAAGGGCACCGGCATGACCCGCTCTTGCCTGTCGTAGGGGACGTCGACGCTCTTCAGAAAGTCCTCGACCGTGTGGTCATACTGGCAAACCATGACCTCGGCCCCGTACTCGGAAGTGGCATCGAAGAATTGTGCCTGCAAGTGCCGGTTGCCGAGTGAATGCGCCACCACCCCCATTTCGTGGATGCTGCGCGGCCCGATCACCAGGACGTCGGTGGGCAGTACGGAGACCACGATGAGGTTGGCGTCGCTGATGGCGAGGATGTCGCCGTCGCGGAGGTCGCCGGTGCCGGCGGGGAGGCGGATGCCGAGTTCTTTGCCGTGGTCGGTGGTGACGCGTTGGATGCGTTTGACCAGCAGTGCGCTGGGGAGGACTACTTTCTCTTTGTGGTGCCCGGCGTAGGCGTTGGGTTGTTCGTGGAGGTTGCCGAGGATTTTTTCGATAATCATGTGGTTTCCTAAACGGCTTAGAAGAGGAAGTAGCGCTGTGCCATGGGCAGCACGTCGGAGGGTTGGGAGGTGACTTCGACGCCGTCGACGCTCACTTTGTACGTTTCGGGGTCGACGGCGATGTCCGGGGTTTCGCCGTTGTATTTGAGGTCCGCTTTGGTGAGGTTGCGGATGCCGGTCACGGGTTTGATGATGCGTTCGAGGCCGAGTTCGGCGGGCACACCGGCGTCGATCGCTGCCTTGGACAGGAAGGTGATGGACGTCTGCTGCAATGCCTTGCCGTACGTGGCGAACATGGGCCGCATGGTGCGGGGTTGGGGTGTGGGGATGGAGGCGTTGGCATCGCCCATGAGGGCGTAGGCGATCTGGCCACCTTTGATGACGAGCTCGGGTTTCACTCCGAAAAACGCCGGGTCCCAGAGGACGAGGTCCGCGAACTTGCCTTCTTCCACGGAGCCGATGACGTCTGCCATGCCTTGGGCGATGGCTGCGTTGATGGTGTATTTGGCGACGTAGCGTTTGAGCCGGAAGTTGTCCGATTCGGCGGAGCCATGGGCAGCACCGGTCGGGTCCTTCAGCACACCGCGCTGGCGTTTCATGGCGTCGGCCACCTGCCAGGTCCGCGTTACTACTTCGCCGACCCTGCCCATGGCCTGGGAGTCGGACGAGGTGATCGCGAAGATGCCGAGGTCGTGCAGGACGTCCTCGGCAGCGATGGTTTCGGCACGGATGCGGGAGTCTGCGAACGCGACGTCTTCCGGGATGTCCGGGTTGAGGTGGTGGCAGACCATGAGCATGTCCAGGTGCTCTTCGATCGTGTTGCGGGTGTACGGCAGTGTGGGGTTGGTGGAGGCGGGGAGGACGTTGGGCAGGCCGGCGATCTTGATGATGTCCGGGGCGTGCCCGCCGCCGGCGCCTTCGGTGTGGAAGGTGTGGATGACGCGACCGTCGATCGCCCTGATGGTGTCTTCCACGAAGCCGCACTCGTTGAGGGTGTCGGTGTGGATGGCCACTTGGACGTCGTATTCGTCGGCAACGCGCAGGGACATGTCGATGGACGAGGTGGTTGAGCCCCAGTCCTCGTGCACTTTGAGCCCGACGGCGCCGGCTCGGATCTGCTCGGCGAGGGGCTCGACGGCGGATGCGTGGCCCTTCCCGAACAGGCCAATGTTGACGGGGAGTCCCTCGGCGGCTTGGAGCATCCTGGAGATGTGCCAGGCGCCTGGCGTGATGGTGGTGGCTTTGGTTCCTTCGGCCGGGCCGGTGCCGCCGCCCACCATGGTGGTGATGCCGTTGCACAGGGCTGCCGGAACCTGTTCCGGGGAGATGAAGTGGATGTGGGTGTCGATGCCGCCGGCGGTGAGGATTTTCCGTTCACCGGCGATGATTTCCGTGCTGGCACCGATCACGATGTCCACGCCGTCGGCGATCTGTGGGTTGCCGGCCTTGCCGATCTTGAAGATGTGCCCGTCCTTGAGGGCTACGTCAGCCTTGTAGATTCCGCTGTAGTCCAGGACGATCACATTGGTGATGACGGTGTCCGGGATGTCCTCCGAGCGGGTCAGCTGACCGTTCTGGCCCATGCCGTCGCGGATGACCTTGCCGCCGCCGAACACCACTTCTTCGCCGTACGCCGTGTAGTCGTTCTCGATCTCGAGGAACAGTTCAGTGTCGGCCAAGCGGATGGCGTCGCCCGTCGTCGGGCCGTACAGCTCGGAGTATTGCTTGCGGGAAATCTCGAAGCTCACTTGGTGCCCCCTTTAAGGCGAGTGCCGCCGTCGAGCTTTCCATTGACAGCGTTACTGAGCCCGAAGACCTCGCGCGCCCCCGCAATTTCGATCAACTCCACAGTCTTCCGGTCGCCTGGTTCGAACCGCGCGGCGGTGCCGGCCGGGATGTCCAAGCGGCGGCCGTAGGCGGCGTCGCGGTCGAACTCCAGGGCGCGGTTCGCCTCGGCAAAGTGGTAGTGCGACCCGATCTGGACGGGGCGGTCGCCGCGGTTCACTACCTCGACGGCGATTGCCTCACGGCCGCTGTTGCACGCGATGGAACCGGGTTGGAGCCTGTATTCACCGGGGATCATGGAGGCTCCTAGCGGATGGGGTGGTGGACGGTGACGAGCTTGGTGCCGTCAGGGAAGGTGGCTTCGATCTGGACGTCGTGGATCATCTCCGGCACGCCTTCCATCACGTCTTCGCGGCGGAGCAGGGTGGTTCCGTAGCTCATCAGTTGGGCGACCGTCCGGCCGTCCCGGGCGCCTTCGATGAGCTCGTAGCTGATGATCGCCACGGCCTCGGGGTAGTTCAACTTCAGTCCGCGCCCTTGGCGGCGCCGAGCGAGATCGGCAGCCACCACGATCATGAGTTTCTCCTGCTCGCGGGGCAAAAGATGCATCGATTCTCCTTGGACGCCGGGCACTTGGACAGATTGTGTTCAGCGTAAGGAGCGGAAGTTTCGGCTACGTTTCCAATTCGTCTCAGTCGGGGGTCGAATTCACCCGAATTGACCTCAACTTAAGTTGAGGTCATAACATCGGTCAGGTGCGCGTCCGCAAAGCGGCGCCAACCCCAACCAGTCCCACAAAGGTTCATGAATGTCCCATCACACCCCCTTGCCGGCAGAACCGGTCGGCGAGCTCTTCAAGGCCGCCTTCCGCTCTCATCCAGCAGGAGTTGCCATCATCACCGCGTCAGGACCGGAAGGAGCCGTAGGGCTCACGGCGTCCTCGGTGGCATCGGTGGCGGTGGATCCGCCGACGCTGGCGTTCTCCGTCACCGGCGGCCGGTCAGCTTCGCATATCGCTGCCGCGCAAACGATCGTCGTGCATCTGGTGGGCGCGGACCAGGTGGACCTCGTGCGCACCTTCTCCGACCCCACGGCCCCTCGCTTCACCAGCGACATGGACTGGGAACTGCTGCCCACAGGCGAGCCCCTGCTCAGGGAAGCTCCATGGGCGCTGCGGTGCGAAATCGTTCATCGGGCACCACTGGGTGGCTCTGTCTTGCTGGCCGCAACCGTTGTGGATATCCGGCTCAGCCCCGCCGATTCAGCCCCGCTGGTCTACCACAACCGGGAGTTCCACACCCTGTTCCGCAGCGTGCAGTCGGTTGGCTGACCGCGCCGCGCCCCCAGGTACGCTGTCACGCATCCTCAAGGCGCGTCAGCAGCTCGGCATCGTGACTCATCACGAAATCCAGACCCTCACTGATCTCACGTCGCCGCGCATGCCGCTGTAAAACCAACCCTGATCCCCGCAACAGGAGGGCAGAATTGGAGGTGTGTTCCTCCGCTGCCAACTTCTCCAGCCGACGATCAAGGTCTTGGAACGCGCCGATTCATTGCCATGCAGCGACGGTACCAAAACGGTACCTAGTTGTTCCTCCCCCGAGCCGCCACGGCCCACTGCTCCACCACGGCATTATCGCGCACCACCGTAACTTCATCCACGAGGTTCATGGTCAGGCACACGTGGTTGGGGATGACCCTGAGCCGTGTGCCCAAAGGCGGCAGTTCCGAGGAGTCCGGCCACACAACTGTGGCGTGGTGCTCGGACAGCGCAGTCACTTTGGCTTCGGGGTATTCGGGAAGCCGTCCGTAGCCGGTGGCCCAGTCCGGGCGGTCACTGCCCAGTATTTTGCTGCCGGCATCCACCACCACCCGGCGGACGTTGCCACCCCGGGTTTCGTGCCTGCTGACGACGGTGGCTGCAACGGTTAACGCGATGTCGTCCCACGTGCACCGTTCAAGCTCCAGTTGCTGGGCATCGCCGAACACGTAAACTCCGGGACGCAGCTCCGTGGCCACCGTTTCGCCGTCAATCAAGGCGGTAGGCGTGGATCCTCCGCTGATGGTGGTGACCTCGAAGCCCGCCGAGGTCAGGGCCGTCGCAGCCAAGCCAAGTGCCTCATTCTCGTTGCTTGCCGCACCAGTCGGCATGCCGGGCTTGTAGCTGTGGCCGGGGAACGTGAAGACGCCCTGCACGCTCAGTCCTGCAGCAGCCGCCGCTTCGGCAACAGCCACCACTTCATCCGGCAGCACGCCGCTGCGATGGTGTCCGCTGTCCACCTCGATCAGCACCTCAACGCTTGCTGCGCCCGCGCCGAGTTGGCGACCCATCGCCGTCGCGCTGTCCGCCGAATCGACGCCGACGGCTACACGGCTCTTTGCTGCCAAAGCCCGCAGGCGATCAGCATGCGGGGCTTCAACCCAGAGTGGGTACGCAATGAAGATGTCCTTCACGCCGTCCGCTGCGAAGACTTCGGCCTCGCCGATCGTGGCAACGGTGATCCCGACGGCCCCGGCTGACAGCTGCTTTCGCGCGATCTCCAAGGTCTTGTGCGTCTTGACGTGCGGCCGGAGCTTGAGTCCTCTGCCGAGCATGCTTGCTGCCATGCGTTCGATGTTTCGGTCAAGGACATCGAGGTCGATCATGACAGCAGGGGTAACAACTTCAGCGGGGATCACGTTCATTCCACAAACACTAACGGCCCGGACAACGGCGCCCTACGGCGCGGACTGCCTGACCCGCAGCTCAAACGACGCCTCGGGCTGCTGCACAGCGGGCGTAGCATCCTTGTTTTCGATCCGGTTAATAAGGAGTTCGACGGCGCGCTCCGCAATTTCCGCGCGCCCCGGCGCCACCGTGGTCAGTGACGGCGAGGCGAACTTCGCCTCGTCAATGTCATCGAAACCGGCAACGGCGATCTCCTCCGGGACCTTCCTGCCACGGACCAGGAGCTCGTGAAGCGCTCCCAGGGCGAGGGCGTCGTTGAGCCCAAAGACGGCATCACATTCCACACCGCTGTCCAAGAGCCTCCCGATGGCTTCAGCACCTCCGTCGCGCCGCCAATCGCAATCGACCACCAAGGCGGGATCGTACGCAACGCCAGCGTCAGCAAGCGCAGCTTTGTACCCCTCAAGGCGCAGGCCGTTGCTGCCTGTAGTGTCGCCGTCGTGCGCGCCCAAAACGGCTATACGACGGCGGCCGCCTGCCAGCAGGTGCGCGGTGACCGCTGCCGCCGCCCGGTGGTTTTGGATGAGGACCATATCCAGCCGGGGATCCTGCACGTATTCGCCGAGCAGGACCAGCGGCTTTTTGCCGGCCGCATCAATGATCTGCTCGGCGTCCAGGGCAAGTGGAATGAAAAGGAGGCCATCCGTGAGGGTGCGGAACTGGCCTTGGAGCGCCGCCCTTTCGTGCCCGGGCTCATTCCCGGACTGCTCCACCAGAACACGGTAGCCCCGGGCCCAAGCGGCTTTCATGATGTCCGAGGCCAACTCCGCGTAGTACGGGATGGAGAGGTCGGCGAGGACCAATCCGAGCATGCTGGTCTTGCCAGAGCGAAGGCTGCGGGCCGTCAGGTTGGTTTCGTAGCCCAGCTCATCGATGGCGTCCAGGACGCGCTGTTTGGTGGCGGGCCGGATGAACTCGTAATTGTTGATCACATTGGAGACCGTCTTCAACGAGACCCCGGCAACGCGCGCGACGTCGTTCATGGTGACGGCCATCAAGGTGCTCCTTTTGTCCTGTTGGCATACATCGTTGCAGATCAGACCCGTCTGGAGTCAGTCGATGACGGCGGCGATGGCTTCGATCTCCACCAGCTGGTGGTCGTAGCCGAGGACGGTGACGCCCATGAGGGTGCTCGGGACGTCGTGGTCGCCGAATGCGGCACGCACCACGTCCCACGCTGTGATCAGGTCTGCCTGCTGCGCCGATGCAACGAGGACGCGGGTGGAAATGACGTCCCCTATTCCTGCTCCGGCGGCCTCCAAGGCGAGCAGCATGTTTTCGACCGACTTTTCCGCTTGGGCTTTGTAGTCCCCAAGACCTGCTGTAGTCCCGTCCTCATTCAGCGGGCAGGACCCCGCCAGGAAGATCAGTCGGGCTTCCGCGGGCGCAGTAGCCGCGTAGGCGTACTGGGCTGCGGAGCTGAGTTGTTCAGAGCGAATGAGGGTCACAGCACTGGGCATTGGCATCCTTTGATTTGTCGCGTTGAGTACATCCCATCACGTGCGCTGACCTCCTTTAGCCGTCACACGCCGCTCATTTCCGTGCAACGCCCCCGCAACAAACATGCGCAAAGCTGGAGTCAATTGGCGCACAGCTGAAGGCCATCGGACAGCGAAGCGAGCTGAGGGGAGCAAAATGAGCATTGCAAACAGGGATCTCTTTCAGGCACTGAAGACCCAGGCCAGCCTGGCGCAGGCATTCGGCAGCATGCCTGGCAGCAAGGAAGAACCGCATCCATTAAGTCCAGGTGATTACATCGAGGCTTGGCATAACGGCCGCCTCTATCATCGGGGCAGCGTGGTGAAGACCGTCGCGGGCACCGACCTTTTCTGGCTGACGGACGATACCGGAAGCCGCCGGCTCCTGGACATGGAGTCCATGGAGATAGTCACGGTTGACCAGCCGGCCCCGGCACCTGCAGCGCAGGCACCGGAGCCAACTCCCTCAGCCACGGTCACACCGATCTCTGCGTACCCCATGTTCCACGACGGCTCGCAGCAGATCGCCTAGCTTTCAGCTGTTCTGGTCCTCAAGCGACAACCGGATCATCGTCCAGCTCACGGCCGGAAGCCCGGCGGTGAGGCGACCGCCGTCGAGCTTCACACTGACGTTCTCGGACGGCAGGACCGACGTCGAATCGTCGGCAGTGGCCTGCCAGTAAGGGTCCTTGTTCGAGTAGGTGACGGCCTCAATGACTTTGCTTGCGTTGAGGCTTCCGACGGCGGCATCCAGCGTCAGCGCGTCCGACGCCGAGCGGTTCACGGCGAACACCACGGCCTCTTTGGCTTCTGCATCATAGGTCGCCACGGCTGACAGGGCGGTGAAGCCCGGCGTCTTTTCGGTCTCCAGCAGCGGGGATTCGACGGCGAGGTTCAACACCGTGCCAGAGGCATTCTGCGAAGTGAGCGCAAACGGGTGGAACGTGGTCTGCCTCCAGGCCCGGCCGCCCGGCTCGGTCATGATGGGTGCGATCACGTTGACCAGCTGAGCCAGGCTCGCGGAGTGGACGCGGTCCGTGTTGCGCAGCAGCGTGATGAGAAGGTCTCCCACCACCACGGCGTCGGCAACCGTGTAGCGGTCCTCCAGCAGCACCGGCGCCACGGGCCAATCATCTCCTGTGGGCGCCTTGGATTCGTCGCGGGACATGTGCCACACGTTCCATTCATCGAAGGAAATATTGATCTGCTTCCCAGACTTTTTGGCCGACTTCACGTGGTCGATGTGGGAGACCAAGTCCTTGATGAACGCCTCCATCCGGTGCCCGGCTGACAGGTGCTCCTGCAGGTCACCGAAATCCTCAAAGTACTGATGCGCCGAGATCAGGTCCACCAATTCGTATGTCTCATTGAGGACCACGCGCTCCCATTCGCCGAACGTGGGCATGGTGGGTCCGGAACTTCCACAAGCCACCAGTTCCAGGTCCGGGTTGACCATGCGCATCGCCCGCGCCGTTTCGGCGGCAACCCGCGCGTACTCGTCCGCCTTCTTGTGGCCGATCTGCCAGAAGCCGTCCATCTCGTTCCCGAGGCACCACATGGTGATGTTGTGAGGCGCGACGGCGCCATGGGCCTTGCGCTGTTCGGAAAGGGCCGTTCCACCCTTGATGTTGGAGTACTCCAGCAGGTCCAGCGCTTCCTGCGGGCCCCTGGTACCCAGGTTGACCGCCATCATGGGTTCCACGCCGGCCTTCTCCGACCACTTGGCGAACTCGTCCACGCCCACCAGGTTGGGATCGCTGGAGTGCCAGGCGAGGTCGAGCCTTGTTGGGCGGTTTTCTTTGGGCCCCACTCCGTCTTCCCAGCGGTACCCCGAGACGAAGTTTCCGCCCGGGTACCGGACTGTGGAGACGCCGAGTTCCTTGGTGAGGTCGAGGACGTCGGTGCGGAAACCGTCGTCGTCCGCTTTCGGGTGCCCGGGCTCGAAAATGCCCGTATAGACGCACCGTCCGAGGTGCTCAACGAAGGCGCCGAAGGTCTTCCTCCTGACGGGACCGACAACGAAGGTGGGGTCGATGGTGATTTTGGCCGTGGGTTTGTCTTGGTTTCCCAAAGGGTGGGTCCTTGTCTGCTTGTCTACTTGTTTTGCTTGCCGATTTACAACGTTATAGAAACCATGCTGACGGGGTGTTGGTGTGGGAGTCAAGGGATTTCTTGGCGGGCGTTCCGGCTCCTAGGCTGAGACGCATGTCCTTTGGAGCAGTGAGAGCCGCCTATTCTGCGCGTTCCGACGAGTACACCTCATTGTTCGGGTCCATCAGCAGCACGCATCCGGTCGATAGGGAGCTGGTGTTGTCATGGGCCCGGGGATTGCCCGGGAAGGTTATCGACGCCGGCTGTGGGCCCGGACAGTGGACAGCTTTCCTGCACTCCGCCGGGGTGGACGTCCAAGGCGTGGACTTGGTACCGGAGTTTATTGAGACGGCCAAGCAATTCTGCCCGGATGCCCAGTTTTCTGTCGGGTCACTTCAACGGCTGCCTGCGCCGGATGACTCATTGGCGGGAATCCTCGCCTGGTACTCGCTGATCCACATCCCCCCTGCTGAAATCAGCCGGGTTCTGGATGAGTTTGCCCGCTGCCTCAAACCAGGCGGTGGCCTCCTGATCGGCTTCTTCGATGGCCCGGCGGGTGAGTCGTTCTCGCATGCAGTGACGCCTGCCTATTTCTGGTCTCTGGAGGAGATGTCGGGACGGTTGCAGGAAGCCGGTTTCAGCGTGATTGGCACGCACTCGCGCGCCGACCCCGGAGTGCGTCCCCACGCGGCCATCGTCGCGCAACGGCTGCTCACTCCCGGTCGCGTTGGCTGAACGCACCTACGCGCATTGATAACTGTGCACCAGCCCAGAGAGTTAATCCATCGAATAGCATAACTGATGGAATCGGAGTGTGGGACGTGACCGGGAAAATAAAAACAGGCCGGAGACTTAAGGTCTCCGGCCTGTCGTGGAGGGTGGGCCCTGTGGGGATCGAACCCACGACCCACGGATTAAAAGTCCGATGCTCTACCAACTGAGCTAAAGGCCCCTCCAGCTGTAGAAACAGCCATGAATACTGTACCCCAACGTCACGGCAGACGAGGAACTCAACCGGACACGCGCCGTCGTCACCTTCTTTGGGTGAACGTTCGACGGCGGCGCGCGGCGGCCGCGGCGTGTCGGGCCCTGGGCGGGGGCAAAGTGGGTGGTGAAGGCACAGCGCCGGCAAGGGCGCAGCCCGGCAACCGTTACTCGACCGCACCAGAGCACAGGAGTACGGTGAACTCATGAGCGAACAGCCAGGACCACGCGCGTACGGCGGAGCAAACAGGCACCACAAGCCCAAGCCTTTTGCTCCGATCGATTTTGAGCCGTTCGCCGGCGGGGCAGACCCCGCGCGGGTTTCCGAGGCTGCCCACCTTGCTGCGCAGGCCTTGGTGAGGCGGGGCCGCGACAGCGACGACCCCAAAGTCACCCACCGCCTGGTGAAACTGGCCGACGAGCAGGGCTTGGAAGCCATAGCCGAGATGTGGGCGGAAAGCCCCGCGCGCAGCCTCCCGGGCGCACTGTGGCGGCTCTACGCCCTCCGCGCCGCCACCATCCAAAACCCCGAGAAGATCTCCGTCTACTTCCGGGCCGGACGCGATACCGCGCAGGTTTCCAACGTGGTGGCAGGTGCCGCAGAGCCGCCCGGAGCAGACGAAATGAAGACCATGGCTGACGCCATTTTGTCGGGCGCGTTCGACGGCGAGTTCGACGTCGCGCTGGAACGTTCCGCCGCTTTCTGCCGCGTAGTAGCACTGGGCCAAGCCACCCTCGCCGACGGCGCAGAGCACAGCAATGAAGGCCATGCGAGCAAGCTGACCCGCAACTCGCACCAGCTGGTCAAAACGGCCGAGGACCTTGAGCACGCGGCCAACGCGTGGCGCCTGGGCGAGCTGGACTAGCCAGCAAACAGGGCGAAACGTACCCACGCCGGCGCCGGACTGTCAATGTTGACTTAGACCGCCGGACGGTGAAAACTAAAACTGGTGTCGAACCGCGAAACCCCCGGGCTTCAACTTATAGCCGCTTCGAGCGGCCTACCGCCGAGAGGCGTATCCGGTTCGGCACCATTTTTATGCCCGAACGCAGATTGCCCGGGCCGGCGCTCAGGCCAGCCCGGGCAAAGCTGCAAGGAACTACTTCAACGTGACCGTGGTGTCCGCCGTTTCCTTCTTGTCGTGATCGAGATCGCCTGCGGCGTCCTGGGGCGTCAAGGTCGCCTTGATCTCCGTTTCCTTACCGGCCGTGTAGGCGAAGTTCTCCGCAATGTTGAACGACTCCCCCGGCTTCAGCACGAACGGGGCCTTTTCCTTCAGCTTGGTCCCGCTGCTGGAAAGCCCATGCTTCTTGTAGCCGTCACTGCTGGAGTCCGACGGCATGCCGCCGAGGTACTTCCAGTCCGTGTACTTGGCCGAAGGGGTGACCAGGGAGTGGCTCAGGGGAATATCTGCTGATGAAGTATTGGTGACCACGTAGTTCAGGTAAACCACAGGCGCCCCCTTCTTCAGCAGGTTCTCCTTGGTTTCCTTGTCCACGAACATGCTGTCCTTGGACGCCACATCCGTCGCCACCTGGTAGATGTCCACGCTGAAGCTCTCGCCCTTGAGGTTCCCGAGCTTCTCGCCGGCATCTGAGATGGGGAGCGCCCAGGCCGCCGCGGTGTAAGCACCGGAGGAGGTCGCGGTTCCTTCGGAAGACGCGGCGGACGGCGAGGCCGACGGCGAGGAGGATGGCGCCGACGCGGACGAAGAAGAAGACGCGGACGACGACGATTCGGAACCACCCGTCGTCGAGCCCGCCGTGGTGGTGCTGCAGGCACTGAGCGCGAGCATTCCAGCTGCCGCGAGGCTGGTGATTTTCAGAACATTATTGAGTCGCATAATTCCCCCATTGAGTGGATTAATCCGGAGCTTTCCCAGTCTTTCACAGTGCGGGAGGCTCTGCGATGGGGACATCTCCCCGCCTCGTCCCGTGTACTGAGCGGACGCCCCCAACGGACCGGTAAAGTTGGGACCGAAATGGGCTGCGTCAAGTCAAGCCGCCCACGCCCATCCGTCCCCAGCCCGGAAAGCGATATGAAGCTGCGCCTTTTCCCCCAGGAACCTGCCGGGCTCGTCCTCCTCGCGCAGATGGCCAGCGTGATCGTGGCCGGCACCGGGACGCTCTCCGAAATTCTCGGAGCCCCCGCCAGCGAGCACCAGCGCCTCGCCGAAGAACTGCACGAGCACGAGTCCAAGTCCTTGGACCTCCACTTCGCCCTGCTGACCCACATGCGCACAAGCTTTGTGAACCCCCTCCCCCGCGAGGACATGTACACGCTGTCCCGCCACCTCACCGAGGCCATGGAGAAACTCGACGCCGCCGGTGACCTGGTAGCCATCTACAAGCTGGACCGGCTCCCCAAACGGGCAGCCGACCAACTGGAGATCATCAGCCGGCAGGCCGAGCTCACTGTGGATGCCATGCGGAAACTCGAAGACCTGGACGAGCTTGAGGACTATTGGATCGAGATCCTCCGGCTGGCCAAGCGCGCAGAACGGACCCACCGGATCTGGGTGGCCGAGATGCTCAAAGACATGAAATCCACGCAATACGCGAGGCACCGGGACATCGCCAACCAGTTGGTGGAAGTTACCAAGGACATGCGGAAGGTCGCCACCCAGGTAGGCAGCATCATCGTCAAGGAATCATGACGTGACCATCGCCATCCTGGTCCTGGTAGTTGGCCTGGCTTCCGGGTTCGCATTCCTGAACGGCTTCCGCGACGTCTCCAACGCCGTCGCGCTGTCCACCCGGACCCGCGCACTCACTCCTTCAATTGCGGTGCTCCTGGCCGCCATTTTCAACTTTGTGGGTGCCATGCTCAGCGGCACTTTCATCCTTGCCTTCACCCAGTCCTGGATCACGCTGCCCAGCGGCACCAGCGGCCTGACCATCCTCGCCTCGGCACTCACGGCAGCCATCCTGTGGGGTGTGTACGCGTGGTGGCGCGGCATCCCGCTGTCCTCCACCAACTCACTGGTGGGCGGCCTGATTGGCGCAGGGGCAGCAAGCGTCCTGGTAGGCGGCAACGCGGTAGGCGGCATGGACAACGTCCTGCTCACCCAAGTGGCGCTGCCGCTGGTCTTGTCGCCTGTCATCGCGTTCGTGGCGGCTTACCTGCTGGTGTGGCCGGTGACGTGGGCTGCCCGCTACACGCAGCCGAACGTGGTCAACCGGCGGTTCCGCCGGGCGCAGGCCATCTCCGCCGCCGCCGTCGCGTTCGGCCACGGGCTCCAGGACGGCCAGCGCACAGCGGCGGTCATTCTGCTGGCCATGGTGGCTGCGGGATTGTCCGGCGGCAACGATGTGCCGCTCTGGATCCTGTTGGTCACAGCCATCATGCTGACCGCGGGGACCATGTTCGGCGGCTGGCGGATCTCCCACACCCTTGGCCACAAGCTGATCAGGGTGGATCCGCTGCGAGGCTTCGTGTCGCAAACACTGACCTCCGTGATGCTGTTCGTCGGCGCCATCGCCTTCCATCTGCCGCTCTCCACCACCCATACGCTGACGGCGTCCGTGCTGGGTGCGGGCGTCAACCAGCGGTTCCACGCCGTCAACAGGCGCTTGGTCCGGCGGATTCTGTTGTTCTGGGTGGCCACGCCGCTGGTCACAGCCGCAGCTGCCTTCGTCCTGGAGCTGGCGTTCTCGCCCCTCGCAGACCTGTAACCCCCGGGCACACGTACCCAAGTAAGTAGCAGCAGAGCGCGTTCAGCGGGCTCAAAACGCGCTCTTCTGCGACCTACTTGGGTACAAAAAAACGACGGCGACCGTACCCCCAAGGCGACGGTCGCCGTCGTTCTGTGCCGACTCCCCCCCAAGAAGCCGGAACCTGCAAGAACCCTTATCCGAAGCGGCCGGAGACGTAGTCTTCCGTTGCCTTCTGGCCAGGGTTGTTGAAGATGCTGGTGGTGTCAGCGAACTCGATCAGCTTGCCGGGCTTGCCGGTGCCTGCGATGTTGAAGAACGCGGTCTTGTCCGACACACGCGCAGCCTGCTGCATGTTGTGGGTCACGATCACCACGGTGTACTGGTCCTTGAGCTCGTTGATGAGGTCCTCAACGGCCAAGGTGGAGATGGGGTCCAGGGCGGAGCACGGCTCGTCCATCAGGATCACCTGGGGCTCCACGGCAATGGCGCGGGCGATGCAAAGGCGCTGCTGCTGGCCACCGGAAAGGCCGGAACCGGGCTTGTCCAGGCGGTCCTTGACCTCGTTCCAGAGGTTGGCGCCCACCAGGGACTTCTCCACCAGGGCATCGGCTGCACCCTTGGAGATCTTCTTGTTGTTCAGCTTCACGCCGGCCAGCACGTTGTCGCGGATGGACATGGTGGGGAACGGGTTGGGCCGCTGGAAGACCATGCCCACCTGGGTGCGGACGGTTACGGGGTCCACGCCGGGGCCGTAGAGGTTATCGCCGTCCAGGAGGACCTCGCCCTCGACGCGTGCGCCGGGAAGGACCTCGTGCATGCGGTTCAGCGTGCGGAGGAAGGTGGACTTGCCACAGCCGGACGGGCCGATGAAGGCCGTGACGGACTTGGCCTGGATGTTGATGTTGACGTCCTCGACGGCCAGGAAGTTGCCGTAGTAGACATTGAGGTCTTTGACGTCGATGCGCTTGGACATGGTGTTCCTTTGTTCCTTGGGGGTGTGGAAGTGTGAAGGTGCCGCCGCAATAAGCGGCGGCCGGCCCGGCTAGCGTCCCGTCTTGGGAGCAAACAGACGGGCGATGAGGCGGGCTCCGAGGTTCAGGAGCATCACCAGGATGATCAGCACCAACGCGGCGCCCCAGGCACGCTGGTCCGACGGCTCCGGGTTGGACGGCGATGTCGGGTTGAGGATCTGTGTGTAGATGAACGTGGGCAGCGAGGCCATCCAGCCACCGAACACGTTGTTGTTGATGGTGGTGGCGAATCCGGCGGTGACCAGGATCGGAGCGGTTTCACCGATAACGCGGGCGATCGCCAAGGTGACGCCGGACGCGATGCCGGAGATCGCCGTCGGGATGACCACTTTGGTGATGGTGCGCCACTTACGGACGCCCAGCGCGTAGGAAGCCTCGCGGAGCTCGTTGGGGACAATCTTCAGCATTTCCTCGCTGGAGCGAACCACAACAGGGATCATCAGGACGGAAAGCGCGACGGCGGCTACCGCACCGGTCTTGGTGCCGGGGCCAACGATGGCGAAGAAGAACGCTGCCGCGAAGAGGCCGGCCACGATCGACGGGATGCCGGTCATGACATCCACGAAGAACGTGATGGCGCGGGCCAGCGGACGGTCGTTGCCGTATTCCACCAGATAGATCGAAGTAAGGAGGCCCACGGGGACGGAGATGACCGTGGCAAGGAGCGTGATCTGGAGGGTGCCCAGCAGTGCGTGGTAGATGCCGCCGAGGACCGGGGCGCCTTCCTCTACTGCCTTGTTGTCGAAGGCGCCGGTAACGCCATTCATGGACGTGCCCAGGAAGCCGGGGGTGATGAGCCCGGGGATGCCGTTGACCAGCACTGTGACGATCACCGAGATCAGCGGCAGCAGCGCAATCAGGAAGGCGCCGACCACCAAGCACGTGGCGAGCTTGTCCTTGGCTTTGCGGGCACCTTCAACAGCACCGCTCCACGAGACCAGGCCCACGGCGAACAGAATGGCAGAGACAATGCCCCAGCCCAAGGCGTTGAAGCCGATGAGCGCCAGGATGGCCGCGCCCACAACAAGTGCGACGGCCAAGACAATGTAGGGCGCGAACTTGGGCAGCTGGCCCTTGGTGAGCGCTGAGCGCTTGCGGACTACTGTGGCGGACATTTAGTTGGCTCCCGAGAATTCTTTGTGCCGGGTGATGATCCAGCGGGCGATCATGTTCACGCCCAGGGTGATGACGAACAGCACCAGGCCGGCGGCGATCAATGTGTTGACCTTGAGGCCGCTGGCTTCGGGGAAGTTCAAGGCAATTTCCGCAGCGATGGTCTGGTTGCCGGACTGGATGAGGCTGGCCGTCAGGACACCGGAGGAGAGCACCAGGGCAACGGCCATGGTCTCGCCGAGTGCCCGGCCGAGGCCCAGCATGATGGCGCTGATAATGCCCGGGCGGCCGAAGGGCAGAACGGCCATCTTGATCATTTCCCAGCGGGTGGCTCCCAGTGCAAGGGCCGCTTCCTCGTGCAGCTTGGGGGTCTGCAGGAAGATTTCACGGGACAGGGAAGTGATGATGGGCAGGACCATGACGGAGAGGACAATGCCGGCGGTCAGGATGGTCTTGCCGGTAGCGGAGGCCGGGCCTTCGAAGATCGGGATCCATCCGAGGTAGGTGGCCAACCAGTCGTAGGCCGGGGAGATTTCCTTGGCCAGGAAGGCAGCACCCCAGGCGCCATAGACAACGGAGGGGATGGCCGCGAGCAGGTCCACTACGTAGCCGAGGCCCGACGCGAGCCGGCGGGGGGCGTAGTGCGAGATGAACAGTGCCACGCCAATGGCCACGGGGGTGGCGATGACGAGTGCGATGATCGCGGCAATGAGAGTGCCCACCACGATTGGGGCGATGTAGGCGAAGAAGCCGTTGCCGCCCTGGATGTCCTCAGCGGGGGCGGTGAGCGCGGGGATTGCCTGCACCACAAGGAACAACGCGACTCCGAAGAGAACCGCGAGAATCAGGCACCCTGCGGCCATGGCGGCCCCGGAGAAAACCTTGTCCCCGGCGCGTCCTGCGCCTTGGGAGGTTGTCAGGGAGTTGGTGGTCACTTCACGTTCCTTCAGTCTGGAGTGAACTGGTCTTACATGGCTAAGTTCCCTGCCCCGGTCCGGTGCCGCGGTGGCCACCGGAGAGCGGGACAGGGAACTTCAGTGTTCAGCCGGGTTCAGCAAACCCGCCGGGAAACCTTAGGACTTGGCCTTGATGGTTTCGATAGCGGCCGTGGCCTTGTCCTGCAGCGTCTTGGAGAGCGGTGCGGACTTCGCGGCGTCAGCAGCGGTCTTCTGTCCTTCGTCGGAAACGACGTAGCTTTCGAAGGCCTTGACCAGGTCAGCAACTTCCTTGGTCTCGTAGGTGGTGCACACAACGTGGTACGAGACGAGGACTACGGGGTAGGCGCCCGATGCCGTGGTCTTGCGGTCCAGCTTGATGGCAACATCGTTGGCGGCGCGGCCGTCAACGGGCTTACCGGCTTCGACAGCCTTGGCAGCAGCTTCGGCGGAGATCTTGACGAACTCGTCGCCAACCTTGATGGAAGCGGTGCCCAGCTTGCCGGAAACGGCGGAGTCATCAGCGTAGGTCACGGCGCCCGGGGTGTCGGTGACAACCTTGACGACGCCGGAAGTGCCCTTGGAGTTTTCGCCCGGAAGCGTTGCGGGCCAGATGCCGGCAGCCTTGTCCGTCCAGACCTCGGGAGCAGCAGATGCGAGGTAGTCGGTGAAGTTGGTGGTGGTGCCGGAGTCGTCAGAGCGGTTCACCGGGGTGACCTTGAGGTCCGGCAGGGTGACGCCTTCGTTGAGTGCGGCGATGGCGGGATCGTTCCAGTTGGCGATTTCGCCGCGGAAGATCTTGGCGACCGTCGCGGCGTCGAGCTTCAGTTCCTTGACGTCCGGAATGTTGAAGGCAACAGCGATCGGGGAGATGTACACCGGGATGTTGATGGCGCCGTCGGGGCCGCACTTGGCCTTGGAGCTCTCAAGCTCCTCGTCCTTCAGGTAGGCGTCCGAGCCGGCGAACTGTGCCGAGCCGTCGATGATGGCCTTGCGGCCTGCGCCGGAACCGTCCGGGGAGTACTGGACCGTGGCACCGGAGTTGGCGGCAGAGAAACCGGCCTTCCAAGCGTCCATGGCTGCGCCGGTGGAGGAGGCGCCGATGCCGGTCAGCGTGCCGGTGACCTTGGGGCCGGATGCTGCCGACTGGGTACCAGCAGGCGTGTTCGTTGCGTTGTCTGAACCGCAAGCAGTGAGCGCGAGAGCGCCGGCTGCGATGACCGCGATTGCCGCGTTGCGGCCGAAGTGAGTTGCCTTCACTTGGATGTGCCCCTTCCAGGGATTCTTCGATGCGGGCCGAACGGAGATTTCGGCGTGCGCGAGCTGAGGACCTTTTGTTCCTTTACTGAAGGTAAGGAGCGCAGGTAACGGGATCTGCAGTGAAAGGTGAACAGAAGGTGAACGACGGCGGACCATTGGGTTATGTGGCGCGCGCCACCTTGAGCGGCACCCGGGATGCGGTTGGTGCCTTCGTCCGAATTCGAGCCGGGCAAATAGACTGGACGACATGGCTGCCGCGAAAGGATTTTCTGCAAGCAAGAGGTTTCTGCGTGCCAGAGTCCGGACGGGTTTGGTCCGCAGCCGGAATTCGTTGACGCCGGCCATCCAGATGACCGTGTGCGCCGTGGGTGCCTACGCTTTCGCTGAATATGTTCTGGGCCACCAGGGCCCGCTGTTTGCGGCTACTTCTTCGTTGATTGCACTTGGTTTTTCCCGCGATCCACGCCTGCGCCGGGTGATCGAGGTGGGCCTCGGCTGCACCCTGGGCATCGTTGTTGGCGACCTGCTGCTCCACTGGCTGGGCGCTGGGATCTGGCAGGCCGCCGTCGTGCTTCTTTTCTCCATCCTCCTTGCCAGGTTCCTGGACAGTGGAACCATTTTCACCACCCAACTGGGCCTGCAGTCCTTGCTGGTGGTGCTCTTGCCGGCGCCGGCCGGCGGGCCCTTTACGCGGAGCCTGGACGCCGTGATCGGGGGCGTGTTTGCGCTGCTGGTGACCATTCTGGTGCCGAAAGATCCGCGGCGGGAGCCCCGCAAGGATGTCCAAAAGATCCTGCACGAGCTCGCGGAAGTGCTGCGCGAATGCGGCAAGGCCCTGACCGAAAGCGACTCCACCATCGCCTGGCACGCCTTGATCCGCGGCCGCAACTGCCAGCCTTTGGTGGACCGGATGCGGCAGACGCTGCGTGCCTCGGGCGAAGTGGCAACCCTGGCTCCAGCGCACCGGAGGCACCGCGACGAGCTGGCCGGCCTGGAGCACTCCCTGGAATACATCGACCTGGCCCTGCGTAACAGCCGGGTGTTTGCGCGGCGGCTCACCAGCGCCATCAACCATGCCGCGCTGTCCGATGAAGCGATCGAGAGTATCTCCGAAGTCCTGCAGGAAACCGCCGCAGCGATCGACGAGATGACCATTGGGTTGTCCGAGCAAAGCGAAGGAACACGGCGGGTTCATCTGCGCCGCGCCCGGAACGATCTCTCGGACATCGCCGCGCGCCTGCACCCCAAGATGCTGGATGTCCAAAGGCTCGAGGGCGAAACCGTGGTCATGCTGTTCCGGCCCCTGATGGTGGACTTACTGGAAGCCAGCGGCATGGAACCGGATGAGGCCCGCGCGGTGCTTCCGGCGCTGTAGCCTCAGAGAAGTCCCAGACCCGTTTGGCAGAATGAACCAATGACCCCCGCCATTTCCACGCACTTCCGGGCTGCACCGGCGCTCAAGCTTCGGCAGCGGCCCCTGTTCCTGTGGGCAGGCATTTTGCTGGTGGCCGGGGACGCCATCTTCTGGCTCATGTTCGCCGCCGTGCTGTCCGAGACCGGCCTTGCGACGTTGGACGGCGCGGTCCACAGCTTCATGGTTGATTCGCGCAGCCCCCTTCCCACTGCCATCCTCACGGCGGTGTCCACTGTGACCTCACCCTTGTGGCTGACGATCATCGGTGTGGCGGTGGCGGCGGCCTGGGCGGTCCGGAAGAAGGAACTCTGGCGGCCGGCCGTCCTTGTGGGCGCCATGGCGTTTGCCGTCATCCTGTCCGCGGTGGTGAGACAGGATGTGGGGCGCTCAGGCCCGCCGTCGTCCGATGTCCTCCTGGGTCCCGACGACGCACTGTCCTTTCCCTCCGGCCACACGCTGGGCGCCGGGATCTTCGCGCTTGTCCTCACCTACCTGGTGGTCTCGCGTTCCGGCTCGCGCGCGACGGCGGTTCTCGCCTTCACCGGTGCCGCTCTGTTGACGCTGGTGGTTGCCTGCAGCCGGATCTACCTTGGGTACCACTGGCTCACCGATGTGGTCGCTTCCCTGGGGCTTGCGCTCGGGGTGACGGGTATTGCGGTGTTCGTCGACGCAGCCCGTCACGGTGGACGTCGCGGCTAATACTGTCAGTCCCCGCCACTACTCTTGAACCCATGGCTTCCAAGACGTCCCGCGCATCCAAAACACCCGCTTACAAGTGTGCCGAATGTGGCTGGACCGCCATTAAATGGGTGGGCCGCTGCGGCGAATGCCAGGCATGGGGAACCGTTGAGGAGTACGGCGCCACGGTAGCGCGCACGACGGCGGCAGCTACAGTTTTGGAACCGGCCCGCCGTATCGCTGAGGTGGATGGCACCACCGCGGCCTTCCTGCCCACGGGCGTCGACGAGCTGGACCGTGTCCTCGGAGGAGGGCTCGTCCCGGGTGCCGTCATCCTGCTCGCGGGGGAACCCGGCGTCGGGAAGTCCACACTCCTGTTGGATGTTGCAGCGAAGTTCGCGCGCACCGGCCAGGACGTCCTCTACATCACTGGCGAGGAGTCCGCAGCTCAGGTGAAGCTCCGTGCGGAGCGGATCGACGCCGTCGCCCATACTCTTTATCTGTCCGCTGAAACCGACCTCGGCCAGGCCCTGGGCCAAGTGGAGCAGCTTGAACCCAAGCTGCTGATCGTGGACTCCGTGCAGACCTTGAGCAGTGCCGACGTGGAGGGCAGCGCCGGCGGGGTTTCGCAGGTGCGTGAAGTTGCGGCCTCGATCATTGCCGCGGCCAAGCGGCGCAACATGACCACGCTGCTGGTGGGCCATGTGACCAAGGAAGGCACCATCGCCGGGCCGCGCTTGCTTGAACACCTGGTGGACGTCGTGTGCCAGTTCGAAGGCGAACGCCACTCCCGCCTGCGGCTGCTCCGGGCCGTGAAGAACCGTTATGGCGCCACGGACGACGTCGGATGCTTTGACTTGAACGAGGCCGGCATCGAGGGACTGGCTGATCCCAGCGGATTGTTCGTTTCACGGACCCGGGAACCCGTTTCAGGCACCTGCATCACGGTGACCATGGAGGGCCGCCGGCCCTTGCTGGCAGAGGTTCAGTCCCTTCTTGCCGAGAGCGCCAATTCTCAACCCCGCCGTGCTACCAGCGGGTTGGAAAGCTCCAGGGTGGCCATGCTGCTGGCAGTTCTTCAGCAGCGTGCAGGCTGCATGCTTCACAAGGATGATTCGTATGTGGCAACCGTGGGCGGCGTGAAGCTGACCGAGCCGGCAACAGACTTGGCTGTTGCCTTGGCCGTGGCATCGGCGAAGTCCCGGAAGGCACTCCCGCAGCGTTTGATTGCCTTTGGAGAGGTGGGCCTTGCCGGTGAGGTCCGTCCTGTTCCCGGGATCAACCAGCGCATCCAGGAAGCACACCGCCTGGGGTTTACCCACGCCATTGTTCCGGCCAGCCCTGCGGGTGCCGGTGTTATTCCGGACGGCTTCTCCGTTCGGGAGGTCGGCCATCTTGCCGAGGCCCTTGAATTGCTGATCACGTAGCTATTCCGGGGTGTCGGGGCCGTTCAGGTCACGCGGTCAGCAAGGATGGGGAGCATGACCAAACGGAATGTGCTTATCGGGGGACGCTTTTTCTTTGGGCTTTTGACGCTGGTGGCGGTGGGAACGCAGCTGACAGTTCACCTGGGCATGGGTTATGACCTTTGGAATTTCTTCAGCTACTTCACCAACCTGTCCAATATCTTCGCAGCGTTGGTGCTCCTCATCAGCGGCTACCGGGTGCTGATCCGGAAGAGGCCCAGCGAAATTGATGACGTCACTCGGGGAACCGCCACCATCGCCATGGCCGTGGTTGGCCTGGTGTTCGGTGCTTTGCTCGCCGGTGAGGACCTAGGTTCCCTGCTCCCCTGGGTCAACTTTGTGGTGCACTACCTGATTCCTGTGGTGATGGTGGCAGACTGGCTCTTCCAACCGCCGCGGGCAACCCTGCAGCTCAAACACGTTTGGTACTGGTTGCTCTACCCCATCGGCTACCTTGTCTACAGCCTGATCCGGGGCGCCTTCGTCAACTGGTACCCGTACTGGTTCATTGATCCGGCCCGTGCAGGCGGTTGGGGTGGCGTGGTGGTGTTTGCCCTCGCTATTTCCGTTGGCTTCCTGGTGGTAAGCCTGGCGATGCTGTGGCTGGGGAACAAACTCAAGCGGCAGGTGGATTACTAGGCGCTCTTCGCTGCGAGCGCCGAATCAGAGGCTTGTCCACGACTGTTGACCTCTCCATACCGGCTGATGAGTTCGCCGCTGGCAGCCCTCACCGCAGGGAGTTTTTCCCTCAGCCCGGCAAGAATCATCACCGTGTCGGCCGTAGTGGACGCCGAGTCCTTGGAGATCAGCCCGTCCGCGCGGAGGTTGATCAGCGACTCCACCAGCCTGAACGCGGTATCACCGAGGCCGGCGTCCGCTGAGGAAACGGCCGCCAATTCCTGCCCCAACTCCCCGTAGATGGTCCGGAGTTCCGTCCGTGCTGCCATGAAGGGCTGGAAGATCTCCGCCCTGGCCTCCGGCAGGTGGTAGAGGACCCCGAGGTTCCAGCGGGAAGTGCAGAGCTGCGAACCGTCGAAGAGGACCACCGCATGCAACCGTGCCGCAGAAGCAGCCAGACCGGCGTCGTCGGAGTGATCCCGCATCGCGCGGGCAAAAGCCAAGCTGGTGGATACCGTCCCGCCGAGGAGCTCCCCGAGGATCTCGTCCTTGGTGGAGAAGTGGTGATACAGCGATGACTGCCGGATTCCTACCGCGTCAGCAATAGCCCGGGTGGACGTATTGGCGAACCCCTGACTTGTGAATAGCTCCGCCGCCGCGTCCAGGATTTCGTCGCGGGCAGTGGCTCCCGGGCGTACCGCTTGCTGTTTGCGGGGGCGTCCCGGTCCGGTTGTAGTCACGCTTTCATTGTTGCATCGCAGCATCACCAAAAAGGCCGTTCCGGGAGCCCCGCAGAGACGGTGAGAATTCCTTTACATGCCCGAAACGAGCGGTAACCAAGGCTTTACATTGCCGAAACGCCGTGGGGACACCGCGCTGGAAAACTATCAAGTGACCGATATTCCGGAAGGGCAGTCAAACCTTCTCCGGGCTGGTCCCACATCCCGTTCCAGACACGGAGAAACCGATGACTTCCACCCTTCCGACGGCGGCCCACCGTACCGACGATGCCGACCTGACAGCCCTTGGCTACCAGCCCACATTGCACCGCAAGCTGGGCCGTTATGCATCGTTTGCCGCAGGTTTTTCGTTCGTCTCCATCCTGACCACCATCTTCCAACTCTTCGCCTTTGGCTACTCCTTCGCCGGCCCTGCCTTCTTCTGGACCTGGCCGGTGGTGTTGGTAGGCCAGCTCTTGGTGGCGCTGAACTTCGCCGAACTCGCAGCCCGCTACCCGCTGTCCGGCGCCGTCTACCAATGGTCTCGCCGAATGGGCGGTGAAGTGGTGGGTTGGTTCGCCGGCTGGTTCATGTCGATCGCCCAGGTCATTACGGCTGCTGCCGCTGCGATCGCACTCCAGGTTGTGCTTCCGCAGTTGTGGGAGGGCTTCCAACTGGTGGGCGGAGACCCCGCGTTGACGTCCCCGACGGGCGCAGCCAACGCTGTCATCCTCGGCGCCATCCTCCTGGTACTCACCACTGTGATCAATTGCCTCGGCGTGAAGCTGATGTCCCATGTGAACTCCATTGGCGTCACCTGCGAGATTGTGGGCGTCGCGGCCGTCATCCTCGCATTGTTCTCCGCGGCACAGCGAGGCCCGGAGGTAGTGGCGGACGTCAGCGTGGTCACCACCTCGGACCTTGGCGCCGTAGGTGCCTTCCTTGTCTCGGGTTTGATGGCCGCGTACGTGATGGTCGGCTTCAACTCCGCCGGCGAACTGTCTGAGGAAACCAAAAACCCCCGCAAGACCGCACCGCGCACCATCCTCTCCGCGCTCATCATCTCGGGCATTGGCGGCGGACTCATGATCATCGCGGCACTCATGGCAGCACCAAGTCTCGACGACGGCAGGCTCGCCACCGAGGGACTCCCCTACGTTCTGACGGCCGTGTTGGGCACGTTCTGGGGCAAGGTACTGCTGGTGGACGTGGCAATCGCCATCTTTGTCTGCACCCTGGCCATCCAGACAGCCGGTTCACGGCTGGTGTTCTCCATGGCCCGGGACGGCAAGCTCCCGGCGTCGGCCCTGCTCGCAAAGGTCCACCCCAAGCGCGGAACTCCCATGTGGCCCTCCATCGCGATCGGCGCCCTGGCTGTGGGAATCCTGGCCATCAACATTGGCAACTCCGCGCTCTTCACCACCCTCTGCAGTGTGTGCATCGTGATGGTGTACCTGGCGTACCTGATGGTCACGGTCCCGCAGCTGCTCAGCCGTTTCCGGGGCGACTGGGACCGCGTGGGCCAGACCATGCCGGCAGGACTGTTCTCCTTGGGCCGTTGGGGCCTGCCCGTCAACGTCCTGGCTGTCTTGTACGGCGCCCTGATGGTCATCAACCTTTCCTGGCCCCGCCCCGAGGTGTACGACCCCTCCGGAGAACACGGGATCCTGCTCTTCTCCGCACCCATCATGGTGGGCGCCGTCCTGCTCCTGGGCCTCTGGGTCCGGCGGAACATCCGGGTCCGGGAAAACAGGGCCTCAATCGCCGCTGAATCCGCCAACGCCGCCTGACCCTGCCGACACCTGGCCATCCCCAAGCACAGAAATGATTGCCATGACACAGACTCTCGAAACACGCACTTCTGAAAACGGAACCGCCACGACTACCGGGGCCAAACTGCACGCCCGGGCCCAGCACGGGCGCACGGCCGAAACCATGATCCACGTCCCGCCCACGACGGCACCGGCGCGTCTCACCGAAGACCTCCCCGGGGAGGCCGCGAGCGCGCTGACCTGGGCCGAAACGCTGGCCTTCGGCCGCTACACCCACTTGGAACTGGCCCGCGGGACCCGCATCAGGATCACAGACCTCGACGGCGATGCCTGCGTTCACGCTGTCATCGTCCGGAGCGGCGCCCAGCACGAGCGGCTCAACGTCGCGGACACGGTCAAAGTCCCCTGGCAGGCCTACATCACCACAGGTCATCCCCTGCTGTCCGATGCAGGCCGGTTGATGGCAACCGTGGTGGCCGATTCTTCCGGCAAGCACGATGCCCTGACCGGCACCACGCACCTCGCCGGCAACACCGCCAAATACGGGGCCGGATCAGCCCACAGTGCATCACCGGCGGGCCGTGAACTACTCACCCTTGGCGGTATGAAGCACGGAGTCAGCCAAAGGCAACTGCCGCCCTCGATCTCGTTCTTCAAGGGCATCACCGTAGACCCTGATGGCAGCATCCATTTCGCCGGCAGCGCCGGTGCCGGGGCCGCCGTCGAACTTCTCCTCCACATGGACGCAGTGCTGGTACTGGCCAATACCGCCCACCCGTTGGACCCGCGTCCTGAGTTCACGGGAAGCGCCGTGGACATCGTTGCCTGGCGGGCGCCGCAGGACGTTGAAGCGCTCAGGGACGGAACCCTCGGGGTTGACCTTGGCCCGGAAGGGCGACTAGCCCTCCACAACACAGAACTCGACTACAACGCAAGGACCACAGCATGAACGCCATCGCAGAAATCAGCCCCGCACTGATCCCTGGCGGCGTGGTACTCGACGAACTCGTGGAAGCCCGCGGTCCTTGGTCCGCCGTGATTGCTGCCGGCGATGTGCTCACCATTGTGGACCTCGACGGCAACCAGGCCGTGGACTGCATCCTCTACGCAGCCAAGGACACCAGCACGCGGTACTCCGCTGCTGTAACCATCGCGACCCAGGGCTCGATCTTCCTTACCACCGGCTCCGTCCTCCGTGCCGACAGCGGCCAGAAACTGATGACAGTGGTGGCGGACGAGGTTGGTATCCACGACACCATCGGCGGCGCCTGCTCCCAGGAATCCAACACCCTCCGCTACGGCCAGCACACCCACGAGCAGCACGCCTGCGTTGAGAACTTCCTCATTGAAGGCGGCAAGTGGGACCTCGGCAAGAAGGACCTGGTGTCCAACATCAACTGGTTTATGAACGTGCCGGTGGATCCCGACGGCGCACTCGGCATTGTGGACGGGCTGTCCGCGCCCGGCAAGCGCGTAGCCCTGCGCGCCGAGGTGGACACGCTGGTGCTGGTGTCCAACTGCCCCCAAATCAACAACCCCTGCAACGGCTTCAACCCCACGCCGGTGCGCATGATCGTCACACGTCCGGAGGCCCGCGCATGAACCGTTTCGATACCCTTCTGGTTGCCAACCGTGGCGAGATCGCCTGCCGGATCATCGAATCCGCCCGCAAGGCCGGGCTACGCACGGTCGCTGTCTTTTCAGAAGCTGACCGCGGCGCCAAGCATGTGAAGCTCGCTGACGAGGCTGTCCTGCTGGGGCCTGCTCCGGCCAAGGAGTCGTATCTCAAGGTTGACGCCATCCTCAAGGCCGCGGCTGCCACGGGGGCCGGTGCCATTCATCCCGGCTACGGATTCCTGTCCGAGGACGCAGCCTTCGCTGAAGCCGTGGAGGCAGCCGGCCTGGTGTTTGTCGGTCCCACCCCCGAACAACTCCGGATCTTCGGCACCAAGCACACCGCCCGCGATGCCGCCCAACGCGCCGGGGTACCCATGATCGCGGGATCCGGCCTCCTGGAGGACCTGGACGAAGCCGTCGCAGCAGCGCAGAGCATCGGCTACCCCCTCATGCTCAAGGCAACCGGGGGTGGCGGCGGCATCGGCATGGCCGTCTGCCTCAACGAAGCCGAACTCCGCGACAACTACTCACGGGTTGCCCGCCTGGCCAGCTCCAGCTTTGGAACGGCAGGCGTCTTTGCCGAACGCTACATCGAACACGCCCGCCACGTTGAAGTCCAGGTATTCGGTGATGGTGCCGGCCGCATGGTGAGCCTCGGCGACCGTGACTGCTCACTGCAGCGCCGCCACCAGAAAGTAGTGGAAGAAGCACCGGCGCCGGACTTGTCGGACGCGCTGCGGGAAGAACTTCACCGAAGCTCCCGCGCGTTGTGTGCCTCGGTGGGCTACCGTTCTGCAGGCACAGTGGAGTTCGTTTACGATCCCGTCCGCCAGGAAGCCTCCTTCCTGGAAGTCAACGCGCGGCTGCAAGTGGAACACCCCGTCACCGAAGCCATCACCGGCGTGGACCTGGTGCAGTGGATGCTGGACCTCGCACAGCAGAAACCAGTGCTTGATGGCGTGCCGGACAGTGTGCCCGTCTCAGGACACGCTGTAGAAGCCCGTATCTATGCTGAAGACCCCGCCCGGAACTTCCAGCCCAGCGCCGGAACGGTCACCAACGCGCAGTACCCGGCCTCCGACGTCGTACGCATTGACGCCTGGGTGGAGACCGGCAGCGAAGTCTCCACCAGCTACGATCCCCTGCTGGGCAAGGTCATCACGTCCGGTACAACCCGCGACGCCGCCTTCGACGCCCTGGCTGCCGCGTTGGCGGAAACCCGCATTGATGGCATCGAGACCAACTTGGGCATGCTGCGCGCCGTGGCCGGGATGGACGTGGTCCGTGCTGCGGAGCATTCCACCGGAACCCTGAACACCGTGGGCGATCCTGAACCGCGAATCACCGTTGAACGGCCGGGCCTCCAGACCAGCGTGCAGGATTGGCCGGGCAGGACCGGGCTCTGGCAGATCGGAGTGCCGCCGAGTGGACCCATGGATGATTTGTCGTTCCGGCTGGGCAACACAGCACTGGGCAATCCTGAGGGCGCACCCGGCCTGGAATTCACCATGGCCGGACCGGCGCTCCGCTTCACCCACGCCACCACAGTGTGCGTCACCGGAGCGGACGTCACGGTGACCGTCAACGGCCGGCCGGCCCCAGCGTGGGAACCCATCACCGTCCCGGACAACGGCCTCCTGGACGTCGGCTCGGCTGACGGATCCGGGCTGAGGGGCTATGTCCTCTTTGAAGGCGGGCTGGATGTTCCCCGGTATCTGGGGAGCGCTTCCACCTTCACGTTGGGCCAGTTCGGCGGCCATGGCGGCCGCGTCCTCCGGGCCGGCGATGTACTCCGCACCGTCACCGGGCACCTGCCTGAGACCGCCCCCGGCCCGGTTCCCGTGGAGAGCCGCCCGGCCCTCACCACGGAGTGGCAACTGAAAGTGGTGGAGGGGCCACACGGTGCACCGGAATTCTTCCAACGCGAAGACATCGAGGAACTGTACGCCGCCGAATACGAGGTCCACTTCAACTCCGCCCGCACGGGCGTCCGCCTGATCGGCCCGAAGCCGCGCTGGGCACGCACCGATGGCGGAGAGGCCGGACTGCACCCTTCCAACATCCACGACACCGCCTATTCGGTAGGTGCCTTGGACTTCACCGGCGACACCCCCATTCTCCTGGGCCCTGATGGTCCCAGCTTGGGCGGTTTCGTCTGCCCCGTCACCGTGGTGACCGGCGAGCGCTGGAAGCTGGGCCAACTCCGTCCGGGCGATAAGGTCCGCTTTGTGCCCATCCGCTCGGTTGAGGCGCCCTCCATTAGCGAACTTGGCGCTGCGAGGCAGCTGATCCTGCCAGGTAGCACCGGTTTCACCACGGGCACCGGCACGGCTTCCGGAACCGCCGGGCTGCTTCGCGGAGACGGCGACGACGGCGTGCTGGGCCGGGTGCCCGAAGGCGACGGACGGCCTGCTGTCACCTACCGCCGCTCCGGTGATGACAACCTCTTGGTGGAGTATGGCGACATGGTGCTGGACCTTGGCCTCCGCGCCCGGGTCCACGCCCTGCACCAGGAACTCGAGCGCCTCCGCGTGCCGGGCATTGTGGATCTGACGCCAGGTATCCGTTCCCTGCAGATCAAGGCCGATCCCTCCGTCCTTCACACATCAAAGCTGTTGGGCCTGGTCCAGGAAATAGAGGCCGCACTCCCGGCAAGCTCGGAACTGGTGGTGCCCAGCCGCAGCGTTCGCCTGCCCCTGTCCTGGGACGATCCCGCTACCCGTGAGGCAATCGAGCGTTACATGGCCGGTGTCCGCGACGACGCCCCCTGGTGCCCGTGGAACATCGAATTCATCCGGCGCATCAATGGCTTGGACTCCGTCAACGACGTCTTCGATACCGTCTTCAACGCGGAGTACCTCGTCCTGGGGCTGGGCGATGTGTACCTCGGAGCGCCGGTGGCAACACCGTTGGATCCGCGGCACAGGCTGGTGACCACCAAGTACAACCCTGCCCGTACGTGGACTCCTGAGAATGCCGTGGGCATCGGCGGGGCCTACATGTGCATTTACGGCATGGAAGGTCCGGGCGGCTACCAGTTCGTTGGCCGCACCACCCAAGTTTGGTCGCGCTACGCGGACTCGGCGCCATTTGAGCCGGGCTCGCCCTGGCTGCTCAGGTTCTTCGACCGTATTTCCTGGTACCCCGTCAGTCCCGAGGAGCTCCTGGACCTCCGCGCCGACATGGCTGCCGGGCGTGGCCGTGGTGTGGAGATCCAGGACGGCACGTTCTCGCTGGCCGAGCATGAGGAATTCCTGGAACGCAACAGCGTGTCCATTGCGGAATTCCGCGAGACCCAGTCAGCGGCTTTCACCGTGGAGCGCCAGGCCTGGGAGGAAGCCGGTGAGTTTGACCGTGCCGAACAAGCTGTTTCCCTCGCTCCGCCGGCGGACGACGTCGTTGTGCCCGACGGCGGCACTCTGGTGACCTCCCCCTTCGCTGCCAGCGTGTGGAAAGTGGATGTGGAACCCGGCGACCTGGTCGTGGCCGGCCAGTCGTTGGTTTCCCTTGAGGCGATGAAGATGGAGACGGTCATCCAGGCCCCCGTGGATGGCCTGGTCCAACGAGTTCTGCCCGCTGCCGGCGCTCAAGTGGTGGCCGGCGAAGCACTGGTGGTCCTGGAGCCAGTGGACGTCCGGGAACCCGTACTCGTCCTGGAAGGAAGCGCATCATGACCAGTCCCACCGGAACCACAGTTTCGCGGGTACTTTCGGCGCTCGAGGCGATTGACGCCGTCGACCGTCCCGAGATCTGGATCCACCTGCGCGGGCGGGACGAACTGCTCGCGGAGGCGACCCGGGTTGACGCCGCCGTGGCGGCCGGTGGGAACCTGCCGCTTGCGGGTCTCCTGCTCGCAGTCAAGAACAACGTGGATGTTGCCGGTATAACCACGACGGCGGCGTGCCCCGGCTTTGGGGACGTACCAGCCCGGGATGCGGTACCTGTTGCGAGGCTCCGTGCTGCGGGCGCTCTGGTGCTCGGCGCCACCAATCTTGACCAGTTCGCCACTGGCCTGGTGGGTACCCGCAGCCCGCATGGTGCTGTCCGTGATTCGAGGCGTCCCGAGAGGATCTCCGGCGGCTCCAGTTCGGGATCTGCCGTTGCGGTGGCCCTGGGTCTTGTGGACATCGCCATCGGCACGGACACCGCGGGTTCGGGCCGGATTCCCGCCGCTCTGCAGGGAATCGTGGGGATCAATCCGACACTGGGCGTGGTCTCGACCGAGGGCGTGGTCCCGGCATGCCGTTCGTGGGATACCGCCACGATCTTCGCCCGCGACCTCGCCACTGCCGAACTCGCCATGGGCCTCATGGCCGGGCAGGGCCGGACCTGGCCCGCTGACGTGAAGGTTGCGGCACCGTCGATACCGCGGGTGGCCTATCCGGCAGAGCTGCCTGCGCTCCCGGCAGCGTGGGCGTCGGCATTCCAGGCACAGATTGAGCGGCTGCGGTCCACAGGAGTGGTGGCGGAACCCATCGACCTGGACGTCTTCCTGCAAGCAGCCCGGCTGCTGTACGACGGCGGATTGGTGGCCGAACGCTACGCCGCCGTCGGCAGCTTCATTGACTCGGTAACGAAGGGCTCGGCGGCCGCGTCCGGCGGGGCAGACGCGTCCGGCGGGGTGCCCGCAACGCTGGACCCCACAGTCGCCGGCATCATCAGCGCCGCGGGCAAAGTCCCGGCGCACCAATACGTGGCGGACACTGCGGCGTTGGAGCAACTCAAGTACCGGGCCCTGGAGCGCCTGGACGGATTCGACGCCTTGATTGTCCCGACTGCGCCGTTCCATCCAACGCTGGCCGAGGTTGCTGCCGATCCGGTGGGGGTCAACTCGCGGATGGGCACCTATACCAATTTCTGCAACCTCTTCGACCTCAGCGCTGTTGCCGTACCGGCGGGCACCGTCACCGAGAGCGGCGGCGTTGAAGCAGGCGGCATTGAAACAGGCAGTACGTCACAGTTCGGACTGACAGTGGTTGCCCGGACGTTCGAGGACGGAGTGGCCGCGGACATTGCGCGTCGGATCGAGCTCATCCCGGAGCTACCCGAACTGTTCGCCGCGGGAGCCGTGGCAGGCGCGGCAGCAGGGTCCGCGGCAGGGCCCGCACCCGCTCAGTCCCCCGCTCCCAAGGTCCCGTGGCCGGTTGCTGCGGGAGCCGCCGTCGTACCTCTTGTAGTGGTGGGGGCACACCGGAAGGGGCAGCCACTGGCTGCGGAGCTCGAAGGGCACGGAGCCTTCTGGGACGGCCCGGTGACCACCGCGGCGCAGTACAGGATGGTGGCTTTGGAGACCACGCCGCCCAAGCCCGGAGTGGTTCGTTCGGCGCGCGGTGCCGGGCTCGTTGCTGAGAGATGGCTGCTCTCCGAGGCTGCGCTCGGGTCCTTCCTGGCCGAGCTGCCGGAACCCATGCTGCTGGGTTCCATCACGCTGGATGATGGCAGCAGAGCGGTGGGGTTTGCCTGCGACGCTGTGGCCGCGGCAGAGGGACGGGACATCACGGAGTACCGCGATTGGATTAAATACCTGGAGGAAAACGCTGCTGCACCAGGAAGCCACGGGTTGTGGCGCGAGGCCCGTGGTGCTCTGCTGACCGGGCTCGGGCGCGGCACGAACTAGACGGCAGGCGGCTGATTAAAGGAAATAGGGTTCCCGCCGATCAGCCGCCAAACCACTTTGCGGGCACCGCCGAACATCACGAAATGACCCACTTTGGGGCTTGCTGGTGCGGTTAACGGTCCCCGGAAGCCCTATCATTGTGCTTGTCGTCATTGGGGCATTTTTTGTGAGTGCCCACTGACGCCGGATTCAGCTTGTCTGTGAGCCGAGGCTTGCACCTTCGAAGGGAAACCCTATGGCCCGGAGCCCGGAAGAGTCGCTTAAGGCGACCCTGGCCAGAGTCGCACCCGGAACCCCGTTGCGCGATGGTCTGGAACGCATCCTCCGCGGACGGACCGGCGCCCTGATTGTGTTGGGCTACGACCGCACCATCGACTCCATCTGCTCCGGCGGATTCGACATCGGCATCGACTTCTCCCCCACGCGCCTGCGTGAGCTGGCCAAAATGGACGGCGCCATCATCTGTGACAAGGACGCCAGCAACATCGTCCGCGCCGCAGTCCAGCTGGTTCCTGACTCGAGCATCGAAACCCAGGAATCGGGCACCAGGCACCGCACCGCTGAGCGTGTAGCCATCCAGACCGGCGTTCCCGTGATCTCCGTCAGCCAGTCCATGCAGATCATCGCGCTCTACGTGAACGGGCTGCGCCACGTGCTGGAGGGCTCCGAAAAGGTCCTCGCCCGCGCCAACCAGGCCTTGGCAACGTTGGAACGGTACAGCGCCAGGCTGGACCAGGTCACCAGTTCCCTCTCCGCCTTGGAGATCGAGGCCCTTGTCACCGTCCGGGACGTCGCGGTCACCCTGCAGCGCCAGGAAATGGTGCGCCGCATCTCGGAGGAAATCGCCCAATACGTTCTGGAGCTCGGCGAAGACGGCCGTCTGCTGTCCCTCCAGGTGGAGGAACTGACCATGGGCCGCGGTCCGGGCAGCGACGTCATCATCCGCGACTACTCGGACCCCGATGCCACGCCTGAGGAGATCGAGGAAGCCGTCCAGGCACTCCTCAACCTGGGCCCCACCGAATTGATCGACCTCAGCCGCATCGCGCACATCATCGGTTTCGCCGGTGGGGTGGAGCAGTTGGACGCAGTGGTCCAGCCGCGCGGATATCGCCTGCTTTCCGGCCTGAAGTCCGTGCCGAAGGCAGTGGCCGACCGTCTGGTGGACTACTTCGGCGGGCTCCAGAACCTGATGGCCGCCACCATCGATGATCTGATGACCGTGGATGGAATCGGCGACCAGCGCGCCCGGACGGTGCGCGAAGGCCTGAGCCGCATGGCCGAGGCCAGCTTGCTGGACCGGTTCCTCTAAGCCGGCTGCCGCCGTCGAACGCTGGTTCAGCCGGAACTTAGTTCAGCTGGAAGACAGCCTTGGGGCTGGCTTTGTTCCCCAGCCGCGCCTCGAACGTGTAGTAGGCGCCGTTACCGCCCGGCTTGGCGTTGATCGCACCACAGCCTTCCAGTGTCCGGTTGCGCTGCCACGGGAAGTTCGCGGTTTCGCTCTTGCCGGGCTGGATGGTCTTGATGAGGTCTTCGCCGCCGGTCTGGCAGTCCTTGGACGAGAAGATACGGTCCGCGCCGCTCATCACCAGATACTCCATTTGGGATGTTCCCACGTTGACCTCGCACGGGGCGGTGCCGCCGTTGGTGATGGTCATGGTGAGCAGCGGCTTGTCTTCCGCACCATAAGCGGGCTTGTCGGTCTTGGCCGCGACGGTCATGAGGTTGAAGTCGCACACAGGCGTCGGCGAAGCAGACGGCGACGGTGTCCCTGACGGCGCGCTTCCCTGTGCCGGCGCCTGCGACGATTCCGGGGTGCTGACGGCCTGGGGCTCATTCTTTCCGGCGAGCGCACCGGTGAGGGCTACCCCGCCTCCTACCAGCAAGGCGATCACCAGCAGCAGGGCGCCAAAAACAACCTGACGACGACGGCGGTACACGGCAGGGCTCGGGCGCCGCTTTTTCGCCGGGGTACCGCCGCCTGTTGTCCCGTTCCGGGATGAGCCACGGGCAGCACCCTTCGCCGGCGCTGAAGAGCGCGCGGTCGACTGCTGCTTACCGTTGGTGGCCATGGTTCTAGGCTAGGCTCGTGGCCCTCGGGGCACCTAACCTACACGCCGCAGGACCCTATTCCGGGACTGTGTGACGTCGGCCATGGCCCGGGGTTCCATTACAGTGGAGGGCAGTATGACACTTCCCGATGCCCGCCAACTGACCGCGCTCCACGGTGCCTTGGATCAGTGGTTTGCCGATGCCGCCCGGGATCTTCCGTGGCGCGAGCCGGACTGCAGCGCCTGGGGAATCCTGGTCAGCGAGGTCATGCTCCAGCAGACTCCTGTGGTCCGGGTGCTGCCCGTGTGGCGGGACTGGATGGACCGCTGGCCCACGCCGGGCCATCTGGCCGCGGAGCCGTCGGGCGAAGCCGTCCGTCATTGGGGCCGCCTCGGATACCCACGCCGCGCCCTGCGGCTGCACGCGGCCGCCGTCGCCATCCGCGAGCAGCACGGCGGCAACGTTCCTGACACGTATGCCGAGCTTCTGGGTTTGCCGGGCGTGGGGAGTTACACAGCTGCCGCCGTCGCCGCCTTCGCTTTTGGCCGGCGCGAAACCGTGGTGGACACCAACATCAGAAGGGTTCACGCCCGGCTCATTTCCGGAAACGCCCTGCCCGCTCCGGCCTTGACCGCAGGCGAAATGCGGTTGGCCGAGGCCCTCCTTCCCGTCGAACAGGAACTGTCCGTGCGCTGGAACGCGTCCGTCATGGAACTAGGAGCCATGGTGTGCACGGCCCGCAGCCCCAAGTGCGCCGACTGTCCAGTCCGCTCAAGCTGCGCCTGGCTCGCCGCGGGTGAGCCGCCGCCGTCGTACACGCCCAAGGGCCAGTCCTGGCACGGCACCGACCGCCAGGTCCGTGGGGCCGTGATGGCCGTCCTCCGCGAGGCCGCCACCCCCGTCCCGCGCCAGATGTTCGAGCAAGCACCGGCGGACCTCGGATTCGCGCCGTCGGGCATCGGGATCCCCCTCGCCGCTCTGCACCGGCTCAACTCGGCGCCGGAGCAACTTGAGCGCGCACTGGATGGACTGTTGGTGGACGGCTTGGCAGAGATGCACGACGGCGGGTTGCGGCTTCCGGCCTAGCGCTCGGCAGGAGCAGTATCGATTCGGCAACGGGAACGGGTGAGCCGTAACAATGCAGGTGCCTCTTTGGGACGCACTGGAGACGCCGGCCTCACGCGGTCCTACCCTGAAGCATGGGCAAAATCGGAGTGGCATTGACCCTTGCCGGAACCGCAGCATTACTCCCGGGCTGCTATCCCGAAGCCGTAGCCTGCCCGGCCATTGGGCACATTGCAGGCGTGTCCCTGAGTGTTGCAGCGAGCTACGCAGACCAGGTGGGGACGCTGCGGCTCAAGGCCTGCCAGGACGGCACCTGCACCGAAAAGGACCTGGACCTGCACCCGGGCGCTGTGGCCGTGGCCGTGGACCAAGGCTGCACGCCGGATGGCGTGTGCTCGGCGACGTCTTCCCCTGACGGGACGTTTGTGGGTTTCCTTGAGCTTCCGGCCCTCAGCGAAAGCCCTCTGGAAGCGACCGTCAGCGGCACGTCTCCCTCTGGCACAGCCCTGCCCAGCCGGATGCTGACCTTTACGCCCAAAGGCGATTATCCGTACGGCGAGCAATGCGGAAGGGTCATTACCGCCGCCGTGATCTTGGATGCGGACGGGCTGAAGCAAGGTTAGTGCCGGCTGGGTATTCCCCTGTCAGTCCAGCCGGGCTCTCCGACGCCTGAGGTGACCATCCGCCCCGGACCAGACTTCCACATCGTGAAAATCTTGTTCCGATATTAAACACAACAGGCCTCAGGAATTAGCAATTCGGAAACACGGCCCTCATAGCGTCTTGAGTGATCCCAGCCGCGACCCCAGCGCGGCCCTCGCACAGATAGGCGCCACTTTGAAGATTTCCGCACCCGCAGCCGCCGTGAGGCCAGCGAAAAAGCCGCTGTACAAATCCTTGTTTTTCCAGATTCTGGCGGCCGTGGTGTTGGGCATCGCCATAGGCTACTTATGGCCAAGCGTAGGTTCTGCCCTTCGCCCACTGGGCGACGGCTTCATTCAGCTCATCAAAATGATCATCGCTCCGCTGATTTTCCTGGTCATCGTCACGGGGATCTCTGCCGTGGGGGACGTCAAGTCCGTCGGCCGCGTAGGCGTTAAGGCACTGATCTATTTCACCGGTGCCACACTCTTCGCACTGGCGTTTGGGTTGGTGGTTGCCAATCTTGTGCAGCCGGGTGCAGGCCTGAACATTGACCCGGCGTCCCTGTCCGAGGATGCCGTCAACGCCAAAACCACCACCGCCCCGCCCAAAGACGCGGGACAGTTCCTGCTGGGCATCATTCCCACCAGCGTGGTGGGAGCCTTTGCGTCCAACACGCTGCTGCAGGTCCTGTGCTTCGCGATCTTCTTTGGCGCAGCGATCGTGGTGGTGGGCCGCGAAAAGTGCAAGCCGGTCATCGACCTCATGGAGACGACGCTGGAGCTCTTCTTCAAAATCATGTCCTGGGTCATGCGGGTTGCCCCGATTGGCGCCTTCGGTGCCATGGCCTTCATCATCGGCCAATACGGGCTCAGTTCACTGAGTACCTACGCCCTCCTGGTTGCGGCATGCTACGGCTCAGCGCTGGTCTTCATCGGCCTGCTGTTTGTGGTGGCCTGGGTCTACCCCCGGGTTCCCCTGTGGCAGTTCATCAAGTACTCCCGCGAAGAATTCATGCTTGCCCTGGGCACGGCCTCCACTGAATCGGTTCTCCCCCGCATCATGACCAAGCTGACCAATGCCGGTTGTTCCCGGGCAACCACAGGCCTGGTGGTGCCCACCGGATACTCTTTCAACCTCGACGGCGCCGCCCTCTACCTTTCCATCTCCCTCCTTTTCCTCGCCCAGGCCTTTGGCCACAACCTGGACCTGGGTCAGCAACTGGCAGCGCTCGGCATCCTGATGCTCACCTCAAAGGGCATGGCCGGCGTTCCAGGGTCCGCGTTCCTTGCCCTCTCCGCGACGGCCGGGGCGCTCGGAATCTTCCCGGTAGCCGGAGTTGCCCTCCTGCTGGGAGCAGACCGCTTGATGGACTCCATGCGCGTAGTGGTCAACCTGCTGGGCAACTGCGTCGCGACGTTCGTGGTGTCCAAATGGGAGGGACAGTTCGATCGCGACGCCATGCTGGCGGCTTTCCGCGGGGAGGACACGACGCCGGAAATCACCGACGCGGCGTCCGAGCATTCGACGCTCAAGACTCCCCAGCTGACCTCCGGTACGTACTCGGCGTGAAGCCCAGATACTTCTGGAAGTCGTTTGTCAGGTGCGCGTGATCGGCATAGCCAAGTTCGACGGCGATCGCCGCAAGGTCCGCTGTTGGATCGGACCGGGTACGCTCGGCGGCGTCCTGAAGCCTCCGGCGACGTATGAGTGCTGCGGGGCTGAGTCCTATGTACTTCCTGGCCAGCCTCTGCAGCGTTCGCGGTGAGACGGCCAGCCGGGCAGCGGCATCCTCAAGCAAGAGCACCTCAGGGTCGGAAGCGATGACATCCATCATCCGGTTCGCGAGGAGGGCTTCCTCCGAGAGCACTGCGTCCAATGAAACCAGCCACGCAACAAAGGCCTCCACTGCCCGGCTTCGGCGAGTGCCGTCGTCGTGCGGGGTGCCGGCTCGAGGCGCTGTGTCGCCACGGGGTGCAGTCATCGCGTTCGAAACCGCAGTGTGCAGCTCCGTCAGCGCCAGTTCTGTTTCCGAGTCCCGCATGGCGCCGGGGTCGTCGGTAAACAACGGCACGGCCGCCGGGCGGAGCAGCGCGCCCACGGCCCAGCCAGAGCCGGTCAGGTCGCGGTGCGCTGCGCGGGTGGTGGGTCCGGAAAAGACGACGTCCGCAGCCTGCACCACCACGTTGGACGCAGGGTAGGCGATGAGGTGTTGCCGGGAGGTCCGGCCGGGTTCGATGTCCCACTCGGGGATCCAGAACCACTGCACCAGGTCCGCTACCGACGCCGGCACGGGAACACGGTTGAAGGTGGGTAGCCGCGCGGGGTACAGGATGCCTTTGAAGGAACCCTCCATAAGCCCCTCCCCGGATCGGCGTGAACCTGTCGCGAATCTCCAAGCGCCTGGCACCCGGAGGCACGTAGCGTCGTATCCATGACAGATACTACAAGCACAGAATCAACCACGGCCGCCCACGGGGAGTACACCACCCACGGCATACCGAACGGTCTCACCAGCCTCACGCCGTTCCTCTCGGTGCCGAACGCCAAGGCCGCCGTCGCCCTTTACCGGGACGTGTTCGGGGCACGTGTGGTGGGCGAAACTGAGATGGGCGGGGTTGTGGTCCACGCGGAGCTCGATTTCGGAAACGGCCACCTCCAGCTGGGCGAACCCAACCCCGAATACCACTTGGTCCAGGCACCGTCCGGCGAGGACGACTGCTATTCCCTGGGCCTCTACTGCTCCGACGCGGACAGCCTGGTCCACAAAGCAGAGCAAGCAGGCGCCGCCATCCGGGAACCGTTGACCACCTTCGTTTCAGGTGACCGCTACGCGAGCATCCGCGATCCGTTCGGCGTCCGCTGGTCCATCATGACGCGTGTCGAGGACCTCTCCGAGGAAGAGAGCAACCGCCGCGTCGATGAATGGGCGGCACAGCAGGGCTAAGGACCGAAAGCCGCCGCAGGGTTCAGGCCCAGCGGCGGCCAGGCCTTAGCTGAGGCAGAGACAGAACGGGTGGCCGGCCGGATCAAGGAACACCCTGAACGTCTCACCGGGCTGGTGGTCGGCCTTGGTGGCTCCCAGCGAGATCGCAGCTTCTTCGCCCTTGTCCAGGTCTTCCACCACCATGTCCAGGTGCATTTGCTGCGGAATGGTCTGCCCGGGCCACACCGGCGCTTGGTACACCTCCACTTGCTGGAAGGAGATGCAGTTGCTGCCGTCGCCGGGGCGGATATCGAACCAGTCGCCTTTGTCCTCGACGTCCCAGCCGAAGAGCTCGCCATAGAAGGCAGCCAGGACTGCCGGGTCGGGACAATCGATGACGACACTTGGGAACTTAGCTATAGCCATGTTTTTAGACCTCGTCAGCCGTTTTCTTCATGCGGGCCAGGACACTCTTGGTGCCCCGCTGGGTGAGAACGTGAACCACGGCGGCGACGCCGGCCGAGACAACCGCGAAGACCAGCACGCCCGGAAGTGAGTCATTGAGGTCTGTGCTGTCCTTGGGGGCAGGCTTGCCGGTCTTCTTCTCCCAGAGGCCCTCCAGCGTCTTGTTTGCCAGCGCGCCGGCGCCAAGACCAATTGCCAGGCCGAAAATTTTCACCAGTATGTTCACGTAGATCCTCCATCAGGTTGGCGCCGGCGGACGACGCCCCACACAACAATCGCCTCACAAAACAAGGCAGGGCCACTGCAACCGCAGTGGCCCTGTCCGGATACCTAGTCCTTCTTGAAGGCGTCCTTCAGCTTCTCGCCGGCGCCCTTGAGGTCGGCCTTCGTCTGGTCGCCTTTGCCTTCTGCTTCAAGACGCTCGTTGTCCGTCAACTTTCCGGCAGCTTCCTTGGCCTTGCCACCAAGCTTCTCGCCAGCGTTCTCCATTTTGTCGTCAGCACCCATGATTCGCACCTCTTCCTTGTAGTGAACCTGTACCTCTACAACATCACTAATCAGCATACTTAGCAATATTTGGAAGCAAATCCATCTGAACTAGAGCTCCCCAAACCCTTCTTCCACCAACCGCCGAACGTAGTCAACAGCTTTCTGCGCATCCTTGCCGCGGGCTTCGATACGGAGCGTGGAACCCTGGCCGGCGGCGAGTGCCATGAGCGCCATGATGGACATGCCATCGACGCAGTTGACGGTCACCTCGGCGTCCAGCCCGGACAGGCCGCCTGCGATTTTCGCGGCGGGCCTGGCGTGCATGCCCAAGGGATTGATGAGCGTGAAGTCGCCGCTGGCGTCCGGATTGACGACGCCGGCCCCTTCAGCCTGATCCGCGGGCTCCGCGGGCCGGTACCCTGCGGCTTCCGCGGCCTTGCGGACATCCGCGACGCCGGAACCTCCTTGGGCCGCGACGGCTGCGGCCACCAGCCCCTCAACCAAGGGGGCATCCGCGAGGAGCACGGCATCGGGGTCGCTCGCAAACTCCATGGCAGACTCGGCCGTCATCACCGCCGAGCCCAGATCGGTCAGTACCACCACGCCGTCACCACCGGAATCAACCAGGGACTGCTCGACGGCGGCCAGCACCTTCTCCAGGCTGGTTCCGATCCGATCGTCATCGGTGCCCCCGGCGGCGACCAATTCGACGTCGGGCGCCATTTGCGCGGCGAGTTCCACCGCTCCCTCGGCAATCTTGCTGCTGTGCGAAACCACCACGATCCCCACCGTCATACGGCGTCGGTTCCTGCCTCAGCCGTGGAACCGGCAGCAGCCGCGGCGGCCGCACGGAGGAGCAGCGCCGTTGAGGCCGCCCCGGGGTCGCGGTGCCCGGCACTGCGCTCCCCCAGGTAGCTGGCCCGTCCTTTACGCGCGATCAAGGGGTCCGTTGCCATCGCCCCGGTCTCAGCTGCTTCGGCAGCCGCTTCCAGTACGCCTACCGGATCTGCGCCGCCCGCCGCTGCTTTTTGGGCCGCGTCGACTGCGGGTGTCCACGCGTCGATCATGGTCTTGTCCCCAAGCTCGGCTTTGCCGCGCGCCACCACGCCATCACGTGCGGCGGCGAGCGCAGCCGCCAGAGTTTCGGCGTCGATCTCGGTGGCATCGCCCAGCGAGGTAGCTGCCCGCAGGTAGGCCGTCCCGTACAGCGGCCCTGCAGCGCCGCCCACCTTGGACATGAGGGCCATCGCGGCGGCTTTGAGCGCTGCTCCGGGAGTTTCGGGCGGCGCCTCGTCGAGTTTCTGGAGGACGGCCTGGAACCCGCGGTCCATGTTTTCGCCGTGGTCCGAGTCGCCGATCGCCCGATCCAGTTCGATCAGTTCCACGCGGTGCTCTTCCATGGCTTTGGCGGAAAGTTTCAACCAGGCCGTGGCCCAGCCAACGGTTAACCCCATATTCAGGCTCCCCACCGCAAAGCTGCAGTGTGGACGGGAGCATCCCATAGCCGGGTCATCTCGTCATCAAGGCGCAGGACCGAGACGGAGCACCCCTGCATCTCCAGGGACGTCACGTAATTGCCCACCAGCGAGCGCTCCACGGTGGCACCACGTTCGGCCAGGACCTGGGCTGCACGCCGGTAGACGATGTAGAGCTCGCTTTGCGGGGTTCCGCCCATGCCGTTCACGAACAGCAGCACTTTATCCCCGGACGCCAGGGCAAGATCCTCCAACACAGGCTCCAGCAGGCGGTCCGTAATGGCGTCAGCGCTTTCCATGGCGATCTTGTGCCGGCCCGGTTCGCCGTGAATGCCTATACCGATCTCTATCTCGTTGTCTTCCAGCTCGAAGCTCGGCGTGCCTGCGTGTGGCACGGTGCAGCCGGACAGTGCCACTCCCATGGTCCGCACGTTGGCCACCACCCGTTCGGCGATGCCCGTGACAGTGTCAAGATCGTCGCCGCGCTGAGCTGATGCCCCTGCGATCTTTTCCACCAGGACCGTTCCGCCCACCCCGCGCCGGCCTGCCGTATACAGCGAGTCTTCCACCGCGACGTCGTCGTTCACCAGGACCGAACGCACATGCACGCCTTCGGCCTGCGCCATCTCGGCGGCGGTTTCAAAGTTCAGGACGTCGCCGGTGTAGTTCTTCACGATATGAACGACGCCGGCGCCTGAGTCCACCGCGACGGTCGCCGGAATAATCTGGTCAGGGGTTGGCGAGGTGAAGACGGCGCCGGGCACAGCGGCGTCGAGCATGCCGAGTCCCACGAAACCTGCGTGCAGGGGCTCGTGACCGCTGCCACCGCCGGAGACCAAGGCAACCTTGCCCGCCACCGGAGCACCCTTTCGGATGACGTATTTGGGCTCGGGATGGACATCCACAATGTCGGCATGGGCCATGCCGAACCCTTCTACGGACTCGTCCACCACTGCGCGTGGATCATTAATGAGCTTTTTCATGGGATGCTCCTGGGCGTGCTGCGGCTGGTGCTCTGACCCTACTACCGGCGGCCCGGCCCACGGTAGGCCTTGGGGGCCCTTGGTGCGGAGTTATCTCGCCCGGGCCTTTTCAGCGCGAGGCCCCGGCCACTGCCGAACTCCCCAGATCGCTCCGCTCCAGGGCGTTGCCCGCGTTCAGGGCATCCACCCAGGCGTCGGTGCTGCTGACGGCCGCCCAGTTCGAATTCAGCAAAGCCATCAGGGTGGTGTGGACTGTTTGCGCATCAGCGAATCCTGCGTCGTTGGCGAGGTTGATGGCACCGGTCGCATCGGAGAGCACTTCGGTGCTGAAGCCAATAAACTCGGCTTCCACGGCCGAGGCCAGGATGCAGTTGTTGGTCATGTACCCCACCAAGGTGACGGTGTCGACGTCGTGCTGCCGCAGCCATTCGGCCAGGTCCGTCCCGGCGTAGACCGATCCGTACTCCTTGACGACATCCTTCCAGGAGTCCTTCCGGCGGGCCTCGACCTCTGGGTGGAGGCTGTACTCAACGGTTCCCGGGGCGAAAACCGGCGCGCCCTCTCCAGCGCTGTGCTGGATGGCGGCAACCGGGATGCCTACGGCCATTGCGGCGTCGATGGCCTTGCCGATCATCGCGATGGATTCCTCGTGTGGCGGGAACTGGATCTCAAGGGGTCCGCTGAAGTACTGCTGTTGGACGTCTACCAGGACTAGGGCGCGGCGGGGAGTGCTCATGATGCTCTCTTTCCGTGAGGTGGAAGGCAGTGGCCGGCTTGCGGCACCATTTCATCTTCGGCGCCTCCGGAGCCGACCACCAGTGGCATGAATGCCCTTGTACGATTGATTCAGGCCAATCCCAGGAGGATCCGTGCGCATCGCCGTGTATGCCTTCCACGACGTCACGATGTTCCACCTCGCTGTCCCCCAAATGGTCTTCGACGAGGTCGCGCGCCAAGCACTCGCTGAGTGGACCACCCTGCTTTTTGCGGACCAGGCGGGCCACATCCGCACCGCGGAAGGCTATCAATTGGGAGAAATCCTGGGTCCCGAAGCGGCGGACGAAGCCGACATCATTGTGGTGCCCTCATGGTTTGATGACGGCCGCGAGCCCAGCGGGCAGCTCCGCACCGTACTTCAGCAGGCGCATCAGCGCGGCGTCACCATCCTTGGCCTCTGCCTGGGCACCATCCCTGTTGCCGACGCCGGCCTCCTGGACGGACGGTCCGCCGTCACCCATTGGGAGGCCTTCAGTTCGCTCTCGGCACGCCACCCGGATGTCTTCCTGGATCAGACGGTGCTGTACATCGATCACGGCGATGTGCTGACGTCGGCCGGCACCGCCTCCGGGCTGGACGCCTGCCTGCATCTGGTCAGGACCCGCCTGGGGTCCGCGGCAGCCAACCGAGTGGCACGGAGCCTGGTCATCGCCCCGCACCGCGAGGGCGGACAGGCGCAGTACATTGAGCATCCCCTGCCGCCACGTTCCTCGGACGACCCCATGGCACGCCTGCTTGAGTGGGCATTGGGGCATCTGGGCGAGGATCTCACTATCGAGACGCTCGCCAACCAGGCCCACATGAGTCGCCGAACGTTCATTCGCGCCTTCAGGGCATCTACCGGCGCCACGCCCTCAGCGTGGGTGCGTTCCCAGCGGCTGGATGCGGCCAGGCACCTCCTGGAAAGCTCCAGTTTGTCCATGGACCAAGTGGCAGCAGAATGCGGCTTTGGCAGCGCCGTGACCCTCCGGCAAAACTTTGCCCGGGCCTTTTCCACCACGCCCACGGACTATCGACGCCGCTTCGACGCCCAACCAGGGCTCGTACCCAGCGTCCCCAGTATTGGACGTTCGTCATAAGCGCACCGCGCCGAAGGGGCAGTCCCGCGCCGAAGGGGCAGCTCCCGGGAGCCGCCCCTTCCGCCCTGCCCAGCCTCCGGGCCTGCTTTGTGCCTGCTACTCCTTGGCCGGCGGTGCTGTCACCGCCTCGGATTCCTGCCTGGCCTGGAACTCGGACCAGAAGGCCGAGTACAGGTCAGGGTCCGAATGCCTGTCCCCGGACCATGGCGCTTCGTGTGGCCATGATCCGTGCGGGATGTCGATCTGGAAGGCGGAGAAGTCGGGGAACGTGACGCGGTTGTTCATCACCCTCAGCCCCTAGTTGTTCAGCACGGCGTCGCCGCCGGCGGTCACAACGTCTTCAAGGAGCACTGTCTGGTCAATGACCGGGAGCCCCACTACATGCCCGAAGCTGAACATGTTCTGCGGGTCCAACTCGGCCTTTGCCTTGCGAAGCCGTTCCAATGCCGTTGCCCGCCAAGGCCGTTCCCTGTCTTCGGCATCCACAAAGTGGCCATGCAGGTTCACGAAGGTTCCGGCATTGGCGGCAGGCCGAAGGTCTTCATGGACGGCATTGAAAACCGCGGGCAACATCGCAACCACCGGCGGGACGGCAATGGCACCCATGAAGAAGCTGAACGCAGCATCGCGACCACCCACAATGTCATCGCCGCCTGCACTCTTCGCCAAAGCACCCCCGAGCAACCGGAGCTCGGCCAACAGCACGGGACTTTCGACGCCCGGGCCAAAGTGCCGCAGAAGCGTTTCGGCTTCAGGCGCATCCAGCCTGTCCAAGAGGAACCCGTGTTCCATCACGGGAACTGGTTGGTCCGGGTCCTGGTGGATGGAGTCGAAGGCAGTGGCGTCAAGGGGACCGGTAGCGTCCATCATGAACGGTGCGCTCCGGCGCATCGGCTCCAGGAGTTCTGCCGCCGCCGCCAGATCACCCTGATAGGCGTAACGGAGGTGGATCACAAACTTTCCGCGCAGGGGTTCCGGCACCATCTCCATGTCAGGCAGCCGCAGGAAGGCAAGTGACGCCGAGGCCTCTACCGGCAGGGCAGGTGCCCAACCCCTGAACGCCTGCAGTACTTCTGGAGCTTGCTCACCGTCAAAGTAGATTCCGCCGGCGTAGAGGTCGGAGCCAGGGAAGAGGTGGAACTCCATGGCCGTGACGATTCCCAGATTGCCCTTGCCGCCACGCAGGAGGAAGAACAGCTCCGAATCCTCGTCCTTGGTTACCCTGCGCAGGGTTCCGTCCGCCGTGACGATTTCAAACGCAATCACGTGGTCAGAAGCGAATCCGTATTTGCGGCCCAGGATCGGCAGCCCACCGCCCAGCGTGTAACCCACCACGCCAACGTCGGTGGTTGAACCGCAGAGCCCCATGAGGCCGAAGGTCCCGGCGAGCTCCACCACGGCCTTCCAACGGACGCCCGCACCCACGCGGGCTGTCTTCTCCAGGGGATCAATACTGAGCTCGAGCATTCGTCGGGTGCTGATCAGCAGGCCACCCTCGATCGCATTGGTGGCACCGTGCCCGGTTGACTGGACGGACACGGGGACACCGCGTTCCGCTGCCCAGCGTATCGCCGCCGAGACATCCTCTGCGTCGAGGGCTCCGAAGGCAAGATCGGGCTGGTGCTGTGTGGATAAATTGAAGGCCGCTACTTCAGCGGCGAAGCCGGGATCGGCAGGCGTGAACACTGGACCGCGCACGCTGAGTTGGAGTTCTGAAACATCTGAAAGGGACGCGTGGGACTGCATGATCTTCTCTCAATTGACCGATGTGGTGGAAGCTTCCCCAGCAAGCCTCAATCAGTTTATCCATCAATTTTAGATAAGGAAAGAGGTTTAAATCACTCATAATTGGGCACGCTTGAAAGACGCGCCAATTTCCTTCAGGATCTCGACGCGCGGAAGGGGATTGCGGGCTTAGAGCTGCTTGATCATGCGGGTATTGCCCAAGGTATTCGGCTTCACCCGAGCCAGGTCCAGGAACTCCGCCACGCCTTCGTCGTGTGAACGGAGCAGCTCGGAGTACACCTGCGGGTCAACGGCCGACTGGTCAGCCATGACTTCAAATCCGTGGCGCTTGAAGAAGTCCACCTCGAATGTCAGGCAAAATACGCGGCTCACACCAAGGGCGCGCGCTTCCTCAAGGAGATTCTCCACCAGGACATGCCCCACGCCCCGCCCCCGCCAGGAATCAGCAGCCGCAAGAGTGCGGATCTCGGCCAGGTCCTCCCACATCACGTGGAGCGCGCCGCAGCCAATGACTTCCCCGCCGTCAGATTCGGCGATCCGGAATTCCTGCAGGCTCTCGTAATAAGCCACAGTCTCCTTGGCCATGAGGATCCGTTCCTCAGCCAAGGGCGCCACAAGCCTCTTGATCGCCGCTACATCGCTGGTGCGGGCAGGACGGAGGCTGAAGGTCGAATTCACTCCCCCATCCTAGCGAGGCAAACAGGTGCCGGACGCCCCAGCCCCGCGCATGACAGAATGCGGGGCTGGGGCCGAACGAATCGCCTAGACCCCCAGCTCCTCCGGCAAAGCAACGTCCTCGCCCAGCACCTGTTTTGCCAGGAAGTGCTCCACCACTCCGTACCAGATCTTCGCGTGCTGCGGCTGGAGCACCCAGTGGTTTTCGTCGGGGAAGTAGAGGAAGCGGTGCGGGCTCTGGCCGTTGTCGTCGGCGGGCAATTGCGAGGATGACAGGAGCTCGTACCAAAGACGCAGGCCCTCGCCGATTGGAACCCGGTAGTCCTTGTCGCCGTGGATCACCAACATGGGTGTCTTGATGTTTCCCACGTTCAGGTGCGGGGAGTTCTCCATGGCCATTTCCACGGTCATTTCCTTCAGCCAGTACTGCGCAGCGTCCGTAGTGGGGCCGAACTGGTCCAGCGCCCACAAGCTGGCATGCGTAACGATCGCTTTGAACCGGTCGGTTTGGCCGGCCACCCAGTTGGCCATGTAGCCGCCGAACGATCCCCCCATCGCGGCTGTCCGCGACTCGTCAATGTCCGGGCGCCCCACCACCGCGTCGGTGATGGCCATGAGGTCGGTGAAGGGCTTCTTGCCCCACTCACCCCAACCGCGCTGGATGAATTCCTGGCCGTAGCCTGTGGAGAGCGCTGGATCGGGCAGCAGCACGGCGTAGCCCTTGGCGACGAGCAGCCAGGGGTTCCAGCGCCACGTCCAGGCGTTCCACGAACCCAGAGGGCCGCCGTGGATCCACAGCAGGAGCGGCGCAGGCTTTCCGGCCGACGCCCCTTCGGGGAGCGCGAGGTAGGCGGGCACTCGTGCACCGTCGTCCGCCGTCGTTTCCACGCGCTCCAGATGTCCCTTGTAGACGGGCCGCTCGGCGGGTGCCTGCAGCCTGGTCACTTCTCCGGTGGCGAGGTCTATCCGGACCGCTTCGGCGGGGAATTCGTACGAGCTCCGCAGGGCAAACGCCGCAGTCCCGTCGGGAGAAATCACGACGTCGGAATAGGCGGAAGCGTCCTGCGTCACCCGGGTGACCCCACCGTCAGCGACGTTGATCAGGAAAACCGGCGACGCGCCGTCGTCGTCCGCTTTGGCAAGGACGGCGCTGCCATCCGGAAGCCAGGCAAGGACGGTGGCCCAGCGATCCCAGTGGTGCGCCAGCGGCTCAAGGTCGGTGGTCTCGCCGTCGGCAACGTTGAGCAGGTGCAGCTTCACCTGCGGAGCCTGCGTCGGCGTGGTGTCGCTTTCGCTTTCTACCACGAGCGTGCCGTTGTCCGGGCTGACGGGTCCCGGGAAGTAGCTCATGCCTTCGTGGTCCAGCAGCACCTTGACGTTCCCGGTGGCGACGTCGATGGCGGCCAGCACCTCGCGGCTGTCGGCCTTGGCGAGCGCCTTGGTCATGCTGGTGTAAATGGTCTTCCCGTCCGGGCTCACCACTGTTTTTGACTCACGCAGGGAACCGCCGACGCCGGGCGTCAGGTTGCGGAGCTTGAGCGGAGCCGCGGCGTCCACCGTTGACGGCTTGCCGGGTTCCTGCCCCTCACCCTGCTCGACGGCAAAGATCCGCGGCTCTGCGGGGCCGAGGTCGGCATCCCAGTAGCGGACCGGGTAGCCGCTGTGCAGGATGGCGGAGACCTTGTTGTCCTTGCGTGCCTTTCGGCGTTCGTCGTCGTTGTCCTCGTCCGCGGATCCCGCGAGGACCTCGGCGCTGACAAACGTTGCGTCCGCATCCTTCGCAGCCATGACGGAACTGATGCCGCCTGCGCGCGAGTGCACCACGCGGGCTTCTCCACCGTCAGCGGGGAGGAGCCAGAGGGCGTTGACCGGGTCAGCGTCCGGGCTGTCCGGATCCGGGCGCGCCGAGGTGAAGTAGAGGTCGCCATTTGCCGCGAACACGGCGCCCGCCTCGCCTTTGGAACTGCGGGTGATGCGGCGCGCGTGCTTATGGCCAGTGGGGTCGATCTCCCAGAGGGCAGAAGCGAACTCGGTTCCCTTGCCGTTCAGCGTTGAAACGGTGGTGACCAGGCGCTTGCCATCGGGGCTGAGGGTAAGGCCGCTGACCCGCGGGATGGCGAGGTAGTGGTCCACATGGTGGAAGGGAGTTTCGGGCTGCTCGCCCGGGGTCAGAGTGTCAGCAGAGTCCATGATCCGATTCAACACGCATTGTGCTCCCGATCACAGGGTGGTTCACTCACAGTGAAACAGTAGTTTCACATATTCCGCACTCAACTAAGCCGTGGAGAGCGCGTCGTGAGAGCTCCCGATGCTACTTTTCGAGATTTCGCAGCGCTTCGACCACCGGCACAGTCCCGTCTTCCTTGCCGATGGCGGCCGCCAGGACCTGCGCTTGCTGCGCGTACGACGGCGTTCTTACGGCCTCCGCGATCACGTCACCAAGGCGCTCCGGAGTCAGCTTCTTGTACGGAAGCGGTTGGGGACCGACGCCCAGGGATGCGATTCGCGAAGCCCAGAGTGGCTGGTCCGTATACACGGGAACACCTACCGACGGCACACCTGCGCGGAACCCGGCCGCGGCGGTTCCCGCTCCGGCGTGATGCACTACAGCCGCCATCCGGGGGAAGAGCCACTCGTGCGGGACATTTCCCACGCCCAGGGCGTCATCGCCCAACACGCCCTCTGCGCCCTGCACAACAGCCCGAACTCCGGCACGACGCGTGGCCTCGAGGATGAAGCCGGGGTCAAGGTGCGCGCTGCTGCCGAAACCAATGAAGACGGGCGCTGGACCGTCCGCGAGAAAGTCCACCAGGCCAGCGGAGGGCTCCCAGCCGTCATGTTCCGGGGGCCACCAATATCCGGCCATCACCAAACCCGCGTGCCAATCGGCCGGCCGCGGCAGGACAGCAGGACTGATGCCATGCAGAATGGTGGACCGGGCCTTCCTCCGACGACGTTCGCCGGCCGCCCGGCTTTCCTTGCGCAGGTTGAGCTGCTTGCGCAGGCGGGCACTGGGAGCATCGTAGGGGGCCGGCCCTGCAGCCGCCCGCTCGCCAATGATTCTGTTCCCCAGCGCACCCAGGCTTCGAGCCGAATTCATCAGCACGGGCGGGTAGGCCGCACTCGGTTCGGTTGGCTGCAAATGTGCCCCGATGGCCGGGATGCCGAAGGCCTCAGCAATGTCGTAGGCATAGGGTGCCACCGAGTTGGCCATGATGACATCGGTTCCGGCTTCGGCGGCAGCCAGGGCACCCGTGGCTGCATTGTCCATGTATTCGCCAAGCCTTCGCCAGAAGGTCAGCACGCCTCCGGGTGCCGCCTTTGCGCCGGGGGCTGGCTGCTTGATCAATTCCGTCAGGTCCCCCGGCAGGGGCCTGAACTCGCATCCGGACTCAACAACCAGAGGGGCATAGGCAGGATTGGCCGCAATGGCAACCTCGTAGCCCAACACCTGCAGGCGCTGCCCGAGACCGGCCATGGGCGCCACATCCCCGCGCGTTCCGGGAGCCACCATGAGTACCCGCATGCCATTCCCCACCTTCGCTAATTGCGATCACCGTTCGCAATTAAGAATATAGTGGAATGGGGGCAGGACCAAATCACTTCAACAGGATGAAAGGGCGGTACTGGATTGACTGCTCACAATCCCACGGACGTCTGGCGGCGCCCCGAGCGTGCAACTGTCGGGCCCAAGCCCGAACATTCCCGCAACGGAATTGCGACGGCGGCCCTCCGCATCGCGGACGACGAAGGCCTTTCCGCGGTGTCCATTCGAAGGGTAGCCGCGAGCATAGGTGCCGGCGCCGCCTCTCTCTACCGCTACGTGAAATCCCACGACGAACTGGTGGAACTGATGATGGATACAGTCGCCGGCGAGTACCAACTTGAGGCCGGAGGCGAGAATCCAAGAGAGGAACTTCTGAACCTTGCCCACCAGGGACGGGACATCATGCACCGACACCCCTGGCTGGCCCCCTTGCTGTTGACCCGCCCGTCCACAGGCCCCAATTCGCTCCGATACCTGGAAGCTGCCTTATCCGCCCTGGCAACGGTGGACCTTCCTGGACCAGCCAAGCTTCAAACCGTGGCCATGATGTCTGCCATCACGTCAGCCTTCGTACAAAACGAACTGGCTTCCGCACCCGCCTCCGGAGCAGCCGAAAACGCCACGGCCAGCCGCGTCTTGTACCTCACCGAAACCCTTCACACCGGCAACTACCCGCATTTGGCGGCAGCGATGTTTGGACAAACGCACTCCGGCCACTCCGTCGAACAATTCGCCGGCATCGTGGCAAACTACCTGGCCGGAGCAGGCATCCCGGGCTAGCGCGCCGCATTCCTTTGGCCTGCCCAACGCAGAAGCCCCACCAACTCCTTGCGGAGCGGGTGGGGCTTCTGGGATCAAGCGTTGGACTTACGCGGTCGGAGCGATCTCCGGGATACGCGGCTTGGCGTTGCCTTCGAACGTGAACTTGGCGTCGTCACCTTCGCCGTCAACGTCCACTACAACGATGTCGCCGGAGTGGATCTCGCCGAACAGGATCTTCTCGGACAGCTGGTCCTCGATCTCGCGCTGGATGGTGCGGCGCAGCGGCCGGGCACCCATGGCGGGATCGTAACCACGTGTGGCCAGGAGAACCTTGGCAGCGGGGGTGAGTTCGATGCCCATGTCCTTGTCCTTGAGGCGGCGCTCCAGGCGGTTCACGAACAGGTCCACGATCTCGATGATCTCGTCCTGCGTCAGCTGCGGGAACACTACGACGTCGTCAACACGGTTGAGGAACTCGGGACGGAAGTGCTGCTTGAGCTCTTCGGTAACCCGGGCCCGCATCCGGTTGTAGCCGGTCTGGGTGTCCGTTCCGGACTGGAAGCCCGTCGCCACGCTCTTGGAGATATCGCGGGTACCAAGGTTGGTGGTCATGATGATCACGGTGTTCTTGAAGTCCACCACGCGGCCCTGGGAGTCGGTCAGGCGGCCGTCTTCCAGAATCTGCAGCAGTGAGTTGAAGAGATCGGCGTGGGCCTTCTCCACTTCGTCGAACAGAACCACCGAGAACGGACGACGACGGACCTTCTCCGTCAGCTGGCCGCCTTCTTCGTAGCCGACATAGCCCGGAGGTGCACCGAAGAGACGCGAAACCGTGTGCTTCTCGGAGTACTCGGACATGTCCAGCGTGATGAGGGCGTCCTCTTCACCGAACAGGAACTCGGCAAGTGCCTTGGCGAGCTCGGTCTTGCCGACGCCCGTGGGGCCGGCGAAGATGAACGAGCCACCGGGACGCTTGGGGTCCTTCAGGCCTGCACGGGTACGGCGGATGGCCTGGGACAGGGCCTTGATGGCTTCGTCCTGGCCGACAACGCGCTTGTGCAGTTCGTCTTCCATCTTGAGCAGGCGCGAGGACTCTTCCTCGGTGAGCTTGAAGACCGGGATGCCGGTGGAGTTCGCAAGAACCTCAGCGATCAGGTCCTCGTCAACCTCGGAGATGTCGTCCATGCCGCCGGACTTCCAGGTGCGTTCCTTCTCAGCGCGTTCGGCAATGAGCTTCTGCTCCTTGTCGCGCAGCGAAGCAGCACCCTCGAAGTCCTGGGCGTCGATGGCGGATTCCTTCTCCATCTTCACGTCCGCAATGCGCTCGTCCATGGCCTTGAGCTCCGGCGGAGCGGTCATGCGACGGATACGCAGGCGTGCGCCGGCTTCATCGATGAGGTCGATCGCCTTGTCCGGCAGGAAGCGGTCCGAGATGTAGCGTTCGGCCAGCTGCGCGGCTGAGGCGAGGGCGCCGTCGGTAATCGTCACGCGGTGGTGTGCCTCGTAACGGTCGCGGAGTCCCTTGAGGATCTCGATCGCGTGAGCGACGGAGGGTTCCTTGACCTGGATCGGCTGGAAGCGACGCTCAAGCGCGGCATCCTTTTCGATGTGCTTGCGGTACTCGTCAAGAGTGGTGGCACCGATGGTCTGGAGTTCACCACGGGCGAGCATCGGCTTCAGGATGGACGCAGCATCAATGGCGCCTTCGGCAGCACCTGCACCGACGAGGGTGTGGATCTCGTCGATGAAGAGGATGATGTCGCCGCGGGTGCGGATTTCCTTGAGGACCTTCTTCAGGCGCTCTTCGAAGTCACCGCGGTAACGGGAGCCGGCAACCAGGGAACCGAGGTCAAGCGTGTACAGCTGCTTGTCCTTGATGGTCTCCGGGACATCGCCGCGGACAATCGCCTGGGCAAGGCCTTCGACGACGGCAGTCTTACCAACGCCGGGCTCACCGATCAGCACAGGGTTGTTCTTGGTGCGGCGGGAGAGGACCTGCATGACGCGTTCCATCTCCTGCTCGCGGCCGATCACAGGATCGAGCTTGTTTTCGCGGGCAGCCTGCGTGAGGTTGCGTCCGAACTGGTCAAGCACCACCGAGCCGGCAGGCGTACCTTCCGGCTGGCCCTGGCCGGAGCCGCTGCCTGCGGTTTCCTTGCCCTGGTAGCCGGAGAGCAACTGGATGACCTGCTGACGGACCCTGTTCAGGTCCGCACCAAGCTTCACCAGCACCTGGGCGGCCACGCCTTCGCCTTCGCGAATGAGGCCGAGCAGGATGTGCTCAGTACCGATGTAGTTGTGGCCGAGCTGCAGTGCTTCACGAAGGGAAAGCTCAAGCACCTTCTTGGCACGCGGCGTAAAGGGGATGTGACCGGACGGGGCTTGCTGGCCCTGGCCGATGATCTCCTGTACTTGCTCGCGAACGCCATCGAGCGAAATGCTCAGGGACTCGAGCGCCTTGGCAGCAACGCCTTCACCCTCGTGGATCAGACCCAAGAGGATGTGCTCGGTACCGATGTAATTGTGGTTGAGCATCCGTGCCTCTTCTTGGGCAAGGACGACCACGCGACGGGCACGGTCCGTAAATCTCTCAAACATTTCGCCACACTCCTAGCTACGACGTACTTTGATGCTACGTGCCGGAGCAACACTTTTGGGGCGTGTTCGCCACAGGGGAAACATGACGCCGCGGAGGAATAAAACGGGCGCTTCCCCTTGACCGCGGCAGGCGACGGTGACATCCTGCCAGCCGGCCCGGGCAACCTGCCGCCGGGCCGCCCCGGGAGCATTCCACGGCGTTGCAAGCGCGCGGCTATCCCTGCTCCGCAATAGCAGCGGTAAACGGGCCGTCCAGGGCCGGGGAGATTCACGGATTATTCGGTCGGCGGGGCCACGGTGGCGCCCAACAAACCGAGTCCCTTAAACAACCAATGCCCCGGCAGTGACTGCCGGGGCATTGAAGCGGTGAATCAGGAATTGGCCTTTTGGTAGGCTTCCTGAATTTCAGCCTGGATACGTCCGCGGCTGTTGACCGTGTAACCGTTATCCCGGGCCCACTGCCGGATCTGTGCGGAATCCTGGTTGCGGGCCGGAGTAGCGCGACCCCGCGTCCCGCGACCGGAAGAGGTCTTCCGGGCCTTTGCGACAAACGGTTCCAGGGCCTTCCGCAGCGATGATGCGTTTGCTGTGGACAGGTCCATTTCGTAGCTCACACCGTCCAGGCCGAAGCGGACAGTTTCGTCCGCAGCCCCTTCATCCAGGTCATCGACGAGGATGATTTTTACTTTCTGTGCCATGAGTTGCCTCTCATTTGGAGGGATGGATAATCAGAAATTCCCCGGGTTCCTTTGTCGATTATCGTTCACGGCAAGCACGCACGTCAAAGCACAATTGGATTCACGTGAAAGTGGAAGCCATTTAGGAGCCTATTTAGCGGCTGGGCCTTCAGATGCCGGGCCGGCATTTTTTGAATTTGCTTCGGCTTGGGCGCGGGCTTCTGCCTGACGCTCGGATTTGTCTGCATTGAAGATCGACTTCATGGCAAACCAGAAGATCAAACCCACAACTATGGACGGCGCAAGGACTGCGATGTACTCCATGATCAGTGTCCTTCAGGCTTCAGCAAGGGGAACAGAATGGTTTCGCGAATGCCGGCCCCGGTGAACAGCATGACCAAACGGTCAATGCCGAGCCCGATGCCGCCCATGGGCGGCGCGCCGTATTCGAGAGCGCGGAGGAAGTCCTCGTCCAGTTGCATGGCTTCCTCATCACCGGCGGCGGAGCGGCGTGACTGCTCCGTCAGGCGTTCGCGCTGGATGACGGGGTCAATGAGTTCAGAGAAGGCCGTACCGCGCTCCATGCCGCCGATGATCAGGTCCCAGGCTTCGATGAGGCGCCCGTCTTCACGGTGCGGGCGGGCCAGCGGCTGCGCCGACGGCGGATAGTCATAAACAAATGTCGGGTTCAGCAGGGTGGGTTCTACAATCTCGCCGAACAGCTCAACCACAATCTTCTCGGCGTCCCACTTGGGGTCCACCTTGACTTCGTGCTTGGCAGCAATTGCCAGCAGTTCCTCCACCGTGGTGTCCGGCGTAATTTCAACACCCACCGCTTCGGAAATACCCGGGTAAACCGAGACCCAGGCCCATTCGCCGTCGAGGTTGATTTCGCCGGCATCCGTTTGGATGGTGCGTGTCCCAACGACGTCCGCAACGTTGAGGATAATTTCTTTCATACGCTCAGCCATGACGAACTGGTCAGCCCAGGCTTCGTAGCATTCCAAGGTAGTGAATTCAGGGCTGTGCGTGGAGTCCACGCCTTCATTCCGGAAAACACGGCCCATGTCGTAAACCCGGTCGATGCCACCCACAACGGCGCGTTTGAGGAAAAGCTCGGTGGCGATGCGCAGTGTCATCTTCTGGTCGAACGCGTTCATGTGCGTTTCGAACGGGCGTGCGGTAGCGCCGCCGTGGACCAGCTGCAGGATGGGGGTTTCCACCTCCACGTAGCCGTGGCGGTCCAGGGTGTCGCGCACCGAGCGGGTGATGGCGGCGCGCTTGTAGACCATCTCACGGGCTTCATCGCGGACCATGAGGTCCACGTAGCGCTGGCGGACGCGGGTTTCCTCATTCAGTTCTGCGTGCAGTACCGGGAGGGGGCGAAGGGCCTTGGAGGCCATGGACCAGGAATCGGCCATGACGGACAGCTCACCGCGGCGGGAGGAGATGACCTCGCCCTTGATGAACACGTGGTCACCCAGGTCAACCAGGGCCTTCCATTCGGCGAGCGCTTCCTCGCCTACGTTGGCAAGGCTCAGCATGGCCTGCAGCCTTACGCCCTTGCCGTCCACGCCGCCCTCCTGGAGGGTGGCGAAGCACAGCTTGCCGGTATTGCGCACAAACACGACGCGCCCGGTGACACCAACGGTGTCGCCGGTGGTTTCATCGGCTTCCAGGTGCGCGTACTTCTCACGGATTTCGCCGAGGGAATGGGTCCGTTCAACACCCACCGGATAGGCCTCCGTGCCGCGCTCGATCAGCTTGGCGCGCTTTTCCATACGGATGCGCATCTGCTCGCTGGCATCGATGGGTTCTGCGGAGGTGTTCAGGGCTGGGGTGTTTGCGGAAGTCACAGTCCTTAAGTTTACCGGTCATTACGGACCTTCACTTCCGGGCCCCAAGATGAGGCAAACGCATAGACTCGGGGCTGTGGAGACATGGACAGTTGAAACGGTCGACGGCGGTGGGCAGCTTGAGGTGCACACCTTCCGGCCCGCGTCAGGAGCGTCAATTCCCGGCTCGAAGGCACCCGCTGAACCGGCCGGCGTCGTGCTTGTTCATGGCACCTTGGTGACGGACTCGCTGTACTGGCCTTTCGCGCGGACCCTCAGCGTCATGCTGGGGCGCCCGGTTCACAGCTATAACCGGCGCGGCAGGGGGCGGTCAGCGCCGCAGCCGTCAGGCTATTCGGTGGAAACCGAGATCGCGGACCTCCTCGCGGTGATGGAGAAGACCGGCTCCACGGACGTTGTAGCGCACAGCTATGGCGGCTTTGTGGCGCTGCAAGCCGCGAGGCGGGCCCGCATCAACAAACTGGTCACTTACGACGCCGCCGTGTCGCTGTCAGGCAATCTCAGCAGCCGGTGGCGGCCCGAGCTTGAGGAAGCGGTCACAGCCGGTCAGCTGGATCACGCGTGGGCGCATCTGGTGCAGGGGTTGGGAACGGCCGGCCCAATTTCCTATCTGCCCATGGGGGCGCTGCGCACGCTCAGTGTCCTGTCGGCCCGGACCCGCCTGGGCTTGGAGATGCGCTCCCTGCTGCCCACGGCAGTCACCGAAATGCGCGCCGTCCTGGACGCCGATGCCCACCTTCACGACTTCATGGGACTTTCCACGCCCACCTTGATGCTCAGCGGCGGTTGGAGTCCGTCGTACTTCGCAGAGACCGGCCGCACCCTGGCCGGGGCCGTGCCTGTGATCGACTTTGCTGTGGTGCCGCTGCAGTTCCACGAAGGGCCGTTGCGGCCTGGCAAGCGGCTCGCAGCCCGCGTAGCGCGGTTCCTCTCCGGGACCCGGTTCCACGGCGAAATTCCGGATGCCACCTAGGATGTTCCAGTGAGGGAACGCGATATTCAGACGCACGACGGCGGCCGGCTCGCCTTGTACAGTTACGGCACCGAAGACGCACCCGGGGAGCGCCGGGTGGTCCTGATCGGTGGCGCGTTCCTCACGGCACTCATTTATCGGCCCTTCTCCGTCGCTTTGGCCAAGGGCCTCGGTGCCGGCTGGGCTGTGGACGTGTATGACCGCCGGGGCCGGGGCCAGTCCACCGAGCAGCCGCACTACTACTCCATGGCCACGGAGATCGCAGATGTCCGCACCATCATGGACGCCACCGGCGCCCGGAACATCTTTGGCCACAGCCTGGGCGGGTCCGTGGCTTTGAATGCCGCCCAGGCCTTTGCCGGCACGCACCACCAGCCGGACAAGCTCGCTGTCTACGACGCCGCGGTGAACATCGACGGCAGCATGGACACAGAGTGGCTGGCCGGCTTCGCGGACTCGGTCGACAAAGGCGATGTTGGCCGGGCGCTGGCCCGGATGAAGCGCGGAATGCAGCCAGGAACTGCCCTTGCCCGCGTTCCTGAGCCCATTCTGGCGGGCCTCATGGCTGTGGTGTCAGGAACCAAAGTGAACAGGCTTTTCCGCGAGCTCATGCCTTCAGGTGTCGGTGAGCTGAAGGCAGCCTTCGAAGCCGCAGATACTCCGAGCGATTTTTCCGTCCTGCCGTCCAGCACCCACTTCATGGTGGGCAAGAAAAGCCCACAGTTCTACAAGGTCACCGCTGCGCGGCTGAACAGGGCTGTTCCCGGCAGCACGTTGGAGGTTTCGCCCAAGGGATTCCATGGGTCCATTCCTGCAGCAGTCAACGAACTCGTCTCGGATGTCTCGGACTACTTCAAACGCTGAGTGCTTTTCCACACTGACTGCTTTTCCACATAAGGGCCGGCATGCTGCCTGCATTCAGGTCGCTCGGTTAGGCTCAAGTCATGACGCGCGACATCATCATGACCCACGACGGCGGACACCTCGAAGTACTCACCACAGGCGGTGGGCTGGCAGCGGCGGGTTCCGGCGTCGTCGTCGTTCCTGCCTCCATGGTGACGGCTGCCGATTACTCGCGTTTCGCGCAGAAACTCAGCGAAGCCCTGGGCCGGCCCGTTCATACTTTCAACCGACGCGGACGCGGTGATTCATCCCCGCAGGCCGAGGACTACACGCTCGAGGCCGATATCCGGGACTTGGACGCCGTCATGAAACACACGTCCAGCACCGACGTCTTTGGCCACAGCTTCGGCGGCGCCGTGGCGCTGCACGCTGCTCGGACCCTGCCCGTGGAGAGGCTTGCCGTCTACGACCCCGCCGTGTCGGTCAACCACAGCGTCAAGGCCGACTGGACACCGGATTATGAACGCGCGACGGCGGCGGGAGACTACGACCGCGCCCTCGCCGTCCTGATCAAGGGCGTGGAGACCGGCGGCGCCTTCGCACGCATGCCATTGTCCATGCTCACCCTGGCCAACAAGCTGGCCGCCGGTACACCCTTGGGCAAGCAGATGCGCGAACTGATGACCTGCGGTGTCCGGGAAATTAAGGCCGTCATCGCTGCCGACATGCCCGCCGAGCCCTTCCTTGCCCTCCCGCTGGAGACGCTGATCGTGGTGGGCGAAAAGAGCCCCGCCTACTTTGGTGTTGCGTGCGGCCAGATCCATGACGTCCTCTCCGGATCCAGCTACAGCATCCTCCCTGGCTCAGGGCATGACGGGCCCATCAAAGCTCCGGACAAGCTGATCTCGGAGTTGTCGGAGTTCTTCTCGGGCTAGCCAAGCTGGATCGCGGCGATGCCTGCCACCGCGACTGCCGTCAAGCCCAACCGGAGCCGGCTGAACTTCTCATTGAAGAACACCGCGCCGATGACTCCAGCCAGCAGGACACTGGTCTCACGCAGCGCCGACACCAAGGCAAGCGGTGCCAGGCTCTGCGCCCAGACCACAATTCCGTAGGCAAGCATGGACACCAGTCCTCCGAGGAATCCCGGCTTCCAGTACCGCGCCACTCGTCGCGGGAAAGAACGGCTCTCGGAGGCCATGCGCCAGCAGATCAAGGGAATCACCATGCCCTGCAGCAGGAAAAGCCACGAGACATAAGCCATCGGTTGCCCGGAAACCCGGACTCCGACCCCGTCCACCAAGGTATAGGCCGCGATGGCTGCCCCCGTGAGCACAGCGAAGACGGTGCCCTTGCGGTTCCTGCCGCCACTGGCCGTTGCGCTGTGCTTTGTGAGGGCCAGGCTCAGCAACGAACCAGCGACCACCGCAACCCCCGAGAGCTGCCAAAAACTCAATTTCTCTGCCAGGAAAGTAGTGGCGGCCCCCGTGACCAGGAGGACAGCGAGGCCCCGGGCCAGCGGATAAACCTTGGAGAAATCGCCGTGCTTGTAGGACGTCGTCAGCAGGATGAGATAGCAGGTCTGCAAGGCCGCCGACGCTACAACATAGGGCCACGACTGCTGTGGGGGCACTCCGAAGACCGCTGCCCCCACCAGGCCGGACGCCAAATAGGCCAAGGCAATCATGCTGGACGAGGCAAGCCGGTCAGGAATCGCCTTGGCCAAGGCATTCCAGACGCTGTGCAGGACCGCCGCCAGGAGGACTGCTGCCGTCACCGTAAGGGTCAACGGGGAACCGCCGTCGGTGCGGGTCGCTCCTGCGGGTCACGCCGGGCACCGAAGGTGAGCCCGTCAGTGCCTCCTGTTGCAACGCCGAAGGCTGCCAGTACCTGGGCGAAGATGTCAGCGTGGTCCACAGCCACGACGTCCCGGGGCACGCTTTCGCCGCAGGCAGCGATCCAGGCTGTGCGCTCGGCCCCGGTCTCACCCCCATGACCACCGGCATCGACGTGCCCGTGGTCAGTCACCACTATGACCGTCCATTGTTCGTCACCACGGGCAGGCCTCGACTCAATGGCTTCCAACAGGCTTTTGAGGCGGGAGTCGCAGCGCTGAATGGCTGAAAGATAGCCCATACCCGTTCCGTTGTTATGGGCTTCGACGTCGGCCTCGCCAAAGTACACAAAGGATGCCGCAAGGTTCTCGCGCTGCAACCGTCCGGCTGCATAATCAGCGACGGCGTCGTCGGCACTTACCCAGCTGCCGGCGTCGTTCACTTCTTCAGGGTCCTCCTCCGGCACCCATCCACGTGAGGAGAAGAGGGGCCCACACGCTGTGGGTGCCGCCACAGGAAACCAGCTCGCGGCAATCATGGTGCGAGACTCCGGGCGGGCCGCACGAAGCACCGCGGTGAAGTCCTGATAGGCAGCGAGCTCCGGCGGATGGTCACTGTTCCCGGTGACCCCGTGCCGGTCTGCATAAACCCCGGTGGCCACGGTGGCCCACACTGGACCGGAAATCGTGGCATTCTTCCTGTGAACGCGGACTGGCAGCAGGAAGCCGTTCCGGGCGATCCGGTCCAGAACGGGAGTATCCGCGGACATAAGGGAGTCGTAACGGACGCCGTCGATTCCGACTACAAGGACGTGGGGTTCATTATTCACAGCCACGACGGTACGTGGCTTCGGTGGCAACTCATAGGAGACGCCGCTCATCTCTATAGGAGACTTAGGCCATGCCTATGAATCTCACACACCTGCGGGCGTTCCACTTCGTTGCTACCCACGGCAGTTACGTCGCCGCGGCCGCAGCTGCGAAAGTGAGCCAACCAACCCTGTCCGAGCAGGTCCGTCTTCTGGAACGGGTCCATGGGGTCCATCTCCTGCAGCGGGCCGGGCGGTCAGTGGAGTTGACGCCTTTGGGACGAAAACTCCTGGCAGTCACGGCCAGGTTGTTCGCCGCCGAGCTCGAGGCCGAGACCGTCCTGGCCAGGGCCCGCAACGTCATGCAAGGAGAGCTACGGTTCGGCACCGACGCTCCCATCAACGCCGTGGGCGTGCTCAGCACGTTCCGCCGGCTGAACCCGGGAGTCAGCATCCAACTCGTCAGCGGAAACTCCGCCGAGGTACGCAGACGGGTCCTGGCCGGAACTGTGGACGTCGGCATCATCGCCGACGAGACACCACATCCGGACTTGATTGCACGCCGGCTCGGAACGCAGGACCTGGTGGCCTTCGTTCGGCAGGACCACCCGTTGGCCGGCAGCAAGGTGATCCGGCTCCGGGACCTCGTAGACCACCCGCTGATCATCAGGGAGATCGGATCCGTCACCCGTAGGTCCATTGAAACAGCGCTCTCCGCTGCCCAGCTGCAACCAGAGGAAGTACTCGAGACTGACAGCCGGGAAGCAGTCCACGCGGCGGTGATCGCCGGCCTGGGCATTGGGGTCATCGCAGAGGATGAATTCAACGACGATCCCCGGCTGGTGTTGCTTGATTTTGTTGATCCGATACCGCCGATAACGGAGTACCTGGTGTTCCGCCGGGACAAGCAACGCAGCCATGTGGTGGATGCGGTGTTGGGGTGTGTGGGTGGTGGGTGGTGTGTGTTGGGTGGTTAAAGGGGAAGAGCCCCGACCTGTGGTCGGGGCTCTTGCCTTAATGGTTGTCCGGCGGTGTCCTACTCTCCCACACCCTCCCGGGTGCAGTACCATCGGCGCTGTGGGTCTTAGCTTCCGGGTTCGGAATGGGACCGGGCGTT